>JAFRBK010000039.1 GCA_017404985.1 Clostridia bacterium | reverse complement strand
GCATCACCGCACCGATCCGGACTACCGCCCGACGGATCCGGAAAGATTCCGGCACACAGATGAACTGTTGAAGCTTTTCTCCGTCCTGATGGACGATCCCCGGTTTGAAATGACCCTGAAAAGCGAGAAAGGAGGCAAACCCAAAACCATGTGTGAAGCATTGGACCGTATTGAAGCCAGAGGCGAAAAGAAAGGCGAGAAGAAAGGCGAGAAGAAAGTTACCGATCTTATCAATAAACTTCTTGCTGCCAACCGAACTGAAGATATAGCAAAAATCGCCTCCGATACCCGTTACCGTAACAAGCTCTACAAAGAATTCCAGATCAATTGATTCCACTATTAAGGTGAACCAAATGGGACGGTTTCTATGGCACGCGCACCATTAGGAACCGTCCTTTTTTGGTTTTCAGTAGCATCATTCCGAATAAAAAAGACCGGTGCAGCCACCGGTCCGATTTATTATGCAATCCGGATCTCATCCAGGCTGAAACGCAGGGCTTCGTCCAGGGAATCAGCGTCTTCCGGCATTTCGATCCACGGATGGTCTTTCGGATCGTATTCCGGCGTTTTCGTTTCCTCTGGCATGGCGGATCCCTTCTTTCAGATTTTTTCCATATCTGGCATAACTTCCTGTGAAAGGATACCCGATATAGGGGTGAACATCAAGGGGAACAAAATTGCTTTTTTGTTCAAAGTGTGTTTTTTGTATTCTGTATCCTTAGTGACAATCTTGGGACAGTAGTACCGGGCACAACGATTGCATTCTCATTCTGCACGGAACAGAGGGACGACCCATTTTGTTCCGTTTTTGTCGTTTTTGTGATCCTTCTCCCGCCTCCGCGCCAAAGCCGACACGGAGGCGGGAGAAGGATCATCCTTATAAACGTCTGTCAGGTTTGTTTCTTTTTCGTATGGCCGCAATACGAATTCTCATCGGGCGAGGGGAAAGGTAAACGAAAAGGAGATATCATTCCTCCAGGAGCCAGCGAATCAGGTTTCTCTGAATAATACCATTCATTGTATTCGGTGCTTCCGGATCCATGGATAGTATGATTTTCGGATAATTGTCCGCTATTTCCTGAAGCGGGAGCAATTCACGTTTCCTGGTCTTTTCATCACTCAGGGTTTCTGTCATCTGGAAGTAGATTATCTCGCCGGCCCGAACAGCCCGGAAGTCCACTTCCCGGTCTCTGAGTTTTCCCACAGATACATCATATCCGCGCTTCATCAGCTCCAGATAGACTACATTTTCCAGCAGTTTCCCCCGATCTGCGTTGGAAAAACCGAGCAGATAGTTTCGAAGTCCAATATCAGCTATATAAAACTTTCCAAGCGTTTTCAGCTGCTCATTTCCCTTTACATCAAATCTCCTGACTTCCTGAAACATGTATGCCTTCATCAGTGCCGCCACATAGTCCTGAACGGAAAGATATCTTGACGCCGACGGCAAAGCCTGGTATTCCGTCAGCATCGTTTATCAGAGCACGGAGCAGGTGCGCGGCTGTGAGTTCCTTTCTTTGAAAAACCGCCCATGAAAGGCGAAATCCGCTTCAACGAAATGGAAACCAACGCGGATGGGCTGATTGCCGAAGAAGATCTTCTGAACCGTTTCCAGACCGCCATCGACGCTTTTGACAACCTTGTTGAAGACTATGCCGAAGAGGAAAAGGCAGCATAAATTCCGCCTGTCTAAACTCTCCACACTTTCTCCTCTGACGTTTGTTCCTCTATAAAAGACAATGATAAGAGGAGCAATGTCCAGCGGCGGCGCGGATATGGTTCCCGTCCTGTTCTCTTCCGGCAGCGGCCCGGTGGACGAAAGCGCGTATCCGTATCACGGCCGGGAAGCACGGCCGGAAGCCTGGGTGGTTGAGAAGGAACCGGAACAATGGATCAAAGACTACATGCAGGAAAATGAGGATAAAACTGTTCCGGCGGATGGCGATGATCCGGGCTTCACGGAGGAGGATCTCCGGGCGGAAGCGGAGGCGGAACTGAAGAAAAAGCAGGCGATGATTGAAGCCGGAGACTACCTGCTCTGGTATTCAGGGGATGACTGGACAATCCCGGACACGGAAGGAAAGTCCGCCCGGATGCAGCCTTCGTCCTGGGTCCTGAAAGATACCTGGTCCATCCCGAAGCTGACGGTTATGTCGGCTTCCGCCCAACGTCGTTGTCAATCCGGGAGAAAGCTTCATGAAAGACAACGGAGAATGGCAGGATTGGAAGGAGATGCAGGACGCCGGGCTGGTGGGCGGCACCCTGGAAGAGAAAGCGGCTTACAGCGAATTTGGCATAATCCCAATGGTCGACAACTTCCGCATTAAGGTTCGGGTCAGGTACAACTAAACTTCCCTCTTCACTCTTCCCTCTTCACTCTTCCCTCTTCACTCTCCACTCTCTTTATAGACAATCCGTCGGTCCTCCGGCTGATATGGATGGGCTTTGCTGATGTTTCCGTTCCACTCATAATCAATATCATCCGCCGTGTTCCCCGCCTCCAGATCCTTCAGCGCTTCCAGCAGCGTATCAAACAGTTCAATGCCATTTGGGGTTTGATTATGTCCGTGCAGGATCATGTCGAAGATATTCCGCAGCGGCAGCAGCCGTTCCATGCTCTGAATCTGCGTCCTGACCGGTAAGGATTCCTTCAGCTGTAGCCACAGATGCTGGATAATCCCGTCCCCGGCGAACAGAATCCGGTCCTGCCGATCCAGCAGGACAATTTCGCCTGCCGTATGCCCGGGAAAATAGATCGCTTCCAGTTTCACGCCGCCAAGATCAAAAACACGCCCGTCTTCAATATGCTCAAAAGGCGGATAGTGGATGCCGTGCTGTTTTATCCCTTTCTGAACCTCCGGATGATGGAAATGTTCTTCGGCCAGGGGCAGATCCGCCAGATTCATGTACGCTTTGTCAAAGCTCCAGTTTCCGCCCATATGGTCTCCATGGCCATGGGTATTGATGCAGATCAGCGGAAGCGATGTCAGCGATTCAGCCGCTTCCCGGATGTTGCTCAGGCCGATGGATGTATCGATGACGGCCGCGTATTCCGTCCCGGCCACGACATAACAGGTCGCCTCATGATTGTCGTCCAGCAGCCAGATATGGTCATTGATCGGAATAACGTTCGGTTTCCTCAGTTCAAACATTCAGTCACGCTTCCTTCCTGTATCATGTTGAAAACACTCTTTCTTTATTTCGATGCGCCCATGCCTGCATCCTCCCGACGAAACAGGGGGACCTGTCGCGTGCGATTCCTTGCTCTGTTTCCATAAATATTTTAGTTGGATTTTCGTTGAATTCAATGTATTATATATTGTTGTTTGAGCTTAAGCCTTCCGGCTCCGACAGAGATGATACTGGAGGTGATTCGCCTTGACTCAGATTCAGGCACCCGCTCCCGGCGTACTCGACCTTGCCGCCGACAAGGAGAAAATTTCATCTTTCCTGGCTCATCAGGTTGAAACCGGCAAGCAGAAGCATGACCCGGACCAGCATGCGGAAATGGAAGCCTACCTGTACAGCGAAGAATACCCGGCCGATCTCGAGCGGCTGAAAAAAGGAGATTATTTCTTCTCCGCGCCTTTTCACTACCGGATTGCCAAAAATGCCTCCGGCAAAAAAAGGGATGTGTATGCCCTGAAGGGCCGGGACCTGTATATTCTCCGAATGGTCTCCTGGATCCTGCATGACTATGACAGCACCATGTTCCCTCCCGGCCTTTATTCCTTCCGCCGGAATGTGCATGCCAAGGATTTTCTGAAAAAGATCCGCAGTTTCCACAACCTGGACCGTTTCTGGATCATCAAGACAGATGTGTCCAACTATGTCGGTTCCATTGTGCCGGAAAAGATCATCCCCCGGCTGGAAGAGATGTGGCCGAATGACCCCGCCCTTCTCGGCCTGCTGAAATTCCTGCTCCTTCGCCGGGAATGCATCGAGCCGGACGGCTCCGTGGTTGCCTGCGAGCCCGGCGGCCTGGGCGGCCTTCCGGTAGCGAATTATTTCATGAATGTCTATCTCATGGAGATGGACTGGTATTTCAATATGCGTTCCCCGCTTTACTGCCGGTATTCCGATGACATTGTCATCCTGGCCAGGGACAGGGAGGAAGCGGAAGCCTACCTGAAAAAGTTCTATGGGATTCTGGATGAAAAGCAGCTTTATACCAATCCGAACAAAACCGAGCTGATCGAGCCCGGTGGATCGGTGGAAATCCTGGGCTTCCAGGTTTCCAACGGCCTGGTGGACCTTTCCGACCATGCTGTCGAAAAAATCAAGCGGAAAATCCGCATTCGGGCCAACCGCCTCCTGCGTTACAAAAAGCGGGCGCATCTGGAAGACAGGGTTGTCGGCGAAAAGATGGTCAGATTCTGTAACCGTGTTTTCTTCGGAACCTTTTTGCCCCATGAGCTGTGCTGGGCCCGCTGGTATTTCCCGATTATCACCACCACGGAAGGGCTGAACCAGGTCGACCGGTACGTGCAGGATGCCATCCGCCTGGTCATGAACGGCAGCATGCACAAGCGGAGGTACAACGTCCGCTATGAGGATCTGCAGGCTCTCGGGTACCGCAGCCTGGTTCATGCATATTACCATGTTGATCCCGAACACTGGCTGTAAGTTTTCCCGTCGGAACACACGCGTGTAAGGTAAACGGCCCGCAGGAATGCTGCGGGCCGTTTCTTCATGCATCAAAAAATGAGAAGGGAGTCTTTCACGCCTTGGCGTTACAATATCAGCTTCAGTCTTCGGCTGTTCCCAAAGCCTTTTCCATGGAAGACCTGTCTGATCCGCTGGGAACGCGGCTTGCGCCGCACCCTTCTCACTGAATCACTTTACACAATTTCCGGCAAAATTGCAAGGATGATTTTATGCGGGTTAAATCTGATCCGTTTTTGGTTATTCGCTGTGGGCGGGCAAAAGGACCGCTCAACGACCCAGCTCGCATCATACGCATGAAGCTGTTCATAAAACAGCATGACAGCCGGCGCGGCAAAGGTGAGTTGGGATGTGCACAGGTTCATCAGGGCAATGCGGAAATGTTCCCCGATTCGGTTTTCGCGGATGGCCCTGTCCCAGTCAAAGTGGAACGTATTCATCTCGTCCCCGAGATACAGCCCGGGATAGTCAAGGTCATAGAACCGTTCTTCAAGCCAGCGCTGGTTTTTCTCCCGTTCGGCAAGCCGATCTTCCCATTGGTTTTTGGACATAGGCTCGTATTGCTCCCCTCAGGTCATGTTTTCAGCCGTCCCGGCTTTATCTGGACTCCGGTTCATAATCCCTGTTGATAAAATGCGGCCTGGTATCGATGGCCAGATGGCCGTCGTTCTCCATGGCCTCCTGCGTCAGGACGCGAATCGCCCCTTCGATCTGGGTGTCAGCTTTCCCGATGAACCGGTCGGTATTGATCCATTCACAGAAAGGATTGGCGAGGTGGCTGTCCGCATCCGTCCGATCAGCGGTGGCCAGGAATTCCACAATGGCAATCCGGACTTTTTTCTCCTTCCATCCATCCTTCCAGGTGCCGTGGTCATAAATCGTTTCCCCGTCATTGTTCAGAATGGCCTGCACCGTTTTGTCCGTATAATAGCAGGTGAACCCTGTTCCTTCCGTGAACAGCATTTCGCCTCGCTTTGTCAGGGAATAAGTAAGCACCTTCTCCAGCTCATCCCAGGTGATCTCAAAAACACAGATCTCGTTGTTTAGCGCCAGCATCTCGTAGATATCCTGCAGCGTGATAATGCGGGAATCGTTGCCCTCCGGAATCGGGAACCCGGTCCGAATGCCGCCGCTGTTCATCATGGCGATCTCAGTCCCGCCGATTCTGGCAGTGATGGAACAAACCCAGTTGCCCAGCGCCGATGAACGGTCCCCGCTCCCAGGGAGCCAGTCGTTCTTTTTCGCGCTTACCGTGATATAGCCGACCTCTGCGCCAAGCAAATCATCCACTGCCCGGATCGCTGTATCGGTCAGCATCACGATTTCCGGGTCCAGTTCTTCCGCTTCCCGGCCCTTTTCCGTCATTTCCGCGAGCCCGGTTTTGGTGTATACGCTTCGGTTGTTGCAGGCCTTTCTGAAAACCGGGTTCCCGTTTTCCTCCGCAAATGCCATTTCGCAGTATTCATAGGTTCCCGCTTTCCCGGCGGGAGCCATATAAAGCAAACCGCCGGTCGTTCTCCAGTTTTCTTCGCTGTGTTTGTGCCCGCCCAGCACCAGGTCGATGGCAGTCTTGTCCCCCAGGCGTTCCGCGGCTTTGACCGCTTTGCCGTGCGCCAGCAGAATGGTGGCGTCGCACTGCCCGCCCGATTCCAGCTCTTCCGCCAGTGCGTTGATGGCATCGTAATCCAGGGAAATGCTGTACCCTGCGCCGATGAAGCTCTCATACAGGACGCTTTCCTCATAATCGTCGGCCATGCCGATGACGCCGATCTTCACCGGCATTTCGTTGCCCTCGGCGTCCCGGGCTGTTTTGTCCAGGATCACGTAGTCCTTCACGCCGGGAATCTTCTCCCCGTTTTTGTACAGGTTTGCAATCACCACAGGGGTTTTGTTTTCACCGACAAACTGCTTCACGCTGTAGTCCATCAGCGTTCCGTCCGGATCGATCACCGTATCCAGTCCCCAGTC
Organism: Clostridia bacterium; assembly: GCA_017404985.1. GTDB lineage: Bacteria > Bacillota > Clostridia > Christensenellales > Aristaeellaceae > Aristaeella. The sequence continues at coordinate 117,691 of JAFRBK010000039.1, read as the reverse complement.
AAATTCATGGTTGCCCACCGTCACTGCATCATACCCCATCAGATCAAAAGCGGCGGAAAGGGCATGCCCGTTTGTCACGCTGGATACGGTCGTTCCCTGGAAAATGTCCCCTCCGTCCAGCAGCACGGCCAGTTCCTTCCGGGTGTTCGGTTCATATCCGCGGATGTCCTTCACCTTGTCGGAAATATAAGCGACCCTGTATTGCAGTTTATCGCCGTTTGTGTCTGCCAGAATGCCGTGCAGGTCCGATGTTTCGAACACCGGCAGATAATACAGGTTTTCCTTCAGGACGGCCTCTTCCGGCTTGCTGTTCCCTGCCCTGTAAAAATCCATGACCAGCATGGGCACGTCGGTGGTTCCGTTGGACCAGAAGGATCCGAAATACCCGCCGCCGGTATAGTATTCAATGTACACCCTGTTGGGCAGTCCCCCATTGATCCCTTCCCGCAGCATGTCCGCGTGGGTCAGGATTTCGCCGTCATCCGACTGCCAGCGGCTGCCGGCGCCCGGTGTTTGGGTATAGAACAGCGAACGCCCGTCCTCCGACGTAGTCAGGTAGCCGTTGTCACATTTGAAATACACGCTGCCGTCGCCGGCCGGGGCAATTTCGAACAGCGCCGCGCCTTCCCCGACGTCCGTCAGCACCTGGCGGGTGGCCGTCTGCCCGACAGTCACTGCCGCCCAGTCCAGCCGGGTTTTCTTCTGGTTCAGGGAAATCGCCCTGTCCCCGGCCCGGATCACAATATAGAACCGGTCGCCTTCCCGCAGCTGCGCCCATTCCACCTTTTCCGCGAGAATGCTGTTTTCCTCAGGATGGCCCGATTCAGGGGCACTGGCTGCTGTCTGCGCTGCCTCCGCGGAAGCCGTCTGCATAGCCGGCTGCATCGCCAGGGTGATGCAGAGAATTGCAGCTGCCAGGATGGATATGATTTTTCTGAACCATTCTTTCATAATGCCCTCCCTGTTCCTGATTCCGTTATGATTTTTCTTCATATTTAAAGATATTCTACGGTTTCCGTCTTGTCAATAAATATGGGAGAAAAACCACATCCTCCCTGGAAAATTTTTCATCGCCGGCGTTTCTCCGAAACCAGAAAATGATTGAAAATGCCGGACGATGGTGGTATACGGGAAATGATCTTAAGTGCCCATGCTGTCCTTTTACCCCGCACCGCAGATGCACGAGGGGCAAGGAAGGTGGATATTCGGATTCTTCAGAAGATTGCGAAAAAGCTTTTTATTACCTCATCCCGGCGGATGAGCAGATTCGGATATGCTCGCGTTCGCAGAAGAGGAAGAGCTCGCGGTTGATGAAATCCCGGACATCGCCCAGGTCCTTCTCCAGGCATTCGCAGCTGATCCGGACAGAAACCATTCGGACGCCTTCCATGCGGCCTTCTTCGCTGACCCTGGTAATTCCCTCCAGCTTCAGGCCTTCGATCATCAGCTGTTTCTTCTTTTCGATCTCCGGAATCACGCGGCGGAATGTTTCCTCGATGGTTTCAAGCGGTTCTGCGGAAATAACCGTGATCTCCGTATCGCAGGGGGAAAGATTTCTGGTTTTGTTGACGATCGAGCGGATCCCGCTGTTGCTGATATACCGGATGTCGTTATTGGCGGTCAGCAGCTTCGTGGAACGAATGCCCATTTCCAGGACCTTCCCCCGGCATCCGTCCAGCTCCACATAATCCCCCACCTGGAACTGGTTTTCAAACAGGATCATGAGCCCGCTCACGATATCCGCCACCATCTCCTTGGAACCCAGCGAAATCGCGATGGAAACCATGCTCAGGCCGGCAAAATAGGTGGCCAGGGACAGTCCGAAATACTCAAAGATGTAATAGACCACCGTGAGGATGACAACATAGCGGCAAAGGCTGTAAAGCAGCCGGCAGAGGGTTTCCCCGCCCCGGCCCGTAAAGCCGGAGATCAGGGACAGAAGAAGGTTGCACAAAAGAAGGATGAGGAAGCCGATGGCCGCCATGAAAATGCTCGCGCTGATGGAGAAAGCATTCAGCCCCCGCGTCCATTTTCCAAGCAGGATAAAGTTCAGGAGCGACGTGCCGCTGAAGCTGTCCCCTTTTCCCAGCACCAGGATCAGCGTCGGAATCACCACCAGCAGCAGGATGTCAAACCGAAGGAGAAGCCCCGCCTTTTTCTCCGGCGATGCGCCCTCCAGTCTGCTTTTCCTGCCGCTGCTGACCAGCAGCTCCGTGGCATCCCGGACGGGTTTCCCGTTGATGGCGGCTTCCGGCAGCGCTTCCTTCGAGGCGTTCTCCAACGCACAGGCCGCGAAGGTTTTTGCGTTGTATCCCTTCAGGCCGGCCAGAAGCATGGCTGCCAGGAGCACCAGGTAGGCCGCCAGCGCGACGAGGGTAAACGGAATCATGCTGCTGAACAGCCAGGAGTCGGAGAGAACGTAGAAGAAGTTCATCTCCTTCTGGCGGATCATCGTCACATAGCTGGGCGTGCCGTTTACGGTGGCATAATCCGTAAACACGTTCTCTGTCAGGCTTTTTTCTGGCAGGCCGCAGGACGCTGCCGTTCTTCCGATAATGGATTCGTCTCCGGAATACAGGATCCTGCCTTCGTCCCGGTCGGTAAAGAAGATCAGGCGGTCCGCGGTGTCCGGCAGGCGGATCTGCCTGTAGGGGCCGCTTTGGCCCGGGGCGTCCGCCTGCGGGTCCATGGCCAGAATCAGCGCGCCGTGCTGCGCTTTGGCCGAGCCGGACGTTTCCGGCATGCTCACGCCGACGATCTGCTTTTTCTGCCCGGTCATCTGGTTCTCGTAGGGTTCATGCACGATGCTCTCCACGCCGTGCAGCAGCCGTTTGAAGTCCTCTGCCTTTTCCCCGAGAGCGGTATTCATGGTCAGGCCGGTAAAGCCGGAATTCGTGGCAATCTCCTTCCCGTCCGGATCAAACAGCATCAAATAATCAATGCCGTACAGATCGCAGTATTCCTGCAGCTTTTCCCGGCTGGCAGCCTCCGGATGCCTGGCGATCAGGTCCGCGATCCGTATGCCCTGGTACACGCGCCAGTTTTCGTCGTCCTTCTTTTCATACGCTGCCCGCTCCGCCAGCGATTCCTGCAGGTATTCATACAGGCGGCTCAGGGATCCGGCGCTCACAATGCTTTCCTCATGCAGCGTATCCATGCTCTGGTAAACCGCCGTGGACACAAAGATGATAATCGCCCCGGTAATCCCGGCCATCACCAGCATCCGCCGGAAATTTCCCGGCTTGTAACGGTTTTCCAGCCGGGGGGATAGCCGGTTGTTTTTCACATACTCCCGGACGGAGAAGATATAGGCGGTGATGGTCACCAGAATAATCAGGATGGAGGCCAGGGCCACGCCTGTATGCGTGAGCGCCCGGGCATACAGATGCCGGGTCGGTTCGATGTAAATCATCATTTCGGCGCCGTCGTTTACCGCTGCATAGGCGCACAGGCAGTGCTCGCCGTTCACCTGCAGCGTCCGGCGCCGTTCCTGCAGGTTTTCTTTTGTGAATCCAAGCTCTGTGGCATCGGTCGCTCCCGGATTGCCGCTGAACCGGTTGAGCAGCGGAAGCGAATCCTCCTTTTCCGCCACCATGATCACCGATCCGCCGAAGGTTCCTTCCGTGATCTCCTGCACGCGCTCATCTTCCAGAAAAGCATACTGGTCGTAAAGGATCTCGGCCATGTCGGTCCGGTCCACATAATAATAGCTGCCCGCAATCCGTCCAGATACGAACACCATCCGCTGCTTTGCCTCCGGATCCTCCGCACCGGGAGAAGAAACGGCTTTCTCAACCCGGCTGGATGCCAGAATTTCTTCAGCGCCCAGGACCGCGTACTCCTCCGGATAGCCTTCCGGCCAGGAGACTTTCCCGTCGCGAACCTCCACGACAGCGCCGTCTTCATACAGCCTCGGGCCTGTATATCCTTCCTTCGTAACATCCGCGGCCAGCGTGGTGGTCATAAAACGGAGGTTCTCCTGAATCTGCTCTTCAAACCGGGCCCTGGAAGAGGTGCGCATCGCCTGGACGGATTCGAGCACTTCGCACGCGGTATCCAGTTTCATCTGGCACTGGGCGTGCTCCTTGTCCTTCAGCGCGGAAATCTCCGTCAGAAACAGAATCAGGCCGGCGGCTGCCAGTAGCACTGCCAGCAGCGAATAAACGAGAATTTTCTTTTTCTTCATCATCAAACTTTATTCTTTGTTTTCGTTGGACTGAATCGTGGACAGAACTTTCTTCTCGTCATAGGCGGTCAGGATCACTGCGCCGAGAACGCAGAAGCACACCGCCACGATGGCCACGATCCGGAGCCCTTCCGGAGAAGCTTTCAGGTCGTTGCTGGTCAGGTCCTGGGCCGTGCCGAGCACAGCCAGGGAAGTAAATACCAGCATGGCGATGGACTGGCCGAATTTCATGGCGAAGGTGCGGGCTGCGAAGAACATTCCTTCCCGCTTTTCACCGGTCACAATGGCATCCTCCTCCGCCACATCGGCAACAATCGCCTGCGGGATAATGCCGAGCAGCGCCATCGGGAAAGCAGCAATGACAACAATCAGGGCGCCGGGGACAAGGCCGGTCAGTCCCGGAATCACGCCGATCAGAGCGGTGATCACGTACGCCAGGGCCAGGCCCAGGAAGCCGATGATGACCAGTTTCTTTTTGCCGTGTTTGGCAACCAGCTTGGAAACGAACGGATAGAAGCAGGCGGAGAGCACCGTCATCCCGCCGAGAAACACGGTGGTATAGAACTCATCCAGCTGCATGGAAACCTTGACAAAAAACGGCAGGCCCGTCTGGAAAAGCGTCAGCCCGATCCAATAGGCGATATCGGACGCGGCGAATCTGCGGAAGTCCCTGTTCTTGAACGTGTTGGTCAGGCTGTTCAGGGCATTGCTCTCGCTGGGCTTGGCGTCCACAAAGTCCTTTTCCTTCAGCTTGAAGCAGGGCACCAGCAGGCAGACCAGCGCAATGACCGCGAGAATGATGAACCAGATCCGGTAGCTCCAGGCATAGCTGACGGACGCCTGCAGCGGCCCGGCAAAGATGAAGGGAAGGTAAGCGATCAGGGTGCCGAAGAAGAAGGTCAGCGAAATCGCCGTGGAAATAAACATCCGGTCTTCCTGGGTTTTGCCGAACTCGGAAATCAGGGCGTTGTACGGCGTGCAGTACATCGTCATGAACAGATAGAACAGAATCAGGAAAACCAGGATCCAGATGATATTGATCGTACTGATGGCTTCCACCGGGGCAAAGAAAACCAGCACGGTCACAATGGCGAAGGGAATGGCGGCCTTCTGCATGAAAGGAATCCTGCGCCCCTTGGGATTCCTGCTCCTGTCGGAGAGGGAGGCAATCCAGGGGTCGGTGACCGCGTCGAAGATCCGGCAGACAAAGGTGATAATGCCCAGGACCGTCAGCACGCCGAAGACGACGAGGCCGGTCGGAATATAGAAGGTGGCCTTTTCATTGGTCGGCAGATAAAAGGTGACCAGCCAGGTATTGATGATCCCGCCGAGAATGGACCAGCCCAGCTGTCCGACAGCGAAAATCCACATTTCTTTTTTGGTGAGCCTTCTTGTTTTCATCAGAAAATCCCGCCCTTTGCGTTATTTTTGGATTTTTTCCATACCATAACAGTATACAGCAACAGGGGCAAAAAGCAAGGGAAAGATTCCCCCGTCGGGTTGCCTCCTTCAGCCTTCCCTCATCTTTGGGCCCTGATCGCCGAAACTTTCTGAACCTCAATTTTCGTTCTTGACATTTGGAATTCATCATAGTATAATAACTTTTGTTCGCGAGGGAGCCCTTCCCGGCGGACAGCGGATATCTGGGTGTGGCGCAGTTTGGTAGCGTGCTTGAATGGGGTTCAAGAGGCCGGAAGTTCGAATCTTCTCACCCAGACGCTCCCGGAACCTTGAAAATCAAGGTTCCGGGTTTTTTTTTTACCCTTTGAAAAACCTGCTGACGGAGGAAAAAAGCAATGGATATGGAATACTCCTGCGGCGCTGTCGTGTTTACCAGGAAAGACGGCGGGCTCCGGTATGTGGTTGTCCAGGAAATGGAAGGCGCATACAGCTTTCCGAAGGGCCATATGGAGGGCAGCGAAACGGAAGAAGAAACGGCAGCCCGGGAGGTTTTTGAGGAAATCGGCCTGAACCCGCAGTTTCTGGCGGGTTTCCGCCGGACGGACGAGTATGACCTGAAGGAGAAGCCGGGAACCCGGAAACGGGTGACCTATTTCCTGGCGGAATACGGCGGGGAGCCCCTTGTTCCCCGGCCGGGAGAGATCCGCAGGATCCTGGTGATTCCCTTTGAGGAAGCATTGCCGCTTTTCGACCACGAAGGAACGCGGGAACTGTTCCGTGATGCGAACGATTTCCTGGTCTGTCGCTTCGAAAAGAAAGGCTCCGCTGCTTCCGCCTCCGAAGAAGCATAGAAAGAAGCATAGCAGGAAGGGATGGAAACCATGATTCAGGTTTTGTCTGTGGAAAATATGCGGAAAAGCGACGCCCAAACCATCGCTGGCGGCATTCCCGGCCGGGAACTGATGTTCCGGGCCGGCCGGGGAATTGTCGGCCTGACGGACTGGAAGCCGCCCGTCGCCATTGTCTGCGGAAGCGGCAACAACGCGGGCGACGGCTATGTGTGCGCCTTTTTGCTTCAGCAGGAAGGCATCCCGTGCGAGGTCATCCTGCTTTCGGAAAAAACCTCCGAGGACGGCGGCTTTTATCTCCGCCAATGCCGGGAGGCCGGCGTTCCCGTCAGCCTGTGGGCCCCGGGAAGGGATCTGAAAGGCTTCGGAACGGTTCTGGACTGCATTTTCGGAACCGGATTCCGCGGCGCCGTCTACGGGCCGGCCCTGGAGGCTATTCAGGCAATCAACGAAAGCGGCGCCTACGTGGTATCGGCGGATATCAACAGCGGCCTGAACGGCGACAGCGGGATGGCGGACCTGTGCGTTTGCTCCGACCTGACCCTTTCCATCGGCGGATACAAGGCCGGGCATTTTCTGAACATGGCCAAGGACGTGATCCGAAAAAAGCAGAACATTGATATTGGAATATCGCCGGCCGACCGGCCTTACCGGCTAATGGAGGCGAAAGACCTGGCCGGGCTCTTTGCCCCGCGGAAGAATTTTTCCAACAAGGGCACCTACGGCTATGTTGCCCTGATCGGCGGCTCTGTCCGGTACAGCGGCGCTGTCCGGCTGGCCTGGATGGCTAATGCGGCGATGCGGGCCGGCGTCGGCGTGGTGAAAGTAGCGGTTCCGGGGGCCATCCGGCAGGAGGTCGCCTCCGCTGTGCTGGAAAGCACCCTCTTCCCGCTGAGCGATGACGGAAACGGGATTGTTTTTTCCGAAAACGAGATTGCCGAACTCATATCCAATGTGAAAACGGTTGCCTTCGGCATGGGGATCGGGACCGGGGAGGGCGCCCGGAAAACCCTGGAATACCTCCTCGGGCATTACAAAGGAACCCTGATCGTCGATGCCGACGGGCTGACGCTGCTTTCCCGCATGGAACAGGCTGTCCTCCGGAACCCGTCCTGCTCCCTGATTCTGACACCGCACCTGAAGGAGTTTTCCAGGCTCACAGGCTTCAGCACGGAGGAAATCCTGGCAAACCCGGTGCAGGCGGCGGAAGGCTACGCCTCCGCAAACCATGTCATTCTCCTGCTGAAGGGGCCCGCCACGATCATCACGGACGGGGAAACGACTTATCTGACGGACTCCGGCTGCGCCGGCATGGCAACCGCGGGAAGCGGGGACGTCCTTTCCGGGATTCTTGCCGCTGTGGCGGCCTATACGAAAGACCTGCTCTGCGGAACCGCTGCCGCGGCCTGGATCAACGGCAAAGCCGGCGAAATGGCCCAGGAAAAAATGGGAACCGCCGGCATGATTGCCAGCGATACCGTCTCCTGCATCCCTGCCGTGATCAGGGAACTGGAGAACATGGCCCGGGAGTAATCCGGTCCCCTTGCCTTCATTTCCCTTCTGTTGTAAAATATCCATTGATTTTTGATTGTCTCAGGAAGGATGTGCTGACGGGTGACGAAACTGGAAATGTCCCTGCTGAACCTTTTAAAGGAGGACTGCCGCCTGCCGCTGGAAAAAATGGCAGTGATGACCGGCGCAACCATTGAGGAGGTTGCGGACGCGATCTCGGAGATGGAAAAACGTCATATTATTCTTCGTTACAGCCCCATGATCAACTGGGATCTGACGGACCGGGAACGGGTGGAAGCCATGATTGAAGTGCGGGTAACGCCGCAGCGGGATATGGGCTTTGACGCCGTGGCCAAGCGGATCTACCGCTTTGACGAGGTGAAAAGCGTTTACCTGATGTCCGGCTCCTATGACCTGCTTGTGCTGGTGGAGGCGCGCACCCTGAAAGACCTGGCCATGTTTGTGGCAAGCAAGCTTTCCACGCTGGAGACCGTCACCGGGACGGCCACCAGCTTTGTCCTCAAGCGCTATAAAGAGGAAGGCGTCGTCTTCGACGAAGATGAAGCTGACCACAGGCTGGTGATTTCACCTTGAATTACGATCGCTATATTAACCCGGCCATTGCGGCCGTGCCGCCCAGCGGGATCCGGCGGTTCTTTGACATGGCTTCCACCATGAAGGATGCCATCTCCCTCGGCGTCGGCGAGCCCGACTTCAAAACCCCGTACCATATCCGCAACGCGGCTATCAACTCGATTGTGGACGGGGAAACCCAGTATACGGCCAACCGCGGCCTTCCGGAGCTGAGACGGGAAATCTCCCTGTATCTGAACGGGCGGTTTGGCATCCAGTACCGCCCCGAGGACCAGATTCTGGTCACCATCGGCGCGTCCGAAGCCATTGATATCGCCCTGCGGACGCTTCTTTCCCCCGGCGATGAAGCGCTGGTTCCGGAACCCAGCTATGTTTCTTATGCCCCCGGCGTTATTTTCGCCGGCGGAACCCCTGTCGGCGTGCCGACCCGGGAGGAGCACAGTTTCCGGCTGCAGCCGGAGGATCTGGAAGCCTGCATCACGCCGCGAACCAAACTGCTGATCCTTCCCTACCCGAACAATCCCACCGGCGGCATCATGGAAAAGGAAGACCTGGAAGCCATCGCCCCCGTGATCCGGAAGCATCAGCTGATCGTCCTTTCCGATGAGATTTATGCCGAGCTGGTGTATGACGGCCGCCGCCATGTTTCCGTCGCGTCCATCCAGGATCTGTATCCCCTGGTGGTCACCATCAACGGCTTCAGCAAGGCGTTCGCCATGACCGGGTGGCGCGTGGGATATGTCTGCGGCGCGCCGGAACTGGTTTCCGTGATGAACAAGATCCATCAGTACAGCATTATGTGCGCTCCCCGCCAGGGCCAGATCGCCGCCTATGAGGCGCTGAAAACCGGCCGGGAAAACAACTACGAGGATGTGGAACGCATGCGGGAAAGCTATGACCAGCGGCGCCGCCTGATGGTCAGCGCTTTCCGGGGAATGGGCCTTTCCTGCTTTGAACCCTACGGGGCGTTCTACGTTTTCCCCTCGATTGCGAAAACCGGTTTGACCAGCGAGGAATTCTGTTCCCGCCTGTTAAAGGAGAAAAATGTCGCGGCCGTTCCCGGCAACGCCTTCGGTTCCTGCGGGGAAGGGTTCATCCGCTGCTGCTACGCCACCGCCGTCGATAAGCTGAACATTGCGCTGGACCGCATTGCCGGTTTTGTCGCGGAGAACACCTGATTCTGAAAAGGAGAACCATTCTGATGAAAAGGCTGACTGCTCTGCTCCTGCTTTTCTGCCTGCTGCTTCCCTGCGCCTGCTGCGCAGAAGACGATGATGATCTCCTGATCGAAGAAGTCATTGAATCCGTTCCGGAGAAAAGGGCCGAGAGCATTTATGACGCAAACGGAGTTGCCCAGATCACCGTCACCTGCACCGGAGACTTCACCATCGGGCAGAGCTACGGGCGGAAAAAAATCAATTTCTTCACGGATCTGCTGAAAAAACACAATGATGACATCAATTTCACCATGAAGAATACCCGCGAGCTCTTCCTCTCGGACCAGCTGACCCTGGTCAATTTTGAGGGAACCCTGACGGAGACGAAGAATATTCCTTCCAATAAGAAAGAAAACGATTTCCTCTTCAAAATGGCCCCCCGCTATGTGAATGTGCTCACGGACAACGGCATCGAAGCCGTTTCCCTGGAGAACAACCACGTGATGGACTTCGGCGAGGAAGGCTATGAGGATACGATGAACACCCTGCAGGAGGCGGGCGTTGTCTATTCCAATTCCACCCATATGGGCGTGTATGATGTGGAAGGCATCCAGATCGCCATGATGAGCTATCTGTGCATCGACCGCTATGACAAGCCGGTGGACGGCTACAGCAACCTGTATGAAAAAGTGGAAGCCGATATCAAGGCGATCAAGGAAAAGTATCCCGTGCTGATCGTCTCCTTCCACTGGGGCCGGGAGCTGGATTATTCTCCGACTTCCAACCAGATCAAAATGGGCCACCTGGCGGTGGATGCGGGGGCGGACCTGGTCATCGGGCACCATTCGCACCGGATCAATCCGATCGAGCAGTACAACGGCGTGTATATTTGCTATTCCCTGGGCAATTTCTGCTTCTCCGGAAACGGAAAGCCGAGCGATATGTCCTCCTATATCTTCCAGACCCGTTTCCGCATAAAGGACGGGAATATTCTGAGCCGTGATTTCCGGATAGTTCCGATCAGCATTTCCTCCCGGGAAGATACCAACGACTGCATTCCGACCATCGAAAAAGCATCCACGAAAACCGACTCCATCCTGACGGTTCTTCGGTCAAACGGGAAAAAACTCGAATATGCCGTACAGCAATACCCGATGGAGTGGAGATAAACGGAGGGATCTCTGATGCAGGCTTCTTTTTTCCTGGACGCGTGCCGGGCGGCCGGAATCAACTTCTATACCGGTGTCCCGGATTCTTTTCTTCGCGGCCTTTGTGACGAACTCTTTTCCCGTTACGGGACAGACGGAAAGCACCATCTTGTCGCCGCAAATGAAGGCGGCGCCATCGGCCTGTGCGCCGGCCATTACCTGTCCACGGGAAAACCTGCCCTCTGCTATATGCAGAACAGCGGTCTCGGCAATGCGGTCAATCCCCTGGCTTCCCTGATGGATCCGGCCGTCTATGCCATTCCCTGCCTGCTGGTCATCGGATGGCGCGGCGAACCGGGAACGAAGGATGAACCGCAGCACGTGAAGCAGGGGCAGATTACCCTCGGCCAGCTGGACCTGATGGGTATTCCTTATTTGGTTCTGGGCCCCGAGACATCTGACCAGGATTTTCTGGACGGTTTTTTTGCCCTGCGTGAAGCCATGAACCGGGGGCGGCCTGCGGCGGTGGTGGTCCGGAAAGGCGCGCTGAAAACCGATGCATCGCCGGATTACGGCAACGGAAACTGCCTGCCGCGGGAAAGGGCCGCGGAAGTCATCCTGTCCCTTCTGCCGGAGGAAAGCATCGTCGTTTCCACGACCGGCAAGCTTTCCCGGGAGATCTTTGAAATTCGGGAACGCTGCGGCGAAGGCCACCAACGGGATTTCCTGACGGTCGGGTCCATGGGCCATGCTTCCATGATCGCCCTGGGCATCGCCCGGGAAAAGCCGGACCGCCCGGTCTGGTGCATCGATGGCGACGGCGCCTTCCTGATGCATATGGGATCCCTGCCGGTCATTGCCAACAGCGGCGTCCGCAATTTTTACCATGTTGTCATCGATAACGCCGCCCATGAAACGGTCGGCGGCATGCCGGTTTGTTCCGGCCATCTGGACCTGACAGCCATTGCCCTGGCTTCCGGATACAGGCAGGCCGCATCCGTTTCCACGGAGGAAGGCCTAGCGGAACGGGTGGCTGCCCTGTGCAGCGAACCTGCAGCGGGCCCTTCCCTGCTTGCTGTGCGTTGTGCCTGCGGTGCCCGGCTGGACCTGGGGCGCCCCACCACCACGCCGATCCAGAACCGGGATGCGTTCATGTCCTTTCTGAAAGAATTTTAACAGAATTGTCACACTTATTTAATTACAAGATATAGTGCTATCCTATTGACGCCGACAGCATATATAGATATCATATGTGTATATGGAATCCTGAAAGGGGGTACGCGTATGATTGCCGGATATGGGTGCAAGCCGGTTTTTCAGTACAAGTTTCGCCCTCTGATGGCTGACAATCGCGCGGCGGACGGCGGGTTCTGCGTCATTTTATATGAAAACCGAATTCTTTCCTTCAGCACCTATGATGTGAACGGCGCCTTCGTGGATGAGCTTTGTTTTTCCCTCCCCGGCCGTGTCATGCAATGCTTCTACAGCCTGTTGCGGAATGCGAGCAGCTGGCTCGGCGCTTCCCCCTGTGACCTGCGGGGTTCGGCGCTGACGCCCTATGCTTCCTCCTTCGCCTTTGACGGGTATGATCCGATCCGGATCTGGGGGATTAATCAGCTGCTGTGTGAACCCACGGGTTCCGAAGCCGGCTTCTTCGCCCGTCATCTGTATGTCCTGTTTGAGGATGTGGCGAACCTTTTCGCGGAGAACGGGGTTCGGCTTTCCCTGGACGGTTTCACCTGGGACAGTAACCAGATCCGTCCTTTCCGGAAGTGCCAGATCGGTTATTCCAGCCAGCAAGGCGTTATCTGACCCGCGAGGGCCATAATGCCTTTTTTTATTTACGGAGAAAGGAATCATCTTTATGACGAATGAAGAAAATCGCCTGGCCTGGCTCAGTTGTCCTGCCATGCCTGAAGAGCTGCTGGCTGAACTGGGCAACATGAATGAAAAAGAAACGGACGATTGTTTCTATCGGGACCTGGCATTCGGGACCGGAGGCCTCCGGGGCGTTCTCGGCGCCGGCACCAACCGGATGAATGTGTTTACGGTGCTGAAAGCCACCCGCGGCCTCGGGCAGTATCTGAAAGCCGTTTCTTCCCGTCCGTCCTGCGCTGTCAGCTATGACAGCCGCATTCACAGCCGGGATTTCGCGGAGCTCACCGCCGCCGCGCTGGCGGAAATGGGCATTCAGGTCTGGCTTTATTCCTCCCTGTCTCCCACACCGATGCTCAGCTACGCTGTCCGCCATCATCACGCCTCGGCTGGCGTGATGGTCACAGCTTCCCATAATCCTGCAAAATACAACGGGTATAAAGTGTACGGGGCGGATGGTTGCCAGATTACCCTGGATGCTGCAAAAGCCATTCTCTCCAGCATTGAAGCCCAGCCGGACCTTGCGGATTCCCTGCCGGATTTCCGTACGTATCTGTCCGAAGGAATGATTCAGTATATCCCGGATGAAACGGTGGAAGCCTACTACCGGGATATCATGAAGCTGCGCGTGCATCCCGCGGGCTGCCCGCTGCACCTGGTCTATTCCCCGCTGAACGGCACCGGCAACCTGCCGGTGCGTGAAATGATGCGCCGCCTGGGCTATGTGAAGGTGGATGTTGTGCCGGAGCAGGAACTTCCGGACGGGCACTTCCCCACCTGTCCTTATCCGAATCCGGAAATCCGGGAAGCGATGGCCCTGGCCATCGAAAAAACCGTCGCTGTGGAAGCGGATCTCTGCTTCGCCACGGATCCGGACTGTGACCGGATGGGCGCCGGCATCCGCGTCGGGAAAGAGGTGGTCCTGATCAGCGGCAATGACATGGGCATTCTCATGCTGGACTACCTGCTCCGGAACAAAGCTGCCGGAAAAGCGCCCTTTGTAGTGGTCAAAACGATTGTCACCACGGAAATGGCGGCTGCCCTGTGCGAAAAAGCCGGGGCGGAGCTGCGGAATGTGCTGACCGGCTTCAAGTTCATCGGAGAGCAGATCGGCTTCCTCGAAAAACAGCACGAAGAGGATCGTTTTCTCTTCGGCTTTGAAGAAAGCTATGGCTATCTGTCCGGCACGGATGTCCGGGACAAGGATGCTGTGAACGCGGCGCTTCTTTTGTGTGAAATGGCTTCCTCCCTGAAAGCGGAAGGGAAAACGCTGCTGGACCGGCTGGAGGAGCTCCGGCAGGAGTTCGGTTGTTATGCCCAGCGCCTCCTGACCTTCGAATACGACGGGGAGGACGGATCCCAGAAAATGCAGGCGATCATGGAAAGCCTCCGTACACCCGGCGATCTGTCTGCCTGCCCGCTCCCGGGAGTTGCCTCCCGAACGGATTATGCGCAGGGAATCGGCCTTCTTCCGCCCGCCGATGTGCTGGAGTTCCGGATGCAGAACGGGGCGAAACTGGTTATTCGCCCTTCGGGAACCGAGCCCAAAATCAAAGTGTACCTCTTTGCAAACGCTCAGGCCCTGCCGGAGGCGGAATCTGTCCTGGGCGAAATGGAAACCGCTGTCGGGGCCCTGCTGATGAAATCCTGATTTCCCGGCGCCCCAACAGAAAAAGCCCGCCGATCTCTCGGCGGGTTTTGTTTGTCTTCCTGAATCAGAACCGGTTCTGGCGCTGCGCTTCGAAGCACTCACGGCAGTACACGGGCCGATCTCCGCGGGGCTGGAAGGGCACCTGGGTCTCGCAGCCGCAGCCATCGCAGATCACAGTGTACATCTGGCGGGGGCCATTTCCGCCGCCGTTCTGGGCACGGCGGGCAGCACGGCAGGCAGGGCAGCGGCTGGGCTCATTCTGGAAGCCTTTCTGCGCAAAAAACTCCTGCTCACTGGCAGAGAAAACGAATTCGTTGCCGCAGTCACGGCAGGTCAGGGTCTTGTCTTCGTACATGGGATGATTCCTCCTTAAAATGTTGTTTACCCGCGCCATTGGTGATGAATAGAGCCCCGTTCCCGACAATGGTTATGAGAAACAACCATGGAGGAATGAACCGCAGTTAATACCAGGGGTTGGGCGACTTGAGAATTATAACATGATGTTTTTCATTTGTACAGCATTTTTTACCATTTTTTTCATTTTTCCGCTGATTTGGCCAACAAAAAAACCTGCTGTGAAAGCAGGTTTGATGGAGGTGCCATCCGGATTCGAACCGGAGAATAAAGGTTTTGCAGACCTTCGCCTTACCGCTTGGCTATGGCACCAATAAAATGGAGCGGTAGACGGGACTCGGACCCGCGACATCCACCTTGGCAAGGTGGCACTCTACCAACTGAGCTACTACCGCACAATGTGCCTTGGGGCGGAATCGAACCACCGACACTGTGATTTTCAGTCACATGCTCTACCGACTGAGCTACCAAGGCAGGATATATGGCGACCCGGAAGGGGCTCGAACCCTCGACCTCCAGCGTGACAGGCTGGCGCTCTAACCAACTGAGCTACCGGGCCAAGTGTTTGGTGGGAACAACAGGGCTCGAACCTGTGACCCTTTGCTTGTAAGGCAAATGCTCTCCCAGCTGAGCTATGCTCCCGGATACCGTCGCTCCTTCAGAAGGACGCTGTCTCGCAGACGGCTTGTTTACTATATCTCAACCAAAACCATTTGTCAAGAACTTTTTTCCGGTTTTTTCTGTTTGCTGTTTTCAGGCAGATGGATTATTCGTCACAAAATTGTAATTATTATGTAGTTGTTTCACTCCGGAACGCATGATATAGTATTCGAGGTGGGTCTTTAAGGCGGTACGGGATACCGACAAGATGCGCTGGTTCATGTTGTGTGCGTAGCTTGCCCTGGCGTTGCCGGCCGGCAGGCTTTTTGTTTTGCCCTGCCCACCGTAAATAAATGAAGGGGGTCCTGGGTATGAATCTTGTTTACAATGTCAAGGACAAACCGAAGTTTGGTCAGCTGATTATCTTTGCTTTCCAGCAGTTGCTGGCCATCCTGGCTGCGACCATCGCGGTTCCCGCGATCACGAACGGGACAGTCGTAACCGTCTTTGGCGAATCCGCCGTGATGATGAGCCAGAGCGCTGCGCTCTTCGGCGCCGGTGTCGGAACGATTGTCTATCTGCTCTTCACGAAATTCAGAAGCCCTGTGTTCCTCGGTTCCAGCTTCGCCTTCCTCGGCTCCATGGGCGCTGCCTTCACGGGCGCGGCAACCGCGGGCGCCACGGAAAGCCTTGGTTTTGCCGGTCTGATCATCGGCTCCGTATTTGCCGGGCTGGTGTATGTGATCATCGCGATTGTTGTGAAAGCGGCCGGCGTGAAATGGGTCAGCAAGCTCATGCCCCCGGTTGTCATCGGCCCCACGGTCGCCATCATCGGTCTGTCCCTGGCCGGAAACGCCATCGGCAATTCCTTCGGCTTCAGCTCTCCCCAGGCTTCCTACACCATGAACGGCGCCATGTGGGTGAATCTGGTCTGCGCCGTGATTACGCTGCTGACGGTCATTTTCTTCTCTGTCAGGGGAAAGAAAATGTTTAAGCTGATCCCCTTCATTCTCGGCATCATCGCCGGGTATCTGGCGGCCCTGGCCTTCACCCTGATTGGCAGGGCGACCAACAATGACATGCTGAAGGTCCTGGACTTCAGCGCGTTCTCTTCCATGAAGTGGGTGCCCGAATTCACCTTCACCGAAGCGTTCAAGGGCTTCAAGGATGTCAACGGCCAGTATATCGCTTCCATCGCTGTAGCCTATGTGCCGGTGGCGTTCGTGGTTTTCGCGGAGCACATTGCCGACCATAAAAACCTGTCCTCCATCATCGGCCACGACCTGCTCGAGGATCCAGGCCTGCACTGCACCCTGCTGGGCGACGGCATCGGCTCCATGGCCGGCGCTTTCTTCGGCGGCTGCCCCAACACGACCTACGGCGAATCTGTCGGCTGCGTCGCGATCACCGGCAACGCTTCCGTCATCACGATTCTGGCCACCGCGATTCTGGCCATCGCCGCCAGCTTCTGCGGCCCCTTCGTAACTTTCCTGAGCACTATCCCCACCTGCGTCATGGGCGGCGTCTGCATCACGCTGTACGGCTTCATCGCCGTCTCCGGCCTGAAGATGCTGCAGCCTGTGGACCTGAATGACAACCGGAACCTGTTCACCGCGTCGGTCATCCTGATTGCCGGCATCGGCGGCATGACGATGAACATCGGCTCCGTCACGCTGACGGAAGTCGCCTGCGCGCTGATCCTCGGCGTCATCGTGAACCTTCTGTTCAACCGCCCCGCGAAGAAAGAATAAAGGTTGGGTTCATGAAACTGAAATCAATGATTATGGATGAAGCCGCTGTTTACCGCAGCATGATCCGGATCACCCATGAAATCATCGAAAAGAACAGCGGAACCGAAAACCTAGTGCTGCTCGGCATTCACCGCAGGGGGATGCCCCTGGCCGCGATGCTGAAGGAAAACATCGAAAAGTTTGAAGGCCGGAGTCTTCCCCTCGGCAGCATTGACATCTCCCTGTACCGGGATGACCTGACCGAAGTCAGCGATCTGCCGGAAACGGGAAAAACCGAATGGCCCTGCAGCCTGAACGGGAAAACCGTGATCCTGGTGGACGACGTCATCTACACCGGGAGAACCGTCCGCGCCGCCATTGACGCCATCTTCCATTACGGGCGTCCCCGCTCGATCCAGCTGGCGGTTCTGATTGACCGCGGCCACAGGGAACTGCCGATCCGGCCCGATTACGTCGGGAAAAACATTCCTACCAGCCATTCCGAGGTGGTCTCCGTGATGGTTCCGGAATATGACGGAAAAGTCGGCGTGGCCCTGTACCAGCAGGATGCCTGACCGTTGCCCAGAGGATTGGGGCTGAGGCTGGTCCGATGGTCGGTTTCGGGATGAAATGCACAGAAAAAACAGTTTACAAATCTCCTGTCTTCTGGTAGAATGATCATCGGTCTTTTATGAACCGTTCGCCCGGGATGTCGATTCTCCGACGCTTCTCTGAGCCAGCGGCGATTCAGGCCGAATGACCCGCACAGCGGGAAATATGAAATGGAGGCTTTTCCCATGACGAAGTCCGAGATTATCGCCGCCTATGCCCAGCACGAAGGCGACACCGGTTCCCCCGAAGTGCAGATTGCGCTTCTGACGGAACGGATCAACCACCTGAACGAGCATCTGAAGCTCAACAAGAATGACCACCACTCCAACCGCGGCCTGCTGCTGATGGTCGGCCGCCGCCGCAACATGCTTGAGTATCTGAAAAAGACGGATATCGAGCGGTATCGTACCCTGATCGCCAAGTTGAACCTTCGTAAATAAGGTTCTTCCCGGTGTTCAAAGACGCTTTATAAGCCGCCGGAAGGCAGTTCCTTCCGGCGGTTTTTTAAAGGGTTCCGGATGAAACGGCGTATGTTATCCCTTGAAAATCCCCGGTGGGGTTTTCATATGATAGCATACGTTTTCTCCGGAACCGAAAAAATAAAAAAAGGAGAAAATGTATGGAATCGAAAAAATTCACAATGGATTTTGCAGGCCGTCCGCTGACCCTCGAATTCGGCAGGTACTGCGAACAGGCGAACGGTTCAGTCTGGGTGCATCTCGGCGACACCGTCGTGATGGTAAATGCGACCATGGCTCCCGCTCCCCGGGAAGGCGTGGATTTCTTCCCTCTCGCCGTGGACGTTGAGGAAAAACAGTATTCCGTCGGCAAGATTCCCGGCGGATTCATCAAGCGCGAAGGCCGCCCCTCTGAAAAGGCGACCCTGACCTGCCGCCTGATCGACCGTCCTCTCCGCCCCCTGTTCGACAAGGGTATGCGGAATGACGTCCAGGTTGTTGTGACCATTCTGAGCGTGGAACAGGATGTTCCCCCGGAAATCCCTGCCATGATCGGCTCCTCCATCGCGCTGGCGGTCAGCGATATTCCGTGGAACGGCCCGACCGGTGCCGTTCTGGTTGGCCGTGTCGACGGCCGGTTTGTAATCTGCCCCGACGAGGCGCAGCGCGCCAGGAGCGACCTGAGCCTCTATGTCGCCGGTACGGAAGAAGCGATCATGATGGTGGAAGCGGGCGCGAAAGAGCTCTCCGAGGACACCATGCTCGACGCGATTCTCTTCGGCCATGAGGAAATTAAAAAGCTGGTCGCTTTCCAGAAGCAGATCGTCGCCGAAATCGGCAAGGAAAAGAAGGTCGTTCCGCTGATCACCACCGGGGACGACATCAAAGCCGCCGTGCGGGAATTCGCCTATGACAAGTGCGTTTGGGCCTTCGATACCTTCGACCGCAATGAGCGCCAGGACCGGGAGGAGAAAACCAAGGAAGAAACCCTGGCTGCCCTGGTTGAAAAGTTCCCGGAGCGGCAGAGCGAAATTGAAGACGCGCTGTATTACCTGAACAAGGAAGTCATGCGCGCGAAAATCCTGAACGAAGGCATCCGCCCCGACGGCCGGAAAGTGACGGAAATCCGCCCCATCTGGTGTGACGTCGGCGTGCTTCCCAGGACCCACGGCAGCGCCATCTTTACCCGCGGCCAGACCCAGGCCCTGACCGTGACCACCCTCGGCACCGTCAGCGAAGGCCAGATCCTGGACGGGCTGAGCAACGAGGACTTCAAACGGTATATCCATCATTACAACATGCCCCCCTATGCGACGGGGGAAGCCGGACGCCTGAAGAGCCCCGGACGCCGCGAAATCGGCCACGGCGCCCTGGCGGAGCGGGCCCTGCTGCCCGTCATCCCCGATGAGGATGAGTTCCCCTACGCGCTTCGCCTGGTCAGCGAGATCCTGTCGTCGAACGGTTCTTCCTCCATGGCTTCCGTCTGCGGCTCCACGCTGAGCCTGATGGACGCCGGCGTCCCGATCCACGCCCCGGTAGCGGGTGTTGCCATGGGTCTGATCACGGACAAGGAAAGCGGCAAGCTCGCTGTGCTGACTGATATACAGGGCATTGAAGACTTCCTGGGCGATATGGACTTCAAAGTGGCCGGTTCCATGAACGGCATCACCGCCCTGCAGATGGACATCAAGATTGCCGGAATCAACCGCCAGATTCTGCAGCAGGCCCTGCGCCAGGCGCTTGAAGGCCGCCTGTATATCCTGAAGATCATGCTGGATACGCTCGGCCAGCCCAGGGAGGAACTGAGCCCCTACGCTCCGAAGATTGTCCGCTTCACGATTAATCCCGAAAAGATCCGTGAAGTCATCGGACCTGGCGGAAAGATGATTAACAAGATCATTGCCGAAACCGGCGTCAAGATCGATATCGAAGATGACGGCCGTGTGTTCATTTCCACACCCGATCAGGACGCTGCCGATAAGGCCCGCCGCATCATCGAAGGCATCGCGAAAGATATCGAAGTGGGCGATGTATTCACCGGGAAAGTGGTCCGGATCATGAACTTCGGCGCCTTTGTGGAGCTGGCTCCCGGAAAAGACGGCATGATTCACATCTCCAAGCTGGACAACAGGCGCGTGGAGAAGGTGGAGGATGTTGTGAATATCGGCGATGAGCTGGAAGTCAAGGTGAACGAAATCGATGCGCAGGGCCGGATCAACCTGATTCGCAATGACATCGAATATACCAACCGTGAGCCTGCCCGGCACAGCGAGGGCGGAAACCGTCGTCCTCCCCGCAGGAACAGCTCCGGCGACTGATGATAAACCCGGGCTGCCGGCATCCGTTTTCCGCCGGCAGCCCGTTTCTTCTCAGGAAGGCGAATGGAATGGATGAAAGGATCATCTGCCTGGATATCGGCGATGTCCGGATCGGCGTGGCGGTATCGGACCCTTCAGGAACCATCGCGACACCGGTGGAAGTGGTAACCCGTGTCGGCTGGGGACCGGATACCCGGCGCATTGCCGAAATCTGCCGCCGGTATGAAACCACCCGGATTGTCTCCGGCCTCCCCCTGAATATGGACGGCACGGAAGGCTTTCAGGCAAAAAAAGTCCGGGACTTCTGTGCCCAGCTGGAGAAAGCGGGCCTGCAGGTTCAGTTTCAGGATGAACGCCTCTCCACGGTTTCAGCGGAAGATTCCCTGCTGGAAGGCAATCTGTCGCGGGCAGACCGGAAAAAACGGGTCGACAAAGTCGCTGCAGCAGTCATTCTGCGCCAGTGGCTGAATGAACATCCCAACCAATGAAAACAGAAAGGAGAAAAACACCATGGCAGATGAAAACAAGCCCTTTGAAGAAAACGGCGAAGAAGACGAGGACCTGATTGAGCTCGTGGATGAAGACGGGGAATCCACCTTCTTCGAGCACCTGGCCACACTGGAATACAAGGGAGACACCTATCTGGCGCTCTGCGAGCCGGAGAATGAGGATGAGGATGAGGATGAGGAGAAGGACAGCCTCGAGGTTTTCTTCCTGAAGATCGAAACCGATGAAAACGGCGAGGATTATTACACCACGCCTGACGATAAGGTTGCCGACGAAGTTTTCGAAGAATTTTTGAAGCTTGTGGAGGACACGGCAGAATAAAACTGTCCCCTGCATCACGGCAAACCCCCGGAACCGCTTTGGTTCCGGGGGTTTCTCATGGACATGGTTTTCATTTCCGGAAAGAAAATTATGAATGGGCCCGGGCGGATTTTTTCCGGTTTTTCTCCTCATACATGGCCCTGTCCGCCTTCGTCAGGAAGTCATCGATTTCGTCCCATTCCCCCGGCACGGCAGCATACAGCCCGAAGCTGGCGCTGATCTCACTGATCCACGGTTCGTTTTTATTGATCTTATCCAGCTCCTGATTGATGCTGCCGATCAGCGATTTGGCTTCCTCCATGCTTTCCGCGATCCCGTAGGCCAGGAACTCATCCCCGCTGATATGGACCGGGATATAGCCGGACTCGCGAAGGATATTCATTCCCCTTCCCATCCGGCAGATTGCCTCGTCGCCGACCAGATGGCCGTATTGGTCATTGATCATCTTCATATGGTCCATATCGGCACTGATCATTACAAAGACTTTTCCGCGTTTCCGGGCATCCTCCAGCATCGCCGGCGCCTGCTCCATAAAGCCCCTCCGGTTCAGCATGCCTGTCATAATATCATGAATGGCCATGTTGGCAATTGTTTCCGCATAGCGCTTGATATTGGTTTGCAGGTACAGGCTCATCATCGCGCCGTTCAGCAGCATCAGCACGGAATACAGCGCGGAACCGGTTCCCTCCCCAAGGTTCATCGCCACATAGCCCAGGCTGCTGTTCCGATAATACAGCGGGCAGAACACGAGGCATACCGGGTTTTTCCGCATATCCTCCAGCAGGGGTACAAGGTCTCTTGTCTGGAAAAGCTCACAGGGATACTGCTTGCCATCCTTCGCGCCATACAGAAGCAGCATTTCCTCCGGATAGGAGGAAGTATCCTCCGGCATTGCTTTTCCGGGCAGATCCCGGCAGATCGTCGGATTGACGCAGAGAAAAAGCTCCCGGATATTCCAGCTGTCGGCAAATTCCCTGATTCGTTCTCCTGCTTCCTTTTCGTCGCCGACGCCGGCCATCGCGCTGGAGAACATACTGACACGGGTCAGAATCGTTTCCATATTCCTGCGGTCCGTGCTGAGTCCCCGCAGCTTTTCATTCATGTATTCCAGGCTCTGGATGCATCCGCAGCTTTCGCTGTAGATCGGGGTGGTGGGAAGGATGCATTCATATAATTCCGGAACCTCGCCATTCATCCATTGATACAGGATTTCGACGGCTTTCCGGGCGCTTTTGTCGATCGGGCGGCAGATGGTGGTTAATCCTCTCATCACGGCTTCCCGCAGTGCATCAAAACCGGTCACGGCAATATCCCTTGGAACCCGGATTCCCTGCTCCTTGAAATACTCAATCACGCTGAGCGCCATATCGTCATTGGCGCACATAATGGCATCCGGCAGTTCGCCGCCCATCTCCAGAATATGCTCTGCCGCCCTTCTGCCGCCGACCCGGGTCCACTCCCCGTCAAAAATCAAATTGTCATCCAGCGAAAGCCCATGCCGTTTCAGCGTTTCCTTGCAGGCATTGAGCCGTTCCAGGGCCACGCTGTGGTTCAGGGGACCGCTGACAAAAGCCATTCTCCGAACGCCATGCTCATTGATCAGGTGTTCTGTCATATTCTGCACGCTGACCCGGTCATTAAAACTGAGCATGACAGCGCCGTCTATCGGCACATCGACAGATACATGAGGTTTCCCTTTCAGGGGTTTCAGAAGTTCCAGAACCTTTTTATACGCATATTCATTACCCAGGGTTGCCAGCATGGAAATAATCCCGTCAAACTGGCTCAGGTCGGGCAAATCATAAATCATGCTTTCTCCGGTTTCACTGGTGGAGATGGCTTCATTCATATGTCCCTGGCTGTTGAAAATACAAATATCCACGTTGTACTGCTCGCCGGCAGACATGAGCCCGCGCGCGAAATCCTGCTGGTATTCCCGGTCAATGCTTGCTACCAGTACCGCAATCCGTTTTCTGCCCATTCCGCCCCTCCGGAATCTTTCTGTTTTCTTCCGCAGACGGGTTCGGATAGTATTCCCGATGCCCGAAAGCAGCAGAGACAGCCATCAAATTCTATGAATGAATCATTTCTGTATTATTATAGTATAATTACATCAAAATGACAACAGGCTTTTTTCATGTGTTGTTCGTGTAACTTTTTGTCAAAAAAAGCAGCTCTGTTTCAGAGCTGCAGGAAAGGGGCGCCCGGTCAGGCTTTCTTCTGAGCAAGCTTGATCGAGAAGACAACCCCCAGCATCAGAACGATCCCCGCCGGAAGCGCCACCCAGGCGTTCGGGACAAAGCCCGCCAGGACATATGTGAGCATGGACACCACCGCACAGGTCACCGCGTATGGCAGTTGGGTGTTGACATGGTTCACGTGGTCACACTGGGCGCCGGCTGAGGACATGATCGTCGTATCGGAAATCGGAGAGCAGTGGTCACCGCACACGGCGCCGGCCATGCAGGCGGAAATGCAGACGATCGCCAGCGGGTTATCCATCGGGAATACGCTTTGGACGATCGGAATCAGCAGGCCGAAGGTTCCCCAGCTGGTTCCCGTCGCGAAGGAAAGCAGGCATCCGATGGCAAAGATGATCGCCGGCAGGAAATTCCGGAACCCGGCGGCGCTGCCTGTCACCACGCTGTTCACATAGGCTTCCGCACCGAGGTCCATCGTGATTCCCTTCAGGGTCCAGGCAAAGAACAGAATCAGGATCGCCGGCACCATTGCCTTGAAGCCGTCGGGCAGGGATTCCATGATATCCTTGAATTTCATGACCCCGCTCGCCAGATAGTATATAGTCGTGACGACAATTGCGAAGAAGGAGCCGAGCATCAGTCCGACGGACGCGTCCGAATTGGAGAACGCGGTGATGAAATCTGTCCCGCTGAAAAATCCGCCGGTGTAAATCATGCCGATAGTGCAGAACACAATCAGGCAGATCACGGGAATCACCAGGTGGAGGACCGTTCCGTTGCCCTCTTTGCGGTTTTCGTTCGTCCCGGTAGTATATGGATTTTTTCCGGAGAACAGGTCCCCCTTCAGGGCATTCTTCTCATGCCGGGCCATCGGGCCGAAATCCACCTTCAGTACTGCCATGGAAACCATCATGATAATCGTCAGCAACGCATAAAAGTTGAAGGGAATGGCGCTGATAAACAGCTTCAGGCCGACGCCGTCTTCCGCAAAGCCGGCCACTGCCGCCGCCCAGGAGCTGATCGGGGCAATGATACAGACCGGCGCGGCGGTCGCGTCAATCAGGTAAGCCAGCTTGGCCCTGGAAATCTTATGCTTATCCGTCACGGGGCGCATGACGCTGCCGACCGTCAGGCAGTTGAAATAATCGTCGATGAAGATCAGCACGCCCAGAAGCACAGTTGCCAGCTGGGCGCCGACCCGGGAATGAATGTGCGTTTCCGCCCACCGCCCGAACGCGGCGCTGCCGCCGGCCTTGTTCATCAGGGCAACCATCATGCCCAGCAGCACCAGGAACACCAGAATCCCCAGATTATAGGTATCCGCTGCGGACTGAATAAATCCGCCGGAAAAAACGCGGTTCATCGTTTCTTCCAGCTGGAAGTTGGTTTTCAGCAGCGCGCCTGCCACGATCCCGATGAACAGGGAGGAATAAACCTCCTTGGTGATCAGCGCCAGCAGGATCGCAACAATGGACGGAACAAGGGACCAGAACGTGTTCATAAACGGGCCGTTTTCCGCTGCCGCCTCCGCATCCGCGCCCTCCGCCCACACCGTCGCGGCACAGATGAGCAGCAGCATAGCTGCCAGAATGGCAAACAGCATCCTTCTTCTTGATTTCACCGGATTCACACCTCTTTCGATTGATGATGCACTATTTTACGTTGCATTCGGGGATTGTTCAAGTCTTTTTTTCGATGCTGCAGCCTGATGGGTATCCACCGTGCACGCTTCACAGGCCCGGGCGGGGTTGCGGCATGCCCTTGACGGGATCCCTTTTCCAAGAGTATACTTTCTCCAATCCTGGGCGGAAAGGGCTTCATGCGGGATGAAAAAACACTTCCCATCGATGCTGCTTCGCTTCAGATGGTCACTTGTCTCTTCCGGATAAGTGGTTTTTGTTTTCTCGGGAAAGGATGGGATATTATGAATAAAACAGGAACGCAGCGGATCGAAACCCACAGGCTGGTTTTGCGCCCGTTTGAGCCGGAGGACGCGGAGGACATGTTCGTCAACTGGGCTTCGGATCCGGAAGTGACAAAATACCTGACCTGGCCGACCCACCAATCCGTCGATGTGAGCTGTGCTGTGCTCGCGGACTGGATTCCCCGATACGCGGACGGCGGATATTTCAACTGGGCCATTGAATGGAAAGAATCCGGGAAGGCGATCGGAAACATTTCGGTGGTAAGCCTGGATGAGCAGGGGGAATCAGCGGAAATCGGCTACTGTCTGGGCCGGTCATTCTGGGGCAGGGGCATCATGCCGGAAGCGCTGCGGGCCGTCATCCGGTATCTGTTTGATACAGCGGGCCTGCAGCGTATTACCGCGGGGCACGACCTGAACAACCCGAATTCAGGCCGGGTGATGGCGAAAGCCGGAATGGCTTTGGCGGGCACGCTGCGCAGCATGGGAAGAAACAACCAGGGCATCTGCGACGTGGCCTGGTATGTGCTTTTGCGTGAAGAAAGAAAGCCGGAGGCGGAAAAGAAAGCCCCGGCCGAGATTACGGTTCGGTTTGCACAGGAAGGGGACCTGGAACGGGTGAACGAATTGCGCATGCAGGTTAATGCCCTGCATGTGGCCGGAAAGCCGGAAGTCTTCAAACCCGGATTCTGCGGCGAACTGCGGGACTACATTTACGTAATCATGAAGAATCCGGCCATGGAAATTGTCGTGGCGGAAACGGAAGGAACCGTTTGCGGATTTGCGGTGCTGAACCATATCGTCCGCCCGGAGAATCCCTTCATGTTTGAGCGGGATTATCTGGATGTGGATGAGTTTTGCGTGGATGAAGCCTTCCGCCGCCGGGGCGTTGCGTCCGCCATGGTTCGCTTTATCCGGGAGTATGCGGAAGCAAATGGCTTCCGTCGCCTGGAGCTGAATATGTGGGAGTTCAACCGCGGCGCCCTCGCCTTTTATGAATCCGCGGGCTTTTCAACCTACAGAAGGTATATGGAGATTCTCATGTAAGCCGTATTCCGGCTTTCATTCCGTGATGTTCGAAGCCCGGTAACAAATCACATGGTCGTCCTGCTGGTATGGTTTGTCCGGCTCACACCGGAAGGGATGCTGCAGGTCGGTGCCGCCGAACCATTTGTACGGCATATCCTGTCTCGTTTGCCCGTCGCAGATTTCCTTCACGCCGTTCCGCAGGCAATGAAGAAGGGAAATATCGTCCGGATCATGCGCATGCCCGTGCAGAATGATGTCCGCTTTCTCCTCCAGGAACATTACCCGGTCCATTTCCTTCAGGAACGCCGCCATGGGAAGGCACCCGTCCAGCTGCATCCAGAGATGGTGGTTCACGGCATCACCGGTAAACAGGACCCGGTCCTCCCGGAGCAGGAGCAGGATGCTTCCGGGCGTGTGGCCCGGCAGGGCAAACACCTCCAGGGTTCTGCCGCCCAGGTCCACGATATCCCCGGGGCGGATCTCCAGAAAAGGCGGCATGGTCCGGTTCTTCTCCCTGCACATTTTCAAGAACTCAGGATCCTCCGTGAATTCGCGGGCCAGCGCCAGGTCCTCCGGATTGATATAGGCTTCCTCGAAATACATATTGCCGAAGATATGGTCCGGATGCCCATGGGTGTTGACCACCGTCAGCGGCAGGTCCGTCAGCTTTCGGACGGCCTTGTACAGATCATTGTATCCGTTCATGGTATCGATCACGCAGGCCTTTTCCCGGCCGATGACCAGGTACCCCGTTGCTTCGTGCGCTTCATCCATCAGATAGATGCCGGGCCGTATTTCCTTGATAAACAGTTCTTTTTCCATGATGGTCTCTTTCCCCTCTTTATTCGGAATCGCAGGCGGATTTTTTCTGCTGAGTTGGATAATTCGATATGGGCAGAGGGATTTCCTTTTCAGAGTGGAGAGTTCAGAGTTCAGAGTGGAGAGTTCAGAGTTCAGAGTGGAGAGTTTAGAGTAGAGAGTGAAAAAACGAAGCAGGACTGGGGGCCGGCTTCGTTTTTTGGGGGATATTATATTGAGGTTCAGTTTGTTTTGGCGGCGGTGATCTGTTCTGCTATCGCGGTCAGGTCCAGGCCGTCCAGATCTGTATCGATGACGGACAGGGAGTACATGATTCCCTTCGCTTCATCATACCACAGGCAGCGTTCCACCTTGTCTTCGCTTCCGGTATTCGCCTGGCCGATGGTTCCGGGACACCCGTTGATCGTGACCTCTTCCACGTTCTCCCAGCTGAAATACATGCCGGAGATATCCTGCAGTTCTCCCTTTTTCAGGGATGCGGGCATGGCACGGAAGCAATAGTCCCCGTTTTCCCATGTAAACTGCATCTCCGCCATCTTTTCTTCCGCCAGCCAGCGGTACAGGACATTTTCAGCGCCTTCCGGCACGTTGAGTGCCAGTCCGGAAACCTCCTTCATCTGTTCGGCTGTCATGTCCGTCCAGGGATTGGCAAGGGCCATGCCGCTTTCCGCCTGGAAAGCCACAAACCCGCTGTCGTTCTTTTCACTGCTCAGGAACCAGGTCGGCAGCTCCGTGGGAGTCCCTTCCATTTCCATTAGGTGGGCCCAGAACAGCATTTCCTCCGTAAACCCTTCCACCGGGGTTCCCGGCCGGTACAGCAGCATTTCGTCCCCTTCGCTGAGGCCGTAAGGGGGAGCGAGGACGAAGCGGATTCCGTCCGCGATGGATTCTTTTTCCGCGGTTTCATCCGTTTTCAGTTCATCTACGCGGATTTTCCAGGTGTTTTCATTCACCTGCTCCACGAGGGACATCTTCCCGGTAAAGGAGCAGCCGTAAACGGTGCCGTCAGGATAGCCCTCCCCGGTTTCCCCCATTTCGCTGTCATGGTATTCGCCGCTGAAGGACCCGTCCGGAAGGATCCGCATGTCCGTGGACCATCCGCCGGCGCCGCTGGAGAACGTCCATTCCAGCCCTTTCAGCCTCTCAAAAAAGTTCTCTCCCTGCTCCGCACAGGCCGAAAACGCCGTCATCGCAAGCAGCAAGGCAACCACCCAGGCAATACATTTTTTCATTCAGATACCCTCTCTTTCTGCGGAAGGCCTTTCCGGCCTCCTGTGATATAAACGGTTCATGCGGCACAATTCTTCCCGAAACAGGGGAACAACCTGTGCCGGCGGCCGGCCCGTTTTTCCGGACCGTCTGTTGATACGTACCATAAGGCCATGATGTCAGTCCGTGCAATAGATTTCATCCCGTTCATCGTCCGGACGCAGGAATCGTTCCGTTGTTTTCTCCGCGGGGAAACCGTCGTTACCTGTCCGGTTCGTCAATCAGCTTCCGGTTCGGTTTCCAGCCCTTCAGGGCCTCCTTCCCTTCCGGCGTCACCGGACGGATCCATTTTCCGTTGTGAAGATGGATCTGCATCAGGATGTACCGGATCGGTTCATCCGCATAGCAGAAGGCGAAAACCACAAGGGTCGGCCATTTCAGCACCAGGCCCGAAACGCAGACAAGGGGAATCAGCATGGCCCACATAAACACAATCTCCAGAACGGTGCCGTAAGTGGCGTCTCCGGCCGCGCGGAAGGTGTCGTTCTGCGTCCAGTTGCCCATCCGGATGATCCCGAAAGACAAATAGATGGCCATCATTCCGAATGCCAGCCGGAAGCTTTCTCCCTTCATGCCCATCATATTCAGGATCGGCGTATGCAGGGAGATCAGGATTACACCGAGGACCGCAATAAACCCCTGGCAGAGGTATACCAGGCGCCAGGCGCGGCCGAAAGCCCGGTCCAGCCTGCCGGCGCCGACCTCTGTTCCGACCAGAACCGAGGATGCGTTGGAGAACCCGGCAAAAAAGCCGATTACCAGGCCTTCAATCGTACGGAAAACGGCCAGGGCGGCGATAGCCTCCTCCGGCTGCCTCCCCAGAACAATGTTGATGACCATATTTCCGACCCCGATCAGCACCTCATTGCAGATGATCGGGAAGCATTTCCTCAGATAAGTTCTGATAAAAAGCCGGCTCCATCGGAAGTGCCGCCGGATCGCCAGCAGATATGCATGGCCGCTGCGGCGGGCGGCGATGATAATCACGGAGCAGTTCACAGCCTGGGCAATCACCGTTGCCAGGGCCGCGCCGCGGACGCCCAAGGCGGGAGCGCCGAGATGCCCGAAAATCAGCACCCAGTTCATGAAAATGTTGGTTCCAACGCTGGCGATGGATCCCCACAGCGGGATCCGGACCTTGCCGGTACATCTCAGAAGGGCTGCCATTGCCATGGAAAAAACCATCAGCGGATACCCGAACCCTGCGATCCGCAGGTATTCCGCACCGATCTTCTGAATGTTCTCTTTATCTGTATACAGGCGCATGACGGTTTCCGGAAAGCAGACGCCCATCAGCCCGAAGATCAGGCCGACAGTCATCATGCAGGTCAGCGTCAGCCCATAGGCCCGGTTGATACCGTCGTCATCCTTTGCTCCCCAGTATTGGGAAAAGAACAGCATGCCGCCGCCCACAAACCCCCAGTATCCGGAAAACATCAGGGAGGAAAACTGTGCGCAGAGCCCCACCGCGCCGACTTCTGTCTGGCCCAGGGACGCAATCATCATGGTATCCACCATCGAACCGGTAGTGGAAAGAAGGTTCTGCAGCGCCACAGGCACCGCGATGACAGCGATTTTGGTCAAAAAGGCTTTCCACGGGAATTGTGTCCTGTCCATCTGGCCACCTCAAAAAAACCGCAAGCGCCTGAAAAAGGCGCCTTTTTGTTCAATGTAAAAGCCCTGTACCTGATGAGATACAAGGCAGTGCGGCTGGCGGGATTCGAACCCGCACGACGGTTAAGTCAGCGGATTTTAAGTCCGCAGTGTCTGCCATTTCACCACAGCCGCGAATACGCGGATATTATATCATCCGGCTGGAAGAAGCGTCAAGGTGTTATAAAGGTTTGCTTTTCGGGGTTCCCGCTTTTCGGGGATATTGCGCGGGCGTCCTTTGAACCTTGAGGATAGGAAGGATCCGGTGTTCCCAGTCCCTTCCGGCAATCGAACTGGATACCGGCATTTCCAGGCGCCCGCCCAGCAGGTGTGCTGCCTTTCTTCCGGCTTCCAGCTCGTTTTTCAGGGCAGGGCCTTTCCAGCACAGGGCTCTTCCTCCGATTTTAGCAAACGGAAGCAGGTACTCGCAGAGGGTGTTCAGCGGGGCGACCGCCCGGGCGGCAGCCGCGTCAAACTGTTCCCGGTAGAGGCGGTTTTTTCCGCCGTCCTCCGCCCTCGCGTGAACCAGCACCGTATTGGCCGTTCCCGTGGCTTCGCAGACGGCCTGCAGAAAATCCAGGCGCTTTTTTTGCGCATCCATCAGCGTCACGGAAATCTGCGGACAGGCGATTGCCAGAACAAGGCCGGGAAACCCGGCGCCGGTACCGACATCGATCAGGCTGGAAACGTCCTTCAGCAGCGGCGTTCTGAGGATGGCCAGGCTGTCAACAAAATGCCGGTCGGCGGTCTCCTCCGGATCGGTCACAGCCGTCAGGTCCATCTTCTGGTTCCATGTTTCCAGCAGGTCCATATACAGGCCCAGCTTCTCCGCCGTTTCCGGCGAAACAGGGATGTCGTTGGCTGTCAGTTTTTCCCGGATCAGTTCTGTGCTGTTCATCGTATCACTCCAGCGGAAGATGCAGGTATTTCATGCCGAGGTACTTGGCCCAGGCCAGCAGTTCCCTGCCGTGGTTCTTGATCCAGTACTCCTGCTTGCAGGGGCTTCCCAGGCCGGTTGCCTGAAACCCCTGGTCCCGGGCCAGCGCCAGGGAACGGGGCACATGATAGTCGCTGGTCACGACCAGGACGGAAGAAACGCCCTCATATTTTCCCAGGAGTTTTTTGGCGTTTTCCAGGTTCTGGCGGGTATTGAAGGAATCCGGGTCTACAAGAATGCTGTCTTCCGGGATCCCTGCCTTAACAAGGTAATCTTTCATGACAACGCCTTCCGGCGCCGGCTCGTCTTTTCCCTGCGCCCCGCAGACAACAATGGGCACAGGATGCCGGTCCCAGGCGGAC
The DNA here is from genome assembly GCA_017404985.1 of Clostridia bacterium. Classification (GTDB taxonomy): domain Bacteria; phylum Bacillota; class Clostridia; order Christensenellales; family Aristaeellaceae; genus Aristaeella. The sequence goes on along the minus strand of JAFRBK010000039.1, from coordinate 86,225 downwards.
TTCGCGGCGTCCAGCCGCCACTGCAGCTGTACGCTGGGCTCTCCGTCCGCCTTCACCTGGGCGCCGAGGACAATGATTGCGTCATATTGCTGGTCCGGCTTGATTTCCTTTGCCACATTTCCCTCCGCGATGCATAACGCGATGAGCGCCACAACCGTGATGACCAGAATAATAATCACCAGGGCCCGAATGGATTTAAACAGTATTTTCATGATTATCTTCCCCTGATCCGATAGTCGATATCCCCATGCTGGATCATGCTGTAGGTTTTATCGCCCGCAACAATAATATGGTCCAGCACCAGAATGCCCACGCCGTTCAGAAGCCGCTGAAGCTGCACTGTGGAGGCAATGTCCTCCGCGGAAGGGGCGCAGGTGCCGCCGGGGTGGTTATGGCATAAAAGGACGCTGTGGGCATTGTAATTCAGGGCAGTTTCCATCACCATCCGGGGATAGGCAGATACCTCGCTCAGGGAGCCCTCGGAGATTTTCCTTCTGCCCAGCACCTTGCACTGCGCGTTCAGGGAAACCACATAAAACCCTTCTGTCCGTTCTCCCGCGAGAATGGACATGCAATAGTTTTCCGCTTCCCGGCTGTTTCCGATTTTTTCGGGTTCCGCCATCGCGCAACGGTGCCAGACCCGGGTCAGCGGAACCACCATGGAAATCAGGGTGGCGGCCTGCGGCCCAATTCCCGGAACATTCATCAGCTGCTCCGGGCGGGCTTCCAGAACGCCCTTGAGCGAACCGAATTCATCCAGCAGCCGGTGTGCGATCGGATTGGTATCGCTCCGGGAATTGGCATAAAACAGCAGGAGCTCCAGAATCTGATGGTCCGCAAAATGCTCGAAGCCTTTCTCCTGAATAAACCGCTGCCGAAGCTTCTCCCGATGCCCGGCATGAAGTTCCGCATGTTCGCTCATGCCCTGTCCTCCCCGTAATACTTCCAGATATCCATGCAGGCCTGCTTCTCCTGCCCGCTCAGCGGCAGAAACGCCCGCCGGTACACGGACCGGATTTCTTCTGCCGACAGTTTTACCGGATGGTTCCCGAGCCGCTCGGGATTGACGGTTTCCGCCAGGCGGGCAATCACCGATTCCTCCGGAGGAGCGGGGATTTCCATCTCCAGGCTGTACAGAATGCCCTTCAGCAGCCTGGGGACAATCAGCGGGCTTCCGAGCCGCATGATGCTGCTCAGTTCCGTGAGCGTCCCTGCCATCTCCTGATCGTTCAGCATGTCCTCCCACAGGATCGGCAGGGTCAGCATGCAGGCGTGCCCGTGGGCGATGCCGAAGGTCTTGGTCAGCTGATAGGACATCGCGTGGGCCGCTGTGGTTCGCGTCATCTGAATGGCTTTTCCGCTCTGATAGCTGGCGTCCAGCATTTCTTCCGCTGCATGGGGATCGCCGGCAAGATAAGCTTTCAGATTGTCCAGCACGCCGATCACAGCCAGAAACGCATGCACTTTGCTTTCCTCCGTGGCGGAAACGCTCCAGTAGCTTTCAATGCCCTGGCTGAGCGCATCCAGCGCACAGGATTTCCGATGGTAAGCCGGCAGGGATTCCAGCAGGGACGCATCCAGGATGACGCCGTCCGGCCTCAGGTCGGGATGGGAAAGGCTGAGTTTCTTTCCGTTCATATACAGAACGGCAAACTGCGTGGCTTCCGCGCCGCTGCCCGCGGTGCCCGGAATGGCCAGGTGCGGAAGCGGCATGGCTTCCGGAAGCCTTCCGGCGGCAACATTCTCCAGGGAGCCTTCCGCCAGCAGGGCTTTGATTCCCTTGGCCGTATCCATCGCAGACCCGCCGCCGACGGAAATCAGCCCGTCGCACTGTTCCTTCCGGAACAGTTCTGCGCCTTTTGCCAGGTCCTCCAGATCCGGGTTCGCGTGATATCCGGTAAAAACCGGCGCGTTCAACAGGCCCGGCGCGCTTCTCAGCACCCGGCCTGTCAGCGAGGACCCGACCAGCATCGGACGCCGCATCGCCAGTTTCTCCGCTAGCTCCGGGAGTTTTTTCAGGCTCCCCCGCCCGGAGGCCATTCTCTGAAAGTCGCTCATGTCATTTCCTGCTTTCCTGTGATTATTTTCCGACGCAGAACTGGGAGAAAACCCGGTCCAGCAGGGCTTCATCCGCCCGCTCACCGGTGATTTCGCACAGGGCTGCCTGTGCGGCCTGCAGATCCACAGAGACCATATCCAGCGTCAGGTTCTCCGCAGTTTCCAGCGCATCCTGAAGGTGGTCCGCCGCCCGCTGCAGCGCATCCAGATGGCGCGGCTGCGTCACGGCCAGGCCGGTACGGACCGCCGCCCTTTCCCGGATCAGTTCCCGGATCCGCTCCAGGGTATCCGGCTCATCCGCTGAAACGGTCAGGCACGGGACTGTGAAACCCATCCTGAGAAGGTCCTCTTCCCGGACCTTCTGCGGTAAATCCGACTTGTTGATGACGACAGCATCCTCGGCATCCAGTTTTGCCAGCAGACTTCGGTCTTCTTCTGTCAGTTCCTCTGATCCGTCCAGTACAAGCAGACGGATGTCTGCTTCCCGCATGGCCTTTTCGGAACGCGCAACGCCGATTTTCTCCACCGGATCCTCCGTCTGCCGGATTCCTGCGGTATCCGTAATGACCACCTTCACGCCGTTCAGCGTCAGATGGCCCTGGATCACATCCCGTGTCGTTCCGGGAATGCTGGTCACAATCGCCTTGTCTTCTCCGAGCAGCGCGTTCAGAATGCTGCTTTTCCCTACATTGGGCCGCCCGAAAAGCGTCACCTGCAGACCATGCCAGATCAGGCGGGAGGAACGCTCGTCGATCGCTTCGAGAAGGGCCGCGTGCAGCTTCCTGATTCCGGGAATCAGCATGCCCGTTCCCTCTTCTTCGGAAATCTCTTCCGGATAATCAATGCAGGCGGCCAGGCCCGCCTGCAGGGACGTCAGTTCGTCGGACATGGGTTTGACAAAACTGGCGGCGCCGCCGTTGATCTGGCGGACAGCAGCATCCTGCTCCTCCCTGCTTTCCGCGGAGATCAGGCTCATCACAGCCTCTGCCTGGCTCAGGTCAATCCTTTCGTTCAGAAACGCCCTGCGGGTAAACTCGCCGGGTTCCGCAAGGCGGGCGCCGCGGCGCAGGCAGAGCCGGATCCCTTCCTGGACCAGCCAGCCGCCGCCGTGAACGTGGATTTCCGCCACATCTTCCCGGGTATAGCTCTTCGGCGAAACCATGAGCACCGCCATGCACTCATCCATCTGGCGTTCCCCGTCCATCATCCGGCCGTAATAGAGCCGGTGGCTTTCAAAGGCACAGGGGTGTCCGGATGGCAGGCGGAAAACAGATTTCAGGATCGGGCCTGCTTCCGGACCGCTGAGGCGGATAATGCCGATTCCTCCCGTTCCCGGCGGGGTCGCGGCTGCGACAATCGTATCCGGTTTCATCGGCCCGCTCCTATGCTGTGCATTCTCCGGACGGCCGTTTCCCCTTCGGTATTATGAAAAAGGGCGGTCCCCATGACGGCCACGTCCAGGCCGCTGTCCACCAGGTCCTTCAGGTTGTCCTCCCGGATACCGCCGTCCGCCTCAATCAGTCCGGGCCAGCCGCTGCTGCGCAGCTGCCGGATCTTTTCCATCACTTCCGGATGCAGTTCCTGCCCTCCGAATCCCGGCTCGACCGTCATGCAGAGCACCAGGTCAACATCCTGCAGCAGGTCCTGAACGGCCTCCAGGCCGGTTTCGGGTTTCAGGGCGACGCCGGCTTTCGCGCCGTATTCATGAATCCGCCTGATCAGCCCCGGCCGGTCCCCGCTGATTTCCGCATGAATCGTCAGAATATCCGCTCCGGCCTCCAGAAACGTATCCAGCAGCGTCTCCGGATACTCCATCATCAGATGGACATCCAGCGGCAGCTTCGTGACCCGCTTCAGGTGGCGCACCACATCCGGCCCGTAAGCCAGGTTCGGCACAAAATGCCCGTCCATCACATCCACATGGATCCAGTCGCACCCTTCCTGTTCCATCCGCCTGATCTCCCGTTCAAGATTCAGCGGATCGGCAGCCAGAATGCTTGGTGCAAGCTTCACCATCGGTCTTCCCCCTTTTCCGTTTATTGATACCGGTTTTCCCATTCGGCCCGGGTTTCATCCAGCAGCACGCGGTACCGTTCCAGCCGTTCTTTGCTGACCAGGCCTTCCTCCGCCGCCTGATAAACCGCGCATCCGGGTTCCCGGTTGTGGAGGCACTCCCTGAACCGGCATTTTCCCTCATAGGGCAGGAACTCCGGATACCGCTCTTTCAGTTCCTTCGGGTCCAGCCCTTTTTCCGGCTCCAGCAGGTTAAAGCCGGCGGTGTCCATGATGCGGATGCCGTCCTTCTCCAGCAGTTCCACCGTTCGGGTCGTGTTTTTTCCGCGGTTGATTCTTTCGGAGATTTCCCCTGTCTCCCGTTGGAGCCCCAGCATGGCATTCAACAGGGAGCTTTTCCCCGCCCCGCTCTGCCCGGCCAGGCAGCTGGTTTCCCCCTTCAGGAGCTCCTTCAGTTCATCCAGCCCATCACCGCTGGCGGCGCTGACGCTGATGACCGGAATCCCGGCCGCCGCGTATTGCTCGCGGACGCGCCCCGCCATTCCGGAATCCATGTCTGCTTTATTCACCGCGATCACAACCTTGATCCCCTGGCTGAAGGCCCGGGCGATCATCCGGTCCGCCAGCAGGAAGTCCGTTTCCGGCACCGGCGCCAGCACCAGCACCAGCTGGGTGATATTCGAAACAGGCGGCCGGATAAACTCATTTTTCCGTTCCAGGATGCATTCGACCCACCCGTGCTCCTCTCCGGTTCCCGGTGTAAAGAGCACCTCGTCGCCGACCAGCGGCGTCTTTTTCTCCCGGCGGAATTTCTTTTTGCAGCGCAGCGTGTATTCTGTTCCCTGTTCCTCCCGTACCGTGTAAAAACTGCCGATTCCGCGAATCAGGGTGCCCTGCTTCATTGATCTTTCCTGCATGCTTCTTCAGTCTCCGCCGGTTTCCTTCAGTTCTTTCTGTTCAAGCTGTACGCCGTCCATATAAACCGTATAGGTATAGTTCCGGTTGTCCGGTTTTTTGACGCTGATTTTCCGGCTCCGGTCCGCATCGGAAGTCCACAGAATCGTCGCATCCTCGTACTCAAAGCTGGACCCGGCAGCATGAATCATGATCCTGACCGTCACATCCTTATCGCTTTCCGGAATCGTCACGGTAATCTCTGTGTAGGGGTTCATTTTCGCGCAGCGGAAAACCTGAAGGGAAATGGATTTTCCCTGCACCACGCGGCTGTCAGCCTCCGGAGACTGGGCGGAGACATAGCCGTGTTCCTCTTCGCTTTCCGTGTCGGCATACTGGAGCTGCGGGCTCAGCACCAGGTTGTTGTCAATCAGCATCTGTTCCGCCGCTTCCAGGGTCATGCCCGTCAGGTCCGGCACAACGATCTCGCCCCCGCTGACGGAAAGCGTAACCACGGTATCTTTTGTAATGGATGCTTCCGCTTCCGGCTGATGGCTGACGACGGTATCCGGAGGATATTCGCTCGTTGCGACCTTTTCAACGGTAATCTGGGTGATCCCGATGGATTTCAGGGCCGTCACGGCGTCATTGTAAGTTTTGCCCATCAGGTCTGGCATGGGAATGGAGGAGGGGCCGCTGGACACCGTCAGCAGGACCGTGTCCCCTTTCCGCGTTGTGGCATCCGGCAGGGGATTCTGCAGAAAGACGACGCCGGCCTCATATTCCTCATTGCTGACATAGACCGGGTTTGCGCTCAGGCCTTCCCTGCTCAGGTAATTCAATGCCTCTTCGAGGGTCATGCCGATGACTTCCGGCACCTTGACGCTGGTCATTACCTGGCGGTAAATCGCGATACCGCCGAACACCATGCCGGTCAGGATCGCTGCGCTCAGCAGGAAGATCAGCACGACGGTCTGCCAGCGCTTTCTGTTATCTCCCGGAATACCGGTATTCCGGGTTGTTTTCCGGGAGGGCGTGGTGCCGTCTTCCTTGAACTGCGGTTTCGGTTGTTTGATTTCCAGTTCCGATCCCTGTCCCTTGCCGCGCTCTCCCCTTTCCTCCAGGGCCTGCCTCAGGTCCTGGGCCATATCCCGGGCGCTTTGGTAGCGCATGGCGGGGTTTTTCTCCATGGCTTTCAGGCAGACATTGGAAACCGACTGCGGCACATCCGGCGCCAGGCTCTGGATCGGCACGGGCTGGGCATGCAGATGCTGCATGGCAACGGCCACCGGATTATCGCCGTCAAAGGGAACCCGTCCGGTCAGCATTTCATAGAGCACCACGCCTGTGGAATAAATATCGCTGGTTGCCTGGGCATTTTCTCCCCTGGCCTGTTCGGGGGAGAAGTAATGCACAGAGCCCATGACATTGTCTCCGCGGGTCAGGGTGGAGCTGTTCGCGATCCGCGCAATGCCGAAATCAGCCACTTTGATATGCCCGTCGGCATGCACCAGAATATTCTGCGGCTTGATGTCCCGGTGGACAATCCCGTTCCGGTGGGCATGCTCGAGGGCGCTCAGGATACGGATCGTGATCTGGCAGGCCAGCGGCGAAGTCAGCTTTCCCCGCTCCTGGATCACTTCCTTCAGGGTCTTTCCCTGGACATATTCCATCACAAGATACCGGTTGTCGTTATCCATGCCGACATCCAGCAGATTGACGATATTGTGATGGGTCATTTTGCTTGCCGCTTCGGCTTCCCGCTGGAAACGGCTGATAAATTCAATGTCTTCATTGAATTCCGGGCGGAGCACTTTTACGGCGACGTTATGCCCGGTTCGCATATCGATCGCCTTGTAAACAATGGCCATGCCGCCCATGCCGATCTGCTCCGTCAGCCGGTAACGGTTCGCCAGAATTCGTTCACTCATTCGGCGTCCTCCCGGCGATCCTCATCGGCCTCGGTTTCCGGAGCCGTCTCATTCAGATCATCAATCAGAATCAGGGAGATATTGTCGCGGCCGCCGTTGGTCAGGGCCTCGTTCAGCAGGGCATCCGCCGCTTCCTCCGGATCCTCAATGGCGGAAAGGGTATTCAGCACGGTCTTCGGCATCTGTCCGTACAGGCCGTCGGAACAGATCAGCCATCTGTCCCCCTGCTGCCTGCGAACCGTATAGCCGTCAATTTCAATGGTGTCCTCAGTACCGATCGCACGCGTAATATAATTCCGCATCGGATGGCAGGCAGCCTGGTCTTCCGTTAGGATTCCCCTCCGCACCATGTCGGCCACCATGCTGTGGTCCTCAGTCATCTGCTTCATTTCGCCGTTCCGGAGCAGATAAGCCCGGCTGTCCCCGACCTGGGCAATCAGCATGTCCCGCTCAGCCATCCAGATGGCCGTCAGCGTCGTTCCCATGCCGGTCAGAGAGGCGTCCGCCTCCTGCTGTTCCCAAAGCTCAAGATTGACTTTGCGCACCGCTTCCTCCAAGCCCTGCATGGAGGCAGGTTTTCCCTGAAGTTCCCGGACCAGGCCGTCGCGCAGGCCCCTGGACGCCGTTTCTCCGCCGTTATGGCCGCCCATTCCGTCCGCAATTCCAAAGAGCCCGTCTGCGAGGATCACAGCATCCTGGTTGCTTTTTCTGATCTTTCCGGTGTCCGTCCGCCAGGAAACCTTCAGGCCGGAACAGTCCGGTTTTGCTTCCGGGCAGACGGATTCCGATGCCGGTTCCCCGGCCGGGCGGGCGCCCTTTTCCCGTGCATCCGCCTGTTCGAATTCCATCAGTTTCTGCGCTACGGTTCCTTTCAGCTTAAACTTCCGCATTTGTCAACTCTCCTGTAGCATTGTTGATCGTTTTTCTCCGAAGCTGCCCGCAGGCGCCTTCGATGTCGTCTCCCATTTCACGGCGCCTGGTTACAGAAACATGGTGATTTTCCAGCACCTGCATAAAACGGGCCACCGTCTCCTCGTCAACGCCCTTCATTCCCCTCTCCGGCACAGGGTTCAGGGGAATCAGGTTCACGTGGCACTGCATGCCCCGCAAAAGATTCGCCAGTTCCGCCGCATCCTGCACCGAAGCGTTTTGCCCTTCAGACAGTGCATATTCGAAGATGATCCTTCTGCCGGTTTTTTGAATCATATACCGGCACGCCTTCAGAATGTCCCCGATCCGATACGCTTCCGCCACCGGCATGGTCCGTTTCCGCGCCTCGTCGTTCGGCGCGTGAAGCGAGATGCATAGGGTGACCGGAAGGTTTTCATCCGCCAGCTGATAGATTTTCGGTACCAGCCCGCATGTGGAAAGGCTCACATTTCTCAGCCCGATGCGGACGCCGTCCTCTTCCCTCAGCAGTTTCAGAAAACGGATGACTTCATCATAATTGTCCAGGGGTTCTCCGCTTCCCATCAGCACCACATGGCTGATTCTTTCCGAACGGCCCGATGCCTCCAGCCAGCGGTTGGCAGCAAGGATTTCCCCCAGCATCTCCCCGGCAGTCAGGTTTCGGACCAGCCCCTCCAGGGTGGAAGCACAGAAGCGGCAGCCCATACGGCAGCCGACCTGGGTGCTGATGCATAGGGTCAGGCCGTATTTATACTGCATCAACACGCCTTCCACACAGTTACCGTCCCGGAGCGCGAACAGGAATTTCACCGTTCCGTCCAGGCTGCTTTCCCGCTGCAGGCGGATCTGAACCGGCTGGGCCACGGCCTTATCCTTCAGCTGTTCACGCATGGCCAGCGGAAGGTTGCTCATCTCGTCAAAATCCCGCCCCTGATGGATCCACCTGAAAATCTGGGCGCCCCGGAAAGCAGGATATCCCTGTTCCTTTACCCATGACGCCAGTTCGTCGCGGAACATCCCGGTCAATTCTGTCATGCCTTTATGCCTTTCTTGTCATGCGGCAGAGATAGAACCCCTCCGTGCCGTCCCTGCAGGGCAGCAGCTGGAGACCGGGTTCCTCTTCCCCTCCGGAATGCTGCCGGTAAGCCTCCGGAATGGTGTCCGGCAGGCCGGCGGCTTCAAAATCCGGATGGGCCTTCAGGAAACGCTTTACCTGCTCCGTATTCTCCTTTTTCAGCAGGGAGCAGGTGCTGTACACCAGTGTTCCTCCGGGCCGCACGTATTCCGAAACGGTTTCCAGCAGCAGCGCCTGCAGGTTCTGCAGCTCCTGCAGGCTTTCCATGGTCACACGCAGTTTGATATCCGGTTTTTCGGCCATCATGCCGGTCCCGGTACAGGGCGCGTCCAGCAAAACCCCGTCCAGGGTTCCGGCCAGGTCCTCCCGCGGTTTCGAAGCGTCCCGGGTCATCGGCCGGATGTTTTCCAGCCCAAGCCGCCTGGCCTGTGCGGCGATCAGCGCAGTCCGGTGCTCATGCAGGTCCCAGGCCTGCACCCGGCCCGTTCCGCCCATGATTTCCGCCAGATAGCAGCTCTTTCCGCCTGGCGCGGCACAGCAGTCCAGAATCGTCTGGCCCCGCTTCGCATCCATGGCCAGGCAGGCCATCATGCTGCCGGGCGTCTGGATGGAATAATTCCCCGCCAGAAAATCCGCGTCCGCGCCGATATCCATGGCGCCGCGAACCCGCCATGCGTGCGGCAGGATCGTCTTTTCGTGCTGCCAGACCTTTTTCTCCAGCAGGGCCTCGAATTCATCATCCGTGAGCCGGGTCAGATTCGGGCGGAGAACCCATCCGTCCTCCCTGTGACGGAATCCGGCCACATCGTCGGCATTTGCTCCGTAATCGTTCCTGATTTCCATCCACAGCCATTCCGGAATGCTGTGGCGGAGGGCCGCAGCTTTATCCGGTTCCAGTTCAGGATCCGGAAAAACGAATTCATCCTTCCTGCGGACGATGTTCCGCAGGATTCCGTTGCAGACGCCCTTCAGCCCGCTCATGCCGAGCTCCGTACAGAGCGCCACGCTTGTGTTTGTGGCTGCGCTCTCCGGAATCCGGTCTTCCAGCAGAATCTGGCAGGCGCCGAGGCGGAGAATATTCCGCAGTTTTATATCCGTGTCCTCCCGGGCCATTACCTGGGACAGCACGTAATCCAGCCAGATCAGATGGTCCAAGGTATCATAGGCCAGCCGCGATGCCAGCCGCCGGTCGGCGGCGATCAGCCCGCATCCGCGCAGCGCAGCATCCAGGGCCAGGGAGGCATAAGCCCCTTCTTCCGTCACCTTCCGGATCACCTCCAGGGCGATTCTCCGGGCGGGCATGCCTTCGGTCACCGGAGGGACGGATTTCTTCTCCCCGGTTCTCTTTAAAGATGGCTCAGGCCGGCTGAAACGTTTTCTGTCATTGGCCGGCCGGCGGAAGGAGGTGCTTCCGTTGCCGGGCCGGCGGGATCCGCCGTTTGGATGGTGATTCGCTTCCGGTTTGTTCATACGGTCTCCTCGTTCAGGTCAGCGCCTGCAGGTATTGCGTGTCCGCGCAGGTAATCTTCCGCGCGCATGGGTTTTCCGCCGGGCGCCTGCAGCTCCAGAATCCGGACTGAACCCGTGCCGCATGCGATGGCCAGGCCCTTTTTCGGATCCGCGTACAGCATGGTTCCCGGAATTCCGCTTTCTTCGGCAGCGGCGGCCCGAAGCAGTTTGATCCGCTGGCCGTCAAACAAGACCGACGCGCAGGGCCAGGGATTCAGGCCGTTAATCTGCCCTCTGACCAGGCGGGCTTCCTTCCTGAAATCGATGACGCCCATCTCTTTCCTCAGCATCGGATCATAGGTCATCCGGCTGTGGTCCTGCGGAATCCGTTTCAGGGTCCCCTCCGCCATCTGTTTCAGCGTACGAAGCAGCAAATCCGCTCCGATGGTGCTCAGCCGCGCGGTCAGCTCCCCGCAGGTTTCCGTTTCCCCGATCGCCGTTTTTTCCTGCAGCAGGATATCCCCGGTATCAATGCCGGCATCCATCATCATGGTGGTGACGCCGGCTTCGCTGTCTCCTTCCATGATCATATGGGCAATGGGCGCGGCGCCCCGGTGCCTCGGCAGCAGCGACGCATGAACATTGATATTTCCCATCGGGGGAATGTCCAGCACTTCCTGGCTCAGAATCTGGCCGAAGGCAGCGGTCACGCACAAATCGGGTTTTAACGCCTTCAGGGAATCAATTCCGTCTTTGCGGATGCGTTCAGGCTGATACACGGGAATCCCGGCTTTGACGGCCGCTTCCTTGACCGGGCTCGCCGCCAGTTTGTTGCCCCGTCCCTTCGGGCGGTCCGGCTGCGTAAAAACCCCGGCGATTTCATATCCGTTCCGGATCAAGGCTTCCAGGGAGGGAACCGCGAATTCCGGCGTTCCCATAAAAACAATTCTCATGGCTGGTCATCCTCCGGAATATGCCCCTGGATTTCCTCTTCCGTCAGTTCGCGGTCCATTTTGTCGATATACAGCGTTCCGTCCAGATGGTCCAGTTCATGGCAGACTGCCCGCGCTTCAAATCCCTCAGCAATCTTTTCCCGCCAGGCGCCGGTGCGGTCCTGGTACCGGACTTTCACCTTCATCGGGCGGCGGACGACCCCCTGCCGTCCGGGAACGCTCAGGCACCCTTCCCGACCGGTTTGCTCGCCTTCCTTCCAGACGATTTCCGCATTAATCAGCTCCAGAAGCCCGCTGTGGTCCTCCGTAACGTCGATGACAGCCACGCGCCGCAGAATTCCGACCTGGGGCCCGGCCAGGCCGACGCCTTCCGCTTTGTACATTGTATCTGCCATATCTTTCAGAAGGGTTTCCAGCCTGCGGTCAAATTTCTCCTGGGGTTTGCAGTGTTTCCGCAGCGTATCGTCTCCGAGTGTCACTATTTTTCTGGTTCCCATGGTCTGTCATTTCTCCTCACATCATATTGGCCGGATTGACTTCCAGCCAGGCTTCGGTTTCCGTGAAATGATCCTTGCAAAGGTCTGTCAGCGCTGCCAGCAGCGCGTCCGTTTCCGGTCCGACCAGCAGCTTCATCAGGATCTGGCGCCGGTACCGGCCGCGAAGCATCTTTACGGGGGGAATATCCCGCTTCATCAGCAGCGTTTTCCGTTTCCATCCGGTCTCTTTCTCAAGCAGCTCCTGAACGGCTTTTTCCAGTTTCAGGGAAATCTGTTCCGCCTCTTCCTCCCGATCGCTTTCCGCCAGGATCCTGGCCATAATCGTGAACGGCGGATAGAGGCCGTTTCTCCTGCGTCGGAACTCATCCTCAAAGAACGCCCGGAAATCCTGCCTCGCCGCATACTGCAGCACCGGGTCCTCCGGCTTGTAGGTCTGGATAATCACCTCGCCCGGCATGGTTCCCCGCCCGGCTCTTCCGGCCGCCTGCGTCAGCAGCTGAAACGTCCTTTCCCTGCTTCTGTAGTCAGGCAGGTTCAGGGACATGTCCGCCGCGATGATCCCAACCAGGGTTACCTGCGGAAAATCCAGGCCCTTGGCGATCATCTGCGTGCCGACCAGCACACGGGCTTTCCCGCTTCGGAAAGTTTCCAGGATCTTTCTGTGGTCATCCTTTCCGGTGGTGGTATCCGCATCCATCCGGATCGTGGACGTTTCCGGAAACAGTTTATGAATTTCCGCTTCCACCTGCTGGCTTCCGGTTCCGAAAAAGCGGATATACCGGCTTCCGCAGGCCGGGCAGGTATCCGGCGTCGCGGACTGAAAACCGCAGTAATGGCACTTCAGCAGGCCTCCGGGCCGGTCGGAATGATACGTCAGGCTGATATCGCAGTGCGGGCATCGGATCACGGCGCCGCAGCTCCGGCAGGATACGAAGGAATGGTATCCCCTGCGGTTGATCAGCAGCATCGCCTGCTCTCCCCTGCGCAGGCATTCCCTCATCGATGCGGTCAGAGCCCGGCTGAAAATGGAGCGGTTGCCGTTTTCCAGTTCCTCCCGCATATCCACGAGTTTTACCTCCGGCAGGGCGCGGTGGTTCACCCGGTCGGGCATTTCGAGCAGAACATAGTCCCCTCTTCTCGCCCGGGCAAAGCTGAGGATGCTGGGCGTCGCGCTGGCCAGAAGCAGGGTGGCTGATTCATGGCTGCAGCGGTCGGAAGCGATGTCCCTGGCGTCGTACCGGGGATGGCGATCGCTGTAATAGCTTCCCTCGTGCTCCTCGTCAACCACGATCAGCCCCAGTTTGTTCACCGGGGAGAAAACAGCGCTTCTGGCGCCGATCACGACCCGTGCGTCCCCTCTGCGGATTCTCCGCCATTCGTCATAGCGTTCTCCCGCGCTCAGCCTGGAATGGATCACGGCGGCCACGGGGCCGAACCGGTTTCGGAACCAGGCGACCATCTGCGGCGTCAGCGCAATCTCCGGCACAAGAATAATCGCGCTTTTCCCGATCGCCAGCGTCCTGCGGACAGCTGCCATGAATACTTCGGTTTTTCCGCTCCCGGTCACCCCGTGAAGGAGAAATTTTCCCGGTTTTCCGGTCAGGGACGGAAGGATTTCTTCCAGGGCTTCCTGCTGCCCCGGGGTCAGGAGAAAGTCCGGGTCGGGCGCAATGTTTTCCGATCCCGGGATGCGGAGGACTTCACCTTCACAGACGCTGATGAGGCCTTCTGCCTCCAGTTTCTTCATTGCTTCCCGGGGATCTTTGACCTGTTTCGCCAGCTCGGAAACCGGGATTTCGCTCCCATCCAGAAGGAGTGAAAGCAGCCGGGACCGTTTTGTGCCGCGCTTATCCGCGGCAATTTCAGCCTCTGCCTGTTCCCGGGAAACAGTCAGTCGGACACGTTTCTCCGTCTTGACATGCACGCGTCCGCCCCTCATCTGGGCCGGGATCATCAGCCGCAGCGTCTCCGCCAGCGGGCAGTGCGCCTCCTCCGCCATGTCCTGCGCCAGCCTCATCAGTTCCGGGGGAATGGCGGCATAATCCTCCAGCGGTGTGATCACGGCCCGGATCTTTTCGGGAGCAAGGTCCGACGGCGCCTCCTCCTGAAGGGAAACCACAATGCCCTCTTTCTTCCCGGGGCCGAAGGGAACAGCCACCCGATGGCCGGGTTCCAGGCGCATGCCCTCGGGGACTGCGTAAGTGAAAGGTTTTGCCACATTCTGGTGAACGATATCGATCACGACCTGGCAGAACATGGCCTTCACCTTCCTCCCGAGCAAAAAATACCAGTATTATTATATCTTTTTTGAAGGGGCCTGACAAGAAAAAGTCATCATTGGTTGGTGGCATTGGCTGTATGCATTGGCTGTATCCCCGGCCAGTTTCTGTTTTTGGCTGTTGATGGATGCGGCAGCCTGCAAGATGGAGCGGAGGATTGCGCGATAAAGCGAACAAATGGAGATGGTTCCCGGACCATCTCCATTCGTTCGCTTCATTTTTCCTTCTGTCTGCAGTTCAGGGCTCTTTCTGATGGACCAGGTCCTCCAGAATTTGAATATACAGGTCGTGGAACTTCTCCATTTCCTTCGGGTCAAACAGCCCTTCGGCGTACTCCATTTCGGAATCAAATCCGCCGTCCCGGTATTCATTTTCCAGCAGTTCCAGCTCCAGCCGGGCGCCTGCGGCCTTAAACACGTCGTTCAGTTCCACGAGCTTCGGATGCAGCACTTCCAATTCGTTGCCGTTGATTCCCAGCTGCAGGTTCACTTCCATGCAATCATCCAGATATGCCCGGTAATTCTCCGTCATGAAATCATATGTGCAGTGTGCGATGCCTTCCGCCACCTGGCTCTTCACATCCTGAAGGAGTTCCCGAACGCTGCTGAATTCCTCCATCCTGGCCGCGGCCGGCAGGTTCTTGATCAGCATGCCCACGGCGCCTTCCGATTCCGGTGCAAGCCGGTTGTTAAAAATCCAGTTGATCATGACATGCTGTTTCCCTGTCGTCCGGTTCAGGGTGATCAGGGCCGCGGTGATGGCCATCACGGAATGGGAAACACCCCAGAAATCTTCCGCCGCCTTCACCTGCTCCGCGGTAATCTGCAGCCGTTTTTCCCTGCCGGCCTGGTTGATGTGGTTTCCGCCCTTTTGGGCCGGCGGCATATTGCACCATACCTCATCGCCGTAGCGTTCCCGGAACCAGTCGTGATCCTGCTCCCGGCTGCCGGCGGCAATCCGTTTTTCTTCCTCTTCCAGCATGGCGTAGAAGTAATCCCTGCTCAGGGGCCGTCCATAGAATGCGTTGGTGATGTCAGCCAGCAGAATGCCCAGCGATGCACCGTCCATCAGCATATGATGAACATCCATAAACAGATAGGTATGCTTCGGGGAACGGAAAACGCCAACCCGGCACAGGCAGGAATCAAAGATCCGGTCAAAGGGCAGGACCAGGACGTCCGGAAGCGCGTCCGCCGTTTCCTGCATGATTTCCCGAACCTTAACCTCCGGAAGCAGCCCGGGAACATACTGCTGGACCAGTTCCCCTTCGTCGCTGAACCTGATGGCTGAAGAAAGGGCGGGATGGTTGGCAAGCGCCTCATTGACTGCTTTGCAAAGGCGGTCTGCATTCACTTCTTCCGGATCAAACCGGACCAGAAAATGGGTATTGCTCCACATGGTGGAGCCGGGGCGGAACATTTGAGTATCGACCATCTGAAGCTGCAGCGGCGTCAGGGCATGCGGCACTTTTCTCGCAGCCTCCTCCCGCTCGTCCAGGCTGCCCATGCCGCTCCGTTCCGCCACGGCGGCGGCAATGGCCCGCGGTGTCCGTTTCTGGAAAATATCCGCCGCGGTCAACCCTTCCAGTTCAGCTTCCGCCATGGCGCTCATGGCCTTGAGCGAATCCCCACCCAGTTCAAAGAAGTCATCCAGGGCACCCACCTGGTTTTCAGGCAGGTTCAATGCCTGTGCAAAGGCATGGCAGATTTTTACCTCTGCTTCGTTTGCCGGTGCAACATATTCCGCCCGGAGGACGGAGAAGTCCGGCATCGGCAACACCCTCCGGTCCACCTTGCCGCTGGAGGTCATCGGCATGGCTTCCACCTGCATCAGAACGGTCGGAACCATATAGTCAGGCAGTTTCCCGTGCATATACTGTTTCAGCGCGTTTGGATCCGCTTCCTTCCGGGCTGTATAATAACCAACCAGGTATTCCGTTCCGTTGGCTTTTTTGACTGCGGCGGCAACCGTCTTGATGCCCGGGTATTCGGACATGACCTTCTCGATTTCGTCCAGCTCGATCCGGAAGCCCCGGAGTTTGATCTGGTTGTCCACCCGGCCGAACAGCCGGACGGTTCCGTTCGGGGTCCAGGCCGCCAGATCGCCGCTGTGGTAGGCCCGCATTCCGTTCCACCTGAAGAAGGCGGCAGCGGTCTTGTCCGGCAGGTTGATGTATCCGCGGCCCACCTGGTCCCCGCAGATCACCAGCTCTCCGCGGATCCCGACAGGCAGCCCGTTTCCGAAGGAATCGGCAATCTGGAAAACCGTATTGGCAATGGGCTTCCCGATGGTCACTTCCTCGCTGCCGGTCATCACTTCGGCGGCGCAGCCCATGGTGGCTTCCGTCGGTCCGTAAACATTCAGGATGACACTTTCCGGATTCAGTTCACGCAGCCGGCCGTACAGCTGGGCGGGGAACGCTTCCGCGCCGATATCGAAGAATGTCAGCTGTTTAATGGCTTCGCGCGTCTCAGGAATATCCAGCAGGCTCAGCAGATAGGTCGGCGTGCAGGTTATGCCGGTTACGCCGGTTTTTTTGATCAGGGCAGCCAGGTCCGAAGGCGTATGGATTTCCTGCTCCGTAGCAATCACAACGCCGTTTCCGTTGCATAGCGGAACGAATTCCTCGACGACAGAAACATCAAAGGAAAATGACGCCAGGGCCAGGCAGATTCTTCCCGGCTCCGCATAATGTATGATTTCCACGGACTTTTCATTCCGCAGCACATAGTTGGCGATGTTGCCGTGCTCAATCATGACGCCCTTGGGCCGTCCCGTCGTTCCGGAAGTATAGATACAGTAGGCCAGCGATCCGGCGCCGGCTGCGGCGAATGCATCTTCAGCAACAGGTTCTTCGTCTTCCGCCCTGATCTCATCCAGGGAGGCGGTACCGAAGATGTCCTCCAGGGTAACGATCCGGTAGCCTCCGCCGTTCAGCCCTTCCCGGCCTGCTTTCAGCGCTGCGGTGGTCAAAAGGAGCGGGATCTGCCCGTCCTTCATGCAGAAATCAATCCGCTCATCCGGGTATTCCGGAATAAAGGGCACAAAAGCACCGCCGGCCTTCAGAATACCGATCTCCGCCGCGTAAGCCCAGACTTCCCGGTCAAAGAGCACGCCGACCAGCGTTTCCGCCTTCACCCCGAAAGTTTTCAGTGCCGCCGCGATCCGGCCGGACAGAAGGTCCAGCTCCCGGAAAGTCAGCGTTTTTCCGGCCGCGGTGACCGCCATCCGCTCCGGAGTCTTCAGGGCGTGCCGATGAATCTGCTCGTGCACGGGCACAAATGCCGTCGGAACCCGCGTATCATTGAATTTGTCCAACATCTCCCGGTCTTCGTCCGTCAGCATGGCAATCTGCCCGATGGTTTCCTTTGTCAGAAGCCCTTCGGCAATGGTGAACAGATATCCGGCAAAGCGCCTGACCCATTCCGGGGAGAACCGCTCGTTCCGGTATTCGATGGTCATATTGTACCAGCCGTCTGTCGAGAAGAACTGAATGGAGAAGCATCCGGTCACCATCCCGGTATGATAGTGTTCAATGAACCATTTATCACCTTCCGCAAGGGCTGTTTCCGCCTCCGGATGGTCGGTAAACTGGTTCCCCTGATAAATAAACTCAACCTCTTCGTTCACCGGGCATTCCTTCAGCACCTCATCGAAGGAATAGATGTCATGGCTCATGTTGGAAAGAATCTGTTTCCCCATGTTCTGGAGGTACTCTGCCACAGGCAGGTCTCTCGACAGGTCACCGTATACGGGAATCCGTTTGATCAGCGTGCCGATCGTGGTTTCCATACCGGCCTGAGCCCGTCCGTTGTATACGGTGGAAAAGGATACGTGACTGCTGTTCAGGTATTTGCTGAGCAGCAGCGCCATAGCGCCCATGAAAAAGCTGCTCTCCGTCACCTGGTTCTTTTCGCAGAAGGCCTTCACGCGTTCGGCGCTCAGGGTATGCGGCTCATAACGCATGTTTTCGCTGACGCCCGGCGTCAGCGCCCCATCCCGGTCCCCGGCCATGGAGGGGATTCCGTCCATGGCTTTAAACAGCTCTGTATGATACAGCTTGGCGGTCTCATAGGAGCCGTCGCGCATCATCTGTTCCTCGCGCATCGCAGCCTGCTGGATGGTGAATGCTTCCGGCTGCAGCGCTTCTCCGGCCAGGGCTTTGTTCAGTTCTTCAATCATCAGACTGACGGATGTGCCGTCCAGAAAGATCAGATGGGTCTTTACAGCCAGATAGCAGCGTTCCGGCGTGCGGTACACCGCGAAATGGAACAGCAGCTGATCCATCATCGGGACCACCGGCATGAAATGTTCCATGAAGGCCAGGCGGCCGTCTTCCGTCCCATCGGTGACGGTAATATCCACCGGAGCTGTCGGCACCATAAACATATGGGGAATTCCGTCAGCGCCCGCCCGGATCATATATTTCATGGACGGATGGGCTGCCACCACTTTTTTCACTGCCGCGGCCAGCGAATCCGCGGTAACGGAGGAATCGGTCCGGATCAGGAAAGGAATCGTATAGGTGGCATTGTTTCCGCCGGTCAGGCCTTCCAGATAAATTCCCATCTGGGTTTTGGTCAACGGATAGAAATCCCGGTCCATCTTCAGGAGATCCCGTTCCTTTTCCGGCGCTTCCAGAATATAGGCGGCAAGGGAGCGCGGCGTGGGATGCCTCACCACATCCTGGAAGGAAAGGCCGGCATACACATCTGTCAGCGCGGCCACCAGGACCGCCACGCTCAGGGATGTGCCGCCCAGCGCGAAGAAATCGGCGGTCACGCTGACACGCGTCAGGTTCAGTGCTGTTTCGAAGGCTTCGCAGACCTTTTTCTCTGTTTCTGTTTCCGGGGGAGCATAGTCCCCTTCCTCCGTCGGCGGGTCCATGGCCTTCAGCGCCAGATAATTCACCTTGTTGCGCTCATTTCTCGGCAGCGCGTCCATCCAGACAAAATAATCCGGCACCATATAGTACGGGAGGAACGAGGCCGCATGCTCTTTCAGTACAGAGGAATCCATCTTCTCGCCGGCATAATAGCAGCACAGCTTGTCCCCGCCGTTCACTTTGACGGTGATACAGGCCAGTTCGGAGATTCCCTCCTTCCTGCGCATCACATTTTCAATTTCGCCCAGTTCCACCCGGAACCCACGCAGTTTAATCATCCGGTCTTTCCGGCCGTGGTAATAATAGTTTCCTTCCGCATCAAAAGCCATATAGTCTCCGGTGCGGTACATGCGCTGGCCCGGCTCGAAAGGACAGTCTGTGAATTTCGCTGCGGTATCTTCCGGAAGCTTGTTATATCCGTTCGCGAGCCACGGGCTGGCGACGCACATCTCGCCCAGCTTTCCGGGTTCCGTAATCAGGGTGCCGTCGTCGTCGATCAGATAAACCCTGGAGCCGGCCGCGGGTTTTCCCAGTTCCCGCTGGTCTCCCGTATGAATCTGTCGGAACAACATGCAGAATGTTTCACTGGAAGCAAATGCCTCAAAGAGATTGCCGTCATCAGCATATTTCGGGCTTGCTTTTTCACCGCCGAGTTCCACATTCCGGAGCGGAAGCCGGCCGTACAGCTCCCGCATCACCATGAACATCTTCGGCGGCAGGAACATGCTGGTAACATGCCTTTTCTGGATGATTGCCCAAAGCAGGTCCATATTCTGGCGTTCCTTTTCATCTGCGATATAAACCTGCGCCCCCGTCATAATCGGAATGGTCAGGTCAAACAGCGCAGCGATAAACGTAAAGCCGGCCATGCAAAGGTGAATGGCCTCCGTCGGCAGCGGGCGGTTGGCCAGTTTGTTCAGGGCAAAATAATGGCAAAAAACGGATTGCCGGTGCACGACGCCCTTCGGTTTCCCGGTGGATCCGGAGGTATAGACCAGCAGGCCTTCCAGCTCCGGCCTGGAAAGGTTCAGTTCAATCTCAGCCTCTTTTTCTTCTTTTTCGTCGATTGCTTCCTCGATCAGAAGCTTCGGAATCCCGCCGGTTTTTTCCGCCAGGCCGGCAGTGGTCACAAAGAGGCGAAATTCGGAATCCTCCTGAATTGCCTGGATTCGTTCTGTCGGGTATTCTGAGTCCAGCGGCACGAGGGCGCATCCGGCCCGGATGACGGCCAGCATGCCGGTCATGTATTCGCGGCTGCGCGGAAGCAGCACGGCGACCCGCCGGTTACCCCGGTCACCGTCCCCGATGGCGTCCAGGATTTTCCGGGCCAGCAGGGCGCTGCGCCGGTTCAGCCTGTCATAGGTATAAGCACCGCGCGCGTCCATCACGGCCGGGTTTTCCGGATACAGCCGGACATTTTCCAGAAACACATCGATGATGGTTTTCTTCAGCAGCTCATTCAGCATGTGGCAGTCACCTCACAATATGTCTTTTTTCCTGTATTTCATAAAGAAGAAAACGGCAGCCGCCAGCGCCGCGATTTCAGCCAGCGGGGTCACAATCCAGATGCCGGTCCGGCCGATCCACCGCGGCAGGGCCATCAGCAGAATCAGGGGAACGGCAAAGCTCTTGATCACCGAAACAACCAGGGAAGCCGTTCCGTCATTCATGCCGGTAAAGAACGCGGAGGCATAGGTCGTGATTCCGCTCAGCAGATAGGACAGGCAAATGATCCGCAGCGCCTCCACGGACAGCGCCGTCAGTTCCGGATCATATCCGACAAAGATCCGGGATATCGGTTCGGCAAAAGCGAAGGCAGTCGCCGCCATCACAAGGCCGATGCCGCCCGTCAGCATGAAACCGTTCTTCCGAAGGTTCCTGAGTTCCTCCCGGTTGTTCTCTCCCAGATGGTAGCCGACCACCGGCGTCATGCTCATGGCAATTCCGTAGAAAACTGCCAGGAAAAGCCCGCTCACATAGTCGGTCACAGCATAGGCGTCAACGCCTCCCGCTCCGATGTAGCGGAGCAGCTGCCCGTTATACAGCATGGCGATCAGGGCATAGGATACCGTTCCCGCCATTTCAGAGGAGCCGTTGTAACAGATCTTTCCCAGAACCTTTCCGTTCCGGTTGAAACGGCCGAAATGAAGCGGATTGCGCTTGTTCGCAAAAAAAGACAATGGAATGGATGCACTGATGACCCAGGCCAGCCCGGTCGCCAGGGCCGCGCCGGTCAGCCCCCATCCGAGCTTCGCCACCGCGATCCAGTCCAGCAGAATATTCAGGAAAGCATTCACAACAGACACCTTGAATCCCAGCCCCGGCCGGTTCGCGGTAACCAGCAGGGGGCGCATCGCGGCGCTCATGATCGCAAACGGCATACATGCGGTCAGAATCCTGCCGTATTCAACGCACTGGGGAATCAGTTCCTCCGGCGCCCCCACCCAGCCGGCAATCGTTGGCAGCATCAGGAACACCGCCGGGGAAAGCAGGATTCCGGTCACCGCCAGGGAGCCTATCGCCAGGCTCAGCTGGCCGTTTGCCTTCTCCTGGTCCCCCTCTCCCAGCGTATGGGAAATCAGGGCCGCCGCGCCGCTTCCGAACATCATTCCGACACCGGCCAGCACAATCAGCGGAGGAAAAATCAGATTCTCTGCCGCAAAGGCGGCACTGCCGATATAATTGGAAATAAAATACCCGTCTGCCAACTGGTAGGTATTGTTGACGACTTGCATCCCGATGCTCGGAAGCGAGAACAGCAGGATCGTGGATATTCCGAAATGATCCGAAATCCGGATTTTCTTCATAAAAGCTCTCCCGGTAATTGTTAAATTCCAATTTGTATTTTATCACATTTCCGTAACATTGAAAAGGATTTTATATTCTTCATGCTTCATTTCCTGCTTTTCCGGCAAGTCCGGCTTATGGTATAATACAGACATATTGAGGAGGTGCCGAATATGTCTGTCTGGTATGATAACGAAAACAGAACCGCTTATCTTTCCGGTGGCGATGTCAGTTATGTCCTTTTCCGGGATGATGAAAACCATCTGCTGAATCTGTACTGGGGCCCCGCTGTTCCGAACGGTTCCCTTTCCTATGATCCGGCGGACTATATGCCTTTCGCCAGTTTTGACCTTCCTCTCTCTCTGATTCCGCATGAGATTCCTGTCTGCGGCCGCGGCTGGAACGGAACGCCAGCGGTCGGCCTCCTGAATTCCGCCGGGGATGATGTGGTGGATCTCCGGGTCACCGATTGGTACACGCAGGCCGGAAAAGCTCCCCTGCCCGGCCTGCCGGCCACCTATACGGAAAAGGATGCCGAAGCGGATTCCCTGATTGTCTGCCTGCAGGATCCGGATACCGGCGTGCTTGTGAAAGCTGTCTATTCCGTCTTTTCGGAAAGCGGCGCGGTCACCCGGAGCCTGACGGTGGAAAACGCATCCGCCGCTCCGGTCTTCCTGACCGGCCTCCAGTCCGCCTCCGTTCCCTTCTGGTCTTCTGATTTCGACGTCCTGCATCTCAAAGGGGCCTGGGCCCGGGAGCGTTCGGTCGTCCGCTCTCCGCTGGGCCAGGGGGAATACCGGATTGCGTCCCGCCGCGGCGCCTCCGGCCATGAGGAAAACCCCTTTATCGCTTTCTGCGATCCGAAGGCGGATGAATTCTCCGGCGGAGTCTGGGCCCTGAGCCTGGTGTACAGCGGCAGCTTCGCGGCTTCCGGCTCCGTTGATAACGCGGGCCATGCCCGGCTGAGCATCGGCCTGAATCCCGATGTGTTTACCTGGAAGCTGAATCCCGGTGAGTCCTTTACCGGGCCGGAAGCGGTCATGGTATTCTCTTCGCATGGGCTAAACGGCATGTCCCAGCTTTATCACCGGCTCTACCGCACCCGGCTGGCCCGCGGAACCTGGCGGGACCGGGAGCGTCCGATCCTGATTAATAACTGGGAAGGCACCTATTTTGATTTTAATGAGGACCGCCTCCTGGCCATTGCTGCCGAAGCGCAGAAGCTGGGCATCGAGCTCTTCGTCCTCGATGACGGCTGGTTCGGCAAACGCAACCTGGATAACTGTTCTCTCGGGGACTGGATTGTCAATACAGAAAAGCTCCCCCACGGCCTTTCCGGCCTTTCGGATCGGATTCACGCGTTGGGGCTCCGGTTCGGGCTCTGGTTCGAGCCGGAAATGGTCTCGCCGGACAGTGACCTGTACCGGACGCATCCTGACTGGTGCCTGCATGTTCCCGGCCGCACCCGCACAGAAAGCCGCAACCAGCTGATTCTGGATATGGGGCGCCCTGAAGTCCAGGAATACGTCATCCGCGCAGTATCGGATGTGCTTTCCTCCGCCGGAATCGACTATGTCAAATGGGACATGAACCGGAATATGACCGAAGCGGTCTCCCTGATCCTCCCGCAGGACCGGAAGGGAGAAACGATGCACCGCTATATGCTCGGCCTGTACCGAGTGCTGGAAACCATTACCTCCGCCTTCCCGCAGATTCTGTTTGAGTCCTGCTCCGGCGGCGGCGGGCGTTTTGACCCCGGCATGCTCTTCTATATGCCCCAGACCTGGACCAGTGACGACACGGATGCCATTGAGCGGCTGAAGCTGCAGTACGGCACTTCAATCGTGTATCCGGCTTCCGCGATGGGCGCCCATGTCAGCGCAGTCCCGAATCACCAGACCGGCCGTTCCGTCAGCATCAGCATGCGCGGCGATGTGGCCCTCGGCGGCAATTTCGGTTTTGAACTGGACCTGACCAGGCTTTCTTCGGAAGAGCTGGATGCCTGTGCGGAAATGGTGAAAAAAATAAAGGGAATCCGTTCGCTGACACAGAAGGGAACCTTCTGGCGCCTGGTTTCTCCTTTTGAAAATTCATTTGCTGCCTGGTCCTTCGTATCGGAGGACAGGAGCGATGTTCTGTTCTGCGCTTACCGGGTGCTCACAGTGCCGAACATGCCTCCCGTACGGGTGCGCCTGCATGGCCTGGATCCCGAAAAAACATATACCGACGAAAAAGGCCGGAGCTTCTCCGGCGCTTTCCTGATGCAGCAGGGGTACAGCGTCCACCTGCGCAGTGATTTTTCCAGTGAGGTCCTTCATTTCCGGGTGAAATAAACAGTCCTTTTTCCCGGCCGGCTGATGCGTGCGTAGAGGAACCCCTTCCCGCCCATTGTCCGGCCGGATTATGTTCTTAAGCGCCTCATTTCTTCCACCAGCGGCGGCAATATGCGCAGCACTTCATCCAGCTCTTCTTTTTTCGTTTCGTCGCTGAGCGTAAACCGGACGCTTCCCTTTGTCCTTTCGTCATCGGCGCCGATGGCCCGCATGACATGGCTCGGCTCCGGGCTGCCGGATGTACAGGCGCTCCCGCCGGAAGCGGCAATTCCGGCCAAATCCAGCCGAAGCAGCAGCGCTTCCCCTTCAATGCCCCGGAAGGACAAATGGCAGTTTCCGGGAAGCCGGTCCCGGCGCGGCCCGTTCAGGCAGGAATCCGGAATGCGCCGCAGCAGGCCTTCCGTCAGCTCATCCCGGAGGCAGGCAATGCGCCGGTTCTTTTCTTCCATGTCTTTCGTACAAAGCGCGATCGCTTCCCCAAGCCCAACGATGCCGGCTGTATTTTCTGTGCCGGCGCGCATGCCTCTTTCCTGCGCTCCTCCGTGGATCAGGGGCTGCAAAACGGTTCCCGACCGGATATAAAGAAGCCCGGTTCCTTTCGGCCCGTGAAATTTGTGAGCGCTCAGGCTCAGCATGTCAGCGTGCAGTTTCTTGACGTTCAGCGGCATCGCGCCGATCGCCTGGACGGCATCCGTATGAAAGGCAATGCCATGCTTCCCGGCCGTTTCCCCGATCTGGGAAACCGGTTCCATGGTGCCGATTTCATTGTTGGCCGCCATAATGCTGATCAGGATGGTCTGGTCCGTGATAGCCTTCTCCACGGTATCAGGGTCCACCCTTCCTTCCGCGTCTGTCGGGAGATAAGTCACCCGGAATCCCTGTTTTTCCAGCCATCGGCAGGTGTGCAGCACCGCATGGTGCTCGACGGAGGATGTGATAATATGGTTTCCTTCCGTCCGGTGGGCAAACGCATATCCTTTCAGTGCCCAGTTATCGCTTTCACTTCCGCCGGAAGTAAAAAAAATCTCCCTGGGCTCAGCCCCGATCGCTTCCGCTGCCTTGCACCGGGCCAGATGAATCGCTTTCTGGGCTTCCCTCCCTGTGCCGTGAATGCTGGATGGATTTCCATACTGTGCCGTCAGCCAGGGCATCATCGCCTCCCGCACAGGTTCCGCCAGGCAGGTAGTGGCTGCATTGTCCAGATAGATTCGGTTGGTCATAAAGAAGCCTCGCAGAAATCAGAACTTGGTCTGGAATAAAGTCAGGTTGCGGGACAGGTCTGTCTTCAGGAAATTGATCATGCTCAGGAGCAGCGTAAGCAGAATCAGGAAAGCCGCTGTCCCGACAATGACAGACACCAGGTTTCCGGCACCCATGGCAAAGCGGAACCGGCTCCGTACCTGTTCAGGGTCCATTTCCCCGTCTTCTTCATCCTCCGTCTCAGAATCCAGCAATTCGTCAAACCCGTCGTCATAGTCGGGTTCATCCGAAAGGCTTTCCCCATAGGAATCCCTGCTGTATTCCTCGGGCGAAACCCGGGGATCCTGCTGCGGATCTGTATATTGTCGGTTGTTCTGAAAATATGCCATGAAGGCTGCCTCCTGTATCTATACATAATCCAGCCAGGCCGGCTGTTCCTCTTCGCGCCCTGTCAGTTGCCCTCCGGACTGCATGCCCGGAAAGCCGTTCTGGCGCAGTGCTTCAAACAGGACAACAGCAACAGAATTGGCCAGGTTCAGGCTTCTGGCTTCGCTCCTCATCGGAATCCGGATGCAACGGTCGTAACAGTTTTTCAGCAGGGATTCCGGAAGGCCTCTGGTCTCGCATCCGAAAACAAGAAAATCCCCGTCCTGATACCGAACCTCATGGTATCCTTTCCGGGCCTTTGTCGTGGCGAAATACATCCCGGCGCCCGGATGGGTTTTCAGGAATTCTTCCATGCCACTGTAAACATGATACTCCATCAGATGCCAGTAATCAAGGCCGGCCCGCTTCAGATACTTATCGGCCAGCGAAAAACCCAGCGGCTCAATCAGGTGCAACACTGCGCCCGTTGCGGCACAGCTGCGGGCAATATTTCCGGTATTCTGGGGAATTTCAGGGTTTACCAGAACGATATTGAAAGCCATCCTTCGCTATTTGCTCCTTCCGGCCTTTCTTTCTGTCAGTTCAACAAGCTTCGCGGCAATCAGCACGCCGGCCAGGACCCCGGCACTGTCCAGCAGCACATCCGTCCACTGGCCGGATCGCCCGTCTATCATCATCTGATGGATTTCGTCCGTCAGGGCATACAGGGTTCCTGCTCCCCAGCTGCCAATTGTCAGCCACGTTCGTTTGCCGAACCAGCTCAGGAGACAGAACCGCATCAGAAACCCAAGGAGAAGGTATTCCGCAAAATGGGCCACCTTGCGGACATAGAACTGAACGGTATCATAAATCTCGGTTTGCTTTTCCGGCGTTTCCCGTGAAAAATCAGGGATAAAAGCCCGGATCACGATCCGGGAAATCCCTCCGCTGGTTTCATCAGATGCTTCGGCGGTCTGTGTGGAAAAGGCAAAAATCAGCATCATCATTCCGGCAACCAGCACCGTCGAAAGAATTCTGAACCAGGTTTTCTGCCATTGAATTGCTGTCATGTCAGGATCCTTTCCGGACGTTCTTTCCGGAGATACCCGTATCATGATTCGGAAATACCCCTGTACAGAACGTCAAGCAGTTCTCCTTCTTCGTCGCAGCCATACTCCCAGAAAAAAATGCCCGCGTAGTCTTCTTTCAGAACATAAGCGCATTTTTCCCGCAGGCTGCGGGGATCATCAAAAGACAGAAAAGTGCTTCCGTCGAAAAGGAAAGGCGCTTTGGCCTCATCGTCCCAGTAATAGGTGAATCCGTTCCGGTTCAGGCATTCTGCCTTGAGATCAGTCCAGCGGGGACCGTACCCGCCCCCCTGTTTCGTCAGCTGAAGGAAGCCGTGATTGCGGTTCGGGACATCTGTCCACTTGCGGGAATAGAATCCTGCGCCCATCAGCAGTTTTTCCTTTGGCACGCCGTTCTTCACAAACAGCCGGAGTGCCTGGTCACAGCTGTTCTGGAAATAATCCCCCGTCGAATGATACAAAGCCGTATGGTGTCCTGTTAATGCATGGAAACCGCACTTCAGGTCATACGTCATCAGATTGATAAAATCCAGGTACCGGATGGTTTCCGGAAGGTTCACGCAGGTGGTGTAGTAAAGGTCCGCTCCGGCGGCAATCGTAAGCAGCGGATGCTTTCCGGGAATCCGGTCCAGTTCCTCCCGCACCACCCTGCATGTCTCGGTAAAATGGTCCCTGTCTTTCGGGGAAGCATCCATAAAATTGCTTGGAACGCAGGGATATTCCCAGTCCAGATCCACGCCGTCGTAGCCTTTGCAGGACACCAGTTCAGCGCAGGAGCGGGCAAAGGCTTTGCGAAGGCCCGGATCCGCAAAAACAGTTGTGAATGCATTTGCATCGTCACTGTGGTTGACCAGGGAAAGACAGATCCGGATATTCGGGTTCCACCTGCGGATCTGATCCATCTGCGCTTCAACAGGATGGCCGGAAACGATGGTCCCGTCCCTCCGAAGCTTACCGAAAGCAGCACAGATATGGGTCAGTTTTTTCGCGTCCTCCTCTGTGACGGCTTTCCGCTCTGCCACATATCCAAGCAAATATTTCTTCATCGTTTTTTCCTGCCTTTTTCCTTGTCTCAGTATTGCATCAAAAGGAAAACCGGCAGCTGTGCCGTGAAAGAACCAGTACAGCTGCCGGCCGGATATCATAAGGAAAAATCAACATCGGCAAGCGCCGCGTCCAGGGCTGCACTTGCAATGGCGTCCATTTCTTCCGCAGTTTTGAACTCACCCTGATATTCGATTTTTTCGTATTCGGGGTGGTTTCTGAGGAAGTCCGCCATCTGGTATGTTTCAGCCCACTCTTTCAGGCCCAGGTTGATGTTGACCGTATCGAGCGAGGCGCCGTACTTCTCGGCCATGGCCGCAATGCTGGCGGCATATTTTTCGCCTTCTTCAGCCGAAACCGCCTCGGTAATGCTGTAAGAGCCATCCGCATTCCTGGCAAGGAACAGCAGTTCAACATTGTTCGCGTAGTTTTTCATCTTCAGGTTTTTCCCCTCAACCGTATAGTTGGTCAGGCTGAGGTTTCTGAAATACTTGTATGTCCCGTCTTCATTCTGATCGTCAATCCCTGAACCGATACAGATCAGCTGAACATCTCCCGCTTCCAGAGAATCCTTGAATTCGTTCAGGATATGAGCTTCAATGGTTGCATTTCTTGCCAGTTCATCCTGATATTCAGGGCTGTTCTTATACTCTTCGAGCCATTTATCCAGGTCGCCATCCGTCATTTCTCCGGTGGAACCGCCGAACAGCATTCCAAGCAAATCTGCCACAGCGGAGCCCTCCGACCCCTCAGCGGATCTGGTTCCCTGGATTTTTCCCAGCAGCGATTTCAGCAGCTCGCCGATCTTGGAATTGTTCTTGATTTTCGCAATCTCGTTCTTCAGCGCATTCTTCAGGAGGATCAGAATCGCGGACACTTTGGGCGGCAGCTTTTCGAGCACTTTGTCCAGTGCGCCGTTCAGCAGGGCCGAAAGGCCGGAGCCGATTCCGCCTTCACCTAATCCGCCCATCAGGCTCCCCAGCAGGTCGCCCAGCCCGGAACCGCTTCCATCGGAGGATCCGCCCATCAGGCTCCCCAGCAGATCGCTCAGCCCGGAACCGCTTCCTTCGGAGGATCCGCCCGTCAGGCTCCCCAGCAGGTCACTCAGCCCGGCTTCTCCCCCGGTCGTCTCGGCAAAAGCCGGAACAATGGTCAGCATCATGGCCGCGGCCAGAATCAGTGAAAGTATTTTCTTCATCCTTTTTTCTCCCCTCGTCTTTCTTTATGTCCGGGATGCTGCGTTCTGATCGCTTCCCGGTTTTGTAAGATTATACCAGAATCTCATCAGCAAAGCAACGCCGCCGCAACGCAAAAAAGGCGCGTCACCGCAACGAAAAACAAACAGAGCAGGGGGAATCACCTTCCCGCTGCTCTGTTGAAGTATTTATGAAAACAATTCCTTAACCCGGTCCATGAAGGATTTCCGGTTGTCATATTCCCGGTCTGAAGTAGTAGCCTCAAACTGACGGAGCAGATCCTTCTGTTTGTTGTTCAGGCGTTTGGGGATTTCCACCTTGACCCGAAGAATCAGATCGCCTTTGCCCGAGCCCCGAAGCTGCTGTATGCCGCTGCCTTTGATCCTGAACTCCGTTCCGGGCTGGGTTCCCTCAGGAATCCGGTATTTCACAGGGCCGTTCAGCGTCGGCACCTCTATATCGCCGCCCAGGGCCGCCGTCACAAAGCTGACCGGCATATCCAGCAGCAGGTTGAATCCGTCGCGCCTGAACAGTTTATGCGGTTTCACGCCGACGACGATGTACAGGTCGCCGTTGGGTCCTCCCCGCAGGCCCGGTTCGCCCTGGCCGTTCATGATAATAGTCTGGCCGTTGTCGATGCCGGCCGGCACCTTGACCGTCACGGTCCGCTTTTTCCGAACCTTGCCGGATCCGCCGCAGGATGTGCATTTGTCCTTGACAATCTTTCCGGTGCCGCCGCAGGCCGAGCAGGTCCGCACCGTTGTCATCCATCCGCCGTTCTGCCGGATTTGACCGGCGCCTTTGCAGGTCGGACAGGTCACAGGGCTTGTGCCGGGCTTCGCGCCGCTTCCCTTGCACGTTTCGCAAAGCTCATTGCGGTAGATCTCGAAACTCTTCTGGCATCCCTTGGCTGCTTCCTCAAAAGTAATATGCAGCTCATACCGTAAATCATTTCCCGCTACTGGTCCCTGGTTCCTGGAAGCTCTGGATCCCATGCCACCGTTAAACAGCTGGTCAAAAATATCGCCCATGCCGCCCATGCCGCCGAAATCGAACCCGCCGAACGGATTCCCTCCGCCTCCCATGCCGGCCATCGGATCATTGAAGCCGAACTGGTCGTATCTTGCCCGCTTGTCCGGATCTGAAAGGACTTCATTGGCTTCATTCAGTTCCTTGAAACGTTCCACGGCGCCTTTGTCATCAGGATGCAGATCGGGATGGCATTCCTTCGCCTTTTTCCGGTAGGCCCGTTTGATCTCGTCGTCCGTAGCGTTTTTGGCTACTCCGAGAACCTCATAATAATCTCTCTTTTCGGCCATGCCGTCTCACCTCTTCCCCAAAGCAAGCCCACCGCTGATGCCAGTGGCGGGCTTGCTTCTGTGCAAACATGCTTTTTCCTGATTACTCAACGCTGCCGTCCGCGTTTACGCTACCGTCATCATTGGTGGTTCCGGGCTGCGGGCCTGCGCCGGGATCTCCCGCTCCGGGCCCTGCCTGCTGCTGATACAGCTTGCCGAAGATCGCGTACACCTTCTGGGTGAATGCTTCCATGGCATTTTTGATCTCGTCGGCGTTGTTTCCTTCCCGGACCTTCTTAAAGGCGTCAATTTCGCTCTGAACGGTGTTCTTGTCTTCATCGCTCAGCTTGTCGCCGTTCTCCCGCATGGTCTTTTCTGTCTCGTAGATCAGGCTGTCCGCCCGGTTGAGGGTTTCAACCTCTTCCTTCCGCTTCTTGTCCTGTTCTGCGTACTGTTCAGCTTCTTTCACCCGCTGGTTGATTTCTTCCTCGGTCAGGTTCGTGCTGGCCGTGATGGTAATCTTCTGCTCGTTGTTGGTTGCCTTGTCCTTGGCGGACACGTTCACGATACCATTGTTGTCGATGCTGAAGGTCACCTCGCTCGGCGGCACGCCGCGGGGCGCGGGCGCGATGCCGGTCAGCTGGAAGCGGCCCAGGGTCTTATTGTCGTATGCCATCTGGCGCTCACCCTGCAGGACATGGATTTCAACAGTGGTCTGTCCGTCTGCGGCAGTGGAGAACACCTGGCTCTTGCTGGTCGGGATGGTGGTATTCCGGTCGATCAGCCGGGTGAAGATGTGGCCTTCGGTTTCGATGCCCAGGCTCAGGGGCGTCACATCCAGCAGCAGCACATCCTTGACCTCGCCGCCGAGCACACCGCCCTGGATCGCTGCGCCGATGGCGACGCATTCATCCGGGTTGATGCCCTTGAACGGCTCTTTTCCGGTCACTTTCTTTACAGCATCCTGCACAGCGGGAATCCGGGTGCTGCCGCCGACCAGGATCACCTTGTTAATCTGTTCCACGGTCAGCCCGGCGTCCTTCAGGGCTTTCTTCATGGGTTCGACGGTCGCATCCACCAGGTCGGATGTCAGCTCGTCAAACTTGGCCCGGGTCAGGGTGATGTCCAGATGCTTCGGCCCGGTGGCGTCAGCAGTGATGAAGGGCAGGTTGATGTTGGCGGTTGTGGTGCCGCTCAGCTCGATCTTCGCCTTCTCAGCCGCTTCTTTCAGGCGCTGGGACGCAATTTTGTCCTGCTTCAGGTCGATCCCGTTTTCCTTCTTGAACTGCTCGGCCACATAGTCGATAATCCGCTGGTCAAAGTCATCGCCGCCCAGGCGGGTATTGCCGTTGGTGCTCAGCACTTCAAACACGCCGTCCCCGATGTCGAGGATACTGACGTCGAACGTGCCGCCGCCCAGGTCGTAAACCAGAATCTTCTGGTTTTCTTCCTTGTCGAGGCCATAGGCCAGGGACGCAGCGGTGGGCTCATTGATGATTCTCAGCACATCCAGGCCGGCGATCCGCCCGGCGTCCTTGGTTGCCTGCCGCTGACTGTCGTTGAAGTATGCGGGAACAGTAATCACCGCCTGGGTAACCGTCTCGCCCAGATAGCTTTCGGCGGTTTCCTTCATTTTGCTCAGGATCATCGCGCTGATATCCTGCGGAGTATACTGTTTGCCGTCAATATTCACTTTGTAGGAAGTGCCCATTTCCCGCTTGATGGAAATCACGGTTCTGTCGGGGTTGGTCACGGCCTGGCGCTTGGCGACCTGGCCGATCAGCCTTTCTCCGTCCTTTGTAAAGGCCACCACGGAGGGGGTGGTCCGGCTTCCTTCCGCGTTCGCGATGACAGTGGGCTGTCCGCCTTCCATCACGGCGACGCAGCTGTTGGTGGTTCCCAGGTCAATACCGATAATCTTGCTCATTGTTTTTTCCTCCTCTATCTGTTTCTGATGTTGTACTCTATCCGGCAAGGATTCTTTTGAATCCTTCCTGTTCAGGCTTTTCCGCCTGTTTCAGGCTCATTTCTGAATGGGTTTTATTCCGGCACAACCTTCACCATCGCGTGCCGCAGGACTTTATCCCC
Source organism: Clostridia bacterium (assembly GCA_017404985.1). Taxonomy (GTDB): domain Bacteria; phylum Bacillota; class Clostridia; order Christensenellales; family Aristaeellaceae; genus Aristaeella. The sequence goes on along the minus strand of JAFRBK010000039.1, from coordinate 53,882 downwards.
CATCCGGTATCCCTTCTGGAGCACCTGGCATACCGTGCCCGGCTCTCCTTCATCTTCCGTGCCCTGCAGAATCGCATTCTCCAGATTCGGGTCGAATTTCTCGCCCAGCCGGTCGATCGGGGTCACGTTCATTTTCTGGTACACTTCCGTCATCTGCTTCAGCACCAGCTGAACCCCGTTTTTCAGGGCCTCATCTGCGCTGTCCGCCGCAGCGTCAGCTGCCCGCTCCAGGTTGTCCAGCACCGGCAGCATGGCGGCCGCCGCGTCTTTCTTCCCGTCGCTGTAGGCATCAGCCCGTACGCTTTCGTTCCGTTTCCGGAAGTTTTCAAAATCGGCCTGGACCCGCTGGGCCATCGCCAGGTATTCCGCGGTCTTGGCATTGGCGGCATCCAGTTCAGCCTGGAGAGGATTGACCTCTTCGGGTACCGCTTCCGCTTCCGCCGTTTCCCCGGTTTCTTCGGCAGCAGCTTCCTGCGTTTCCGGTTTCAGCTCCTGCTCGGGTTCCCGTACGTCTTTCTTTTTCTTGCTCATAGTGTTCCGCCTTTCATTGATCTGGAATCCCCGTCCCCACTGAACAGGTCTGTCAGTTCATGTCCCATGGCGATGAGGATGCCAAGCACCCGTGAATACCGCATTCGCGTCGGCCCGATGACTCCGATCGTCCCCTGCTGCCCGCCCCTGGTGGAGTAGGTTGCGGTGACGATGCTGCAGTCGCTCATCTCCGGCACGCCGGTTTCTGGCCCGATTCGAACCGTGAAGGCCATCTCTCCGTTGCCCTGAATGATTTCCGCAAGCTTGTCCCGTGTTTCCATCAGGCTCAGGAAGTTCCGGGCTTTATCCATGTCATTGTATTCAGGATAAGCCAACATATTGCTGGTCCCTCCGACGGCCATATGGGTTCTTCTGCCGCTCTGCTGGTCGCTGCTCAGACATCCGTAGATCCCTTCGAGCACTTCGTTGTTTTCGCGCATGCGCTCAATCAGGTTCGGCATCAGGGCGCAGACTTCAGTCAGTGTTTTTCCGCGAAGCTCCCCGGTCAGCGCCCTGGAAATGTTGTACAGGGTATCCTGGTCCATTTCCCGTCCGACCCGGATCACATTGTCCCGGATGATGCCGGAATCCGTCACGATCACCACCAGGGCCATTCCCTGCCCGATGGGCACCAGCTGAATGGTTTCAAGCCGCGGCTGAACCCCTTTGGGGGAAAGAACCACTGCCGTATAATTCGTCAGGCTGGAAATCACCTGGGCTGCGTGGTCAATGACATCCTCCATCTGGCTGATCCTGCCCTGGAAAAGGGCCCGAATGCTGTCAGCCGTATCGCTCTGGATTCTTCCGTTCCGCATCAGCGTATCAACATACAGGCGATAGGCCTTTGTGGAGGGAATCCGGCCGGCAGAAACGTGAGGCTGGTCGAGATACCCCAGTTCTTCCAGGTCACTCATCTCGTTACGAATCGTGGCGGAGGAGAGGCCCATGTCATATTTCTTGCTGATGGTTCTTGATCCCACCGGAATTCCCGTCAGGATATAATCATCGATGATTGCCTGAAGGATCCTGAGCTTTCGCTCGTCCATATCCATAAACCTGCCCTCCTTTCCCTGTATTGTTAGCACTCGATCGCTTTGAGTGCTAACCACATGCATACTCTATCACCACCCCCCTGCTTTGTCAAGCATTTCCATAATGAATTTTCGGTGAACATTTCCGGGATGTTTTTATGAACAACTGTGGCTTTGACGTTTCCTGATGCCGCACAAAAGCAAGCGGCTGCCCTTTGATGAATGCAGCCGCTTGCTTCATTAATATATTTTCGTGATCCGATGCATTGTCCCGTCGCCCGGAAACCCGGACAAAACCCGGGCCTGATTATTGGTTCCCCAGAACGTCCCAGCGCTTTTGTGCTGCGGCTGACCCCAGGAAAACATACATCAATGCGTCCAGGATGACCACAAATACCGTTGTGATGATGCCCATCAGCTGAATGGACAGGCCCGCGTCTTTCAGGGCCATAATCCAGATCGCACCCGGCAGGCCGATCACGACCAGCAGGATCAGCATCGGAACAATCGACGCAGCGCTCTTGGTGGCCTTGGTGATGTTGGGATAATCCATCTTGCCGTAGAAGAGGTTGAACACGACGCCGCTGAGGGCGCAGAACAGGTTGGCGGCCAGCGGCAGCAGAAACAGCACTGCGATGCTGAGGGCGTCCGGCGAAACCCCTCTTGTCAGGGAAGAGATCAGGTACAGGATGGACGCGAGAATGGACGCAGGCCCTGCCAGGACGAAGTGGCTCATGAACTTGGCCGTCAGCACTTCTTTCGCCCTAACCGGCATGCTCTTCAGAATCCAGAGGTTTTTGGCTTCAGCTGACAGGCTGACAGCAGAAATCGACGTCACGCCGGCAACCAGGGACAGCAGGAAAGCGTTGATCACATTCATCGCGGCGCCGACATCGCCTGTGCCGGTTGCCTGGTCCACCAGCCCCTTCGTGATGGAGTCGCCGTTGATCAGGGCCAGCAGGGCCATGCCAATCGTATACAAAAGCCCGAGGCCGGCGTTGAACATATACGAGGAACTGTTGAAAAAGCGGGTCAGGTCTTTCTTTGTCAGTGCCGAAACCACGGAAGACCCCTTCAGTTCCGTCGCTTCATAGGTTGCCTTCTTCGCGCTGGATCTCGCCGTCACAATCGAAATAAAGGAAGCGCTCAGGATATAATAAACGATGCTGAAGGGAATGATACAGCAGGCCGCGAAGATCAGCATCTGCAGGAAGTTGCCTTCGGCCACTGCCCTTCCGAGGGACTGGAAAGGATACAGCCATGTCCGGAATGCCTGCAGCAGCCCTTCCGGATCCGTCTGAAGGGCCTTCAGCTTTTCGTTGATGTTCTGCATTCCGAAATAGAACGCGCCGAAGCCGATCAGGTAAAGCGCCAGCTGTATCGGCGTCTTGTTCCGCATATGCCGTGTAATAAAGGAAACCAGCCATCCGACCAGGCAGCTGAGCATCGTGCAGAACAGCGGCAGCAGAAGGATGCACAGGGCCAGAATCAGGATGCTCGCCGTGCCCAGCGTTCCGCCGTTGTTCACAAATGTATATCCGGCGCCGCCCAGGGTTGCCAGAGAAATAAACAGGTTCAGGAAATACAGGGTTCCCATCCGGCTTGCCAGAATGGCGGAAGGCGGAATCGGCATGGAAAGCAGCAGCTCATTGTCCTTGGCCTCAAAGACCGCGCCCTGGGCATAGAACAGCGTCAGCAGCAGGGAAATAATCACCTCGAAAATGGCAACAAAGGCAAAGAACAGCCACGCCACTCCACCCTGGATAAATGCCGCGCACATGTTTCCCAGCAGCGCATTCATCAGGAAAAATACGCCGACAATCACCAGGATGCCGAGAATGACCATGACGGCTTTCGCCCCGATGGACGCGGCTTTTTTGCCTTTTGACTGGCCGGTGAACTGGTCAACCAGGGCAAGGAAGCGGTTTTTCAGCAGTATCTTAAGCATGTTTTTCACCTGCCTGAGCCGCTTCGTCTTCCACCTTTATATCATCCACCAGCTCCAGGAACACTTCCTCAAGGCTGTCATCGCCCTTGACGGTTTCGATGTCGCCGTCCGCCAGGAGCTTGCCGCCCTTGATGATAGCGATCTTGTCGCAGAGCTTTTCAGCCACATCCAGCACATGGGTGGAGAAGAAGATTGCGCCGCCATTGTCACAGTATTTGCGCATGAACTGTTTCAGAATAAAGGCCGCCTTGGGGTCCAGGCCGACGAAGGGCTCGTCCATGATCAGCAGCTTGGGTTCATGCATCAGTGCGGACACAATGGCCAGCTTCTGCTTCATGCCGTGGGAGTAGGAAGCCACCTTCTCCCCGAGGGCATCGGTAATGCCCATGTCCGCGGCATATTCGGCGATATGCTTTTCCCGCACGTCCGTGGGAACGCCGTATACATCGCCGACAAAGTTCAGATACCGGATCCCGCTCATGAACTCATACAGATCCGGGTTATCCGGAATATAAGCCATAATCTTCTTGCATGCCAGAGGCTGCTTTTTGATGGACATCCCGTTGATCAGAATTTCGCCTTCGGTGAAATCCAGGATTCCGCAGCAGGCTTTGATGGTCGTGGTCTTCCCGGCACCGTTGTGGCCAAGGAAGCCGTAGATTTCACCGGGCCGGATGTGAAGGCTCAGGTCATCCACAGCCTTGGGGCCATTGGCGGAATACTGTTTCGTGTAATGGTTGATCTGCAGCATAGGTACCAAACTCCTTTTGATTTTTGTCTCGTAAATAACCCTTGCCACCCGCCGCATCGCCCAGAATGCCATGCGCCATGGGCCGCATTTCAGAACTCCTGTATGATACCACACCCTCTGCGAAAAATACAAGAAATCGCAGAAGGATTTACAGCCCGTTGGTAATGTACACGCCGTTTTCAGGCAGTGAGGTTCCCGGCGCTGCGTAAAGCACGGAAAAGGATCCTCCCTCCTGGTGGTACAGATAGATCCGGGTTCCGTCCGAAACCTGCCAGGCGTGAACATCACTGATTCCTTCCAGTGTATACATGCCGGGATACACCCGTTCCATCAGGCCGACCACTTCCGCGCTCTCCGCATCGTGCGTTTCCCCGTAAACAGCGCTCAGGGCGCCGGTCAGGTACAGATAGCTGTTTTTGCTTTCCGCTTTGTCAAAAGCATACAGAATCATCTGAAGCTTCTGGTTATAAAAGATATACACCAGGTCCGCAAAAAACCGGCTGGCCTCCACCCTGTTGACAGAATAGAGCACGCTCCAGCTTTCCTGGCTCCGTTCCTCCATCTGCAGCCCGTTTTCCTTTTCCCTGACAGCTTCCGGATTCATTTCCCAGGTCACGCCTCCCCGAAAGCGGAAGCCGCCGGTTGTTTCCGGCCCCGGCGTGGGCGTTGCCGCATTCTGCCAGTCGGGAAACCAGCCTTCGGCACTTGCCCAGGAACCTATCATCAGCAATGCCGCCAGGAGACAGATTATGCGTTTCATCATGCGTTTGCAGCCTCCTCTGTGTCCGGCTCGATTCCCGCCATGGCGAAAATCTGCCGTTCCGTTTCATCTATAATGCGTTTTTGCTCGTCCGCATAGGGGTTATCGGGATTAAACACGAAGATGGTGCCGAACTGAATGGTCTTTTCCGCTTTGCTGATATATACCGGCAGCATCCGCAGCCGTTTGCCTGCCTTCTTCCAGTATGCCGTGGCCAGCATCACGAATCCGGGGCTGAGCTTGCCGATCCCCTGCAGTTCATATTTCTGGTCAGGGCTCTCCGGAAAAATCATCAGATTGTCACCGGCCTCCAGCGCCTCAATGCTGATCCTCACCGTCTCCCGCAGCTTCATCGGTGAATCCCGGTATACGGGAATGCATTCCAGCTGGCTCATGACATTCACGCTCAGCCATCCGATAAACCGGGACACCAGCCGGGCGGCGAAATCCGGCAGCCAGCTGACCTTCCCGAAGGTGTTGGTGTAGACATAGTCGCACACTTTCTCCTTGTCGCCCATCATCTGGGAAATGGACCAGAAACGGACATGCACCGGAAACCACAGCGTGCAGAGAATCGGCCCCAACACCTCCAGATGGTTCCCGAGAAAGAGAATCGGATTGCTGTCGTCCTGTACAATATGGTCTTCATCCCGCAGGGTATATTTAAATCCGATTTTGAGAATGGACACCAGAAACCGGGTCAGAAAAGGCTGATGAACCTGGCCCCTGGCTGCGTTTTCCAGCTGTCTCTTCAGAGCCGGGTTTTCCTCTCCGGCTTCCTGCTGGTGCAGAAATTTCCTCAGTTTCTCAATATAGCGGGCGCTGAAGGGAAAATGGAAAATGCTCAGCAGGGCTCCGACGGAAACGATCAGAATCATCACAATCATCACCGGCTGGTACCGTGCACACAGCTGGTCCCAGCTCCGCGGAAGGTCCGCTTTTCCGGCAAAGCAGAAGATGGTCAGCGCCACGAGCGCCAGTGTGTCTCCCAGCAGCCGGGCCAGTTCAATATTGCTCTGGCGCATTCTGGTGTAGTCCGTATCCACGGTTCCGCCCATCAGGCGGGCAACGCCCGGCATCATCTGTTCGATATAGTAGAGCCCGGTCAGGCTCATGGCCCCGCCCGCGCTGCACAGTCCCAGGCAGAGGTACATCCTTACGTAATCCACGATTCCCCTGCCCAGCATCCATCCGCACAGCACTGCGCCGCCGGTGCACATGGCCAGGCCGATCAGAAGCAGCCAGGTCGGGTTTCTGCGGTTGGGATTCCTGGACCTCCGCAGGAAAATCATCGCCCCTTCAGCGAACACAAGCGTGCAGCCGATGGCTACGGCCATGGCCGGAAGCAGCCATTCCGTCTGCGTTGCCAGCAGGGCATACATGACCGCCGTCAGCAGTTCGATGCCAGCGATCAGGCTCAGGCTGATCCATTCAAAGCTCTGGTAGGCCTGAATGCTGCGCATATCGGTTGTGTCCGACGGTTTTCTCTCGTCAGCGCTGCGGACATCCATTTGGTACAGGGCATAGGCACGAATCAGGACCAGCAGGGCAAATCCGCCGCTCATGGGCCATCCCGGCCACGGCCCCAGGCTGGCGATGAGAATCACCGACATGGCAATGATGATCATTCCCTGCAGAATAATGCCGACGATACGGGTGCGCCTGGAGGCGTCTTTGCCGCCTGTCAGTTTCAGAATCCGCCGGGTATTGGCATCCGCCAGCAGGCAGAGCGCCACCGCCGCGTACAGAACCCAAAGCCCCGTGCTTTCAAAAGTGGTCGGGAACAGGCCGATCAGAAGGATGGAAAGGGCAAACAGTGCCACAGCTTCAATGCCGATCCACCATTTGCCCGCATTGGGAAGATACTTTCTGTTTTTTTTCTGAAGAATGCCGGAGAAAACAATCACACCCCGGCCGCACAGGTACAATGCGCCCCCGAACAGCGGAATGCCGGTCAGGATATTGCTGAGCAGCATACAGTAGATATACCCGTACAGATGGGCCATCGTGCTGCTCAGGGGCATTTTCTCCGTGCCGTGTTCACTCAAGGGACTTCGGTTCCTTTCTCCTCAGCAGGCAGCATCCGAGGCTGACGGGCACTGCCAGCGCCGCAATCATAATCACATACAGGACCACGTGGTTAATGGACATACGGTCCAGGGCAAATTCGATTCCTCCGCAGATGCCGATGGCCAGAATACAGGTGATGATTGCGGTTCTTCGTAATCCTTTCCGGTTTGCTTCATCCTGCCGGATGGCCAGAACGGTGCCCCAGACCAGGATTCCGGCATAAAGCACCATCTGCAGCCGAACGAAGCTGAATTCCAGAAAATGGTCATAGCGAAGGCTTTCCAGCAGAATCCCCCCTGCCCCGCACAGAAGAAGAAAAAGGATCCCCTGGTCTCCGTCCTTCCGGTTTTTCCGCAGCAGAGAAAAAACAAGAATGAAAAACAGGACCAGCGCCAGTACCAGGCCGACCCGCCGGGTCGCCAGGTATGTTCCGTATTCATCCTGAACGGTCAGGATGCTGATCCCGGCCGGAAAACCGTCGCCCAGCGGCCGGCTGATATCGAAATCCGGTATTTTCTCTTCCGCATACTTGATCGCTGCGATCATCAGCGGCAGGGCGGTTACGGTGATATCCATCGTCCGCTTCGGAGGAACACGGAAAACGGCGGCTGCCATCCGGCTTCCTGCCAGCGCACCGAGAATCATGCCGCTCAGGCTCCATCCGCCTTCTGTAATCCGGAACCAGCTGGCCAAAGGCATCATGCACCCCAGGCTCTGGTTCATCAGGCAGAAGCCGATCCGGGAAACAAGCGCGCCGCACAGCAGCATCAGCCCCGTCAGAATTCCGGCGCTTCCTTTTTCCATTTGATATCCCCTGCACAGCGCCCAGACGGCCGTCGCAGCCGCAACGGCCCCAATCATGCAGAAAAGGCCGAAAGCGTATAAATCGATTCCTGCCAGGGAGATCGTAATCGCGTCGTCCCACAGTTTCATGCTGAATAATGTCCTTTTGTCTTATTGCCAGGTGTTTTCCGGCACCAATGTGGCGAAATAGATGATATCGGTCTGGCCTCTGGTGCCCGCTTCCGTTCTTCCCTTGAAATGGAATTTTTCGGTGATATTTCCCTCCGCATAGCCTTCCAGCATCACCATTTCCGCCGTATTGCCGCCGTCCAGATTATATGCCTGCACACAGCCGAGGTCGTACATAATCTGGGCCATTTCCTGCTGGGTCGCGCCGGAATTGTCCTCCGGGCCTTCCACCAGTACCATCACATAGCTCAGCTTTCCGGTCTGTCCGATGGCGCTTCTGGGATTTTTGTATACCGGGGCATAGGCATATTCGGAATCGATCTTCTGAATTTCCCCGTCAATCACCAGTGCCGGACCGAACATAAAAGCATTCACGATCTCGTCTTTGTTCTGTTTGGCAAAATCCGCCAGGCCTTTGGATTTAACAAACAGGTGAAAGTCCCCGTCCTTGTCAATAATCAGCGTATCCTTGATTTTGTTGGTCTTGCTGCGGATTTTCTGCCCCATCCGGAACTCAAACAGCTTCTTTTCGGGCAGCTGGCCGTAATAATCGCCGTTCATGGCGATCACCGTGTTGTTTGCTTTGGCCATCGCGGCAACCGCCGCCGTTTTGTCGCTGCTCACCTTTTTCCCCGCGATGGCGGTCCGCAGCTGGCTGGGATCGCTGATTTTCACGTTCGCGATGTGTACGGTCATCCCGTCGATTTCCCTGCTTTCCACCATGACCTGAATCGTCTCGTCTGCGTATCCGTTCTCCGTGTATCCGGCCGGATTCGGCATGGGCGGCACGGTAAAATCGTCCTGAGGCAGTGCCCAGTCAGGCTGGGAAACCAGTTCTCCCTCATTGACGCTGACCACGTCCAGATCGTCTTCCTCCGCATAGGCCGTGGAGAAGAACAGCCGGCCGAAGTCGATCTCCTCCCCTTCCTCATCCTCTGAATCCTCGTTCATCAGTTGCTGCTTGGTATGGTCCAGCAAATTGGGACCGGAAAGCACAAAAGGCATTGCGAGAATGACCACCGCACAAAGCAGCGCAATCAGAATCCGTACGGGCAGTTTCATTTCGGTCATGGCTTATTCCTCTTCGTCCTCGTTCATTTTCGTGTTGGCAATTTCAACCAGCTTGGCCGCCAGCTCTTCGTCCTCCACGAGGGAAAAAACGTCCTCATCCTCTCCGTTCTCGTTCTTTTCCTCGGTCACTTTGCATACAATGACTTCGGTTCCTTCAGGATCCTCCTCCTCGTCGGCATCCAGAATCTCCGTCAGCAGGCAGTATTCATCGCCGTTGTAGAAGAAGTAATCTACGGGGGTAAATTCATACTCGTTTCCGTCTTCGTCTTCAAAAACGACGATATCCTGTTCCTGTTCACCGTCTTCTTCGTTCATCAGGTTCTTTTCATTATCGCTCATGTTCTTCCCCTTCTTTCTTTATAATTCAAAAAACCGTAAGTATTATATCTTTCCGCGCAGCTCTTGGCAAGTTGACTTTCCCCTGCGCATAGGATATCATGGCTTTCGGGTCAGCGCCGCCGGCCTCACTGCAGCGGCGGTTCATCCTTCTGCCGGAGGGCATGCTTTGTGCCGTCCGGTTCCTGGATAATCAGGTTGTCCAGCATGGCTTTCATGTTTTCCCGGTATTCAGCCAGGTATTCCTGCCTCAGGGCCGCCTGTTCCGCCGCCTCCGCCTCCGTCAGCGCACGCTGTTTTTTGATCCGGGCCAGTTCGTTGATCCTGTCGATTTTTTCTTTGTCCATGAAAAGGCCTCCTTGCAATAGATGGTCGATCCTTTTGGGAAAGGGGTTGTGGTTTGAATGGTTCAGGGCAAGTGGTTCGAGCCCGGCCAGCCGCTGGAGGATGCGGTGCTCCCTGTTCGCCGGTCGGTTTTCGGCCGCGAAAGGGATTCTCTGGATGATGAAAGCTGGAATGCCTGCGTTTATCTGGATGGCAGGCCCGTTGCTGCCGGGCGGATCTGGTGGAAAGAGGATGCCTTCTGGCTGGGCGACATCGGAGTTCTGGAAGAATGCCGGAATCAGCGCCTGGGCGATTTGGTGCTCCGTTTGCTGCTGTTCAAAGCCCAGAGCCATGCCGCCCGGGAAGTGCGCCTGTTCAGCCCGCCGGATACCGTGGGGTTCTTTTCCCGTCTGGGGCTGGAGGCGGTCTCCCCTGCAGGTACTGATCCCATTGAGATGGCGGTTGCCGGATCCGCGATTGATCTGGACACCTGTAAAAGCTGCCGGAAAACCAATTGCCCGAACCGGCGCTGATTCAACCCCTGCTGTCGCTGCCTGCAATCAGGGTTACCGTCCCGCTCAGCACTGCAGCGCCCGCAATCACGGCAAAATTGCCGATCTCGCTTCCCGTGGAAAAAATTCCGGCAGATACCAGGATGATTGCTGTTGTTCCGGCCAGCGCCGCGATCCAGTCCAGAACAGGCTGGACCGTGTTTTTTTGTTTTCTTTCCCTCCGTGCGGTCCAGATCCCCAGGCAAATCAGAATAACCAGGCATCCCGCATAGCGCAGAACCGGCTGCCCCCAGGGCATCAGCCGCGGATCCCCGTGGAAGGATTCCGTCACAATTCTCACGGCGGACCATAGCACAGCGGCCACCATCAGCAGGTCCCCTTTTCGCGCCAGGTCATCCTTCCGCAGGATCAGCCACAGGCAGACAGCAAGGAAGCAGATCACTGCCGCAGCCAGATCGATCCGCGTCGGGCAGTAGAAGCCATTCTCCGTCAGCAGCGGAAGGGATGGCATCGGTTTGATGATTTCGCGCCCCTGCCCCATTCTGTCGTAGTACAGAAAAGCGTTCCATACAGCCGCAGCCGGCAGGAGGCCGAATCCGGCTCCCTGCAGCATCAAGCCCAGGGAGTTCTTTTCCCGGTTTCGCCGCTTCCGGTCCCGGCAGTACAGGTTTCCGGCCAGTACCATTGTCAGGAAACCAAGCCCCGCTCCGGCGCCGGCCGCATGCACTTCCACCGGCCCTACGGTAAAGAGGATGTCGCCGCCGGACCGGAACAGGGTCATCGAGCTCAGTGCGCAGAGGGCGGCCGCAAGGAGAAGCCACCCCAGAAACCACAGGATTGTTTTCAGGGTTTTCATGCCTTTTCATCCTCCCGGAAAACCCAGGCCGCCTGCACGCGATAACTGACAAAATAAAGAATGAAGTCCATCAGGATCTTGGCCAGCCATTCGGCCATTCCGATCTTTCCCAGCAGCCAGACACCGCAGTTGCTCAGGCAGATGATCCCGATGCACAGCACAGCATACTTCCACGCGGCCTGCTTCGGGCTTCCCTTCAGCTTGAATACCAGGTTCTGGTTCATTTTGAAGTTCACGACGGCGCTGACAGCCCGGGCTCCCCAGCCGCTGATATTCACGTTCCAGAAGGCGCCTTTTGCCAGTCCCGCCGCCGGCAGGAGCCATTCCCGAAGAATGGCGGCCAGGCCCTGGTCCAGCAAAAAGCAGATCAGGCTCGTCCCCATGAACTTCACGAAATTACCCGCCATGACCTTGAAAATGCGTATGCTGTCCTTCAGCGGGTGGTAATGGCTCCCTTTGTTCTCGTTTTCATAAATCGTTTCGATCTCCACCGGAATCATGGGAATCCCATTTCGCGCACAGGCGATCAGCACGTTCATTTCATATTCGAAACGGGAGCCGTCAATTCCCGCCATGAAGGGAAGCTCTTCCTTCCGGAAGGCTCTGAGCCCCGTCTGGGTATCGCTGATCCAGTGCCCGTACAGAAGGAGAAACAGCAGGCTGGTGGCCCGGTTTCCGAGGCTGCTTTTGAAAGGAACATTGCTCTTTCTGAAGTCGCGGGTTCCGAGATACAGGGCCTGCTTTCCGTCTTCCAGTTTTTCCGCCAGGCGGATACAGTCCTTCACGGCATGCTGTCCGTCTGCGTCCGCGGTAATCACGCCGGTGATCCCTTCCATGTTCTCCTGAATAAAACGGTATCCGGTCTTCAGTGCTTCCCCTTTGCCCTTGTTGTGCTCATGGTGCAGCACGGTTACGCCGTCGATGGCATCGATCTCGCTGAAAATCGGCTGATAGGATTCACTGCTCCCGTCGTCCACAACAACAGCGTAGCGGAAACCGTTTTCCAACAGTTCCCGGATATATCTGGGCAGCCGGTTGTCCGGCTCCAGGCTGGGAATCAGAATCACCGCTTCGCCCGCGGCTGTATTCGCCATTCCGCTCGTCCTCCTCGCTCACGTTTCCCAAAACAGGATTATTATATCGTATTCTTCCTGAAAATACAATATATGCGGCCCTTCTCTTATTTGACATACAAGAGCTATGAAGCTATAATGGTTTGTCAACTCAATCATCGGGAACGGAGGGAAGTACGATGGGAATCATACCATCCAGAAACCTTGAAGAGCAGCGCCGGGAGCAGGACGGAATTGTCTATTTTGACCGCGGAACCCTGACGGGGAGGAACGGCCGCCGGTACGACCGCTTTGCGATTCAGACGCATTTCGTCGAAGTCGGTGAAAAGCAGGCTGACCTTGTCCGCAGGTATGTTCTTCCGCTTGCCCAGCCCGGGGATGTTCTGTCCTTCGGGGCCAAGGTGATGGCGATGTGCACCGGAAATGTCAAAACCCGGGAGGAAGTGAAACCCGGCTTCTGGGCAAAGCGGCTCTGGCGTTTTGCCGGGATTAACAGCACCGGCGTCGGCATGCATGAACCCTATAAGCTCCAACTGGTAATTGATATGTGCGGCCTGCCGCGTGTGCTTTTCGCCGCCTTTGTCAGCGCAATCACCCGTCCTTTCGGCGTGCACGGCTTGTTTTATAAAATCTGCGGGAAGGGGGTCGGCGGCATCGACGGCTTCTATTTCCGCTCCAGCTTTGACCGGTATAAGGAGATGGCTTTGATTAACCCGCCGAACCCGGTGGAGCTCTGCAACCAGCTGGAAAAGGAAACCGGAATCCCCGTGGTCCTGATGGACGCCAATGATATTGAGCAGAACCAGCTCGGAAAGTGCGATGATTTCCCGCTGACCGATGACGAGATTCAGGACGCAATGGCCGATAATCCATCCGGCCAGGGCGATGAACTGACGCCCCTGATCCTGATCCGTCCCCTGAAAAGCTGACCATGCGGCATATTCCGTCTTCTGACACCTGCCATCAGCAGATTCTCTCCTTTGAGGATGCGCTGAAGCCTACGGCAGCCGATTTTGACAGATCCCGCTGGCTGTATGTTCCGGACCATTACAGCGAATACCGGTACCTGCTCGGCACCCGCGGTTCCAATCCGCTGGTCTGTGTGGGGATCAATCCCTCCACCGCCATTCCGGACAGGCTGGACAATACCCTGAAAAGCGCCGAGCGCATTGCCCTGTTCAATGGGTATGACTCCTTTGTCATGTTCAATGTCTATGCCCAGCGCGCCACGATTCCCGATGATATGGACCCGGAGATGAATCCCGTTCTTCACCGGGAAAATATGAAGGCATTTTCCTGGCTGCTGGATCATTGTCCTTCCCCTCCGTCCATCTGGGCCGCCTGGGGGGCCATCATTGAAAAGCGGGATTATCTTCCTGCCTGCATTCTGGATATGGCAGCCATCGGCCGCCGGGTTCAGGCCCGCTGGTACACTGCCGGTCCCCGCAGCAAAGCCGGCCACCCGCACCATCCCCTGTACCTGAAAAAGGATTCCCCCCTCGATCCTTTCGAAGACCTGGAATCCTACCTGGAACACCTGAAATGAAAGAAGAATCCCCATGACAAAAACGTACGAAAACACCTTCACCCTTCTCAGCCGTGACTGTGATCTGACCGGCCACTGGCGTCCCTCCGCCATTCTGGAATCCCTTCAGGAAGCCGCCGGCGCCCACAGCAATCTTCTCGGCTGCGGACGAGAGGAACTCCTGAAGCTGAATCAGACCGTCTGGGTGCTCACCCGGATGGAGCTGCACATGATCCGTTATCCGGCGATTGGGGAAACCGTAACCGTTTCCACCTTTCCGATGCCGGTCCGCCGCTATTTTTTCCCCCGGTATTTTATTATCACGGACGCACACGGTGAAATGATCGGCAAGGCCGGTTCGCTCTGGGTTATTATGGATATCCATACCCGGAAAATGCTGCCGCCCGGTGAGGTAGCCCGCCTGATTCCGGACAACCGTGACCTCAGTGTGCCGATGAACCTCCCCGCTACCGTCAGCGCCATCCAGGGCGAGGAAACCGTCACGATGATTCATCCGGTCTATACCGATCTGGATGTGAACTGCCATGTAAACAATACGCGTTATGCCGACTGGCTCTGCAATATCTTCGGCGTGGAAATGATGACCCGCCTGGAACCGGAATCCATCATCCTGAACTATAATCATGAAGTGCTTCCGGACCAAACGGTCACCCTGCACCGGATCCTGAAAGGGGACCAGTATCAGCTGGTCGGCCGGGTGGATGACCTGGTCGCCTTTGAAATCGGCGGTATGCTCCGTCCGCGGCCGTGACAGAAAAATCCCTCATCCGGGATGGAGAAATTTGGTTTGACTTTTGTGAAACGCTGTGATAAGATATCCTGCGTTGAGTGCCCGTAGCTCAGTTGGATAGAGTGTCAGACTCCGACTCTGAAGGTCACAGGTTCGAATCCTGCCGGGCATACGCTGAAGAGCTCTGTTTTCAGGGCTCTTTTTCCTGTCCATCCGGCCTGAAGCCTTGCGGACCAGGGCGAATGCCGATGGTATCATGTCTTCGGGGGAATCATCATGAACAGTTTATTGATTCGGGGCGGCCTTGTCATGGATGGAACCGGGAAACCCGGTTTCCCTGCGGATATTGAAATCCGTGATGGAATCATAACGGCCGTCGGGCAGCTTTCCGACCATCATGCAGATAAAACCCTGGACGCGGGCGGCCTGGTGGTTGCGCCCGGTTTTATTGATGCGCATGCCCATTCGGATACGTCTTTTCTCCGGGATGAAAGCGGCGCATCCAAACTGTTCCAGGGCGTGACAACGGAAGTATCAGGAAACTGCGGATCCAGTCCGTTTCCCTGGGATAGCCAGGCCGATCCGGCAGACTGGCGCTGTGCTTCCTTTGAAAGCTTTCTCCGTCAGTTTGACTCGGAAGGGCATCGGATGGCGGTCAACCAGGCGCTGCTGGTTGGGCACGGAACCTTGCGCGAAGCAGTGGTGGGTACCGGGGATCGTCCTGCAAGTCCGGAGGAACTGGACCGGATGAAACAGCTCCTGCGCCGTGACCTGGCAGCCGGCGCCTGGGGCCTTTCCCTGGGGCTGGAATACGCGCCGGGTTTCTTTGCCGATCGGGAGGAACTGGCTGCCCTTGCCAGCGTAGTGCGGGAATACAACGGAATTGTCACCTGCCACATGCGCAACGAGGGGCTGAAGATCCGGGAAGCCATTCAGGAACTGGTTGACGTGGGGCGCGCTTCCGGCGTGCATGTTCATGTGTCCCATCTGAAGGTGGACAATTACCGGGTACACGGCCGGGCGCCTGAAGTCTGGTCGCAGCTTGAATCTGCCCGCAGGGAGGGCGTCAACATTACCGCGGATGTCTATCCGTACGCTGCTTCCAGCACAACGCTGACCATTCGCTGCCCCAAGTGGAGCCTGGATGGCGGGGATGAGGCGGTGCTCGGCTTCCTGCAGGGGCCCAGGCGGCAGGAAGTGATTGAGGGCATCCGCACCTATTATTTTAATGCTGAGCGGGCAGAAACCTGCCTTTTCAGCGATGACGGCGGCCTCTGGCCGGAAATTGTCGGAAAAACCCTGAAAACTGTGGCTGAGGATCTTCTGGGCACAACGGATTATGCCGCTGCCGCCGCGGAAGTGCTGCTGCGCACAAAGGCGAAAGCCTGGTGTATCTTCTTTGTGATGGATGAGCGGGATATGTTATATTTCCTGTCCCGTGATGTCAGCATTGGATCGGACGGCTGGGCTCTGCCGGGGGATCCGAACCGGGTAAAAGGCAAACCGCATCCGCGCTCCTACGGCGCCACAGCTGAATTCTTCAGGCTGAACCGGGAAAAGCATTTTTGCCCGCCGGAGGAGGCAGTCTGCCGGGTAACGGGGCGTACCGCGGAGCGTTTCGGGCTCACCGATCGCGGAATCCTGGCCGTGGGAAAGGTGGCGGATATTGTTGTTTTCGATCCGTCAGCGATCGCTCCCCGCGCCACCTGGCTGAATCCGGTTCAGCTCGCAACCGGGGTTCACCATGTCATCATCGGAGGAAATGTCGCCCTGGAAAACGGCGTGCAGACGGATATCCGCCCCGGGCGTTTTCTGCTTCACCGGGGAATCGGAAACTGACGCTCTTCCAGGTCAGCCTTTTCCCCTCCTATTTATATCCAGATCCGGTATTGTCCCGCCAGCATCAGCAGGCAGAAGAAATACAGGCAGTTGTCGTAGTACCGGCGTTTGCCCTTTCTCATGGGCAGATGGGCAAATTCCCGCAGAAAGCGCATCCGTTCCGGGCTTTTGCTGCATACGGAAGCAGCCCCCAGCACGGCGCGGATCGCCGTCGGATGCATCGCCGGCTCTTCCGTTGCGGTCCCATCCAGCTGATATGCCCGCAAATCTTCCATATCCTGTCTGGAAAAGAAATCCTGCAGCCTTGTGTTCACGTCATCCTCCTCCGGATGGCTGCCGAACCAGATATGGTCCAGCGCAATGTTTTCCGCCACGCGGTAGGCATCCGAATAGTATTCCCACTGTTTCCCGAACAGCAGCACCAGGGATCCGTCATAAGCGGCGTATTCCGGACTGAGTCCTGTTTTCGGGTGGGCTGACAGGGCAATATACTTCCTGCTTTCTTCCGCTGCCTTTTTCCAGAAGTCCCTGTCCCGTTCATCTGCCTTCAGTGCAAACAGGTCATAGAAATGCGGCAGATGATAGCTGGGGTCTGAGATCTTCATGCCAGGCACAAAGCGGATATAGTGGTTCTCCGGTTCCCACATCGGTTCGCCGCCGGATACCATTTCATGCTGGTGCACGGCATGCCGTAAAATCTCCCTCGCCTGTTCGGTATAATTGAAAACACCTTCCCCGTCTCCCCACCGGGCGCCTGCCATAAACAGGGCCATGGCGAAGTATTCTTCGCCGTCCGGAGCCGGGCCTTCGGCGTTATGGGTGCCGTCCAGCCCGACAGACCAGGCAAAATATCCCTCAAACGGCCCGCTGCGCAGCCGCATATACCGGTCGGAAAATGTCCACAGCCGGTCAAAAATGTCCTTTCGGTCCATTTGGACGCACATCATCATGCCATAGCTCATGCCCTCTGTCCGTGCGTCGTTGTTTCCCGTGTCCACCATACACCATGCGTCTTCCCCGGTATGGTGGCAAAAGTTTTCTTCCGGGTCAAAGAAAATGGTTGCAAAGGCCTTCCGGACCTTTTCCTGTGCTTCGGTTTCAGTGATGCCGACTTCAGACAGATAGTTGGGATACAGCCCTGTGGAAAAAGCCCCCTGACTCATCGTGATGGCCTCCTTGCCTGAATTTGTACGTACATTAATAATATCCGTACTGAAGCTTATTTGTCAACCGTTTTGCCGGATAACGCCTTCTGTTTTCTGTTCTTTTTTTCACAGGGCCTGCTTCCGGCCGGAAACGCTGAAAATGATCCTTCGGAAAAGGATTGTCCGGTTTTCACGGCGAATACATTTCCGGATACAGGTTCCCTGAAAGAAGAAACAGACCGGGAAAGGAGATCCTGCCCATGCGTATCCTGCTGGTCCGGCATGCTGAACCGGACTACTCCATTGATTCCCTGACCTCGAAGGGCTGGCGGGAAGCGGAGCTTCTTGGCCGCCGAATGGTTCGTTACGATATTCGTGATTTCTATGTTTCTCCCCTTGGCCGCGCCCGGGATACTGCCGACTGCACGCTTTCCAAGCTGGGCAGGACCGCGGAAGTACTCCCCTGGCTGAAGGAATTTCACGGCAGCTATCCTGACCCCGCCACCGGAAAGCCGCGCCTGGCCTGGGATCTTCCGCCCCGGGTCTGGACTTCTTATCCCGGGATTGCGGATCCGGACACCTGGCTGAACTGCCCGCTCTTCGACGGCGGGGATTTCCGCTCCGTCTGGCAGGAAACGAAGGACGGGGTCGCCGCGCTGCTTGCCCGCTACGGCTTCCGACAGGATGGGCCCGTCTGGCTGGCGGACAGGAACACGCCGGACACCATCGCCCTCTTTTGCCATTTCGGAATCAGTATGGCCGTCCTTGCCTGCCTGATGAATCTCTCACCCATGGTCCTGTGGCACCATGTGCTGTGCCTTCCCTCTTCGGTCTCGGAGGTCGTTACTGAAGAGCGAATCCCCGGGGAAGTATCCTTCCGGATCACGAGGCTTGGGGATATCACGCATCTGGAAGCCGCCGGGGAAAGCCGTTCCACTGCCGGCTTGTTTCCGGAGTGCTTCACCGGCGTTGATTCCACAGATCCGGCCACGAACCTGTCTGACCTTCACCGCAATCCGTGAGCGTCTTCGGGCCGTTCGCCCTGCGGAATCCCTTCCGTTCCGGCTCCGGAAATCCGGAAAAAAGAAAACCACGAACCCTTTTTCGGGCCGTGGTTTTCTTTTCGTCATCCTTCGGAATTATTGCTTTGCAATCTCAACCAGCTTGGCAAATCCGGCGGCGTCATTGACGGCCAGATCGGCCAGCATCTTGCGGTTGACCTCAATGTTCTGCTTCTTCAGCCCGGCGATGAATGTGCTGTAGCTCATTCCGTTCAGCCGTGCAGCGGCATTGATACGGGTAATCCAGAGCCGGCGGAACTCACGTTTGCGGAGTTTCCGTCCGACGAATGCAAAGCGCAGACTGCGGGCAACCTGTTCTTTCGCGGCGCGGTACTGTTTGGATTTCGCTCCCCAGTAGCCTTTCGCCAGCTTCATGACCTTGCGGCGACTCTTATGGGCGTTCACAGCCCTCTTAATGCGTGCCATGATTGTTTTCCTCCTTGCCGGTTCATCAGCTTACTTATAAGGCAGCAGTTTATGGATTGTGCGTGCTTCTGCGGCATTGTCAACAATACCGGGGTTCCGCAGATGGCGGGTACGCTTGGTGGTCTTCAGACGGACCTGATGGTTGGCGTTCATCTGCTTATGCTTTACGATACCGGACTTGGTAAAGGAAAAGCGTTTTGCAGCTCCGCGATGGGATTTCTGTTTAGGCATAAATACGTCCTCCTTCCGATGCGGTTTATTCCTGCGTCTCTTTCGAGGCAGCGTTCTCCCTCTTTGCCTTCTTTTCGGCAAAGGAAGCCTTGACGGCTTTGGGAGCCAGGATCATGATCATGTTGCGGCCGTCCAGCACGGGGCGGCGTTCCACCATGCTGACTTCCTTGCAGCGGTCAGCGAAATCCAGCATCACTTTCATGCCGATTTCGCTGTGCGTAATCTGGCGGCCGCGGAAACGGATGGAAACCTTCACCTTGTCGCCGTTTTCCAGGAAACGGATCGCCATCTTGGCTTTGGTGTTCACATCGTTTTCTTCGATGGTGGCGGAAAGCTGAACTTCCTTGATATCGACAACGCGCTGATTCTTCCGGTTTTCCCGCTCGCGCTTGGATTGCTCGTAGCGGTATTTGTCGTAGTCCAGCAGTTTGCACACCGGCGGAACAGCCGAAGGCTGAATTTTCGCCAGGTCATACCCCCGCTCCTCCGCAAGGGCCATCGCCTGCTGCGTCGGCATCACGCCAAGCTGCTCGCCGTTTTCGTCAATCAGGCGAACCTCCCGGTCCCGGATTTCCTCATTGATCATCAGTTCGGTTGCGATGTCCATGCACCTCCCACAGAATCGAAGTCATAAAAAGCGACGGGCATAAACCCGTCGCTCAATGACTCTCTGATGCCATAACCCGGCGGCGCAGGCCACACAAGGTGAGGGGCGGGCAAGCCTCTGCTTTCAAACAATCTGTATTCTACCACATGGCTTACGGTCTGTCAACAGGTTTTTCTGCGTCCTGTTTCGCATGGGTTTTCCCTTCGTCCCGTTTCGCCGGCCTCGGGTTTTTCTTTGTCTTGTTTCGCCCGGCCCTTCCTTTTTCTCCTGGAATCTGTTACGATACCTTTGCCGGTTGAACCGGATCAATTTTGTTTTCTGTTGAAGGATTGTGCCATGACGCACCGCAGCGGTGATTTTGCGCGGGGAAATATCTCCGGAATCATTCTCCGTCTCGGCCTGCCGATGATGCTGGCCGAGCTTGTTCACGTGCTGTATAACATCGTGGACCGGATGTATATCGGCCACATGCCGGAAGGCGGCACCGTCGCGCTGACCGGCCTCGGCGTCTGCTTTCCGCTGATCACGCTGATCGGGGCCTTTGCGAACCTCTGCAGCACCGGCGGTGCAACCCTCGCCACCATTGCCCGGGGCCGGAATCGGGATGGTGAAGCGGAGCGGATCATGGGCAATTCCTTCACCATGCTGATGGCCATCGGGGGAATCCTGACGGTGCTGCTGTATGCCGCGGCGCCGGCATTGCTCCGCCTGCTCGGCGGTGACGATGAAACGCTTCCTGCCGCCCTTGATTATTTCAGGATCTATGTGCTGGGCACCATTCCGGTGCTGGTCAGCCTGGGAATGAATCCCTTCATCAACGCCCAGGGTTTTCCGAATATCGGCATGATGACTGTCATCATCGGCGCCGCGCTGAACATTGCCCTGGATCCCCTGCTGATATATACCTGGAACATGGGCATTTCCGGCGCCGCCCTCGCCACCGTGGTTTCCCAGTCCGCGAGTGCGCTCTGGGTGCTGGTGTTCCTGCGCGGCAAACGCCCGCCGCTGCGGCTTTCCCGGTTTGTTTTCGACCGGAAGCTTCTCGCCGATATCGTTCGCCTGGGGCTCACAGGTTTCACCTTCAAGATCACAAACAGCCTGACCCAGGCGATCGTCAACATCATGCTCAAAGCCTGGGGCGGCGCGCTGAGCACGCTGTATGTCGGCTCCATGTCCCTGATTAATTCCATCCGTGAAATCGTCAGCCTTCCAAACAACGGCATTGTGGGCGGCGGCCAGAATGTCATGAGCTATAACTATGGGGCAAAGGAATACCGCCGCGTATCCGACAGCATCCGCTTCATTTTTGTCTGCGGCCTGGCCATCAATCTAGCCATGTGGGCAATGATCATGTTTTTCCCGCGGCCGCTGATCAGCATTTTCACTTCGGATGAGGCGCTGATTGAAAACACGGTTTCCTGCGCCCGGATTTATTTCGGCGCCTTCCCGTTCATGGCGCTGCAGCTGACCGGCCAGACAACATTTGTGGCCCTGAACCGCCCGAAGCACGCCCTGATTTTCTCTACCCTTCGCAAGGTGGTGCTGGTGGCTCCGCTGACGCTGCTGCTTCCCGGGCTGGGGCTGGGCGTCAACGGTGTCTTCTGGGCGGAATTCATCAGCCAGGTTGTCGGCGCCTCCGCCTGTTTTGTCACCATGTACCTGCTGATCTGGAGAAAGATGAAAAAACCGTAGATGCCAGGATCTGTTCCTTTTTTACTCCCCTGTCGGCACCGCGTCGTTCAGGCTCTTGTTGCGGTAGTTCAGGTTCGTCCGGATGGAATACCCCTGCTGTTCCCAGAAGGCATTGGCCGCGTCGTTATCCTTGAAAGCCAGGCCGAATACTTTCTGGATTCCTTCCTTTTTCAGGGCTTCCTCTGCGATGGAAACAAGCGCTCCGGCAATGCCCATGCGCCGGTAGTCCGGGTGGATGCACAGATGGTGAATCATCGCCCTGCGCCCGTCATGGCCGGTCAGAATCACCCCGATCATCCTGCCTCCCGATTCGGCGGCGAAACAGGTGTCCGGGTTTCGTTTCAGATACCGGTTGATTCCGTCCCGGGAATCGTCCACCGGGTTCATCGCCCGGCGGCTCTGCTCCGTGCTGCTCCATAGGGCATACATCGCGTCGTAGTCCCCGATGGTAACCTTTCTGATCGTGTATTCCATGCTGTTCCCTGCTTTCTTTTGTCTGCGTTATCCTTTTTCCGGAGATTACCGCCATCATCAGGGTTGTTTCCACCGTTGTTGTTTTTCTTTTTCATCCGTTTTGCTGTAATGCCGTTGTCTGTCTGCCGGGGTATTTGTTTCGTCAGGAGGGCCTTGAAATGAACTATGAACTGAAATCTGCCCGTTATCTGGCGGATGATCTGCTGAGCCGGATCATCCAGCCGGGAGATACAGTCATCGACGCAACCATGGGCACTGGACATGATACCCTCTTCCTCTGTGAAGCGGTCGGCCCGGCAGGAAAAGTCTATGCCTTCGATATCCAGCCGGAGGCCGTTGCCTCCGCCGAAGCGCGGCTGCGGGAGCATGGCGTGCTGGACAGGGCCTGCCTGTTCTGCGCCGGGCACCAGCGGATGGATGAATTTGTTCCGGAAAAGGTCCGGGCTGTCGTCTTCAATCTCGGGTGGCTTCCCGGCGGGGACCATGCTGTCACCACCCTGTGGGAGACCACCCGGGTTGCGGTGGAAAAAGCCCTTGCCCTGCTGCTGCCGATGGGCATGCTGGTTATCTGTGCCTATCCGGGGCACGAGGAGGGAGACAGGGAGCGTCAGGAACTGTCCCACCTTCTGTCCGGCCTGTCTAACCGCCATTATAACGTATTGCACCAAAGGTTTCTGAACGCCGCTCCCGGAGCGCCGGAATGCTTCGCAGTCCAGAAACTGAAAGAACCTGATAAATCATAAACCCAAAATATCCCGTCAGCGTGGATTCTGCAGCCTTACTCCTCTCCGGTCAGGTGCACAGTCCTGTACGAATGGCCCGCGGCCGGCAGAAAGCGCTCCGTAATATCCCGGGTCAGAATCTTCAGGCTGGAAGTGCACACGCAGGGATGGCAGCCGATATATTCCTCCTTCAGCACATCCTCGTCAATCAGCAGGGTGACGGCATGCTCACGGTCGTTCATCAGGCCCATGATGCTGACAGCGCCGGGTTCAATGTCCAGGTATTTCAGCATGTCCGCGGGCTCCGCGAAGGAAAGGCGCGCAGACCCTATTTGGGCGGACAGTTCCTTTGTTTTGAATTTTTTGTCTCCGGGCATCATCAGCAGATAGAAAGCCGTTTTTTGCCGGTTGCACAGAAACAGGTTTTTGCAGATCACCACGCCCAGGACAGCGTCGATCACATTGCAGGCTTCCATATTGTCGGCCCGTTCATGGTCCGTCCGGTAATACCGGATGCCGAGCCCGTCCAGAAAATCGTAGGTGCGCATTTCCCGCGGAAGCCTTCCTTCGCCGGATGCCGGCCTTCCTTCCATCAGTTCCATTCCAGTGTTCCTTTCTTCAAAAAAAGCCGCAGCGCTCCTCGGCGGCTGCGGCCTGAATGACTTGGCTTCTTACAGGGAATTCACCAGGTTGAGCAGGTCCATGTTGAACGGCCGTTCCATGCTCAGGGCCCGGTCAATGGGCATATACATAACCCGGCCCTTCTGCATGCCGATCACCTGATTGCTGATGCCATCGCGCAGCAGTTTCACCGCCAGGTTTCCGGCTTCGAAAGCAAAGGCGCTGTCGCGGGCGGTCGGTTCCGCGCCGCGCTGGATATAGCCGATCACGGTAGCCCGGACTTCCACCATGCCGCACATCCGCTTCAGCACGGATGCAAGCCGGACGGCGCTCATGGGTTCCCCTTCGTAGCACTGCTTCCCGTGGGAAGTCAGGTAGTGGTACAGGTCAAAGGGCGCCATGGAAGCATAGCAGCCTTCCGCGAGAACGATGGTGGCGCGGGTGTTGCCCTTGGCCAGCTGGCGGTCCAGTTTCTCCGCCACTTCCTCAACGGACCACGGCACCTCCGGAACAACCACGATTTCACTCCCGGTGGAAACCGCGGTCGTCAGGGCGATGTCACCGCAGTGCCGGCCCATTACTTCAACCACATGGGGCCTGTCGTGGCTTCTCGACGTTGCGCGGATTTTCCGCACGCAGTCGACGCACACATTGACGGCCGTATCGAATCCCAGCGTCATTTCGGAATAGGCCAGGTCATTGTCGATGGTCCCGGGAATGCCGATGCATGGAACGCCCATTTCACACAGGCATTTCGCGCCGGCAAAGCTGCCGTCCCCGCCGATTACGACCAGGCCGTCAATTTCCATGGCGCGCAGGGTCCGCACAGCGAGCTCCCGGTATTTGAGCTCCCTGAATTCGTCGCAACGGGCCGTCCGCAGATAGGTTCCTGCCTCGTCCGCGATATCCAGAACGGTTTCCAGATGCAGCTCCTGCAGGTCGTCCCGGATGTTGGTGCTCTTTCTCAGCAATCCGTTATATCCGCGTTTGATGCCGATCAGCGGAATCCCGTACAGGGCAGCACTTCTGGCGATGGAATTGACTGCTGCGTTCATGCCGGGGCTGTCGCCGCCGCTGGTCAGGACGCCGATTTTTCTCATCATAGTGGTTTCGCTCCTTTTCCTCCGGCATATCCGGAGATGCTCAGGATTTCCTTCGAAACAGTATAGCATACCTTTTCGAAGAATAAAAGGGGATCATTTGTGTTTTCTGTTTTCCTGTTCATTGACTTTCTGCCGGCACGTGTGATACTGTAGCAGAGGTTTTCCCCAATACCGCTGGAAAGAGGGTTTCCGTATGAATATTGTGTGTCTGGATCTGGAAGGGGTTCTGGTCCCTGAAATATGGATTGCGTTTTCTGAAGCGAGCGGGATTCCCGAGCTTCGCCGTACCACCCGGGATGAGCCGGATTATGACAAGCTGATGCGCTGGCGGCTCGGAATTCTGAAGGAGCACGGCCTTGGGCTGAAGGATATTCAGAAAACGATCGGGACCATCGATCCCATGCCCGGAGCGAAGGATTTCCTGGATACCCTCCGGAGCGAAACCCAGACCCTGATTCTTTCCGATACCTTTACCCAGTTTGCCTCTCCCCTGATGAAAAAGCTGGGCTGGCCCACCATTTTCTGCAATGAGCTCGTTGTGGGGCCGGATGGCATGATTGAGGATTATAAAATCAGGGTGCCCCAGAGCAAGCTGTCCACCGTCCGGGCCCTGCAGAGCATCGGCTTTGAAACCATCGCCGCCGGCGACAGCTTCAATGACCTCGGCATGATCCACTCCAGCAAAGCCGGCTTCCTCTTCCGCAGCACAGAGCAGATTAAGAAGGACCATCCGGAGCTTCCCGCCTGTGAAACCTATGAGGAACTGCTGTCCCTGATCCGCGGGGTTTTATGACATTTGTTAACTGTTTGTAATATTTCATTTACATTTGCTTAAATTTATGTTAAACTGTGTCTGGATTTCATGAGCATCAAGGAGGTGCAGCCATGAGAAAGCACAGTTTTTTCATTTTTACAGTCATCCTGGTTCTGATCCTGTCCATGACCGGCGCCTATGCGCTGGACCCTTCCACGCTGTATAACGGGTGCAAGGGCGACGAAGTAAAAAAAATGCAGCAGGCGCTGATTGATCAGGGGTATCTCGGCGGATATGCGGACGGCATTTTCGGCCGGAATACGGAAAACGCCGTACGGAAATTCCAGAGCAAAAACGGCCTGACGTCCGACGGCCTGGCCGGCAAAAAAACCCTGACGATGATTTACAGCAAATCTTCCGGCAGTTCCTCTGCCCAACCGGCCCAGGAGCAGCAATCCTCCTCAGAGGCTTCTTCCGGATCGTCCTCCGGGGCCTCTGCTTCTTCTCAGGCCAAATCTTCCGGAACTTCCCTCTTCTCCGGCAATTATTCCACCCTCCGGATCGGTTCCACCGGCAACCGGGTCAAGACGCTGCAGCAGGCGCTGATCTCGCTGGGCCTGCTCTCCGGCTCCGCGGACGGCCGTTTCGGAGCTAAAACCAAAGCAGCGGTCGTTTCTTTCCAGAAGCAATCCGGCCTGGAGGCGGACGGCCTCGCGGGGAAACTGACGCTGAGTGCGCTGGAAAAGGCTTCCTCCTCCGGACAGGTGGCGTCCTCCGGAACCTCCGATGTCGTTTCTTCCGTTTCAGATCCGCCGGACGGCGCCGGAAAAACCGATGCGCCTTCCGCGTCCTCCATTCAGCTGCTCCACTGGTATGACGATGTGAAGCCGGCGCTGAGCAACGGGAACAAGCTGCTGGTTTATGATCCTGCCACCGGCCTCGCCTGGACGCTTCGGGTCATGAGCCGCGGCCGCCACTGCGATTGCGAACCGCTGACCCTGACCGATACCCAGGTAATGGTCAAAGCCTTCGGCGGCAAGAACACATGGGATGTGAAGAAGGTATATGTCCGGCTTCCCAGCGGAGACTGGACCGTAGCTTCCACCCACGATATGCCCCATGAGTCCGGCAGCATCGGCGATAACGGCTTCGACGGCCATCTGTGCGTCCACTTCCTGCGGGATATGGCGGAAACGGAGGAGAAGGACCCGAACTACGGGGTGACCAACCAGAAGGCCATTCGGGAGCTGTGGAAGTCCCTGACCGGCCAGGATATTGATAAATAAAGGGAATACGAAAAAAATCTTTCGGGCTGTCAGGGATTTCTCCTTGACAGCTTCTTTTTTTCTGCTATAATGTTCCCCTGTCAGGGTTCCGGCCTTGACAGGAGGGTGAGTCAGGGTGGCGCAGGAAGATCTTCAGAAGAAGGTGCAGTTGGCCTTTCTTTCTGCCTTTTACGGGAACCTGCTGACGGAGAAGCAGCGCCGCGTTCTTTCCCTTCATTGTGAGGAAGATATGTCCCTCGGTGAAATTGCCGAAGAGATGGGCATCTCGCGCCAGGCGGCGCATGAAGCCCTGGCCCGGGCCTCCGCGAAAATGGCGGAGATGGAAGCCTCTCTCGGCCTGGCCGCCCGCTACCGCCGGATGGAGAGCGGTCTGGGGGAGGCGCTTTCACTGCTGAGAGGACGGAATTATCATCAGGCGGAGCAGGTCATTGAAGCCCTGCTTGTCTGGGATCAGGAGGATCAGCATGGCCTTTGAAGGCTTAAGCCAGAAACTGCAGGGTGCCCTGAAAAAAATGACAGGGCGCGGAAAGCTTTCGGAGCAGGCCGTCCGGGACGGAATGCGCGAAGTGCGCATGGCACTGCTGGAAGCCGATGTAAACTATGCCGTCGCGAAGGATTTTATTAAGAAAGTAACCGAACGCTGCGTCGGTCAGGATGTGCTTTCTTCCCTCACGCCCGCCCAGCAGGTCATCAAAATCGTCAACGAGGAAATGACGGAGCTGATGGGCAGCACCAATGCCAGGCTGACCTGGTCTCCCTCTGTGCCGACGATTTTTATGCTCTGCGGCCTGCAGGGCGCCGGCAAAACCACGATGTGTGCCAAGCTGGCCGGTTATCTTTCCAAGCAGGGGAAGAAACCACTCCTCGCCGCCTGCGATATTTATCGGCCTGCCGCCATCAAGCAGCTGCAGGTAGTTGGTTCCCAGGTCAATGTTCCGGTGTTTGAAAAAGGAACCCAGGACCCGGTCAAAACCGCGAAGGAAGCGATCGAATATGCGCGGTATTACCAGCGGGATGTGCTGATTATCGATACCGCCGGCCGTTTGCATATTGATGAAGAGCTCATGGACGAGCTGCTCCGGATCAAGGAAGCCGTCCATCCGCAGGAAATCCTCCTGACGGTGGATGCCATGACCGGCCAGGATGCGGTGAACGTTGCAAAAGCCTTTGATGAAAAGCTGGACATCACCGGCGTCATCCTGACCAAGCTCGACGGCGATACCCGCGGCGGCGCTGCCCTGTCGATCAAGGCGGTAACCGGCAAGCCGATCAAGTTCAGCGGAACCGGTGAAAAGTTGACGGATATCGAGCCCTTCCATCCGGACCGGATGGCCTCGCGCATTCTCGGCATGGGCGACGTGCTGACCCTGATTGAAAAATCCGCCGAGGCCTTTGATGAGCAGGAAGCGGAGAAGTTTGCCCGCAAAGGCCTCAGCAATAAGCTCACGCTTGAGGATTTTCTGGACCAGATGCAGAGCATGAAGAAAATGGGCGGGCTGAAGAGCATGATCAATATGCTCCCCGGCATGAGCGGCAAGGATATTGATGTCGATGATAACGCCATGAAAAAGCCGGAGGCCATTATCCGCTCCATGACGCCGAAGGAGCGCCGGGATCCGTCCATCCTGAACGCGTCCCGCAGAAAGCGGATTGCCGCGGGCTCCGGCACCACGGTGCAGGATGTCAACAACCTGATCCGCCAGTTCGAGCAGGCCCAGCAAATGATGAAACAGATGATGGGCGCCCGGGGGAAGAACCGGCTTCGCATGAAGTTCCCGGGAATGTAAGCGATTGGACTCATATACTCGCTATATGATTTCCATAGATTAATTCTTTATTATTTGGAGGAGGAAATCCAGAATGTCCGTTAAAATTCGTCTGAAGAGAATGGGTATGAAGAAAAAGCCTTTCTATCGCGTGGTTGTTGCCGATATCCGCAGCCCCCGTGACGGCCGCTTCATCGAGGAGATCGGTTATTACGATCCCATGACCAAGCCTGCCGAAATCAAAGTGGATAATGACCGTGCCAAGTACTGGCTCGGCGTCGGCGCCCAGCCCACCGATACCGTTCGGATCCTTCTGAAGAAGTCCGGCGCCATCGAAGAGAAGTAAGACAGAAAGGATGCAGCCATGCAAGAGCTTCTTACCTTTGTGGCGCAGTCTCTCGTGGATCATCCCGAGCAGGTTTCCGTCACTGAGACCGAGGGGCCGGAAGCCATCATCCTTGAACTTCATGTCGCAGAGGAGGATATGGGCAAGGTCATCGGAAAACAGGGCCGCATCGCCAAAGCCATACGCGCTGTGATTAAGGCGGCCACAGCCAAGAACAGCAAGCCTGTTTTTGTTGAAATACAATAAATCCAAGGCGGGATCCGGAACGCTGCCGGGTCCCGTGTTTTTTCAGACCGGAAGGAATGGAGCGGCAGTTATGCAGGAATATCTTCTGATCGGAACCGTCCTGAAACCGCAGGGTGTCCGCGGGGAATGCAAAATCAAATCCTATGCCTCAGACCCGGAATCCTTTCACCGCTGGGAGAGCCTGTACCGTGTCTCCGGCAGCGAATGGGAACCGGTCTCCTTTCATCTGGTTCGCATCCATGACGGCTTTGTTTATGCTGTGCTGGATGCGTGTGCAGATGCCAACGCCGCGGAACGTTTCCGCGGATGTGATCTGTATATTCATCGGAAGGATGCGTCCGGGTCCGGGAAAAACGGGAATCTGATTGCGGACCTGGTCGGCTGCCGCGCCGTGGATGAAAACGGGCAAACCGTCGGCACGCTGACAAATGTCCTGCAGCACGGCCCGGTGGATACCTGGGTGTTCCGCACGCCTTCCGGGACCATGATGGCCCCGGCCCTGCTGGCCGTTTTTCCGTCGGTGGATCCCGAAGCCGGTGTCATCCGTGTCCTTTCCGAAAAACTGGCGGAGGTATCGGTCTTTGAAGATTAATATTCTGACCATCTTTCCGCAGATGTTCTCCGGCGTGTTTTCCTCCAGCATTCTCGGCCGCGCGTCGGAAATAAAATTGCTGGAAATCACCCTGACCGACATCCGCCCCTATTCCTCAGCCAAGCATAAAAACACGGATGATTATCCCTTTGGCGGCGGTGCCGGCATGGTCATGACGGCGCAGCCGATCATGGATGCCATGGCCGCCGCTTCCGCCGCTTTGCCGGGCGCCCGCAGGATTTATCTCGGGCCCCGCGGCAGGACGCTGACCACCTCCCTGGCCCGGGAGCTCGCCCGGGAGGACAGCCTGATTCTGCTGTGCGGCCACTATGAAGGCGTGGACCAGCGCGCGCTGGACGCCTGTATTGATGAGGAAATCAGCATCGGGGATTATATTCTGACCGGCGGCGAGCTGGCCGCCATGGTGCTGACGGACTGTGTGGCCCGTTTCATTCCCGGCGTCCTGGGCAGCGCGGAGAGCCCGGAGGAAGAATCCTTCTCCGACGGCCTGCTGGAATATCCCCAGTATACCCGGCCGAGGGAAATCGATGGCCGGGCTGTTCCCGATGTGCTGCTCTCCGGGGACCATGTGAAAATCAGCGCCTGGCGAAGAAAGGAAAGCCTCCGGGCCACGGCGCGTTTCCGTCCCGACCTGCTGGAAAAGGCAGAGCTGAGCCCCGGGGACCGTAAAATGCTAAAGGAGATTCAGGAATGTTCGTCCGAAAACTGACCGTGATTTTGGTGCCCCTCGGCATGGTGCTGCTGCTCTGCCTGGCGACTCCCCTGCTGGCCGCTCTGGGGGCTTTCTGGGGCAGCCTGGTGCTGGGGCTGTTGCTCGGAATCCTGCTGGGGCTGCTGCTTCCGCTGGCGGGGGCCACCCGGCTCCGGGAGCCTTTCGCCTGGCTTTTGTGGATTCCTGCCGCCATCCTGCTGCTGGTGCTTTTGTATCAGTATCTGGCCACCCTGGGCGTCAGTGTGCCGCTTCTGCGGCTCCTTGCTGTCAATGATTCCCGGATCATCACGCTGGAAAGTGCCTTCGCCGCCTATATGCTCACTTTCTCTGTCCGCACCGGCCGGGGAATCTGAGCCTTTATCTTTTGGCCAGTTTCCGGTATGATGGTCTTGTGATCTTTCCCAGGTCTGTTTCTGAATATGTTTACCGGGAGGTATGATGAATGAGAACCGTTTTGCTTGACGGCAGCCGTTACAGCTGCCCTGAGGAAGTCTATGCCGCGCTGGCCGCCATGCTTTCCCTGCCGTCCTATTTCGGCATGAATGCCGATGCGCTGAATGACTGCCTGGGCGAATTCCCCGTCCCCGTTTCCCTCTGGATTGCCTCCTATGGGCAGGATGAGGTTTCCCGCTGCGTGCATCTGGTTGCTGAAGTGTTTGCCGATAACGGCGGTACTGTAAAGGAGATCTGATGGTATGAAAATTCATGTGCTTGGCATATACGGGCCTTTCCCGGCAGGCAATGGCGCTACCTCCGGATATCTTGCTGAAGAGGCCGGGACGCTGGTTCAGTTTGACCTGGGCAGCGGCATCCTTTCCCGCCTTACTGCGCGCACGGCGCCGGAAAAGCTGTCCGCCGTTTTCCTTTCCCATTGGCATTTTGACCATGCGTCCGATATTTCCCTCCTGATGTACCGCCTGCAGTCTGTCGAAGCGGTGCTTCCTGTTTATGCGCCGAAGGATGAAAACTCGCTCCTCTACAGGATGGTGGCGGAGAAGGAATGCTTTCGGCTGTCGGAGATTGCTCCGGGCGATTCCGTCAAAGTGGGAAATCTCACCGTTCAGGTCGGGCCGGCCCGCCATCCCGTTCCCACTGTTGGTTTCCGGGTAACCGGTTCCGATGGAGCTTTCGGCTATACAGGTGATACAAACACCCTTCCCTCGCTGCCTTCGTTCTACCGCGGATGCCGGCTGCTGCTGGCGGACGGCCTCCTGACGACAGCGGGCTGGAAAGAAAAGAAGCCGCACATGTCTGCCGCGCTTGCGGCGCAGCTCGCCGCGGATGCCGGCTGCGACCGGCTGGTGATTACGCATCTGAACCCCTTTACACCCCCGGCCGTGCTTCTGGAGGAAGCCCGGAAAGAATTCCGGAATGTATCCCTCGCCGCGGAGGGAACAACGCTCACGGTATGACGCAGCGCCAGAAAGGCTGGTTCCTTCCCCCTGCCGCGCTCTGCCTGACGCTGGGCGTCCTCTGCGGGCGCGTGTCGTCCACGCTTTTTTTCAGCATCGCCGCCTGTGTGCTCAGCGCGGCCTCGCTGTTTTTTCTCCGAAAGCGCGGCCGGATGGCCGCCTGCCTGGCCCTTGTCCTCTCTGTCGGGGCACTGGCAGGCTTCCTGTCCTTTCATCCTTCCCTGCCGGAGGAAGGGGATTTCCTTGTTTGCGGCATTGTCACAGATGAGCTGAAGGCCGGCCGTTTCGGAAAAAAGTCGACCAGGATCTCCCATGTCACGCTGGACGGCCGGGCCTGTTCCGGGAGCCTCTACTGGACATTTTATTCGGATGAGCCGGATCCCGCGCTGGTTCCCGGCTGCTATGTCACCTTCCGGGCCTCCCTGTATCATCCGTCCGGGGCGGATAACCCGGATGGATATGATTTCCGGGAGGAGCTTCTCCGAGGCGGGATGATTGCGGGCGTTTCGGGGTTTGATGGCCTGCAGGTGGAGGAAGTCCCTTTCTTCTCCCTGCCCGGCGCTGCTGCCTCGCTGCGCCACCGGCTGGCGGAAGGCCTGGTCTCCGCGCTTGGGGAGGAAGCCGGAGGATATGCCGCCACGATGCTCCTGGGGTTCCGTTCCCTGGTTCCTTCGGAGGACCGGGCCGCCTTCGCCAATCTCGGTATCGCCCATCTCCTTGCGGTCAGCGGTTTCCATGTCGGCGTTCTTTCCGCCTTGCTGTGGATGGTGCTCAGGCCCTTCCGCCTCAGCCGGAAATGGATGCTGGTAATCCTCTCCGCGGCGCTGTTCTTCTATGCGCTCCTGTGCGGCATGAGCCAGCCGGTGCTCCGCGCTTCCCTGCTGATTATTGCCGGCCTGGGCGGGCGTCTTTTGCTTCGCCCGCGGTCCCGGATCCATCTGCTCTGTGCGGTGTACATGCTCTGCCTTCTTGCCTCGCCTGTCCAGATCACCGGCCTTTCCTTTCAGCTGACCTATGGAGCCGTGCTGGGAATCATCCTGATCGTCCCGCCGCTTCAGAAGGTGTTTTCGCCGAAGGGGCGAATCGCACACCGGATCTGGGAAGCCTTCTGCATCACGCTGGGCGCGCAGCTCGGGGTATTGATTCCCGAGCTGTCAGCCTATCAGTGTCTTCCGCTCCTCTCCTGCCTGGTCAATCTTCCGGCCGCTTTGCTGGGCTCCGCCCTGCTTCTGCTGTACTGGCTGGTTCTGTTTTTGCTTCCTTTTCCGGTTCTGGCCGGAGCGGTGGGCGTTCCTGTCGCCGGCCTGACCGCGGGGTTTACGGAGGCGGTTCGTTTCCTGGGCCGTTCTTCGTTTTTCAGCCTGTGGACACCTGCGCCTTCCTGGATGACGGTGCTCGGGGTGCTGCTGTTGTTTGCCGCCTCCTGCATACTCTTCCGTTTTTCCCTTCGATGGCGGATCGCGGGCATCGTGCTCGGCGCCGTGCTCGTAGTCGGTTCCCTGATTCCAACCTGGCATTCCGGCACGGAATATATCCAGTTCAGCAGCGGTAACGCGGATGCAGCCGTCCTCTGGGATCAGGATCATGTGCTTGTCGTGGATACCGGGGAGGATAACGGGGTCGTCAGCGGCTGGCTTCGCCGGCGCCGTCTGATTCCCGACGGAGTGGTCGTCACCCATCTGCATACGGACCATGCCGGCGGGCTGCAGTCCCTGCTGGATGATGGCATTCCGGTGCCGGTGCTGTATCTGCCTGAAGGCGCGGAAGACCAGCTGGTCCATGAGGATATGCGTACGCTGCTGGAAACCCTTCGGGCGTCCGGAACCGAAATCCGGTTCCTTTCCCGCGGGGATGAGCTGGCGCTTCCCTCCGGCAGCCTCCGGGTGCTCTGGCCGGAAAAAGGAAAAACCAGAAGAAACCAGGATGCGAACCTGTATCCCCTCGTTTCCCTGCTGGAATTGAAGGGAACGCGCCTGTTTCTCGCCTCGGACCTCGTCGGTTCCTATGAAATGTATGCCGCCTGCCCTGCGGATATTCTGAAGGCGCCGCATCACGGTTCCGCGTCGTCCGCTTCCCCGGAATTCCTTTCGGCCGTGTCTCCGCAGGCGATCCTGCTGACCTGCAGCCGTGCTTCCCGTGCGGAGGCGTTTTCACAAAGGGCCGCCGGGATCCCGGTGTACGCCACATCCGGCTGCGGAGCCGTCACCATTGATATTGAGGAGAATGGGTTCCGGGTTTCCCCATTCCTGTCCGATCCTTCCGGAGGTTTGAATCCATGAACCATCTTGACTTTGATGCATTGCTGAAAAAAGGAGCGCTTCCGTCCGTGCTTCTGTTTGAGGGCGAAGAGGAATACCTGAAACAGAAAGCGCTTGCGGATCTTCGTGCTGCCTTGCTTCCTGCCGGAATGGAGGAGCTGAATGAAACCACGCTGACAGGGCCGGCGCCGGATGAAATCATCGCATCCTGTGAAACCCTTCCCTTCCTCGCGGATCGGCGTCTGGTCATCGTCCGGGAGGAGCGTTCCCTCTCGGGGCGCAGTGAGGCAGATGAAAAGCTCCTGGATTATCTTCCGAAAGTTCCCCCGAGCGCGGTCCTGCTGTTTTTCTGCCGTGAAAAACCGGATGGACGAAAAAAACTGTACGCTGCCGTGAAAAAGCTGAACGGCATCGTCACCTTCTCCCCGCTGAAGGATCGCGAGCTGGCATCCTTTGTCACCGCTGCCTTCCGGGATCAGGGCAAGGAATGCGATGAACGGACAGCGGAATATCTGGTTTTTACCAGCGGCTCGGATCTCAACCAGCTGCTGGCTGAGGTGGCTAAGATTTCTTCCCATAATCTGGATTCGACCTCTGTTTCGCCGGATGAGGTCGCGGCCCTGGCCACGCCTTCCCTGGAATGTACCGTGTTCCAGATGGTGGATGCGGTCGTAGCCCGCCAGAGCAGCCGGGCTTTTGCGCTTCTGCAGAACCAGCTGAAGCAGGGAGCGGACCGGATGTATATTCTGTCGATGCTGCTCCGCCAGTTCCGGCTTCTGCAGCATGTGAAAATTATGCAGTTCGAAAAGCGAACGCAGGAGGAGATCCGAAGTGCACTGGGTGTACCGCCCTTTGCGCTGAACCAGTATCTTCGCCAGGCTTCCTTTTATACCGGCGGCCAGGTTAAGCAGGCGGTGAAAATCTGTTTTGATACGGAATATGCCGTCAAGTCGGGAAAAATGAATCAGGATGGCGCCCTGGAAGCAGCCATCCTGAAAATCCTTTATCTGTCTGAAAATGAATAGCGGTGCAACCCGTCAGCCCAGAAAATTTTTGAACAGGTCGCTGAGCACGTCGCCGGCATAATCCATGGCGGATTTTGCCTCGCCTCCGATCGCCGCCAGCACTTTCATCACCTTGCTGTCATACTCGCCCTTCAGCACCTTGAGCGCAATCTTCTTCAGGTCCGCCGATGCAGCCCGGTAGGCTTCAACCATCTTGATTTCAGCAGAAGCCAGTGTGTCAATGACGGTCTCGGCCTTCTTTTCTGCTGCGGGTTTCTTTTCGGCGGTTGCCGCCGGCTTCTTCGCGGTCGTCTTCTTCTCGGCAGTTGCGGCAGGCTTCTTCGCAGTCGTCTTTTTCTCCGCGGTTGCGGCGGGTTTCTTTGCGGTCGTCTTCTTCTCCGCTGCTGCGGTGGTGGTCTTCGAAGCCGTCGTCTTCTTCTCCGCCGTTACGGTGGGTTTCTTTGCGGTCGTCTTCTTCTCCGCTGCCGCAGTGGTGGTCTTCGCAGCCGTCGTCTTCTTCTCAGCGGTTGCAGCAGGCTTCTTCGCGGCGGTCGTCTTCTTCTCCGCTGCCGCGGTGGTGGTCTTTGCAGCCGTCGTCTTCTTCTCAGCGGTTGCAGCGGGCTTCTTCGCAGTCGTCTTCTTCTCAGCTGCCGCGGCGGTTGTCTTCACAGCCGTCGTCTTCTTCTCAGCGGTTGCAGCGGGCTTCTTCGCGGTCGTCTTCTTCTCCGCTGTCGCAGTGGTTGTCTTCGGAGCCGCCGCTTTCTTCTCGGTAGTTGCGGCAGACTTCTTCGCGGTTGTCGTCTTCTTTTCAGCGGTATCGGTGGTCTTCTTCTCGGTGGCCATGATTTTCCCTCCTCAATATTTGGTTTTCCGGGCTTCTTGCCCTTATCATATCCTTTTTTTTGGTTTCCTGCAAGAAAAAAACGAAACTCCCGAAATTTTCGGGAGCTTCGCGTATCGGTTACTTCTTTTTCTTCTTTCCGTCAATGGGAGTCAGGTGCCAGATCATGTCGTTGTATTCCCTGATCGTCCTGTCGGAGGAGAATATGCCGGACATAGCCGTGTTGGTGATGGCCATCTTCTGCCACTTCTTCTGATTCTTGTAATCCTCGTTCAGCCGCCTCTGCCACATCGTGTAGGATCCGAAGTCTTTCAGCACGAAGTAGTAGTCTCCGGGATGTCCCCACTGTCCAAGCAGCAGGCTGTGATACAGTTCCTGCAGCGCCGCGGGATTGTCCGGCATGAGCGTGCCGTCGATCATCTGTGTCATGGCCTGGCGGATTTCCTGGTTGGTTTCAAAATACATCATGGGGTTGTAGTTGTTCTCGCGGTACATGTTCCTCACCGTATCCGCGCGCATCCCGAAGATGTAGATATTGTCCATGCCAACCTGTTCGCTGATTTCCACGTTCGCACCGTCCATGGTGCCGATAGTTACCGCGCCGTTCATCATGAATTTCATGTTTCCGGTGCCGCTGGCTTCCTTGCTGGCGGTGCTCAGCTGTTCGGAAACCTCCGCCGCGGGAATCAGCACTTCCGCGCTGCTGACGTCGTAGTTTTCAAGGAAAACCACCTGCAGCATCGTTCGGGCCCGCGGATGTTTTTCAATCAGCTTGCTCAGGGCGCAGATCATGCGGATCACCTGCTTGGCCCGATAGTATCCGGGGCTCGCCTTGGCGCCGAAGATGAATACTCTCGGTTCCATCGTGAAGGATTCGTCGTTCACAATCCGGTTATACAGCACCAGAATATGCAAGGCGTTCAGCAGCTGCCGCTTGTATTCGTGCAGCCGTTTGGCCTGCACATCGAATATGAAGGAAGGATCCACGACTGCGTTCTGGCGCTCCAGCAGCATCTTCGCCAGGCGTTCCTTGTTGTGCCGCTTGACAGTAGCGAACTTTTCCTGGAACGCTGCGTCTTCCGCGAAAGGCCGCAGCTTGCTCAGCTGTTCCGGCTCCCTGATCCAATCCGTGCCGATGGTTTCGTTGATCAGGTCAGTCAGTTCGGGGTTGCAGTTGATCAGCCAGCGGCGGTGGGTAATACCGTTGGTGATGGCGCAGAATTTTTCCGGCATGACCAGGTTATAGTCATGGAAGGTGTCTTCCTTCAGGATGTCGCCGTGCAGCTTGCTCACGCCGTTGACGCTGTAGCTCATGGCCACGCACAGATTGGCCATGTGCACGTTGTCGTAGCTGATGATGGCCATCCGGGCGATCCTGTCCCAGTCTCCCGGGAAATAGTTCCACAGGCGTTCGCATACGCGGCGGTTGATCTCGCACAGGATCTGGTAAATCCGGGGCAGCAGGTTCTGCACCATGTTCACCGGCCACTTTTCCAGGGCTTCCTGCATGATCGTATGGTTGGTATAGGCGATGGTTTTCTGCACGATGCTGCTGGCTTCTTCCCAGCCCAGGCCTTCTTCATCCATCAGCAGGCGCATCAGTTCGGGAATCGCCATGCCGGGATGGGTGTCGTTGATGTGGATAACCACCTTTTCCGGCAGCTTGGCAAAATTGTTGCCGTAAGTCTGCTTGAATTCCTTCAGGATATACTGCAGGCTCGCGCTGGTGAAGAAATAGTGCTGCTTCAGGCGCAGCTGCTTTCCTTCATAGTGCCTGTCTTCCGGATACAGCACCTTGCTGATAGCCTCCGCCAGTTCAATTTCCTCGGAAGCCTGAACATAGCGGCCTTCCCCGAAGCTGTTCAGGTCCAGCTTCTTTGGGCTCCGGGCCGACCACATGCGCAGAGGGTTGACGATGTTGGCATCGTAGCCGACCACCGGCATGTCGTAAGGCACGGCTTCCACGGTGTAGTAATCCCGTGTTACATAATGTTTGGTGCCGTTGATTTCGATTTCTTCCACATGGCCGCCGAAATGCACTTCGCACGCGTCGTCCATCACGGCAGTTTCCCATACGTTTCCGTTGTCCAGCCAGCTGTCCGGCAGTTCCACCTGCTGCCCGTCCACGATCTTCTGGCGGAAAAGGCCGTACTCGTACCGGATCGTGCAGCCCATCGCCGGCAGGTTCAGGCTGCTGAGGCTGTCCATGAAGCAGGCAGCCAGGCGGCCCAGGCCGCCGTTGCCGAGGCCGGGTTCCGGTTCTTCCTTCAGTACGTCACGGATATCGATCCCGAGTTCCTGCAGTGCTTCCGTGTATTCCCTGGTGGAAAGCAGGTTCAGCATGTTGCAGTACATGCTCCGCCCCATCAGAAACTCAACGCTCAGGTAATACAGCCGTTTGCCCTTCTGGCGTTTTCTCTCCTCGCGGCTCTCAACCACTTTTTGCATAATCTGGTCCCGCACGGTGGATGCCACAGCGCGGTAAATCTGCTGGGGGGAGGCGTCCTCAATCGTCAGCCCGTTGTATCTCTGAATTTTTCCGGCGATTGCTTCCTTGATGGATTCCTTGTCAAACTTGGTAGTAGGCATACCGTTCCTCCTCGGTTCATCAGTACGATAATCGCATACCTTATGATTATATCATGGGAAGCAGGTAAATGAAAAGGGACAGGAGCTGATGTTTTTTGACCATCCTTGCCATCTTTCCTCCGGATTTTGCCCGATTCAGAAATCCCTGTTGCGGTTTTGCCGCAGTTTCTGTAAAATAATGGACAGGAATCCGCCTACAGGCGGTCGTTGAATGCAAGGAGGTTTTTGTCATGAAAAAAGTCATTTCCCTGCTGATCATCATGGTGCTGTCCTTTTCCTTCTGTCTCCCGGCGATGGCTGTCAATGAGGATGTGGAAGGCGAACTCGTCATCTATACTTCCATGTATAAGGAAATCGTGGATATGATGGACGCTGCCCTGAAGGCGGAGTTCCCGAATCTGACGCCCGGCAATGACGGCAGCTTTTTCTTCCAGGCGGGCACCGGCAGCCTGATCACCAAGATCTATGGTGAAATGGGCGATAACCGGGACCAGGCGCTGAGCTGCGATATGCTGATGGTCGCGGAGCCTGCTTTCTCCCTGGAGCTGAAGGATTATGGTTACCTGCATTCCTTCACGGTGCAGAACGCGGACAGCCTCCGCTTCCCCTATGATCCGGACGGAACCTGGTACCCTGTCCGGGTCTGCAACATGGTCCTGGCTTATAACCCCGAAAAAGTCGACGACTGGAAAGCCAAGGGAGTAACCATCCCGCAATCCTTTAAGGATTTCGCTTATGATCCGTCGCTGAAGGGATATATCTCCATGGGCGATCCCATGACCAGCGGCACCACCTATGCGGCAGTCGTGGCCCTGACGGACAAATACGGCGATGAGTACCTGGATAAACTGGCAGCCAATAAGGTGATGCGTGAATCCGGCTCCACCGCCATCGGCAAGCTGCAGACCGGTGAATGCGCCGCCCTGATGATCCTGGAGGAATCCATCCTGAAAGTCCTCCATGATGAAGAAGCCAAGGGCAACCCCATCACCAACCTGAAGGTCATCTATCCGGAGGACGGCGTTGTCCTGATTCCCTCCACCGTGATGATTATCAAGGAAGAGCTGTCGAAGAACGTGAATACCGATGCGGCCGAAGCTGTGGCCCAGTGGTTCCTGACGCCGGAAGGCCAGGAAGCCGTGCTGGCGGGCTATATGCATGCCGTGCTGAAGGGTATGGGCGAACCCTATCAGTCCGTGAGCACGGATGACCTGATCCAGAAGGATATCGGCGTGAACTGGGATCGTGCTTATCACGACCGTGAGCAGATCAAGAATCTCTGGATCGAAAAAGTCACGCAGTAATCAATCCTGTTGATACCGG
Organism: Clostridia bacterium; assembly: GCA_017404985.1. Lineage (GTDB taxonomy): Bacteria > Bacillota > Clostridia > Christensenellales > Aristaeellaceae > Aristaeella. Next base: position 14,300 of record JAFRBK010000039.1, on the reverse strand, counting down.
AGCGCATCATGAGTAATCGCATTGCGGAGCATCATCGTGCTCCTGTGTTCACGAAGATCGGCCTGGCAGTATGCTTTCTGCTGGGCCTGATCTTCGTCTTTTTCGGTTTTCGCGGGCAGCAGAAGCTGACGAGCGCCGATTTGGGTTCTGAAGAAAGTTATCAGGCGATCTATGCCCTCTCGGGAGACGTCAACGCAATCTGGAATGCCCTTTCGGGGGATCTGGATGCCCTTTCGGCCGATGAGCGGGAGGCCGCGGATGCTGCCGCACGCTCCCTGCTGGCGGAGGACTGGGAAAGACGGCAGACGGGCGCCGGCGAAAAGGTGGCGGCCTTTGTCGGCCAGGAAAACGCCGGCGCTTCCTCCGTAACCTGGAAGCTGCTGGCCGCCTCCGGCCTGGTCAACGGGCCCAAGGTCCCTGTCAGCCTTCGCAAGTCGATCACCGCGCTTCAGAAGGACGCCCTCTCGTCATTCCGTCAGCAGCTGCTCCGCTGTCTGGCGGATGAAACCGCCCCCGTGCCGGACCCGGCCGGGGACGCGCTGGGAAAGCTTTCCGGAACCGAACGCCGGGCCATGGCCGCGCAGCTGGTCCTTACGGCATCCGGCGGAGCGGATGAAAAGGTGGCCGACCATGTCAAGACGCTGAAAAAAAGCATCCGGGATAAAGGCAGCCAGCTGACCGCCTTTGAAATGATTGCCCGGGGAGAGGTTTCCTGGCTCTGGCAGCTGATCATCAGTAACAGCAAAACCGTTATCCTCCTGGGCTTTGTGCTGATGCTGGATGTGATTCTTCTTGCCCTCCTGATGGCGTCGGAGAAGCACTGGATCCCGAATATCAAATGGATCATCATCCTGTTGATCATTGACTTCATGCTGCTGTTCCAGGTGCTGCCCGTCTTCTATATGGTGGCCAAGGCCCTGTTCCCGGAAGGCTCCTTCTCGTTGGATACCGTCAGCCGCCTCTTCAGCTATCCGATGAACCGGGAAGCGCTGAAAAACACGCTGATCGCGGCATTCGCAACGATGGTTCTGGGAACGCTGATCGCCTTCCCCCTTGCCTGGCTGGTCGGCAGAACCAACCTCTACGGAAAAAAATTCTTCCGCAGCCTCTTTGTCATGACCTATATGGTGCCTCCCTATGTCGGCGCCATGGCCTGGCTCCGGCTGATGAACCCGAATGTGGGCAGCGTCAACCAGTGGCTGAGGCTCCTCTTCGGGCTGAGCGACGCCCCCGGCCCGCTGAATGTGTATACCCTGCCGGGCATGATCTGGGTGCTGACCTCTTTCTATTATCCCTATGCCTTTATCACCATCAGCCGGGCCATGGAAAAAATGGATCCCTCCCTGGAGGAAGCCGGCCGCATCTCCGGCGCTTCCCCGGTCAAAACCATCTTCACCGTCACCCTGCCGATGATGATGCCCTCCCTGATTGCGGGTGCGCTGCTGGTGTTTATCGCCGCTGCCAGCTGCTACGGAATCCCCTCCATCATCGGCTCCCCCGGCAATGTCAATACGGTCACGACAAGGATTGTGGAATACGTTTCCCTGGGGCAGCAAAGCCTGAATGACGCCGTCGGCCTCGCGCTGTTCCTGATGGCCATCGCGCTGGTGATCCTCTTCATCTCGGATGTGGTTCTGGCGAAGAAGCAGTATATCACCGTTTCCGGCAAATCCGTACAGCCCGCCATCGTGGACCTGCGGCGCTGGAGGGTCCCCATGACGGTGCTGGTCGCCCTGTTCACCGTCGTGATGGTCGTCATCCCCTTTGCCACGATTCTGGCCACGTCCTTCAAGGTGGATATCGGCAAGAGCGTGTGGGCCCCGTCCAATTTCACCACAGCCAACTGGACGTCTGTTTTTGCCAGAAGTGAAACCCTCAGCTGCCTAAAAAACTCCCTGATCTACGCCGCGGTCACCGCCACGGTGGGCCTGGTGATCGCCTGTGTGATGGGCTATCTGCTGCAGCGCACCAGCATCCGCGGCCGGTCCATTCCCAACTTCCTGATCACCCTCGGTTCCGGCACGCCCTCCGTCGTCATCGCCCTGGGACTGATTATGACCATGCGCGGCAATTTTGGCATCAATATCTATAACACTGCCTATATCCTCATCATCGCCTATCTGATCAAATATCTGATGATGGGCATGCGCACGGTGGTCTCCGCCATGAGCCAGATTCATGTTTCCCTGGAGGAAAGCAGCCAGGTTTCCGGCGCCGGCTGGCTCCGGACCATGTTCCGCATCACCGGCCCCCTGATCTTCCCCTCCATCGCCGCGGGCTGGTTCCTGATCTTCATCCCCAGCTTTTATGAGCTGTCCATGACCACGCTGCTGTATTCCAGCACCACCAAGACCATCGGCTTCCAGCTGTATGAGTACTGGACCTTCACCAGCCAGCCCATGAGCTGCGCCATGGCCTTCGGAATCCTGCTGATTGTCATCTTCCTGAACTTCGTGCTCAACCGCCTGACAAAAGGCGAATTCTCCATCTGACGCCTTCCCGTCCGATATCCGGAGATCTTTTCTGAGGAGGAACAATATCCATGTCAACCGTAACCATCAGCCACGTGACCAAAGCCTTCGGGGACAATGTTGTCCTGAAGGATTTTAACGAAACCTTCCGGGATGGTGAATTCGTCACGATGCTGGGCCCTTCCGGCTGCGGAAAAACCACCATGCTGCGCATCATCGCCGGCTTTGAAAAGCCAACCGGCGGCGAACTGTATATCGACGACCAGCTCGTCTCCGGCGGCAAAACCTTCCTTCCGCCGGAAAAACGCGGTATCGGCATGGTTTTCCAGAGCTATGCCGTATGGCCGCATATGAATGTGTTTGAGAACGTCGCTTATCCGCTCCGCATCAAGAAGCAGGATAAAGCCGCTATCAAAGAAGCCGTAGACTGGGTGCTGGATACAGTGCATCTCAGCCGCTATGCGGATCGCCTCCCCAGCCAGCTTTCCGGCGGCCAGCAGCAGCGTGTCGCCCTGGCCCGGGCCCTGGTGGCCCGGCCGAAGCTCATGCTGCTGGATGAGCCGCTGAGCAACCTGGATGCGAAGCTTCGCGAATCCATGCGCTTTGAAATCAAGGAAATCCAGCAGGAAACAGGCATCACTGTCGTCTACGTGACCCATGACCAGACCGAAGCCATGGCGATGAGCGACCGGATTTTCCTGATCTATAACGGCGAAGTCCAGCAAAGCGGAACCCCGCAGGAAATCTATAATCATCCCGCCAACCCCTTCGTGGCGGATTTCCTGGGAAACGTGGACTTTTTCAAAGGCGAGGCGCAGGAAGGAAAAATCGTTTTCCCGGCCATGGGCGGCCAGTCTGTCCCCTATGCCGGCACGCTCACCGGCAAGGTGAATGTTGCCATCCGGCCGGAAAACCTGTTCTTTGCGGAAGAAGGGCCCCTGTCCGGGACCCTTGAAAAGCAATACTATCTTGGCGATGTGGATGACTGCAGGGTTCGGATCGGGGATACCCTCCTGCGTGTCATCACCGGCGGCTACCTCTTCAGCACCATGAGCGTCGGCCAGTCCGTCCGCCTGCAGATTCGGGATATGATGGTCTTCCCGGACGACGGGCAGCTGGAGCAGATGCTGTCCATCCTGACGTAATTCCCGTCATTTTGGTCGGCTCGGAGGTATTTGGGCAAGAATCCCTGCGCAGCCCTCTTCGGTCTGCTTCAGCACCCCGTGAAAATCCCGGGTATACCAAGGGTCGTCGATTTCCCTTCCCGCCTGCCCGGCCCAGTCCATCAGCATCGAAATCTTTTTCTCCGGGTCCCCACCGTAGATGCGTTCCATATCCCACAGGTTTTCATCGTCCATGCCGATCAGGCAGTCCCACCGCCCGTAGTCTGCCCGTACCGTCTGTCGCGCCGCATGCGGTTCACAGGTGTATCCTGCCGCCTGCAGCGCTTTTTTCATGGGCGGATAGATATCATTCCCGATCTCTTCCCGCGTCGCCGCGGCAGAGGCAAGGCCTGTCCTTTTTCGGCATGAGCAAGGAGGACTTCCAGCGGGATACCGCCAGCGCTCAGGAATGGGTAAACGGTATTCTTGGCATCTGGTCTGATGGGAAGAAGGAAACCAACGAGATCATTTCTGAATGGACGGAATCCTTCAAGAGCCTGACCGCAAGTACCCGGGAGTCCCTGCAGGGCATGAGGGATACAGCGGATGCAGCCGGATACACTTCTGTTTCGGATCAGTTGCAGCAGGACATCAAAACGCTGGATGCGATGGACAAGGAAATCGCGTCTCTCCTGAAAAAGCGGAAGAACCGAAAGCTGACGGACCGGGATAAAGTCCGCCTGCAGGAGCTGATCGACACCCGGGAAGCCATCGAGGTGAAATATCACCTGTCCGCCGCCGACGCTGACGGCTTCGATACCATTCGGAAAAAGGTGGAAGCAGAAATCGCCCGTGCGGAAGCCCGTGGACAGGAAGTCAGTGGTGAAGTGTACCAGGAGGCTATGGTGGCAGCCGCTGAGGGTATGGTATCCGTAAACTCCACCCTCGACGAGCAGTATGATAAGGAATACGCCCTGATCCAGCTGATTGAGAATGCGGAAGAGCGTCAGCAGGCGCTGGATGCCCTTAACGCAAAATACAATGAGGATCGCCGGAATTCCGCGCTGGAATATGCCCGCCTGATGGCTGACATGGTCGCGCCTGTATGGGAAAGCGGAAATGTTCAGGAAGCCAAAGGCCAGATCGGAGAACTGATGCAGCTTCTGCGTCAGTACAGTACCGCCAAGACTGACGCTGAGAAGAAAGCCCTGCTGCCAGATCTCCAGAAGCTGACTTCAAGCATGGATGAAGGCGCTCTTACCGAATACGTCGGGCTGCTGACACAGATCCAGTCCCTGCTGGACAGCGGCCTGTCCGAGGATGAAGTCAAGGCTATGTTCCCGGATATCGACTTTTCTACAGCGCGGGAGCAGCTGGCTTCCGTTCAGACCTTCCTGAAGGATAATAAATGGGATACCAACCTGACCAGCCTAAACGAGATGTTCGGTGAAGCCATCGGTGACGAGGTGCTGAAGATCACTACGGATCTGGACATGACCGGCGCGAAAGCCCGCTGGGAAGAATGGGCCGCCAATCCCGGTGCCATCACGACGGATGCCGTGATCCAGAGCTATACGGAAGCGGAAAATGCGACAAAACAGCAGCCGCTGGTGGATGCGTTTGTGGCGAAGTATACCGAAAAGCCGGAGGGTGCTGACAAGACGGCACTCTCCCCGGAAGGCCTGGTAGCCTATGTGACGAAGTATGCGGAGGCCACTACAGGCACTGATGTTTCCGGGCTGAATCCGACAAACGTGACCGCCATCGTGAGCGCCTATAAGGAGCTGGCTGAAGGCACGGATGCCGTCCCGAACCATCCTTCTTTCTCCAGCGGGGACGTAGTATCAGGTTCTTTTCTTCCGGGTTCACCAACATCATCACATATGGCGGGTTTCCCAGATGCTTCATGCAGACTTTGGAAATGAAGATGTGATGATCTTTTTTCGCAGGATTAAAATCGATCCAGAGATCCTCTCGCGCAAACTGCTCCCTTCTGACAATCTGGTAGCCTTCCAAATCCATGGTTTCAATGTTTCTCTCGTCCATATGAACGCTCTCCTTTCTGCCTGCTGCTTGCAGGTACTGGGATACAGCCATACGGTCGTGGAGAAGTCAAGGGCTGACGCTGAAAGTTATCCGTTTTGTCACAGAACAGAAAAGTGCCTCCCCATGATAGATTTGGGGAGACTGTGTGGTGGCGATGCCTACTCATCAATTACTTCACCGTTTACCGTCAGTGAAAATCCATTCAAAACGATATTACTCAGGTTGCCGTTCAGTTCTGAAACCGTACTGTCGCCTGTCAATGTCCAGGTGCTGTCATCATCCAGTGTAACTGTTACTTTTCCATCGCCTGTAATAGCGCCGGTGAACTGAGCTGAAGTCATATTCATAGCCAGGGAAGAGATCTCATCAACGATAATACTTCCATTCAGAGACTGATGATCAGCATTCAATTCGCAGTCTCCGCCGTTTTTGCCATCCTTACCCCATCGTCCGGCTGATACGATCAGCAGCGACTGGTCATCGGACAGATTCAGCGCGGCTTCCTTCAGATTGATAACGCTGTCCGTATTCGTGCAGTAAAACATGGCGCCGCTGTGCGCGGTCATCTCTCCGCCATTCATGGTAAATACGCTTGTGCCCACACTGGCATCTCCGGAAGCGCTTTGATAGAGCAGAACGTTGGCCTTCACGCTTCCTTCCTTTGTGGACTGGTCATTCCCCTCAATGGATACGTTTTCCAGCGTTACGGTATTCTTTCCTTCAATAATCACGGCTCTGGACTGTTCGGAAACACACGCTGCGTTTTTCACTGTAATGTCCGCTGTGCTGTAAATCGCCGGACAGCCGTTCTTTCCGGTGGATATATATGTACCGCCATCCAGAATCATTATGCCGCCTCCACGGTCGGATCGGATTGCAGCCTTGCTCGCACTGGTAACAGTCAGATTACTCCCGGTCAGCGTACCGCCTCCAGCCACCTGTACGCCTCCCGCACCCCCGCCGGTTACGGTGATAACACAGTCCTCCAGATGAATCGTCCCTCCGTCATAAGCAAATACACCTGTTGCGTTTGACGCGTCTGCGGTAATGGCGCTGTTCTTCAACGTCAGGCTTGCCTGGTCATAAACCCGGACTGCTGCATTTACACCCCGAAAACTGGACGCATCCGCGCTCGAAGCATCGCCCGAGTTTTTCCGAATATCGGCATTCGTAATCACGGCGGTTGCTGTTCCTGAAACGTCCACAGCGCTTTCATCCGTTTCCGAAGCAATATAACTTTGTCCGTCTGTTGTTGTTCCGTCGGGAATATTGACCGCAAGGGCATTGCCTGTCAGGCATAAACAAAGCAACAAAGAAATCCATAAGCTTTTCTTCATGGTAGACTTCTCCTTTCATAGCGATCTAAAATCTCGTCATTCCATTCGGTTTCTCGTGGTTGCTTCTTTAAGCATCTATATGCTGGCATCTTTTATAAACCAATGCCGCAATCAAGCCAAGAGCCAGGCACAGAACGGATCCGAGCACAAGAATCCATACAGAAGTATCGTCCGAGACCGTGGTTTGTTCAGATCCGTTTTCCTGCGCAGTCCCTTCCACATATGTATTCTCGTTTCGACCGGGACCGGCACCTGACGGCTGATTCGTTATAGGTTCCTTACTTGCATTCTGAGTCTCCGCGGATGCAGATGCTTCATCTGATACAGAGCCTTCTGTTACAGAAACGTCCTGAATATCCCCGGGAGGACCGAAGCCTCCTTCATGGTTCCCAAATCCTTCGCCGCCATCCGGCGGCTGGAATCCCTCTTCGCCTTCCGGGCGCTCCGGGGGAGTTTCGCCATTGTCGAAGTTACCGGGGCCCATTCTTTCACCGCCCGGCATATCGTTTCCCGGTACCATTCCGGTTTCTGATGAAGTCCCTGCCGTCACGGAAACGCCGGTCATTTCGATGCTTTCTTCCGTTTCGCCAATCCGAAGGATGTAGGTTTCTCCCACAGTCATCTCCGGACAGCTGATTACCGCAGAAGAGAAACTGTAAGGAATTGTTTCGCTGACCAGTTCATTTTCTTCGTTGTCCAGCAGTGTAATCGCGCTTCCGGCTGCTGCGGTTTCACTGAGGGAATAAAGGATGGATGCTTGGGTGGATTCTGAGCCAAAACCCATCGCCATACTGCTGTCTCCGCAGGCGATGATCGTTCCTCCGCTGATCGTCGTGATACCGCCGCTTTCACTTCCGGAATCCAGTGCGCTGTTTCCGCTGCTTCCGGCCAGGCTGACCAGAATCGTTCCGCCTGTGATGGTGATATGTCCGTTAGAGTCGATTCCATCCGCATCCCTTCCGCTTTCATTGAGGATGGTCAGACGGCCTCCCGAAATCAGAATCCAGGTATCATCCGCGCTGACGATCGTCTTCTCTTCCGTCGCATCAGCCTGGGCTTCCGTTTCAGAGCCCGGTCCTTCTCCGAACGGCATCATGGAACCCATGTTCTCCCTGTCAAATGGACCGCCTGTCGCCTGATCAGTGCCTTCGGCAGAAAATACGTCCCTCTTTGCGGGCACAGTGGCTGCATCTTCATCTGTTGATGAATTTTCCGGATTCTGTTCTGAAGATTCCTCTACTGGCGTTTCGTTTTCCACCACATCTGCCCCTGTTGTCGCCGCTTCTGCCGCGGTAGCCTCTTTTTCAGCAGTATCTGTTACCGCATTCTCTGCTCCAGGCGTTGTCGGAGGATTACCCGGGGATGGCATATTGCCTCCGGAGAAGGGTGTTTCACTCATCTCCGGCATCTGTCCCTGCATATCCATGCCTCCGCCAAAATCAATGCCGGTGTATCCGTTGGCGTTCAGGCCGTCATCCCTGGAATGAATCGTTGTATCACCGCCGCTGATTTCAATCGTGACTGCCTCGACACCTTCATAGCAGTCATTGACAAGAATCGTTCCGCCCAAAATCAGTACGGAGGTATCGGAGTGAACCGCGTCGTCTCCCGCCGTGATGGTCAGCATTCCATCCTGAATGACAATATCCCCCTCGGAATGAATACCGTCCTGCTCCGCTGTAACGGTCAAATTTGCCGCGGTCATCCGGAAATGATCATTCACCCGGATGCCATGGTACGGAGCCTTTACGGAAATCGTCCCGCCGGTGATAATCAGATCATCCTTCGAGGTGATTCCATTCTGGTAAGCAGAAATAACAGTCAGGGTTCCGGCTCCGTTGATCGTCAGATCATCATGGGAGAAGATCACCGCATTGGTCCCGTCTGCCAGGGCAGTTTCCGACAAGGCTTCTCCGCCGATCAGCGTATTCTCCGATCCTTCGGCCAGAGTCAGGAAAACCTTGTCCGCCTGATCAACCCGTATACTGGCATCATCGCTGCATGTAATGCTTACGCCGTTCAGCAGAATCCAGACCTTGGAATACTGAGCCGCATCCACAACGATGTTCCCGTCTGTCAATTCGCCGGAGATCACATACTGCCCGCTCTGAACAATTACCAGGCTTCCATCCAGCCAGTAGGCTCCGTTTCCGGAGATTTTCGCTGAATCTCCGGAAAGGGTAATCATGGTCGCCTCCGAAGTATCCCAGCTTCCGTTCAGGTCATTCGCCGTGAAGTATTCATTGCCAACATAGCCTTCTGCATCCGTATCTGGTACCAGCTCAATTCCAAGTTTTTCACCGTTCATGAACAGAGCGGTCACAATCAGGGAAAGCACAATGACGATTACGCAGATCCGGTCAATCCAACGATGGGTGGACATCTGCTTTCCCTCCTTCCTTCTGATGATTCTTTACCGGTTCAGCCCATATAGTCCCCGTTATAAGAGACCAGCACCGCATTTCGTACGCCTTCCATCTCAGCCAGATCATTCATAAAGTCCGTTGTCGCGTCCTTCAGACGAATCTCCAGATTCAGCTCAATCGCGCCCTTCTGAACGCTCTTGCTCTTGACGTTCATCCTGTTTGTATGTTCCTTCAGAAAATCAGTTGCCTTGGTTTCGCTTTCATGATTCTCACACTGAAGCACAACAATGTACGGATTGGTGTGCGATTTCCGGTTGGCAAAAACCAGGATGATGATGCCGATGATGACGCTGCCAATCACAGCAAGCGGAATCATGCCCGCAGCAAGCACAATACCTGCGGCGATGGACCAGAAGAGGAAGGCAATATCCATCGGTTCCTTGATGGCAGTCCGGAACCGGACAATGGACAGCGCGCCAACCATACCAAGGGAGAGCACCACATTGCTGGTGACCGCCAGAATCACAAAGGTGGAAATCATGGTCATGGCGATCAGGGTCACCCCAAAGCTGGAGGAATACATCACACCGGCGTAGGTCTTTTTGTAAACCAGAAAGATAAACAGACCGATGGCGAAGGACAGCGCCAGCGCCAGGAACATGTCGAGGATCGTGACGGAGGTCACGTTGGCCAGGAAATTGGATTTAAAGATATCGCTGAAAGTCATGGTTTGTTTCTCCTCTCATTCTTCATTCCTGCCGGATACATGATCAGTCGTACATCCGGCATTGGGCATATTTTGAAAAGGCGGTCACCCTGCGTCCCGGGGTTTGTACCGCGTCCCGGATAATGGAAGGAAGGAAATCGTCCCACTTCACTTCCAGGATGATTCCGGCTTCCGGGGCGGGAATCGTGATGCAGTCCGGATTCAGGAAGTCGATGCAGTTCAGGCCGGTGCGGATGTTGTAGTCGAAGGTGACCCGCACATTTCCCGGCATGTAAATAAATGGTTCCCGGGTGTAGTCCACGATGGTTTTTGGCCGCATTCCCTGATACCGCATCTTGCAGTAGAGTTCCTGAACCAGGCTCCTTTCAGAATTCAGCATCCAGTCCAGGTCCCCGTCCACGATGGCCTGTGCCTCTTCGGCAGTCACCTTTGCGCTGTACTTTGTTCCCAGGCCGCTGATCTTACTCTTTTTTTCCAAATGGATCAGGGACGGATCGCCGTTGTAGTACCGGATGCGGAATTTCTCCCGCATGTTGACACCGTCTACCTTTTCCCGAAGCGCCTTATCATTCAGGTTGTCGAAATACAGGCTGCGGATCAGGTACTTTCCATCACTGGCATGAGGATCTGAAACAGCTATAGCCCGCAGCCGCTGCCGTATCGCCAGCAGATCCGCGTAACGGATTTCATGTTTCCATTCATGGCGGTACCGAATTTCCACGTCCAGCCCCCCTTTCACGATTTCATGTTCTGATCATACACAGAAAACTTAAAATAACCTTGAAATTTATTTTTTTATTTCCCAAGTCATGGCTCCGCCGATGATGCACACTGCGCCAATGATCTGAAGCGCATTCATTGATTCTCCCAGGAGCAGGGCAGCAAATACTACCGCGGACAGCGGTTCGAGATATCCGCAGATCGCGACGGTCTGAACCGGAAGCTTTGAGAGCGGAGAAAAATACAGCCAGCAGCCGATTCCGGTGTTCACAATCCCTAGTATGAGAATCCACAGCCAGGCTCCTTCCGGAACACGAATCACAAACGCCTGTTTGAATCCAACAAAAACAGCTACTGTCAGGAAACTGACCGTCAGCTGAATAACGGCATTCTCCATGCCGGTAATCCGCCGGGATTGCTTGTTCAGTGTAACCATGAAGAAATACATCACAGCAGACATCGCGCCGCAAAACATGCCCCATGCATCCCCTCCACCTTCCATGTTTCCGTTCACCAGTACAATGCCTGCCAGTACAATCAGAAAGCTGATGATCTTGGACGGGGTCAACTTTTCCCTGAAGATCAGAGGTGAAAGTACCATGACGATTACCGGGCCGCAGTAATACAGAAGGGACGCCATGCTGACGCCAATCTGCTGATAAGCCTCATACAGGAACATCCAGCTGGTCCCCATGGCTATGCCGGAAAGAGTAATAAAAAGCATATCCCGTTTATTTTCCCGGATATGGAATCTGCCGTTCCCGAGCAGGAACAGAGAAATCAGCAGAATGCTTCCGATCAGTGTCCGAAGGAACACAATCTCATAGCTGCTCATAGCAATATGGCTGGCAACGATCCCGTTCAGGCCAAACAGCAGCAGTGCACTTAAGTATTTGAGAAAAGCCTTTTCTGACTCGTTGTTGTGCTTCATTCTGGTCACTCCTTTCCTGTCATCTTGCTTTATCCTATCATGTCTGTTAGAATGAAAAAAGCGAATTTATTTCATCCATAAGATCGTAAAAAGGAATGGAAAGAGATGGACAGCAATCTGCAGAAATACATGGCTCTGCTGAAGACCGTAGAGTACGGCAGCTTTACAAAAGCCGCGGAATCATTAGGCTACACACAGTCCTCTGTGAGTAAGATGATCGCGGATCTCGAACAGGAATGGCATATCAGTCTTCTGGAAAGAAGCCGGAATGGCGTTCAGATCACCGCCGAAGGGATGGCACTGCTTCCATATGCGCAATCTCTTGTCAATGATTACCGTCTTCTACGGGAGCGCGTTGCTGATACCGATGACTGTTCATGATCCGCTGTACCGCGTTCCACTGGGCACGAGTAACGATGGCGTCATGATGGCCCGGCTGGTAGTACTTGTTCTTTTTCCCGTTGTTCCGTTTGGACTTGTGGTCATGGAAATCCGGAGTCCAGGTCTTCCTGCCGAGGACATCTCCACAGTACCGTTCATTCCGGGCAATGTTGTTTACGGAGCCTGCTGTCCATTTATAATTTCTTCTGCCGGATACTTTCCGTTGCCCGGTTTCCCGGTGCAGTTCATTCAGGGTATCCGCAACGTCCGATGTACTGTACCCGTTCAGCAGGAGGTAATAGATCAGGCGGACTGTCTTCGCTTCTTCTTCATTGATCTGCAGCACCTTCTTATGCCCGCCATGGCCATCCGGAACTTCCACCCGGTCATATCCCAACAGGGCAGGCGTGAGGAATCGGCCCCGGCTAAAGCGCCACTCAAGGGAGAGCAACATAGCCTCGCTCTTCATGTGGCTCTCTTCCTCCGCCACCATGGCCAGCACGAACAGGATGATGTTGCTGGTGGTGTCGAGGGTGTTCAGGTGCTCCTGTTCGAAGAAAACCTGAATGGGTGGATCGCGTTCCTTCAGCTTCCTGACCCAGCCAATACAATCCAGCAGGTTCCGGGCAAACCGGCTGACGGACTTTGTGATGATCATGTCGATCTTTCCTGCCATGGCATCCTTCATCATCAGACGGAAAGCAGGCCGGTGTTCTGTATTGGTGCCGGAGAAACCATCGTCCACATAGGTACCAACGTACTTCCATTTCGGATTGGCTTTGATCATGTCCCGGTAATTGTTCTTCTGCAATTCAATGGAAAGCAGCTGATCAATGTCATCCGTGGAAACCCGGCAGTAAGCCGCCACCCGCAAGATCCGATCTTCCTGCGCCGCTGCCGCCGTTGCCGCGATCTTTCGCACATTCTCACCGGTATAGGTGTTGACCTCTTCCCTGAGCGCTTCCTTGGCCCGGGTGCGTTCCGACATGAATCCGTCTGCGGACGGTGTCTCCTGCAGCAAGCCCTCCGCCTTCCGTCTGACCTTCTCCTCCGCCTTCGGGCGTATGTCTTTCAATGTATGGCTCACTCCCATTCATCCCAGATTCCGCTGGCGATCAGACCGGCGGTAGTGTGATATAGCCATACTTTTCCTATTCCAGCAACGTCCGTTCGGTCGCATCTTCAAAATTTTCTTCATCTGCCGGACTCATACGTTTGAACTCTCCGCCGAACACCAGCACCAGGGGATCAATGCCCAGCACTGCACAGATAGCAAGTCCCAGCTTCATGCTGGCACATCGGATATCCCGTTCGCCGAACTCAATCCGTTGGTACTGCCGGACATGCACACCGATGAGCGTTGCCACCTGCTGCTGGGAATATCCCATAGCCTTGCGGGCATTGCGGATGATCCGCACCTGACGCGGATACTTTGTATTCATGGCTGTTACCCCTTCTGCCTGCCAGTTGCAGGTACTGGGATACAGCCACACGGTCGTGGAGAAGTCAAGGGCAGACGCGGAAAGTTTTCTTTTTTGTAAGAGAACAGAAAAAGGCCTACCCATGATCAGATTTGGGGAGGCGAAGGTGATGTCCATGAAGGGCTACTACAGGACACCTTATGTTACCACGGCTGATCAGCCTGCTTTGTCTTCTTCAGCAGGCAATTATGAACGCCTCCGGGAGCTACAGAAGGAACTCGTGAAGATGGCGAATCAGAAGGATGATTACAACGCCATCGCAGATGAAATCCTCCGGCTCCGGGATATGCGAAAAACAGGCCGAGGTGAACAGCGTGGTCAAGGATGAGCAGATGCGCCTGATCCAAGATCTGCAGGATTTCATCAAGAGCCAGCCCACCACGATCACTGAGTTTGATGAGACGCTGGTCAAGCGCCTGATCATGAAGATCACGGTCTTTGAGGATCACTTCACCATCGATTTCAAATCCGGGGTCACAATCGACATCGAAGCATAAAGCAAGGCTCCTCGCCGCCGATAATGGCAGTGTGGGAGCCTTAGTGCGTACATATTGTTTGTGCCCTATTCCACTGATAGTTTTACAGTAACATCTCCATGACTGAGCAGCTCTGGCATCTCAGACGAAGACAATTCTATGTGACCGAGCCTCGTGTATGCCCATGAATTCGAACCATAAAAGATTACGATATTGTTTCCGGAATACAGAACGATGTCCCCGGCCTGCGTCGTGATTTGC
>JAFRBK010000038.1 GCA_017404985.1 Clostridia bacterium | reverse complement strand
CCATCCCGATTTTGAGTATCCTATACATGAAGTGACCTCCTTTGCATGCGGTAAACCCCGCAGCTGGTTTGATTTTGCATCTGACAGTATACGGGTAAATCCACGATACTGCAAACGCGGGGTCACTTCATATTATCTAAAGGCACTCACCGAAAAAAATTCCCTGTTTACAAATATCTGTCGATATGGTATCATGCCTTCCCGAGGGAGTAACAGCCGCAGCGATGCGGAGCGATACCGTCAGCACGGATTCAGATCCCGGTATCCTTGAAATTGTGAGACTCATGCGAGTTTTGTTGCGCATGGGTTTCTTTTTATTTTTCAAAACTATCCGGATGATTCGTTTCGGCCTTACGGCCGGGCGGGTGCTCCGGTCGCATTGGAGTGTGGATAGCAATGCTGGTTCCTGTTCTGTTGTTTTTGCTGGGGTTAGTGCTGCTGATCAAGGGCGGTGACTGGTTCGTGGACGGGGCCACCGGCATGGCCCACCGGTTTCATCTGCCGGAACTGCTGATCGGCGCCACAGTGGTGTCCATCGGGACCACCCTGCCGGAGGTGATGGTTTCCGCCCAGGCGGCGATGGCCGGAAACAGCGGCATTGCCTACGGGAACGCCGTTGGCTCCGTGATCTGCAACACGAGCCTGATCGCCGCGCTGACCATCGCGATCCGGCCTTCTGATACCAATGTGAAAACCCTGCGCCTGCCAACCGCCGCGTTTTTCATTGCCGCGCTTTTTTATCTGATTGTTTCCTATACCACCGGCCGGTTTGAGCGCTGGCATGGAATCCTGCTGCTGGCGGGCTTTGCCGCCTATATCGGGCTGACGGTCTGGCAGATGAAAAAACACCCGGAGGTCTCGGAGCCCGAACCGGATTCTCCGGAAAGCCAGCAGGAGAAAGAAAAAACGCTGGTCATGGAGATTGTGATGCTGGTGGTCGGCGCTGCAGCCATTGCGTTCGGCGCAAACCTGCTGGTGGACAACGGCACGAAAATCGCCGAAGCCCTGGGGGTACCGGCTTCGGTCATCGGGCTGACGATGGTCGCCCTGGGAACGTCCCTGCCGGAACTGGTCACAGCAATCACCGCGCTAGTGAAGGGCCACAGTGATCTGTCACTGGGCAACATCATAGGCGCCAACCTCTTTAATCTGGTACTTGTCAGCGGCACAGCGATTACGATTCGCCCCTTCTCCATTCCGGCGGAGAAAATGCTCGGCAGCGTCAACGCGACGCTGGCGGTGGACCTGCCGGTCATGATGGCGGTCATGCTGATCCTGTGCGTGCCGGCACTGCTTCACGGTAAACTGAAACGGTGGCAGGGAATCCTGCTACTGTGCATCTATGTGGGATTTACGGCCTTTCAGTTCTTCAGCTGAAGCCGGGAATCGCTTCCGGCGGGCGGCTTCTCCGATCCGCCGCCCCCGTGGGAGGAAAACCGTTTATGAAGTGGAGCCTTGTATTCTTCCTGAACAGCGCATTGCTGGGTGTCGGCCTCGCCATGGATGCCTTTTCGGTATCCCTCGCCAACGGATTGAACGAGCCCGGCATGCGCAGGCGGAAACTTTTCATCATTGCCGGCGTCTTCGCGTTCTTCCAGGCCCTGATGCCCATCATCGGCTGGGTCTGTGTCCACACCATTGTCCAGCACTTTCATTCCTTTGAGAAATGGATTCCCTGGATTGCACTGCTCCTGCTGGTGTTCATCGGCGGGAAAATGCTGCTGGAAGGCATCCGGAACAAAGATGAATCCGGCGAGGCTCCCCGAGTCGGGCCTGCGGCGCTGCTCATTCAGGGAATCGCCACGTCGATCGATGCCCTGTCCGTCGGGTTTACCATCGCGGAATATGAATTCCCGATGGTGCTGGTCTGCGCGTTGATCATTGCAGCCGTTACTTTCATTATCTGTATTTGCGGACTGATGATCGGCAGAAAATTCGGGACGAAGCTTGCCGGAAAAGCGTCCATTCTCGGTGGGATCATCCTGATTGCGATCGGGATTGAAATCTTCGTAACCGGCGTTTTCTGACCATGCCGGCGGGCAGTGCCAGCCGTCCTCAGGATCAGGAAGATAGGAAGAAGAAATGAGGGAATACAATATGGAAAGCCGCAAAAAACCGATCCGGGTATCGTTCAACTCGCCGGCCATCCTGGTGTTCACCGGCATCTGCCTGATTGCCCAGATCCTGAATGTCCTGACTCACGGGGCCAGCAACACAGCGGTCTTCAGCGTGTATCGCTCTTCCCTGCTGGACCCGCTCACATATGTCCGGTGCATCTGCCATGTCTTCGGCCATACCGGCTGGAGCCATCTGCTGGCGAACCTCATGTATATCCTGATTCTCGGGCCGATGATCGAGGAAAAATACGGCACATCCAATACGGTCATTGTAATGGCGGCCACCGCCGTGGTGACAGGGATCATCAATATGGTTTTCTTCCCTTCCGTCATGCTCCTCGGGGCCAGCGGCATCGTCTTCGCGTTTATTCTGATTTCCTCCATCACCACCACGGAAGACAGAACTATCCCCGTGACATTTATCCTGGTCGCAATCCTCTATATCGGGCAGCAGGTGTATGAAGGCATCTTTGTCAAGGACAATATTTCGCAGATGGCCCATATCGTCGGCGGAATCGTCGGGTCCTTCCTGGGGTTCGTCATGAACAGGCGGAAATGAGCCGGTACTGAAAGACAGCTTATCCGTCTCTGAATATGAACAGTGATATGAAGGGGAAAACAATCATCATGGAATACAGAGTCGTCAACAATGAAGATTTCCGGCAGCTTGCAAAGGCCATGTCGCTGGCCTATGCAGACGAACCCTGGAATGAAAAATGGACGGATGAAAAAGCCGTAAGAAGGGTCCGGGCCATTCTTGGAAACTATCAGGCGATCGGTATTGCCGCTGTGGAAAACGGAACCATCATCGGTGGTTTGCTGGGATATGTTGATCCATATGCGGAGGAGGATTTCTTCTTCGTATCGGAACTCTTTGTAGTTCCGGAACATCAAAAACAGGGAATCGGCAGGCAGCTGCTGGCTGAGCTGGAAACCGTGCTGAAGGAAAAGGGCATTCCTGTTGTTCAGCTGATATCCATTGACTATAACGAAGTTTTCTATCATAAGTGCGGCCTGGACCGGGACAGCGTTTCTGTACAGTATAAAAGGCTGTAAGCTTTCTTTTCCTCCAGAGTAGCCATTGCACAAAACAGGGACGCAGCTTTTCCGCCGCGTCCCTGTTTTGTGATACCGCTCTGTATCAGCCCAGTTTGATGCTCGCTTCCTTGATCAGCGTCTGGTATTGCTTGCCGGTTTCGTTTCCGAAAGCCTTCCGTAGACGGTTATAGGAATCCCGAAGATTCCTGCACTGCACCAGGACTTCCGCAACCTGCGCTGCATCCTTTTCCGGGATGCCCGCGTTGATCAGCCACAGAATCCCTTCGTTCTGTTCCTCCGCCTTTTCCTCAGCAGGCGCCTCAGGCTCAGCCTCCGCTTTCTTCTGTGTGGATGCCTTACGCTTGCCACCGGCCTTCTTTTCGGTGGGCACCTCACCCTTGGCTTCTGCCTTCTTCTCTGCGGACGCCTTGCCCTTCGCTTCCGCCTTCTTCCCGGCAGCTGCCTTGCCCTTGGCCTCCGCTTTCTTTTCAGCGGTCGCCTCACCCGTGGTTTCAGCCTTCTCTTCAGCGGGCGCCTCATCCTTGGCCTCTGCCGTCTTCCCGGTGGCCGCCTCGCCTTTGGCCTCATCCTTTCCTTCCGCTGTCGCCTCAATGATCGCCTCAGCACTCTCCGCACCAGCTGCTTCGCCCTTTTCCTCCTGCCCATTGGATCCTTTCAGGGAAATCCAGGAGGAACCGTTCTCTCCGGGCGCAAAGTCAAACCACGCACCGAACTGCTTCACGAGATAATCCATGGGATTTCTTCTGGAGCGCTGCTGGTCGTACTTGTAATCCGGACTGGAACCCAGCGTCCTGAATAGTTCCCCGGACCGGATCCGGCCCGCATGGGCTTCAATCTGCTCAGCCACCAGCTTCCGGATGATTTCGATACGGGCTTTATGGTTCGGAGCCACCTTGGCCTTCTCTTTTTTTGGGTCCTTCTTCAATCCTGCGTTCTTGTCTTCCTGCGCCTTTTGTTCGTTTCCGGATCCGGCCGGCTTGTCTTCCTGCGCCTTTTGTTCGTTTCCGGATCCGGCCGGCTTGTCTGCCGAAGCCTTTTGTTCATTCTTTTGTTCGGCATTCTTGTCATTCTTGTCCGCCGAAGCTTTCTGCTCTTTCCTCCCATCCTTTGGGGATGCAGTGGATTTTCTGCCCTTTCCGGATTGGCCTTGCCCGCGCTGATCATTCCTGGCCGGCTGCGCAGCCGCACCTTCCTTTTTCTCCGGAGTCCCGCCCTTCTGCGGCTGTGCGGACGCCGACGACGCAGCAGGATCTGCAAAAACAGCAGGCTGCTCATCCTCCCGTTTCCGCATCAGCGGCGCATTCGTTTCCAGCAGGATAAAATCCGTGCAGGCGCGGGGCCACATGGGATTAAAGCGCCCGGCCTCGCCCATGCCGATCACATCAATCCCCGCGGACCGGAGATGCACCGCCAGCGGGGAAAAATCAGAGTCGGAAGACGCAATAATCACCGCGTCAATGGCGTCGTTTCCGCCTTTCCGGGACATTGCCAGGATTTCCATAGCCCCGATGACCAGACAGATATCGGAGCTGTTCTTGAAGCGGTTGGGCCGCAGCGTGAAATTGGTATGGATCGATTTGGTCAGAATAGGGTCTGCCCATTCATTGAGGGAAATGCCCGACCCGTAAATCTCCCTGACGCATACGTTTCCGAGGGAATTCGCATAGGTAAAGATGTGTTCCGCATAAGAGGGATCAACGTTTTCCGCATCGATCAGCACAGCAATTTTGTTGTTTTCCATTGACATATCATAGTATCCTTTCATGATTTACTGATATTTCCGGTTTTTTGAAATCATTCTAGCCGCGACGGGTTGCAGGTTATTTCATCCACCATGTCTTTCTGTGTTCCTCCGGATCCACGCCGGACTGCATATACCGGATCAGGATCTCAGCGCAGGCGCGGCTGTCGCTGTCCGCCTTATGGTGGTCCAGCTCAATCTGATAATACCTGCACATATCGTTCAGCCGATGGCTGATTGCGGGCAGAATCTTCCTCCCGATCTGAACCGTGCAAAGGTACGCAACGCGGTCTTTCCAGGCAATCCCATAATCCTGCAGGCACTTTTTGAGCACGCCCAGGTCAAAAGGGGCATTATGGGCCACAAGCGTTCCGCCCGACATCAGCGGCAGAATCCTTGGCCAGAGTTCCCGGAATGTGGGTGCATCTGCAACTGTTTCCGGGCTGATGCCCGTCAGCTGGGTGTTGAAATCGTCGAAAGGTTCTTCCGGATTAACATAGCTGAAGAATTCTTCCGTAATGCAGCCGTTTTCCACCACGGAAATGCCGATCGCGCTCATCCGGTCGTTCCGGGCATTGGGCGTCTCCACATCAAAGCAGACAAAGCGGCTGCAGTCCACCGCCCGCAGCTGCGCGCCCAAAGTGGGGGCTTCAACCATTTTCCCGGACAGCCTTTCCGCCAGAAGGGTGTTTCTTTCCGACACCTTCACGGTTCTGACCGCCATGCCCAGGGCCTTCTTCGTGCCGACAATCACCAGGATTTTCTTCGCCCGGGTGACGCCGGTGTAGACCAGGTTCCGCTGCAGCATCACAAAGTGGGACATCAGGATCGGCATTACAACAATGGGGTATTCCGACCCCTGGCTTTTATGAATCGTGGTGGCATAGGCCAGCACCAGTTCATCCAGTTCGGAAACGTCATACAGGATTTCCCGCCCGTCAAACATGGCCGTCAGTTCCCGCTCCTCCTCATTGACAGACAGGATGGTTCCGATATCCCCGTTAAATACCTCCTTGTCATAGTTGTTCCGGATCTGCATCACTTTATCCTGCTCCCGGAAGCAGAACCCGCCCCGGCGGAGCCCGCCTTCCCCCGGGTTGACCGCCTGCTGCAGCACCTGGTTCAGGTTGGTGGCTCCGGCTGCGCCGCGCTGCATCGGTGTCAGCACCTGGATCCCCGAGGAAGGAACACCGTAGAATTTCGGCAGGCGGTTCTTCACCAGGTTTACGATCTCCCCCGCAACCGCTTCCGGATCCTCTTTTTCAATGAAAAAAAAGTCCGTGTCCCGGCCGTTGGACAGGTCCGGCATAATTCCCTGATTAATCCTGTGAGCATTCAGGATAATGCGGCTGGACTGGGCCTGGCGGAAAATCCTCGTCAGACGTACCACCGGGAACACGCCGCTGTCAATCAGGTCCCGCAGCACGTTTCCCGCCCCGACGGAGGGCAGCTGGTCCACGTCCCCGACAAAGACCAGGGTCATGGCATCCGGCACCGCTTTCAGCAGGTTGTACATCAGGAGGAGGTCGATCATGCTGCATTCATCCACAATCAGCACGTCGCCCTCCAGCGGGTTTTCCTCATTCCGCTGGTACCCTTCCGGCGGCTTCACCTCCAGCAGGCGGTGGATCGTCTTTGCCTCCATGCCGGTGGTTTCGCTCAGGCGTTTGGCCGCCCGGCCGGTCGGCGCCGCCAGCAGAATCCGGGCCCCGGCGGTCTGAAAAGCCCGGATGATGCCCAGGGTGGTGGTCGTTTTTCCGGTTCCGGGCCCGCCGGTCAGAATCGAAACCTTCTTTTCCGACGCCAGGCGGATGGCCTCCATCTGCACCTCGTCATACTGCATGCCCGTCAGGGCAGAGATCCGTTCCTCCAGCCCTTCCCCCGGCACCTGAATCCGATAGGGGCAGCCGGCGATCCGGTTCAGGCGCCGGGCGCATCCCTGCTCTGCAAACCAGAAGGGCGGCAGATACACCGGCGTGTCCTCCGGGGTCGCCGCCGGTTCCGTTTTCACGTCCTCCTCCAGAATCATCCGGTCCAGCGCGGCGGTGATCAACGGTTCGTGCACGGAAAGGATCTCCATTCCGGCTTTGACCAGCTGGGCCCGGGTGGCAAAGCAGTGACCGTCGTCCGCCAGCTGGTTCAGGGTGTAGAGCAGGCCGCCGCGCAGGCGCTCATACCGCTCATGCTCGAAGCCCATCTTTTCCGCGATGGTGTCCGCGGTTTTAAACCCGATGCCCCAGATATCATCCGCCAGGCGGTAGGGGTTTTCCTGAACCACCTGAATGCTCTCGTTGCCGTAGGTTTTGTAGATTCTGGTCGCGTGGCCTGTGCTCACATTGTGCCCCTGCAGGAAAACCATGATGTTCTTGATTTCCTTCTGGTCCTCCCAGGATTTCCGGATCCATTCCGCCCGAATCTCCCCGATCCCCGGCACTTCCCGCAGGCGCAGGGGCTCATCGTCAATGATGTTCAGCGTCTCCGCGCCGAACGTGCGCACGATCGCCCGGGCATACTTCGGCCCGATCCCCTTCACCAGGCCGGAACCCAGATATTTCTCAATGCCGTACACCGTGGCCGGAAGCGTCTCCTCAAAGGCCTCCATGGCAAACTGGCGGCCGTACTTCGCGTCCACCTTCCAGCTGCCCGTCACTTCCAGCACGCTGCCGACGTGCACCTCCGGCATGTTTCCCACCACGGTCACCAGATCGGTATACCCGCCGGTTTTCACCTTGATGACAGAATAGCCGTTCTGCTCATTCTGGTACGTGATCCGTTCCACCACGCAGCGCAGCCGCTCCATGCTGTCATCTCCTTTCCGGGTATTGGAACCATTATAAAGCCAAACCCGGAAAAAAGGCAAAAGAATTCTGCATTTGCATTTTCGCCGCGGTCTGCCGTATAATACAGAAAAAGCTTCTTTTTCAACCAGAAACCAAATATGCTGAACAGGGAAGGTGCAAACAATATGGCAAAACTGAGAAGATGCCTCACAGCGGCCATGGCCGGGATGCTGCTCATCTCCTGTGCCGGGGCTTCCGGGGCGAAGGCGGACCGGGTCGTCACCGTCGATCCGCAAAAGGCTTCCGCGGTGAACAACGGAATATTCGAGGGCTGGGGAACCAGCCTGTGCTGGTGGGCCAACCGGATCGGATATTCCGACACGCTGAGCCGCCTCGCGGCGGAAGCCTTCTGTGATCCGGAAAAGGGGCTGGGCCTGAACATTCTTCGCTACAATATCGGCGGAGGGGACGACCCGTCCCATGACCATATCACCCGAACGGACTCCATGATGCCGGGTTTCTGGCAGAATCCAGCCTATGACGAAGCCACCGGAACCTATTCCTGGGATTATGACTGGACGCAGGATGCGAACCAGCGGAACGTGCTGGCCCGGTGCCTCGAAGCCGGCGGTGAAGGCATGATTGTAGAGGCCTTTTCCAACTCCCCGCCCTATTTCATGACGAATTCCGGCTGTTCGTCCGGCGCAAAGTATGCCTTCCAGAACAACCTGCGCGAGGATGCCTACGATGCCTTCGCGCAGTATCTGGCGGATGTGGCTGAGCATTTTCGTTCTGCCTGGAATATTCAGTTCCAGAGCATCTCTCCGATGAACGAACCCAACACTTCCTACTGGCAGGCTTTCAGTCCCAAGCAGGAGGGCTGCCATTTTGATCCCGGCGCCAGCCAGTCCCGCATCCTGCTTGCCACTGCTGAAAAGCTGAAGAAGAAAGGGCTGGACAGCATTCTGATTGCCGGAACGGATGAAACCAGCATCGATACCCAGGCCCTGTCCCTGTCCCAGCTGACGGATGAAGCCCTGGCCGTCATCAGCCGGGTGGATACCCACGCGTATGCCGGTTCCGGACGGGACTTTCTGCTTCGCCAGACCCTGCAGCGGGGCAAAAACCTCTGGATGTCCGAGGTGGACGGCGGCGACACCCTGAGCTGGGATGCCGGAGAAATGGGCGCCGGCCTCTGGCTGGCCCGTGAGATCATGACGGATCTGAACGGGCTGACGCCCTCCGCCTGGATTCTGTGGCAGGTCATCGACAACCATATCAGCCGGAATGGCTGGCTCGGGCGTCGGGATTCCGGAATGGTCGACCTCCTGGGCGGATACTGGGGAACCGCCGTGGCGGACCATGACCGGGAGCAGCTGGTCCTGACCATGAAGTATTATGTTTTCGGCCAGTTCACACGATATATTCGTCCCGGCAGCCGCCTGCTGGCCCTGGACGGCGACGCGGTGGCTGCGGAAGACCCGCAGCGCGGGCGCCTGGTGGTCGTAGCCATGAACGCCGAAAACACGGAACAGGCGCTGTGGGTGGATCTGTCCGCATACGGATCCGCTGTAGCGCCGGGAGCGGAAATCCAGTCCATCCGTACCAGCGGCAGCATCGCCGACGGAGAGCACTGGGCCGTTCTTCCCGCCCTGTCCGCGGGGGAAGACGGCTTCAGCGCCGCCCTGGCGCCTTATTCAGTTACCACGTTCCTGATCCCGGCCTCCCTGCGGAAATAATGCGGCCCGAAATCTTCATTGCGGTTTCTGAAGTCAGCCTTCAGTCCGCGTTATGAAACAGCTCCGGTTCTGTTGAAAAACCTGTTCTATTTCATCATTCTTCCCCCATCCTCAGCAGGCATGGCATATCATGTCTGCCCAGTTTTCCGCATATTGAATCATTTCAGCATATCCAGGTATTCCCGGGCTTTCTTCAGCACATCCTCCGCCGAATACTCAGGAAAAACATACAGTCCGGTTTCCGTCGAATCCGCACAAATCACCTCTCCCCCTGCTGCGAATTTCACCGCCCCGGGATATCGCCTGTCAACAACCCAGTTTTGCGAATCAATCCTGTATCCTTCCAGGAAATAGTTTCCTTTCAGGAAATCGAATTCATATGCCAGGCCATAATACAAGTACCGGTTGTCTTCCGCATAATGTACTTCAAACTTCCTGCCTGCCGCCGGACGGAAGCTGTTATCCCGGGTGAACAGCGTTTCTCCTGTTTTCGTGTCCAGAACCCAGAGCGAATAACCGGGATTTGAAAAAAGCATCAGTAAGGCATCGTCCCGCACCGAAAAAACTGTCGCCCATTGGCCTGAAGGGTTACCGATGGTTTTGATTTCCTGACCGTCCGTGCAGCGAATCACCCGAATACTCTTCTCATCTGTCAGGAAGCACACAGGATCTTTTTCATTGGTTCCGAAAGCAACCTCAGGCCGCCAGCCTTCCGGGCTGATGCAATCAGCAAGCGCTATCCATCTGTGCTGATACAGGTCAGCCATGATCAAAATCATTTTCCCGTTCCCATCTCGTCCCCAGATCCCATACCATCCGTTTTTACCGGTACATACCGGCAGCGTGTCATAAGTTTCCGCCAGTGGTAGTTCGGTCCGCCATGTTTCTTTCAGGTTTTCATAAACCACCAGTTCGATGCTTCCGTTTTTCGGCTGGGTAACTCCCGCGTGAATAGCCGGATGCCGGTCTGATGGTGCCAGCACCACCACAGTATTCGAATGCGGTTTCTCCTTGCCAGAAACGCTCTCCAGTTCCAGATTCCTGTTTTGAGATAGGTCGTATGCTCCTGCATGGAAATAAACCGTCTGTCCGTCCGGAGATACGTCTTCGATGGTCATCGCGCTAAACGGTCCTTTTTTATAAGCGGCAGCCTCGCTCGCATTCCTGATTTGCGTTCCGTCCACCGTCTGATACGTCTCCAGGGTAAAATTCCGAACCATATACCGTCCGTCCTGTGAAAACACATAGTCATATGGAATTCCTGCCAGCGAATCAGCAATCCGGAATGCTTCAGAGCTATGTAATCTGTACAGATATCCTTTCCATGGATCCCGGTCGTCTGCCAACACGAGCCTGTCCGCCCGAAAACTGTTCATGCATGCATATAACGGGCTGTATCCTGTTGCTTCCCTCGTCCTGCGTACAAAGCAGGAATATCCTCCTCTGGCTACGCTGATCTGCCCATCTCCGCATACAATTGCAGCAATCCCCTTATCCTCATCAATCCACCCAGCTGCGACAGCACCGTTTTCGAGGCCGTATGTTTGCCACTTATCTGAGATAGTATAATCATCTCCTGCCCATTCTGACAGAACATCTCCGCCCGGATCAATGCAAAGCGCACGCCCTTTCAAAAAGCATAGAATCATTTTTTCACCCGGCAGAATGCAAACCGGAGCCCCGAATGCTTCACGGTCGGGAGATATCACACACTGCCTTTCCCGGGTATCTGGATCGTAAATCGTGATTTCCCCATCCATGGCGAACATGATACGATGGTCGTCCAGAAACACAGCGTCTGCGTAAGCCCCGCCAAGGCTGGCCTGGTTCGACCCGTTTTCATTTTCGATCGTATAGAAATCGTCATTCTGATAAATCCCGATTTTCCATTTGCCATCCGGCGAAAAGCGCCAGGAAGCCTTATCGCTGACCTGATGCATCCGGAAGGAAATGTCCTTCTTCTCCGTAGCGCCCGTTACTTTCCGGATCTCCTCCCCGGTCAGAAAATCGACTTCGACAATTTCTCCGTATCCTGCCTTATATGGATGCACATACAGCCGGTTTCCGACTGCTGCCAGGGAATCCACCCGCCAGGTCCAGAGGTTTTTACCGGTTTCCGCGCTGAATGCAGCCAGATTGCTGGTGCCCGGAAGATCGTTTTCCTCTTCGATGATCCCACCCTCAGCCAACACCACCTTTCCGTCTTCGGACAGGCATATGCCGCGGATATTGCCGTTCGTTTCAAACTGTCCTCCCGGAACAAGCGGATCTGTTCCATATAGATATAGTGCTTCCTCCATTGTATACTCCGCTCTTTTCCGCAAAAAGCCGTCAAGTCCGATTTCATAGGCATCCACCGCATTCTGAACAGCTTCCGGGATCTTTCCTTTCTCCAGAGCCGAACTGCCCACTTCCAGAAGCCTGCCGGCTTTCTCATAGGACTGGGACAAATTCACTTCCCTGAAACGCATCAGCCCGAATGTCAATCCTGCCGCAATAATAGCGCTGCAGGCCAGCAAGGCGGCAGTCTTCCTCTTTTTCCGTTTTCGGTCTTCGCTTTCCAACTCTTCAATCCGTACATCCTGCATGCAGGACACAATTTTCAGAATGGCATTTCGTTTTCCGGAAAGGGGAACGCTTACGCCGAGAATATCCTCTTCCGCGTTCAGCTCCGCCAATCTGGAGGGAAATGTTTCCTCTACCGGATTATCTGTCTGGTCAATAATCACCGGAATTATCCGGCTTCGGTCTCCCTTGCCCTCAAGAAAAACATCGATTTCCTTGTTCAGCCATTTCGGTTCCCTGTTTGCCTCCCGGGAGCAAATGACAATCAGGAATTTGGAAGCCTGCACTTCACTTCGGATCTGATCATCCAGAATTCCAGGCCGCAGATTGGTGTCATAAAAAATAGGTATCAGCCGCTTCGGCAGATCTTCATGCACCTTCAGGGTACGGGTTGGCAAACGGTATGTCTGCAACTTCCGTTTCAGCCATCGTGCCCATTTCTGATTTTCATGTTTATAGCTGATAAAAGCAAAATAGGAATAGCCGCTTTCCATGCCGTTTTCCTTCCTTTTCTGTTTCTTTCCGCACGCCATCAGGCGTTTTGCCTTCCATAAGCAGCATTATACCATAGATTTTCCTTTTTTTCTTTTTGTTTTCCATGGTATGATATGGGGTAAATCGCTGTCAGCCTTCAACGAAGCACCTGATATGCTGAAATTTGAAAAAATATTTCCGGCCTTTGGCCTGTTTATGGTTCGGTGTCGTCTAATCAGTGTTGAAAGGAGGGAGCGCTTTGGTACAGGATCAAAGCCAGGAGTGGCTGGCTGGTGTGATTGCCCGTTGGGAAAGAACGCTGCTCCGGCTGTGCTTCGCCTATCTGTGTGATACCGCGCTGGCGGAAGACGCTGTACAGGAAACATTCTTCAAGGCCTGGAAGAGCCGGGACCGTTTCCGCGGAGAGGCAGATGAGAAAACCTGGCTGACGCGCATCGCGATCAATACCTGCAAGGACCTGCTGAAAAGCGCCTGGACGAAAAACACGGACCGGTCCGTGACCCCCGACGTCCTGCCGGAAGGTTCGGTCCCCTTTGACGAACGGGACGATACCGTTACGCGTGCGGTAATGGCCCTGCCGCCGAAGATCAAGGAAGTAACGCTGCTGCACTGGTACCAGGGCATGACGCTGGAGGAAATGACAAAAGCGCTGCGGCTCCCCCGATCAACAGTCAATTATCGGTTGAAGAAAGCGAAACTGATGCTGAAACAGGAACTGGAGGACTGGTATTATGAAGACGAATAAGGATTCGCTGAAGTCCGCAATGGACCGGCGTCTTTCTTTCCTGGATGATGTGCCTTCCTGCCGTGCTGCCGTGCAGTGTCGTATCGCTCAGGAGGAGGAACCCGTTATGAAGAAAAAAGTGTCTGTTGGTTTTGTGTTTGCGATGGTTCTGGTGCTGCTGTCCGCAGCGGCCCTTGCGACAACCCTGCTGCTTTCCCCGAGGGCCTCGGCCTCCCGAATCGCTGACCAGGCGCTGGAAAAAGAATTCGGCATTACGGCGGAACTGCAGTCCTTCTTCCATCGGGCGGAAGAAGAACTGGCAGGCGGCGCGGTAAAGGTCACCTATACCGGCAACGCGGAAATGGAATACGTGCTTGGAACTTATACCGCTGTCGTAAAGAACGGCAAGGCCGAGATTGGCTGGAGCCGCGCGGGAGAGGACACTTCAGGCGGCTACGACGCGGATGCCTGGGGCCTGGACCAGCTGAAGCAGATGAAGGCCGACAGCCTGGATGAGCAAGCCAAAGCCGCGTATCTCGCCAAGGCTTACGCGATTGCCGTCAAAAACGGCGCCGTAAAAGATGACAGCCCGTCTGAACCGATCGAAAACTGGGCTGAGATCATTGAAGCGCGGAAGACCGCCGCCATGAACGCGCGCAAGGTGCCTGAGGAAGAGATGATCAAAACCGGCCGTGAATTCATCATCAGCACATACGGCCTGAATGAGGAACAGGTCAGCCGGATGGAACTGTACACCAACTTTGACCTGAACGACCCGGATATGAAGGACGAAGTCAACGAAAATGGCTGGTACGATATGATCAACGGCAAGCCCTGCTTCAAGGTGGAGTACCTGCTGGGCCAGCCCGAAGTGCCCGAGACAGAAGGCGTTGTGGCCACTCCTCTGCCCCGCGGGGAAAAGGATGGGTTCTACGTTGTTTATGTCAACGTTGAGACCGGGGAAATCGAGAACTATGAATATAACTCCGGCCTGAGCGGAATCGGCTGATCTCCAATTCAGCAGAAACGCCCACCCGAAAGGGTGGGCGCTTGTCTTTCCGGATAAACATGCTGGCCCGGCCGGGAACGTCAGCCCCGTTCCCGGGCTTATTTCAGCTTCAGTTCCGCGTTCAGGTCCTCGTTCAGGGTGAAGGCCGCTTTTCCCGCGGAAGCCGCCAGCTCATACCCGCCCCTGAAGCCGGTGAAAGTCACATATCCTTCCTCGTCCGTGGTCAGCGTCTCATGGGTTTCCCACTCGCCGTGGATCAGGTTCTTCAGGGCGTACCAGGAGGGCTTCTCGCTGTTGTCCTCATGCACAAAGCCGGAGGGAGCCTTCAGCCAGCAGCCGTCATTGAAGTCCCAGGTGGTGATGGCTTCCACCAGCGGATGGGCGAAAAGCACGGAATACATCTCCGAGATCTCCCGAGCCTGCCGTTCCTCCCCTTCCGGGGTGCTGGGCCAGGAATCCACCTGCCAGTCGTTCAGGTCCACAATATGGGCGGGCATAATCTCGCCGGAGATCAGGGTGTTCTCCGTAAAATGGATCGGCAGGCCGAAGCGTTCGTACCGCTTCAGCACCTCATGCAGCTTTTCCAGCCCCCAGTAGCCCTGGTGCTGGTGGCTCTGGATGCCGATCGCGCTGATCGGCACGCCGGCCTCCAGCAGTCCCTCGATCAGGATCTCGTAGGCCTGGCTGGTGTTGAAATCGTTGATCAGCAGCACCGCGTCCGGATTGCTTTCCTTTGCTGCGTCGAACACGGCCTTCACCAGTTTGATCCGTCCCTTTTCCTTGCAGATTCGGGTGATCGCGTTGTCGTATTTGTCGAAGACCGGCATGATCACCACTTCGTTGATCACGTCCCATAGGTCGATGACCCCTTTGAAGGCAGTCACGTCCCGATGAATCCGCTCCAGCTGGCGGCGCAGGATCTCCTCATTGGAAAACTTCATCAGCCAGGGAGCGCAGGCCGTGTGCCAGCACAGCGGGTGGCCCTTCACCTGCACGCCTTTTTCGCGCAGCCATTTCGCGGCGGCCATGGTCTCCGGATAAGCAGTCTTCCCTTCCTCCGGCTCGTACCGGCCCCAGTAGAAAGGCAGCGTGCCGTAATTGAACAGCGCAAACCATTTTTCCATTCTTTCCTGAAGAAAGGCTTTCTTCTCCCCGTCCTGCGTTTTCATCAGGTCCACGGCGTCAAAGGCGCCGCAGCCGAAAAGGAACCGGTGGGAAACCTGGTTCACCGCTACGGGCTGGCAGGCCGCGGGCGTTCCGTCCGGGTTCAGCACCCGCAGGCGCGCCTCTGCCCTGCGGTGAGCAAGCTGGTTCTGGTTCATCATCATTTCTCCTTCCGGATGCTTATTTCTGCCTCTATTAAAATGAATCCCGCCGGAAAAAACTACCTGTTTTTTGACGCCCCGCTGATTGTTTTTTGTTCGCCTGCCCCTTTCGGGCAAAAACGCCGAAAGCCTTGACGCGATCCTCACTCTGCGCTTTAATGTAAGAAACGTTTTTTCTTTTATTGGGGGGCCGGGTCCGGTCCGGGCGCCCGGGGAGGAAGCAGAATGGATTTCAGCCAGTATGAACACTACGGATTTGACCGTGTCAGCGCCTTCAACCTGTCCACGGGATATCAGGAGCGCAGCTATCAGACCCACTGGCATTCCTATGGCGAAATACTGCTGGTGGGCCCCGGAACCACGAATATCTTCATGGTCAACCAGAAGAACTATGAGCTGTCGGAGGGCGATTTCCTGCTGATCTGGCCGATGGAAATGCATGCAATCATTGACGCGGACCGGAAGGAATCGCTGGTGATCCAGTTCAGCAACGCCTTTATGAATTCGCTGTTTGACCTGCAGCGGATCATGCACGCCTACCGGAACCTGCACGTGCTCAGCGTCCGTTCCCATCCCCGGCTGGTGTCCCGGCTCAGGGCCATCGCGGACCAGATGAAGGAGATCTTTCTCGCTGCCGGGCCGGATCGGGAGCTCCGCTGCTGCATGCTGCTGATGGAGTTCATGCTGATCCTGGACGAGCACCGGGAAGAATTCATCCCGGAAACCCATAGCGGGGATACCTACAGCTATACCGACACGGTCATGCGCCGGATGATCATGGTCACGGATTATATCATAAACAACCTGACGGCGGATGACCTGTCCCAGAACGCCATGGCGGATATGGCCGGCATCAGCAAGGATTATTTCTCCCGGATCTTCCGCAGCATCACGGGAATGAATTACAGCAAGTGGCTGAACATGATCAGGCTGGACAAAGCAACGGAGCTCCTGGCCGACCGGGAAAGGACCATGACGGAGATTGCCATGCTCTCCGGGTTCCAGAGTATTTCCAGCTTCAATCGGGTCTTCCGCGCCGAAAAAGGCATGGCGCCGGGCGAATACCGGATGCTGCTGATGTCTTCCGGCGACAGCAGCCGGAAAGCCGAAGGGGATGCGCCGTGACCGCCCCCGTCCTTCCGGATAAAAAAGCCCTGCGCGCGCATTATATCGCCCTGAGAAAAGGCCTCTCCGCCGCGGAAAGGGAGGAGAAATCCGCTCGGGCCGCCGAACGGATCGCCGGCTTGCCGGAATACCGGAACGCCTCCGCCGTGCTGGTCTATGACGCGATGCCCGGGGAGCTGGACCTCCGCCCGCTGCTCCGCCATCCCGCTTCCGCCGGCAAGCGCTTCGCCTTTCCGGTCTGCGTCCGCCCCACGGAAATGAAGGCGATGGTTCCGGGCCGCTGGCGCCGCGGTGCCTTCGGGATTCTCGAGCCGGACCCGGACGGCTCGGAAGAGCTCCCGCCGGAACGCCTGGACCTGGTCATCTGCCCCGGGGTTGCCTTCGATGAATACCGCACCCGGCTGGGCATGGGCGGCGGCTACTATGACCGGTTTCTGCCCGCCTGCAAAAACGCACCGGCCGTCATGGCGGCCTTTGAGGTGCAGCATGCCGCCTTCCTTCCCCGGGAAGCGTCCGATGTGCCCATGTCCCGCATCGTGACCGAAGACGCCGTATACTGAACAAAAAATGAGAAACCGACACCATTTTCTGCGTTGTTTCCGTCTCTGCAGATCCGTATAATGATTGGGACAGCATATCCGATCAAACCGCAAAGGGAGGACACAAGACGATGAAATACCGCACTTTCGGCAAGCTGGGAATCCAGGGCTCCGCTTTCGGGCTGGGCTGCATGCGTTTCAACGGCCAGGCATCCGGCGACAGCGTGATCGATGAGCAAAAAGCCATTTCCCTGATTCGCAGGGCGATCGACGGCGGCGTCACCTATCTGGACACAGCCTATGTCTACCTGAACAAAACATCCGAAATCGTTCTGGGCAAGGCGCTGCAGGACGGCTACCGCGACCGGGTCACCATCGCCACCAAGATGCCCATTGAGGCGGTGCATGACCGGGCCAGCATGGAAGCCCTGCTGGAGGAAGAGCTGAAAAAGCTGCAGACAGACCATATCGATTTTTACCTGATGCATGGCATCAACAGGGAAAAATGGGAAAAGTTCAAATCCATCGGCGCCCGGGAATTCTTCAACGACATGAAGGCCGCCGGAAAGATCCGCTTCAAGTGCTTCTCTTTCCACAGCTCCTATGAGGATTTCGAGTATATCATCAACGACTGGGACTGGGACATGGTCCAGATCCAGTATAACTTTATGGATATCAACAACCAGGCCGGAACCAAAGGGCTGGAGCTGGCCGGCAGCAAGGGCATCCCGGTGGTCATCATGGAAGGCCTGCTGGGTGGAAAGCTTGCCAACGCGCCTGACAACGTGCAGGCGCTGTATGATGCCTTCCCGGTGAAGCGCACGCCCGTGGAATGGGCCTTCCGGTGGCTCTGTAACCATCCTGAGGTGGCCGTGGTGCTTTCCGGCTGCAACGAGGCGGAGCAGATTGATGAAAACCTCCGCATCTTCGACAGCGTGGAGCCCGGCATCATGACAAAAGAAGAGCTGGAGCTGATCGCGAAGGTGCGGGAGGCCTATATCAGCCGGACCAAGATCGGCTGCACCGGCTGCCGCTATTGTATGCCCTGCCCCAACGGCGTCGATATCCCCGGTGTGTTCGCCGCCTGGAACAAGGCGAGCCTTTACAACGCTGATCCGGGCAGCGACTGGGATTTCCGCATGCTCCGGGAGCATAACCACGGAGCGGATAACTGCATCGGCTGCGGTGCCTGCGAAGCCGCCTGCCCGCAGCACCTGTCCATTATTGACGGCCTGAAAACCGCCTGGAAAGAACTCGGCCTGGCATAAGCTTACCCGCCTCGAAGCACGGCCCGGCGAACCGGCGCCGCCAGCACCGAGGCCGCGGCAATCTTTGCCGCGTCCCCCGGCAGGAATGGCAGCACGCACAGTGCCAGCGCCTCCCCCACAGTCCGCCCGGTCTGCACCATGAACCAGGCTGTCCCGGTCAGATAGAGCACTGCCGTGCCTGCCGCCATCATGGCCGGGCGCAGCCAGGCTTCCCGCCCTCCGCCGTCCGCCCGTTCCGTGCCGGTTCCGGCCAGAAAGGCGCAGGGCAGGTACCCGATCAGGTATCCCCCGGTAACCCCCGCCAGCTTCTGAAAGCCGCCGCTGAATCCGGAAAATACCGGAACGCCGGCCATGCCGATCAGCAGGTACAGTGCCACTGCCAGCGTGCCGCGCTTTCTTCCCAGCACTGCGCCGGAAAGATACACCGCGAACGTGGCCAGGGACAGGGGAACCGGCCCGACGAAAATGCTCAGCGGCCCCGCGGCGCAGATCAGCGCCGCCATCACGGCCGTCATCGTCATATCTTTCGTTTTCACCGTTTCGGGCACTCCTCTTCCAGCCATCTCAGGCTCACCTCGCCGCTGGCAAGGTGGGCCTTTTCTCTGTTCGGGCCCTTTTCAACCACCAGGCATCCCCGGTCGTCAATATCCACCGCCCTGGCGGGATACTGATTCCCGCCCTCGATCACCAGCACCTCCCGGCCGATCACGTTGGACCGCCGCCGGCTTTCGGCCAGAAATTCCCCTGTTTCCAGCTGCGGAAGCAGCGCCTCCAGCTCGTTGGCGATCTCCGCGGCCAGGCAGTTCCGGTCCGGCGCCGTGCCGCATTCATTCCCGATGGAGGTGGCGATCCCCTGCAGCTCCGGCGGAAAATCCATCCGGTTCACGTTGATGCCGATGCCGGCCACCACGTAATCCACCATGCCGGGATGGGTTCCCAGCCCGGCTTCGCACAGAATGCCGCATACCTTTTTCCCGCCCAGGTACAGGTCATTGACCCATTTGATCTGGGCCTCCGCCCCGGCGGCGTGCTCCATCGCCCGGGCCGTCGCCACCGCTGCCAGCGAGGTCAGCATCGCCACCCGCTCCGGAGCGCATTCCGGGCGAAGGAGAAAGGACAGATAAAGCCCCGCCCCGTCCGGTGAAAAAAAAGACCGGCCCATTCGGCCCCGTCCCCGGCTCTGGGTTTCCGCGGCCACCAGCAGCCCGTGGGGCGCCCCGCCGGCCGCCAGCTGTTTTGCCCGCAGATTGGTGGAATCCAGCGTTTCATGGATCTCCATCTCCCGGCCCAGGGCTTCCGTCTTCAGCCGGCGGCGGATTTCCGCCTCGTTCAGCCGGCCCGGCGCGCCGTTTTCCATACGTTTCCCCTCTTTTTCCCGGGGTCTCCCCCCTGCGTTCGGAGATCATCTTAGCACCGGCGAAACCGTTCGTCAACCAGATCCCGCCCACGAACAAGCCGGATTTCCATTGCGGTTCCATCGGTTTTCCTGTATAGTATCATTCAGAGGCTTATTCAGAGGCTTATATGGAAGGAAGGGACACCCATGAGCATCGGATTCAGGGCGGCAGCCTGCCTGCTGGCCGTGCTGATTTTTGCCGCGGGATGGGGCCCCGGCGCCTCCGCGGAAGCCGCAGAAGCAGCGGCACCGGAGCGGGTGTTCTTCCTTCACTGCGGCGGCGATAACGATAAGACCACCGACAGCAACAACCTGTATTTCCAGCCCGTGGACGGCCGGACGATTCCGGAGGTGGTTTTCCGGGCGGAATTCATCCCCTCCGCGCTGCGGGATTACAGCAACGAAGCCGCGCAGGAACGGGCGGAAACCGGAATGGAACTGATCCGCCGCGCAAAGGCGGACGGCTGCGGAACCATCATCGTCTCCGCTTACAGCCACGGCGGCATGACCGCCTGGTTCATGGATTATCAGGATGTGGACTGCCTGGTGTTGATTGACGCCGTCGTCCACATCAAGAAAATAGGCAGCGACCGCGATATTCTGGCCGCCTGGGTCAACCGCCTGCTGGCCGTGGGCGCCGGCGGCACCGACATCCTGTTTTTTGCCACCAACGATAAGTTTAACCGAACCTCGGATTTCGTCCGAAGCTTTGTGGAGCTGCTGGAAGCCTCCGCCGCGGACCCGGATTTCCGGGGCGAAAACGGGGAAACCATCACCGCCGTCGCGGAGGATGAATATGTCATCCGCTCGGCGGACGGGCAGTCCGGGGCGGAGCTGAACCTCATCCGCCTGGATTCCTCCCACGGAAAAGCCTGCATCAGCGCCGCGGAAACCATCGCCGGCCTGCTGGCCATGGATTGAAATCCGCGCGGGAATATGGTACATTGAAGAGAGAAAAAAGCGGTTTCAGAAAGAAGTCCATCATCACTTGCCCCGAACCGGGAAACGGAGGGATCATTCATGACCAGCCCCAGGCAGCCAGAGTCGGCGGGAAAAAGCCCCAAGCATCTGTTGCGGCAGTCCCTCCTGCTGATGCTTCTGCTGCTGGCGGTTTTTACGGGAGTAATCCTGGCGGCGGAAGGGTGGGTTTTCCGGGAGGAGCTGAAAAGCGACCGGGAAATGAGCACCCAGGGCATCCGGAAGACGCTGGATACCTTCGAGAATGACGCCCGGGAGATCGGAAGCTGGTTTTACCGGGACCTGAATGCCACGGTGCAGGTGATGTCCCTGTCCCTGCAGGACCAGGTGCAGGAGGGGGAATACCGGGGGCAGCGGCTGTTCGAGGACGGGTTTGTGGCGCGGGTGACAGACAGCGGAGTGGACATTCCGGGCGAAATGGCGGATCGGTTTCCGGCGCTCACGGCGGAGATGGTCCGGCAGGAATATACCCAGCACGAGCTTGCCGACCAGGGAGCCAATGAGGGCAACCAGAAAGCAAACACGCAAGCCAACGAGAGCAATCCGCAGGCAAACAATCCCCCCGCCAGCGGGAGCGATCCACAGGACGGGGCAATCCCGGAAGACGGCGACTGGACGGACAGGGCGGACCTGGGCGCCGACGGGAACCATCCGCTGGTGCTGGTGACGAGCGGAAAGATTGCGGGGGAATGGTACTATGTGGACTGGACCCCCTATGAGGAATATCTGGAATACCTGCAGGCGCAGCTGGACCTGGACCTGCTGATCGATACCATCGGGCGGGCCTACGAAGGGGAACTGTTTCTGGTTTCCACGCCGCGGCCGGACCTGGGATTCGTGCATGCGACGCCGGGGCTGGCGGGGTACGGGAGCCTCGCGGATTTGGGGCTCACGCCGGAGGACCTGAAGAAGGAAAGCATCGAGATCCGCCGGCCGGAGGCCATGCGGCTGTTTCCCGTACCGCTGGAACCGATCAACCTGACGGCAGTATACTGCGAGCCCACGGAAGCCCTGGCGGCCCAGGGGATCGACCGGATGGTGACGATGCTCCTGCTGGTAATGCTGCTGCTGGTGGTTTTGGTGACGTGGGTGGTGTCTTTGCGGAAGCTGGCGGGGGCACGGAAGCTTACGGAGGAACAGAAGATCCGGTATGCGCCCACACGGGTGCGGAAGGTGGCCCTGCGGGCGGGGATCCTGGCGACCGTGCTGGTGACGGGGGCGGCCTTTTTCATCCGGTCTTTGCAGACCATGCACCACCTGAGCGAGGACGCGGACGGGGTGTTTCTGGGGCTGGAGGTGCAGCTGGAGGCCGAGGCCGCCCGGGACGAAAACACCCGGCAGCAGGAGATTGAATGGTACATCTACTTCGGAAACCGGATCGCGGAGCAGCTGAGCGCCACCCCTTCCCTGGCGGAGCGGGAGAAGCTGGCGGAGATCGCCCGGGTGATCGAAGCGGACTTCATCATCGTGTTCGACGAGGAGGGGCGGCAGACGGCCTGCAGCCGGGACTACATCGACTTCGTGCTGCCGGAGGACCCGGAGGTATCCACCTCCGACTTCCGGCGGATTCTGAAGGGGATTCCCTACGTGGTGCACGGGACGGAATACAACGCCGTGACCGGGGAGACGCACCAGATGATCGGCGTGCGGTATCCGATCCGGAAGGACCGGTTCGGCGTGCTGCTGATCGCGGTGAACGAGAACGTGATCATGCAGTCGCGGCTGACGGACAACCGGGCGCGGATCTATCCCAAGCTGACGGACGGCAAGGTGACGATCCTCGAGATTCAGGACGGGCAGGTGGTGTCCTCCAGCCGGAAGGACCTGGAGGGCAGGAGCACCCGCTCCCTGGGGATTCCGGACAGCGCGCCGCGGATGAACTTCTTCCGGATGGACGGGGACCCGTGCTACGGCATCAGCCGGGAGATCGCGGGGAGCGTGTTCTGCCTGGTGCAGGACGAGGCCGGGATCTTCCGGACGGGGATGGCCTACGCCGGGATCGCGGGGGCGGCCTTCGCGGTGCTCTGGGGCGTGATGGCCTGGTTCCTGCTGCGGGGATACGACCATGCCAGCTTCCTCTCCGGGCAGGCATCGGCGCGGCAGGGGGCCCCTGCCGGCACGAAGCTGGCCGTGGAATGGGGCAAACTGATGCCGGAGCAGAAGGCGCACCGGATGTTCCAGATCCTGCTGGGGGTGCTGGTGGTATACCTGATGATCTCCGCCTCGGGGCACGGGGCGCTGAGCGAGAACGCGGTGCTCAGCTTCGTGTTCGCGGGGGAATGGACGCGGGGGTTCAACCTGTTCTCGATCACCGCGTGCCTGGCGGTGGTATGCCTGGCGGTGTTCGCGTGGCTCGTCGGGAAGGCGGTTTTCATGATCGCAGTGCGCATGACGCGGGCCAAGGGGGAGACCATCTGCCGGCTGGCGGACAACCTGTTCGAATACGTGATCGTGATGGCGGCGGCCTACTACATCTTCAGCTACCTGGGCGTGGACACGAACACGCTGCTGGCCTCGGTGGGGCTGCTCAGCCTGGCGGTGAGCCTGGGGGCCCGGGACCTGATGGCGGACATCCTGGCGGGGATCGGCATCGTGTTCGAGGGGGACTACGGGGTCGGCGACATCGTCAGCATCAACAACTTCCGGGGGACCATCGCGGAGATCGGCGTGCGGAGCATGAAGATCCGGAGCGAGGACAACAACATCCTGATCGTCAACAACCACGAGATTCACAACGTGATCAACATGAGCCGCTACACCTCAACGCTGACGGCGGACTTCGACATTCCGCTGAATATCCAGGCGGCGGACCTGGAGGCCCTGATGGCCCGGG
This sequence comes from Clostridia bacterium, assembly GCA_017404985.1. Taxonomy (GTDB): domain Bacteria; phylum Bacillota; class Clostridia; order Christensenellales; family Aristaeellaceae; genus Aristaeella. The sequence continues at coordinate 22,597 of JAFRBK010000038.1, read as the reverse complement.
AGCTGCCGCGGGTGGGCGAAGCGATTCCCGAGATCATCGGGACGCCGGGCTTCCGGGGGATCACGGCGATCAAAAAGGGGACCATGACCATCACCATCGCGGCGGAATGCGCGGAGAAGGACCTGGGCCGGGCGCGGCGGAAGATGAACCGGGCGCTGAAGGCCCTGTTTGAGCAGGAGGGAATCCCGATCGGATGAAGGAGATGCTGAGGAAGCTGGCGGAGACATATCCGCAGCTGAACATCGCCCCCGGGCCCGGGGGGACGGAGAAATACAGGGACGCCGTGCTGCGGGGGATCCGGCCGCCGGAGGACCTTAGCCACTTCACCGGCAGCGACAGGGACTGCTGCACGCTGGAGCACACGCCGGCGGGGGACGTATGGGCCGTGACGCTGGGCAAGCGGAAGGACTTCGAGACCTTCCTGAAGATCATGTGCTGGCGGTGCGAGGACGTGGAGATTCCGGAAACCCAGGGGGCCGTGCACGTGAGCGGGATCATCAACCGGGGGAAGGTGGACGACTTCATCGCCGGATGGCACGCGGCGCACCCGGACCCCGCGCCCGGGGAATGGCAGGCGGCCTTTCAGGCCTTCCAGGCGGACAAGGCGGCATACACGGAGACCCTGATCATCCTCTCCACGGGGCCCTACAGCGCGGTGCCGGCGGCGGAGGCGGGGCTTTCCGAGCCAGAGTGGCTGGAGAAGAGCCTTACGATCCGGAAAACCCACGAGTGCACGCACTACCTCTGCCGGCGGTTGTACCCGGAGCAGAAGGAGGCCGTGTGGGACGAGCTGGTGGCGGACGCCGCGGGGCTCTTCGCCGCCTTCGGCCGGTACGACCCGCAGCTCGCGGAGCGGGTGCTGGGCATCCGGGACGGGGAATGGATCGGGGGCCGGCTGAGCATATATACGGAGACGCCGGAGGCGCTCGCCCGGAGGATTCACGGGCTGCTGCCCCGGTTCGCGGAGGCGGCCGCGGGGGCGGCGGACGCCTACAGCCTGGCGGAGACGCTGGAGAAACGGCAGGCGGAATGGTCAGGAGCGATACATGTGGAAATATCTGAAGGACTATAAAAAAGAGACCGTGCTGGGGCCGCTGTTCAAGCTGCTGGAGGCGGGGTTCGAGCTGGCCGTGCCCCTGGTGGTGGCAGCGATCATCGACCAGGGCATCGGCGGGGAGGACAAGGGGCTGATCCTGAAATACTGCGGGATCCTGGTGGCGCTGGGGCTGATCGGCCTCGGCTGCTCCGTGACGGCGCAGTACTTCGCCGCCCGGGCCTCCGTGGGCTTCGTGAAGAAGCTGCGGAGCGCGCTGTGGGCCCACATCCAGCGCTTCACCTACGCCCAGCTGGACCGGACCGGCATCCCCACCCTGGTGACGCGGATGACCAGCGACATGAACCAGGTGCAGACCGGGCTGAACCTGACGCTGCGGCTGCTTCTGCGCTCCCCCTTCGTGGTGTTCGGGGCGATGGTGATGGCCTTCACGATCGACGGGGAGGCGGCGGTGTGGTTCGCGGTGGCGATCCCCGCGCTGAGCCTGGTCGTGTTCGGGATCATGCTTGCCAGCATCCCGCTCTACCGGAAGGTGCAGAGCGGGCTGGATAAGGTGCTGGGCCTCACGCGGGAGAACCTGACCGGCGTACGGGTGCTGCGGGCCTTCGGCAAGGAGGAGGACGAGACCCGCGCCTTCGACGAGAAGAACGAAGCCCTGACCGGGCTGCAGAAATACGTGGGGCGGATCAGCGCCCTGATGAACCCGGTGACCTATGTCATTATTAATTTGGCCATCGTAATGCTGGTGCGGACCGGGGCGATGCGGGTGGAAGCCGGGGCGATCACCCAGGGGGCCGTGGTGGCCCTGTACAACTACATGAGCCAGATCCTGGTCGAGCTGATCAAGATGGCGAACCTGATCATCAACATCACCAAATCCGTCGCCTGCGGGAAGCGGATCCAGGCGGTGCTGGACCTGCCCGCCGGGGAAGAGGTCATCGAAGGCCTGGAGGCGGGCGACCCGAAGTGGCAGGTGGAGTTCCGGCACGCGGGGATCCGGTACAGCGAGGGGGCGGACGAGTCCCTGACGGACGTGTGCCTGCAGGTGGCGCCCGGGGAAACCGTCGGCGTCATCGGCGGCACCGGCAGCGGCAAGTCGACGCTGGTCAGCCTGATCCCCCGCTTCTACGACGTGACGGAGGGGCAGGTGCTCGTCGGCGGGCGGGACGTGCGGAGCTGGGAGGGCGCAGAGCTGCGCCGGCGGATCGGCATCGTGCCGCAGAAGGCCGTGCTCTTCAAGGGCAGCATCCGGGAGAACCTTATGTGGGGCCGGGAGGACGCCACGGACGCGGAGATGCTCGCCGCCGCGGAGGCCGCCCAGGCCCTGGACGTGATAGACGCCAAGGGCGGGCTGGACGGGGCCATCGAGCAGGGCGGGCGGAACCTCTCCGGCGGGCAGCGGCAGCGGCTGACCATCGCGCGGGCGCTGGTGCGCAGGCCTGACATCCTGATCCTGGACGACAGCTCATCGGCCCTGGACTTCGCCACGGACGCGGCGCTGCGCAAGGCGCTGAAGGGGTATCCGGGGACCGTGTTCATCGTGAGCCAGCGGACGAGCTCCATCCGGCACGCGGAGAAGATCGTCGTGCTGGACGACGGGAAGGTGGCGGGCATCGGCCGCCACGAGGAGCTGATGGCCTCCTGCCCCGTGTACCGGGAGATCCACGACTCCCAGTTCCGGAAGGAGGGCGCATGAAAAAAGCTCAGAAGGGCACCGCGAAAAAGGTGCTGCAATATCTGCGGCCCTACCGGGCGCTGGTGGCGGCCAGCATCCTGCTTTCCGCCGCCGCCGTGGCGGGGACGCTGTACATCCCCGTGCTGGTGGGGCGGGCCATTGACCGGATCATCGGCCCCGGGCAGGTCGACCTGGAGGCCGTCGGGAAGCTGCTGACGACGATCGGGATCATCGCCGGGGCCACCGCCGGCATCCAGTGGCTGAACAATACGATCAACAACCGGATTACCTACCAGGTGATCCGGGACGTGCGGTCCCGGGCCTTCCGGCGGCTGCAGGTGCTGCCGCTTTCCTATCTCGACGCGCACCCCACCGGGGAGATCGTGAGCCGGGTGATCGCCGACGTGGACCAGTTCGCGGACGGGCTTTTGCTGGGGTTCAGCCAGCTGTTCACCGGCGCGGCCACGATCCTGGGAACGCTGGGGTTCATGCTGGCCATCCGGCCCGGCATCGCCGCCGTGGTCGTGCTGCTGACGCCGCTGAGCTTCGTGGTGGCGAAATTCATCGCGGGGCACACCTACCGCTTCTTCAGCGACCAGAGCGAGGCCCGGGGGGCGCAGACCGCCTTCATCGACGAGATGCTGGGGAACCAGAAGGTGGTCCGGGCCTTCGGCCGGGAGGAGAAGAGCCGGGAGGCCTTCGACGGGATCAACGAACGGCTGGCGGAGTGCTCGCTGAAGGCGGTGTTCTTCTCATCCCTCACCAACCCCTGCACCCGCTTCGTCAACAACGTGGTCTACGCGGCGGTGGCGCTGACCGGGGCGCTGGTGTGCCTGGGGAGCGGCGGGGCCTTCACCGTCGGCAGCCTCTCCGCGCTGCTTTCCTACGCGAACCAGTACACCAAGCCCTTCAACGAAATCAGCGGCGTGGTGACCGAGCTGCAGAACGCGCTGGCCTGCGCGGAGCGGATCTTCGACCTGATCGCCGAGCCGGCGGAGGAGCCGGACGCGCCGGACGCGCGGGTGCTGAAGGACGTGGCGGGGCACGTGACGATCGACGGCGTGGCCTTCTCCTATGTGCCGGAGCGGCCCTTGATTACCGGGCTGAGCCTGGACGTTCCGCCCGGCTCCCGCGTCGCCATCGTCGGGCCCACGGGATGCGGGAAGACCACCCTGATTAACCTTTTGATGCGCTTCTATGACGTGCAGGCGGGGGCGATCCGCGCCGAGGGCACGGACATCCGCCGCATCACCCGGAGGAGCCTGCGGGGCGCCTACGGCATGGTGCTACAGGACACGTGGCTCCGCACCGGCACCATCCGGGAGAACCTGACCCTGGGCAAGCCGGACGCCACGGACGAGGAGGTCCTCGCCGCCTGCAAGGCCGCCCACGCCCATAGCTTCATCCGCCGCCTGCCCCAGGGATACGACACCGTGATCGGCGAGGACGGCGGGCAGCTCTCCCAGGGGCAGAAGCAGCTTCTGTGCATCGCGCGGATCATGCTGCGGCTGCCGCCGATGCTGATCCTGGACGAGGCGACCTCCTCCATCGACACGCGGACGGAGGCGAAGATCCAGCAGGCCTTCACCGCCATGATGGAGGGGCGGACCACCTTCATCGTCGCCCATCGGCTGTCCACCATCCGGGAAGCGGACGTGATCCTCGCCATGCGGGACGGGCGGATCGTCGAGCAGGGCAGCCACGAGGAGCTGCTTAAGAAGGACGGGTTCTACGCGAACCTGTACAACAGCCAGTTCGCATCGTAAACTTTGGCCATATGCCATGAAGAATAGGAGGGTATCACCATGAAAATGACATTCCGCTGGTACGGCCGGGACATCGACCCCATTCCCCTGAAGTACATCAAACAGATCCCGGGCATGACGGGGCTCATGGGCCTGCTGGACAAGCCCGCCGGCGTCGACTGGCCGGAGGCGGAGTTCGCCGCCCTGAAGAAGGAGGTCAACGAGGCCGGGCTGGAGATCGAGGTCATCGAGAGCGTCAACGTCCACGAGGACATCAAGATGGGCCTCCCCTCCCGGGAGGAATACATCGCCAACTACATCTCCACGATCCGCATGCTGGCGCGGCAGGGCGTGAAGGTCATCATCTACAACTTCATGCCGGTGTTCGACTGGCTGCGCACGGACCTGGCCCGGGTGATCCCCGAGGACGGCAGCAACAGCCTGTACTTCGACGAGAAGGACCTGGGCGAGATGGGGCCGCTGGAGATCGTCCGCAAGACCGCGGAGGACAGCCAGGGCTTCACCCTGCCCGGATGGGAGCCGGAGCGGCTGGCGCTGCTGGAGACGACCCTGAAGCAGTACGAGAACATCGGGCCGGATGATCTGAGAAAGAACTTCAAGTACTTCCTGGACGCGGTGATCCCGGTGTGCGAGGAGGCCGGCGTGCGCATGGCCTGCCACCCGGACGACCCCGCATGGCCCATCTTCGGGCTGCCGCGGATCACCCACAGCCAGGAGGACTTCGACAAGATGGTCGCCCTGCACGACAGCCCCGCCAACACCCTGTGCCTGTGCACCGGGTCGCTGGGATCGAACCCCGACAACGACATCCCCGCCATCATCCGGCACTTTGGGTCCATGAACCGCATCGGCGCCATGCACGTGCGGAACGTCAAGTACTTAGGGCCGCACCACTTCCGGGAGGCCGCGCACCTCTCCTGCACCGGGGACCTGGACCTGTACGAGATCATGAAGGCGATCCACGAGACCTGCCCCGACACCTACATCCGCCCCGACCACGGGCGCATGATCTGGGACGAGAAGGGCCGCCCCGGCTACGGGCTGTATGACCGCGCCCTGGGCGCCGCCTACCTGAACGGCCTGTGGGAAGCCCTGGAGAAGGGGCAGTGAGGCTTCTGTTCGTCCGGCACGGCGAACCGGACTACGAGCACGACTGCCTGACGCCGGAGGGGCACCGGCAGGCCCGCGCAGCTGCCGGGCGCCTGCGGGAAGAGAACATTTCGCAGCTCTTCTCCTCCCCCTTCGGGCGGGCGAAGGAGACCGCCGCCTATACCTCGGAGGCGCTGGGGCTGCCGGTGACGATTCTGGACTTTATGCATGAGCTGTACTGGGGAAGCGCCGACGGGGCCCGGATCTTCGCTGGCGGGCACCCCTGGAACATCGCGGACGCCATGGCCCGGGAGGGCTGGGACCTGGCTCGGGACGACTGGCGGGAGCATCCGTATTTTTCGAACAACACCGTCACCGCCGGGGCGGACTTTGTCGGGGCGGAGATCGACGCGTGGCTCGGGGGCTTCGGGATCCGGCGGGAGGGCCGGTACTACCGCAGCGAGCAGCGGAACGACGAGACCGTGGCGGTGTTCTGCCACGGCGGGTCCTCCGCGGCGGCGCTGGGGCACATCCTGGATATTACGTTCCCCCACGCCTGCGCGCTGTTCCACCTGGACTTCACGGGCATCACCGCGGTCCGCTTCCCCAAGCCGGGGGCGGGGATTGCACTGCCTACCCTGGCGCTGTGCAATGATGCGCGGCACATCTTTTGAAAAGAGAGTGGAGAGTTTACGATGAAGCGGCTGGTGTGTTTGCTGTTTTTGGTTTTGGGGGTTGCCTGCGCGGCGCTCGCGGAAGCGCCTGCGCGGGACCTGACCGTGATGGTCTACATGTGCGGGAGCAACCTGGAGAGCGAGTACGGGTCCGCCTCGGCGGACTACCGGGAGATGGTGGAGGCCGGGGTCGGCGGGAACGTGTCCGTGCTGGCCATGATGGGCGGCAGCGCCTCCTGGCAGATGGCGATCTCGCCGGACAGCGCCTCCGTGATGGAGATCAGCGGAAAGGGCGCGCGCATGGTGCGGGAGACCGAGAAGCGGAACATGGGCGACCCGGAGACGCTGGCGGACTTTCTGCGCTTTGCGCGGGAGCAGTGCCCGGCGAAGCGCTACGCCCTGATCCTCTGGGACCACGGCGGCGGGCCCCTGGACGGGCTCTGCTGGGACGAGCAGTACGGGGCGGACCACTTAAGCCTGAGCGAGCTCACGGGGGCGCTTAAAGCCGCCGGCTTCGGGGAGGAAAAGCTTTCCTGGATCGGCTTCGACGCCTGCCTGATGGGCACGGCGGAGGTGGCGGGGGCCATGGCGCCCTACGCGGAAATGATGGTCTCCTCCCAGGCGGAGGAGCCCGCCTCCGGATGGAACTATGCCTTCCTGCGGGATGTGGGCACGGACCCGGAGACGGCCGGGCGGCAGATCGTCGACGCGTACTTCGCCGGGACGGAGGACACGGCCCGGGACCTGACCCTCGCCTGCATCCGCCTGGACGCCGTCGGGGAGCTGGCGGCGCGGATGGACGCGTTCTTCGAGGACCTGACGGGGATGCTCACCCGGGACAGCTTCGCGGACATCTCCCGGCTGCGGCTGAAGGCCACGGGCTTCGGGCGGGCCGCGGAGGCGGAGGGCGGATACGACCTGGTGGATCTGCTGTCCCTGACGGAGAGCTACGCGGGGAAGAGCCCGGAGAAGGCCCGGGGCGTGGCTGAGGCGCTGGAGGCGGCGGTTCTGTATGCGCGGGCCAACGTGGCGGGCAGCTGCGGGCTGTCCGTGTACCATCCCTGGCGGAACCGGGAGAAATACACCGGCGAATGGCAGGAGGAATACGCAGGGCTCGCCTTCTGCACCGGATACACCCGGTATGTCAACGCCTACGGCGGGATCATGGCCGGGGACCATCTGGTGCTCTGGGACCGGATGGACCGCATCACCGCCGTGCCGGAGGAAAATGCCACCCGGATCACCGCGGAGCTGACGGCGGACCAGGCGGAGAACCTCGCCGGCGCGCAGCTGGTGATCCTGGCACGGAACCTGTTCGACGCGGCGGACGCATCCTTCTCCCTGGTGTACCGCTCGCCCGCGGTGGAGCTCATCGGCGGGCGCCTCACGGCCAGCTGGGGCGGCACGCACCTGCGGGCGGAGAACGTCTCCGGGTACACGGAGCTCACCGGCGCCCTCTCCTACCGGGTGACGGAGGACGGGCTGTGGCAGGTGCCGCTGTATCCCGTGGACGCGGACGGGCACCGCAGCGAGACGCCCATCCTGGCGGAATACGTGAAGGACGCGCGGGACCAGTTCACCCTGAAGGATTACCTGGTGCAGGATTCGCTGACGGGGGCCTGGACCTCGCGGGCGGAGGTGGACCTGAACCGGTACGCGGGCGTCACCTTCCTGAACGAAACCCGGGTGCCCACCGCCAACAGCCGCAGCGAGATGCTCGCCTTCGACGCCTGGGACGCGGACACCCATGAAACGACGCAGATGAAGGCCCGGTACGATGAGCGGACGGACTTCCGGATCGGGTTCGGGAAGGACCTGTACCGGGCGGAGGCGCTGTATGCCGCCTTCGAGATCACGGACGCGCAGGGGTACCATGTGATGACGGACCTCGTGCCGCTGGACGGGGGCGGGGTGACGGAGTATCCGGCGCTTGAGGGAAGCATAGCGGGGCTCGGGGACTTCAAATGTTCCCTGGTGCTGCAGCCCTCGACGAACCTCAATGCCAGCCGGATCATCCTGAACCTGGCGGTCGAGAATAGCCTGAAGGAGGATATCATCTTTCTGGTGGACAGCGTGACGCTGAACGGGCGGGAATCCTCGGCGGCGGCGCTCTGCGCCCCGGGCTCCGGCAGCGTCCACCAGGGGTCCGGGCGCAGGTCCGTCGCCCCCGGGGAGACGGGCATGCTGAGCCTGGCGCTGAAGCAGGAGGATCTGAGCGCGCTGGCGCCGGACGTGCTGCTGGAGAAGGTCGGGTTCATCCTGACGGCGAGCGCCGTGGAAGGCGGGGAAGCGCACCTGCTGGGGTCGGTGGCGCTCGACCTGCCCGTGAAGGTGCCGCTGGACGCGTTTTATCCGGAGACGGACGCGGTGCCTCCTGCATTTCTGGTGGAATACGGGAAGGAGATCGGCGCGCTGGACGAGGCGTCGGAGCGGACGCTCTTTGACGGGGCGGACTGCCGGGTCAGCCTGCGGGGATTCTATATCGTCGGGCCGGAGGTCGTGCTGCGGCTGCATTATGAGAACCGCGGGGCGACGGAACGGAGGATCTGCCTCGGGAATGCGGAGATCGACGGCGCGGGCGCGGACATCGGGCAGACGCGGGACGTGATCGTGCAGACGCGGAACAATCGGGTTTCCAGCTACGGGCTGGAGGCGGATAAGTGGGAGGCGCCGGTGGGCGTTTCGCATGATCTGGGAGCCGGGAAGGCGCTGGACGAGTATGTGTCGGTAAAGCCCCGGGGACAGACCGAAGTGCGGCGCGTCAGCTTCCGGGCCTACTGCTATAACAGGGAGGACATGCAGGACGCGGTGCTCTTCACCCCGGCCGTGATCGAGACGCCGGAGGAGGCCGCGCCGCTCACGGAGGACATGCGGGCCGTGGCGCCGGCGGAGGACTATGTGGTGACGCCGGGCGAGCGGGCGGCGTCGGAAACAGCGCGGGAATTCTTTGAGGTGGCGGATGTGCCGTCCGTGCCCGGGATTGTGATGGAGGTGCGGGACGAGGAACGGATTCATGAGGGGTTCTGGTACCTGCTGCGGCGGGTGACTTCGGACGCGGAGCTGGCGGAAATGAATATCCTGAATCCGGTGTCGGAGGAAACCGGGCAGCCGCAGGTCCGCTTCGAGGGCGAGTGGCTTTTGTTCGAGGCGATGGGCGATCTGACAGTGCAGGAGGACGGGAGCGCGAAGGCTGAGATCCCCGGGCTGCTGCCCGCGGCGCGGACCGGCGGGGAAAGCATGCCGCTCATGCCGTGCTATGTGCAGCGCGACGGGATGTACAGCCAGGTGGTGAACCATCTCGGCTTTACCTCGGAAACCTTCGCCGGAGCGGTGCTGCCCACGGTGGTCGGGGCCATCGACGTGCACGTGGATGAGGACGGGCATGCGGCGCTGGCAGGAAGCAAACAGATCGACGGCAATTGGCCGTCCCTGGCGGAGATGGTCTGCCAGCGGGCGATTCTGACGCCCGCGGACGGGGATCTGCAGGCCTTCCTGGTGATGGACAGCTATCTGGACTGGCCCTATGCCCTCCGGCAGTACCAGCTGATGAAGTCGGAGAAGTTCACGCTGGCGATGGAGCCGATCGCGGGGGCGGAGAAGTATGTGGTTGTGTACCGGTACCTGACGGAGAGCGGGAAGGATGTTTGCACCGCGCCGGTGGGACTGGGAGAGTGAAATCATCCATGCCGTTCACGGCTCTTTCCGCTTCAGGATCATCGCAGTCATGCCCAGCGTGCTCGGAACTTATTTGTCGGCGAACTCTTCCAGCCAGTGGAATGTACCGGTCTTCCTAACTTCATCTCCATAGATGGTCCGGAAATCGTCCTTCATGGAAATCACGTTGAAGCCGCTTGCCTCCCATTTTTCCCGCAGGCCTTGCGCTTTCTCCGTGTTCCCGTAGTCGCGCTCTTCGTCATCCGCAATCAGCATGAAGGCGGCGCTCTTATAGCGGTTGTTGAAGATTGTATAGTTGTGCATGCTCACATCACCGCTGCTGTTGCCGAAAGAGAGCACAGGCTGGCGGCCGATCTCCCTCACGATGGCTTTGACTTTGTTCATCTTCAGGTTTTTGACCAGCATCGTGTCCGTCCGGATAATGGTATCTTCGCTGGTGTAGACATATTTCAGCCCGTCCGCGCCGTTCTCATTGGTGGCTTCCACGTCCACGTCCATGCCGATAATCTGTTCAAAGGGAATATCCAGAACGCCTTCGATAAAGGTCCGGCAGATATATCGGTCGCTGCCGCTGCAGATATACACCTTGAAGTCATTGTCTTCCAGGTATTCCACCACTTCCACCATGGGCGTATAAAACGAGTTGGCATACGTCATGCCTTCAAAGCCATCCACTTCCCGAACCAGCTGGTTCGTCACGAAGTCCGCGAACTCATTCAGCGTCAACCCCGCGTAGGCCTTGGCGGCATGTTCGCCGTGTAGCACATCCATCCCGTCCGGGAAGGATTTGTCCAGCGCGTGATCCCGCAGCATCCGGCCGAATTCCAGCATCTCCGCGTCCGGCGTGTAGGACGGATCGCAGAAAATGCGACGTTCGAGAAGATAGTATTCCAGATAGGTCGGATACAGCTCGCCGCAGAGTGTTCCATCCATGTCAAATGTGGCGATCCGATCCGCCGGCGGAATATAATCCGGAGAGGTTTCATCCGTTACCGTCTCCACGAATTCAATCAGGGTTTTCAGGGCCGGAGCTTCCTTGTTCCAGTCAGCAAAAAGGTCCTCTTCCTGCTCCGCGAACCCGGGTGCCGCAAAAAGAATCAGGAGGGCCAGTGCCAGAAGTACTGCAGTAATCTTTTTCATTGAAATATTCTCCTTCCTGCCTGTAAAGAAAGTATATAATCACTCTCGTCCAGGCAGATCATACCACAATTTCTTTTTCTTTTCAATCAACGATCATGGAACGTCAGGCTGAAATGAAAGGGTATTAAATTTGCTTTTGATGCAAAAATGAAGTATTATATAAAAAAATACTGCCACCCGGTCGAATTCTTACGTATCAACTGATGACTGGATTGATTACGCGACACGGAAGGAGAGAAAAACAATGATCGAAAAGAAAAATGACGAACTCATCAGGGAGCTGGCAGACGAGGAGCTGGAAAAAGTCAACGGCGGTATCGATGTCGGAAGTATCTTCGAAGATACCAGGCTGAAATTCTTCGGAGACAGAAATGATGATCCTGATAAAAAACGCCCGGTGAAATATCCGGTTGGGCGCCCGGCAAAAACCACCGACAGAATGGCCTGAGACAATCTTTTTGGCTGGCATCTCAAGCACCCCCAAATGCTTCAGGGGGTGCTTTTTCTGTTCCCTTTTCTCATTGGCCTTTTCCCTTCGTTTTCCGAATAATCCCGCGGTCAAAAGTAATCAATATTCCTGGCAGGAAGGCCAGAATCAGGATGATCGCCACCAATGACCCGATGGACAGGGTATTCACGATGGCGGTGATGGTCGGATCCCCGAACAGCCTGCCGATGATCGATGTCACCAGCACCAGGATCAGCCCCGATGTCGCAATGGTATGGATCGCGCCTTCGTAGGCCCTCTGCGTAGCCTCCCGAATGGCGCATGCCTTTCGGTGCTCCACATAGTAATTTGTGAACAGAATCCCGTAGTCGATGGTCGCCCCCATCAGGATGCACTGCACGATCAGGAGCGCCAGATAAAAGATGCTGTTCCCCGACAGCCCGATGCCGCTCACCGTCAGGAACACGCCCGTCTGCACAATCAGCACCAGGATCAGCGGGATGATGAAGGACCGTGTGGTCAGCAGCACGATCAAATAAATCACCGCCGCGGTCAGGATCGTGATGAACAGGTATTCCTTCCCGAAGGATCGCGACATCTCCAGGTTCATCGCTGAATTGCCGATCAGGGAGATTTTCCCCGCGAACTTCTCTTCGCAGGCGCCGGAAAGCTCCTCTAGGAATCGGAACGTCTCCGGGGATTCGTCCGGGTATTTGGTTGTAATGACCATTCGGGAATGCTCGGGCCCCGCCAGCTGCCGTTTTCCGTCCTCCAGCGTTTCCCGGGCTTCAGCCAGCATGGTTTTCGCTTCTTCCCCCATCATCGGCGCGAACCGCGGATCATGCTGCACCGTATCGTACAGGAAGCCGAACAGCTCTTCCAGCGTCATCTTCCAGGCCGGATCGCTGTTTTCCATCCCCGCCCTGTACAGGAACAGAAGCTCCAGGGCATTTTCGTCCATGCCGGGCGCCAGCGCGGAAAACAGGTCTGCCATCTGCTGCGGCGTCATCGGGCCCAGCATGCTCACCAGGCCGGCAAAGCTCCCGGCCTGGCGGACCATCCCCCGCTGCTCCTCGGTCATGTATTCCGCAAACATTTCGTTCCCCGCCACATGCTCGGAAAGAAAGGCCAGGAATTCCGCCGGTGTCATCTCCAAAGTCTCGCTGCCCCCGAAGCGCAGATAATAAATCATGGAAAGCAGGTCCCTGTCCAGCTTCATCCCGCCCTCCATGGCCGGAATATGCGCCGCCATTTCCTCCGCCGTAAACGGCGTGCCGAGCATGGTATACCATGAGGTAACACTCCGCACCTTTTCGTCCTTTTCCAGCAGGGCGCAGATCTCGGGGATGGCCGGCTCATCCCGGTTTTCGTACACCAGCACCAGCGTATTGTCCGCCGGGAAAGTCTCCGCCACCGGGTCCTCCCTCTGCAGCGTGTACACGATGCCGGTCTGCTGCTGCAGGATGAACGCCGCGACCATCAGCACAGCGAAAGCAACGGTCACCCCGGTATGCATTTTGTCGGAGAAGCGTGCCAGGCCCCTCATCGGGATGCGCGGGGACTTTTTCGCCGTTTTCCGGATCATCCCGTCGCAGGCAATCAGTACTCCGGGCATCACTGCCAGCACGCAGAACATGCTCAGGAAAACGCCCTTCGCCAGCACCACGCCCAGGTCCATGCCGATCCGGAAGCTCATGAACACCATCATCAAAAGCCCGGCCACCGTCGTCATGCCGCTGGAGACAATGGAGGGAAAAGCGTTGGCCACCGCGGCTTTCATCGCCCCGGCAATGTCCTCGTTTTTCGTCCGTTCCTGCTTGAAGCGGTTGCTCAGGATAATGGAGTAATCCATGGAAAGCACCAGCTGGAGAATGGACGCCATGGAGGACGTCACGGTGGATACGCTCCCCTGAATCAGGTTGGTGCCTTGGTTAATGGCGACGGCGATCCCGATGCCCATCAGGAACAGCACCGGTTCAATCCAGGATCCGCACATCAAAAGCAGAATCAGCAGAATCGCGCCGACGCCGCACAGCAGGATCCATATGGGTACCTCCGGGATGCCCACGTCGTCGTCGTGCCACTGAAGCGCGTATTCTGGAAAGTCCCGGTCCAGTACCTTCCCGATGGCCTTGATTTCCGGGGATTTGTATTCCGCGTCTGTGCTGATCACATACAGGGTGCGCCCGTCCTGGTGGTACTCCGCGCTCTCCGCCTCCCAGGCGACAGCCGTCACGTTCGGAATGCTTTTCAGCCGGTCCCGTAGCCCCTCCTCTTCCTCCGGTTTCAGCCCCTCGGCCATCACGCGAATGGTCTGGCTGGTCTGCATCGGTGGAAACTCTTCCGCCATGATGTCGATCCCCTGTTTCATGGCGGATTTTTCGGGCAGGTACCGGGTCATATCCGTATTGGTCTCCACCAGCGTCATCAGATACAGGCAGACGGCGGCCGCGATCACCATCACCGCGAAAATCGCGCGGCGGCGGTCCACGACGAAGGATGCGAAACAGGTCCTCGCCTTATTCATCCGAATTGGTTCCCCCTTGTAAGTATTCAGAGTCATGCCCTTTGCTTTTGTCTGCTCGTTGTTATCATACCATGTTCCCCGAAGCTTTGGGAAGGTTCTCTTTTTTTCGCTTCCCTGAAAATCGGATTTCTGCATTTTTTCGGCTTTTTTTCGCCAAAATACCCCTCCCCCGATACTGGAAAAGGCTTCCAAAACATGTTATACTGTATGTACTTGTCGGCTGATACAGCCGGGATAATTCGGAAAAAAATCGCCCGCCAAACGGTGCTGTCCGGCCGGAAGCCGCCGGACATGCTGAGGCCGAAAAAAAGCCGCCCGGAAGGATGAAAACGTGCGAATGGATAAACGCTTCCGAAAATGAATATCGGTGCTCCTGCTGCTGGTGCTGTTGCTGGCGGCTGTTTCCCCTGCGGCGAAGGCGCAGGATGCCGGCCGGAAGGTCGTGCGCGTCGGCTGGTTTGACTCCTCCTTCTGTTATTGGGATGATTTCGGCCGGCGGTGCGGCATCGCCTATGAATATCAGCACAGGATCGCCGCCTACACCGGCTGGACCTACGAATACGTGGAGGACAGCTGGCCCAACCTGCTGAAGATGCTGATGGACGGGAAGATCGACCTCTTGAGCGATGTTTCCTATAAGCCGGATCGGGAGGAATTCATCGCCTATCCAGACCTGCCCATGGGCACGGAGTCGTACTATATCTTTATCGCCTCGGAGAACCGGGAGATCACCGCGGATAATCCCGCCTCCTTTTCCGGCAAGCGCATCGGTGTCAACCAGGGCAGCATCCAGGAGGGCTACCTGAAGGACTGGGCGGATAAGTACGGGGTTTCTCTTGAAATTGTCCCGCTTTTGACGGAAGAAGATAACTCCATGGACATGGTCATCAAGGGTCGGCTCGTCGGACTATTTCTTCGCGGTGAATAAAAACCGCACGGATCTTCTGGCCGAGCTGAACGTGGCGCTGGCCGGCATCCGGGATGAAGACCCGTATTTCACCGAGCGGCTGGCCGAGGAGCACCTGTATGATACCAGAACGTATATCTCCCTGACGCCGGCCGAGGAGGACTGGCTGGCAAGCCACAGCACTATCCGGGTCGGATACCTGAAAGACTTTTTCCCCTTCTGCAGTACGGACGAAAAAACGGGCAGGCTTACCGGCGCGCTCAATGACTACCTGATTCATGCGGAAAGCCACCTGAATGAAACAGGCGTCCGTTTTGAAACCGTTCCCTACGCCACGGTCTCCGCCTCGCTGGCTGCCATGAAAGCAGGGGAGGTGGACTGTGTATTCCCGGTCTTCCTGAGTGATTACGACGCCGACGAAGCCGGCGTACTGCTGACCAATCCGGCCATGAAAACAGGAATGAACACGGTCATGCGCGATTCGGAAATCCAGAGCCTGAGCCGGAACAGCGAGCTTTCCATCGCCATTATCGCCGGTGAACCGAATTCCGAAACCTTTGTCAAGGAGCAATATCCCTCCTGCCGCTGGCTGGCTTTCCCGGATGAGGCAGCATGCTTTGAGGCGGTTGCCTCTGATAAGGCGGACTGCGCCCTGGTCAGCAACTATCGGATTCCGTCGGTCGAGGAAACGATCAAACGCCTGAAGCTCTATTCCGTGCCGACCGGGGAACATATACCGATGTCCTTCGCGGTCAACCTGTCGGACCGGGAGCTGTATTTCCTGCTGAACAAGACAGTCCTGATGACGGGAAGCGGAGAAATGGATTCTGCGCTGGCCTCCTATATGCACACGAACCAGAAGGTGACCTTCCTCCAGTTCCTCCGGGATAACTGGATTTATGTCATCGCAGTCCTCACGGTGCTGTTCTCCCTCATCGTTTTCCTGCTGCTGCAGCGACTGAAGTCGCAGCGGAAAGCCCATGAACAGGAGCGGCTGCTGGCGGAAGCCGCCGAAATCGCGGAGCTGAAGCAGACGATTACCTCCCTGCTGGACAATTTGCCCGGCATGACCTTCACCAAGGACGCGAACACCGGCGCCTATCTCGCCTGCAACCAGGCTTTCGCGAATTATGCCCATAAAAGAAGCCCGGAGGAGGTGGCCGGCCTCACGCCCGCGCAGCTCTTTGATGAGGAGACAGCGAAGCATTTCGCCGAGGATGATCGGATGGCCCTTTCCATGGACGGGCCGTATATCTACTTCGATGATGTGGCGGATACCTTCGGCAGCCGCCGCCAGATCAAATCCACCCGGCTGAAGTATACCGATGCCACCGGGCGCCTGTGCGTTCTCGGTATCCTTCAGGATGTAACGGACCAGGTCCGCATCCATCGCGGCGATGCAACGACCGGTGAATCCTATGAAAAGGCGCGGAGCACCGGCATCATCTATTCCCATATTGCCCAGGCGCTGGCCCGCGGATATCAGGACCTGTATTATATTGACCTGAACACGGAGGAATTCATCGAATACCGCACGGATCCCAAAAGCGGCAGCCTGACCGAAGCGCGGCGCGGCTGGCATTTCTTCGAGGAATGTCAGGAGGAAGTGGATCAACTCGTGTATGCCGAGGACCGCGAAGCCGTGAAAAAGGCGCTGGACCGCAAAACGCTTGTAGCCGCGCTGGATCAGGACGGCACGTTTATGATGACCTATCGGCTGGTCATCAACCAGGTTCCGAAGTACGTCAGCCTGACGGTCACCCGCATGCAGGACGACGATAGCTGCATCATCCTGGGCGTGATGGATGTTGATGAGCAAATGCAGCAGCGCAGCGCGGCCGCAAAGGTTCGGGAGGAGCAGGTTGCCTATTCCCGCCTCAGCGCCCTCGCCGGCGACTTCCTCTGCATCTACGTCGTGGTTCCGGAAACCGGGCGCTACCGGGAATTCAGCGCCTCCGCCGGGTTTGATTCCTTTACCTATCACAAAGAGGGATCCGATTTCTTCGCCGACGCCCGGGAGCATGGCGGCGAGGCCCTCTGGCCCGATGATCTGAACCGCTACCGTTCCACGCTGACGAGGGAAAACGTGCTCGCGGATATTGAACGCCACGGCATCTTCTCCCTGAGCTACCGCCTGAAGATGGAAGGTAAGCCGCATTATGTCCAGATGAAAGTCGTCATGGTGGAGGAGAAGGAAGGCCGCCGCCTGATTGTCGGCGTCAATGATATTGACGCGCAGGTCCGCCAGGAGGAGGAATATGCCAATCACCTGGCCCGGGCGAAGATCGAGGCCACCGTCGACGCCCTGACCGGGGTCAAGAACCGGCATGCCTATCGGATGGCGGAGGAGCGGCTGAACGCCCAGATTGCCGAAGGGGTATCTCCGGAGTTCGCCATCGTGATTCTGGATGTCAATGACCTCAAGAAGGTAAACGATACCGATGGGCATAAGGCCGGCGACCATTATCTCCGGGATGCCTGCAGGATCGTGTGCCGGCTCTTCAGCCACAGCCCCGTGTTCCGTGTCGGCGGGGATGAATTCGCCGTCATCGCCCAGGGGGATGACTACGCGGATATTGATAATCTGGTCGGCCGGATGCACAGCATGAACGAGGAAGCGCTCAGCTCCGGCGGCATCGTGATCGCCTGCGGTATGGCGAAACGGGAGGATGACGCGAACGTGGCCGCGGTGTTTGAGCGTGCGGACCAGCAGATGTATGAAAATAAGGGCACCATGAAAAGCAGGGAAAAATAAAAGAAATATATTAAGGTAGAAAGTATGTATTATTCCGCGATCGGCGTCCTAGCTGTCTTGATTCTGTTCATCGTGAACTATGATATCCTGTTTCAGCGGCAGCTCTCCTTCGGCAAGCCCGCCTGGCATGTGTACAGGAGGTTTCTTTTCGCTGTCCTGGCCTATTTCGTCGCGGACATCCTCTGGGGCATCCTGGAAAGTCGGAAACTGGCGAACCTGCTTTTTGCCGATACCACGCTGTATTTCGTGGCGATGGCTGCCGGCGTGTCCTTCTGGGCGGAATTCGCCATTGCGTATCTGGATGAGAAATCCTCCTTCGGCCAGGCCCTTGTGCTTGCCGGGCGAATCATCGCGGGCCTGATCGCGTTGCTCGCCGTCGCCAACATTTTCACGCCGGTGCTGTTCACGGTGGATGCTGACAGCGTCTATCGCGCCCTTCCGGTCCGCTATGTCATATTGGCCGCCCAGATTCTGCTGCTGGTCACCATCTCCTTCCATGCTCTCTCCTCCATGCCGAAAAAAGGCAGCGCGCCGGAAAAGCGCCTGCGCTATCAGATCCTGGCATCCTTCGGGAATATTATGGCCATTTTATGACATACCGCCAGCTGGTCGGCGGCAATCCGGTCTATACCAGCATGAAGGTTTCCCGCATGGAAAGTGACCGGCAGTATATCATCATCGGCATGATGAACGTCGATGCCGAAATGCGGGATGCCATGGCGAAGAGCGAAGCCCTGAGCGCCGCGGAGCAGGCCAATAAGGACAAGAGTGCCTTCCTGTCCAACATGAGCCACGAAATCCGTACGCCCATGAACGCGATCATCGGCCTGGATACGCTTGCCCTGAAAAAGGACAGCCTGGATGCGGATACCCGCGATTGCCTGAATCGGATCGGCGAAAGCGCAACCCACCTGCTGTCGCTGATCAATGATATTCTGGATATGAGCCGCATCGAATCCGGCCATATTGCCCTCCGGAAGGAGGAATTCTCCCTCCATGATATGCTGTCGCAGATTGAAACCAGGGTTCTGCCCCAATGCAGTGCCAAGGGCCTCACGTATGAGTGCCGCGTCCTGACTCCGGTGGACGATGCCTATATCGGCGATGAGTCCAAGCTCCGGGAAGTGCTGATGAACATCCTGTCGAATGCCGTCAAGTTTACGGATGCACCCGGCAGCATTACGCTGACCGCCGAAAAAACCACCTCCTTTGAAAACCGGGCCACGCTCCGCTTCCGTGTCCGGGATACCGGCATCGGCATGGCGCCGGAGTTCCTGCCCAAAGTCTTTGACGCCTTCTCCCAGGAGGATTCCAGCAACCGGAACAAATTCGGCGGCGCCGGCCTCGGCATGGCGGTCACCAGGCGGATTGTGGAAATTATGAA
Source organism: Clostridia bacterium (assembly GCA_017404985.1). Taxonomy (GTDB): domain Bacteria; phylum Bacillota; class Clostridia; order Christensenellales; family Aristaeellaceae; genus Aristaeella. Next base: position 3,503 of record JAFRBK010000038.1, on the reverse strand, counting down.
CGGTGATATCAGCGTCACGTCCGAAAAAGGTGTCGGAACGGAATTCACCGTAACCGTGACGCTGCAGGCCGCCAATGCTAATGAAGCTTCTCCGGCCGTCCCGCTGGATCCCCGGGATCTGTTTGTGCTGGTGGTGGATGATGCCCCGGTTGATGCGGAGCATGCCCGGGCGGTGCTCGAGGAAGCCGGCATCCGTGCCGAGGCCTGCACCAGTGGGCAGGAAGCCCTGCACAGAATGGAGGAGCAGCACGCAAAGCATCAGCCCTATAACCTTGTGCTGATGGACTGGAGCATGCCGGGAATGAGCGGCAGGGAAACGGCTGCCGAAATCCGCAAGCAGTTTGAAGGGAAAACCACCGTCGTCGTCATGACGGCGTACAGCTGGGAGGACATCCGGGAGGAGGCGAACAGCGTCGGCGTGGATAACTATCTCCCGAAGCCGCTGATTGTCGCGAATATCCTGGCGGAGCTGGAGCGGATCTCCCACCGCAGCGGCCTGGTTTCGGCCCGGGAAAAGAAGCGGGTTAGCCTGGCGGGCTGCCGGATCCTGCTGGCGGAAGATCTGGTCAGCAACGCCGAAATCATGATGGATCTCCTGGAGCTGGAAAATATCCATGCCGACCACGCCCTGAACGGCAGAATCGCGGTCGATATGTTTGAATCGAGCGAGCCCGGAACCTACGCGGCAATCCTGATGGATGTCCGCATGCCGGAAATGGACGGGCTGGAAGCCACCGCCGCCATCCGGGCGATGCGCCGGGAGGACGCGAAGCGCATCCCGATCATTGCGCTGACCGCAAACGCCTTTGATGAGGACGTCCAGCGTTCCCTGCAGGCCGGAATGAATGCCCATCTGAGCAAACCCGTGGATACGGACCAGCTGGTCCGGGTGCTGGGGGAACAGGTTTATCTCGCGGAGGAATCCGTGAAGCAATAATCCCTTCCCAGGAAAAGAAGTCCCTAAAAAGAAATCCCGGAAAAAGAAGTTCCGGAAAAAAGCAATGAACCAGGCAGGAAATCAGGGAATGATGAAGAATAAAAATTTCTGTTCCCGACCGGGCCTGGTTTTTTGTGTCCGTGTGCCATGAAGGCCGTCCGGGAGAAAAAGAAGGGCAGAAAGAAGAACGGAATGAAAGGCTGCGGGAAGGGGTTATTAGGAACCTTCCCGGCACTGTAAACGAATATGGAAAAGAAATATCGTCTCCTGGTCATCAATCCCGGTTCAACGTCCACGAAAATCAGCCTGTTTGAAAATGAAAAGGAGCTGTTCGAAAGAAGCCAGTTCCATGATGCGCCGGTCCTCCTGCAGTATTCCCATGTCAACGGCCAGGTTCCTTTCCGTTACCAGGTCATTCTGGATATGCTGGCGAAGGAAGGCGTCGATCCGTCTGATATTGATGTGTTTGTGGGCCGCGGCGGCAGCGCCTGCACCCAGCCCGGTGGCGTAACGGTCATTGACCAGAAGCTCTATGACGATACCGAAGCGGCCGTCGGCGGTAGCGAGCATGCCGCCAAGCTGGGGGTCATGCTGGCCTGGAAATTTGCCCTCGACTATCATCGCCCCGCCTACACCCTGAACCCCACCAATGTGGATGAATACTGCGACTACGCGCGGCTGACAGGCATCCGCGGTCTCTATCGCTCGCCCCATTCCCACGTGCTGAATCCCAAGGCGGTGGCGGAAGCCCATGCCGAATCCCTGGGCAGGCGGTATGAAGACTGCAATTTCATCGTCGCCCATATCGATGGCGGCGTCACCGTCAGCGCCCACGATCACGGCCGCATGGTCGACGGCACCATGGGTGCCGACGGCGAAGGCCCCTTTGCCCCAACCAGAATCGGCAGCGTGCCGGTGCTGGCGCTGTTGGATTATCTCGAAACCCATTCCATGGATGACGTCCGGCGCATGTGCTCCCGCTCGGGCGGCTTTGTCAGCCTCTTCGGCACCTCAAACTCCGATACAATTCATGCGTTGGTGGACCAGGGGGATAAAAAAGCCGTCCTGGTATGGAACACTATGATTTACCAGATCTGCAAGCATATCGGCGCCATGAGCGCGGTCCTTGCCGGAAAAATCGATGCCATTCTGCTGACCGGCGGTCTCATGCGCTTTGAGGATATCACGGTGGGAATCCGGGAGCGCTGCGGCTGGATCGCCCCGATTCATGTCTATCCGGGCGAAATGGAGCAGGAGGCCATGGCCTTCCCGGTCCTGAAGGTCCTCCGCGGCCAGGCAAAAGCCATGACCTACAGCGGGAAAAACGTATGGCAGGGGTTTGAGGGCGTCACGTTCTGACACGTTTCCGCCCCGCATCCCCTGCCCCGTTCATTTGTTTTCTCTTCTGGTTTTCTGCCTGCTCACGGCCCAAAGCTGTGTTCAGGCTTTTTTCTGCATATGCAACCAGTGGTATACGCCCTTGTATCCGATCTTTTTGTAAAATTCGCTGCCGCCGCCCTCCCCTTTCCTGCATTATACAAACTGTCCGTCATCGCTGTCAACGTGCTCCCCGCCCGCTCCGCCCTTTCCGGAGCAAACTTCGAGTCACAAAAATTTCGAGTCACAAACCGAACCCGACACCTGGCGTATATCGCCGTTTTAGTAACACTTTTTTTGAGTGTCACCGCCATCTAAGCTCTCCACTCTGAACGCTTCACTCTGATATAAGTTTTAGTAACACTTTTTGTTAGTATCACCGGCCGTGAACCAACCTATGGTCATTTTCTTTACCAGATTCTCTATCTTTTCTGCCATTTTCTTTGATCTGGTTTTGAGTGTACTGATTTTTGAGTATACTCAACCAATAGTTCGTTCCTGTTTGAGTTTCAGAATTTTTGAGTTTCATCGACGCTTTTCCAGGTTGTCGAGTTTCACTTTTTTTGAGTTTCACCGGCGTATATCCAAAGTGGTTTCGCCGCTTCGCCAATTAACCCTATTCGCCGCCTATTCGCCTATTCGCCAATTCGCCAAAATCCGGCGAATAGACTTTCCTTATTTTTCAAGGCCTGCAGGCCTCTATTCGCCTATTCGCCAATTCGCCGTCAATTTGCTACTTCGCCCAATTTGCCGTTTCACCTATTCACCTATTTGTCAACTGCCAATTCGCCAATTTGCCAATTCGCCAAAATCCGGCGAATTGACTTTCCTTATTTTTCAAGGCCTGGAGGCTTCAATTCGCCAATTCGCCAATTCGCCGCTTCACCGGCGATTGACAAAAGTGCCAAACTGGCTTACAATTTCCATGTTGTGCCCACGTAGCTCAGTAGGATAGAGCGGCCGCCTCCTAAGAAATCGGCAGTCGATTGGCGGAGGGGCTGATTCCGAAAGGAACGCAGCGTTCGATCCGAACCGGGAACGCACAAAAAGCCGCCGAAAGGCGCACGACCAGACCCCTTCCGGGAGAACGGCCCGCCTAATCAAAAAGACGATCCGATTAGACGAAAATCCCCCGGATGGAAGGCTTCAGACAAGCCGGAAGCCCTTGAAAAATAAGGCTTGCACCCGT
>JAFRBK010000037.1 GCA_017404985.1 Clostridia bacterium | reverse complement strand
TGTGGTGATTCTATTATACCAGATCTGGGGTTCTTTTTGCAGGAATTTCACCTATTTGGTGAAAAAGAAAATGGCCCGGAATCCTTTGCTTTTCATAGGATAACGGGACATTGGCTATATGTTCGTGAATAATTCAGGTTTAAGTGCTTCACTAAACTCATCATGGGAGATTGCTTTGCCATCTTTTGTATAGAGAATTTAGTAACACCATTTTTTAGTATCACCGTCTTCCGCAAAGCCGCTGGTCACTTTTCCGACCATATTTTCCATCTTAACCATTCCGCACAGCTCATTTCTCTGTTTGAGTTTCACTTTTTTTGAGTTTCATCACGTTCCGGATCGAACGAGTCACAAAAAATTCGAGACACAAAACGAATCTGCCTGATCTTCCAGTTGGATATTTCTTCCGGCTTTCGTTGTCGAATCCGATTTTGAGTGTACTGATTTTTGAGTATACACGTGTTCTGAACAAACTCGAACCACCGGGCATCTCCCGTGTTTGAGTTTCACTTTTTTTGAGTTTCATCAGCGTTTTTCCAAAGTGGTTTCGCCGTTTCGCCTATTCGCCGCCAATTCGCCAATTTCCAAATCCACCTGGCGAATAGACTTTCCTTATTTTTCAAGGCTTGGAGGCCCCAATTCGACAAATGCCTATTCGCCTATTCGCCAATTCGCCAAAATTCGGCGAATAGACTTTCCTTATTTTTCAAGGCCTGGAGGCGTCTATTCGCCTATTCGCCAATTCGCCGGCGAATTACCCCCCCCCTGTCCGATACGAAAACTATCGCTTGCCCGGCATCGGGCTGTATGGTATGATAAAACCAGAAAAAAGGCGCGGAAGCGCCATATAATGCGGAGGCGTTGCCATGAAAATTACTTTCCTGGGAGCTGCTCATCAGGTAACCGGAAGCTGTACCCTCGTGGAATGGTTGCCTGGCCGGTATCTGATTGTGGATTACGGCCTTGATCAGGGAGTGAATGAATTTGCGATGAAGGAACTTCCCGTTCCGGAATCAAAAATCGAGTATGTTTTCCTGACCCATGCGCATATTGATCATTCCGGAAAACTGCCCCTTCTGTATAAAAAAGGTTTCCGCGGCGTGATCTATGCGACGCCGGAAACGATCAGCCTGTGTGAAATCATGCTGGCGGACAGCGCCCATATTCAGGAAATGGACGCGGCGACGGAAACGAAAAAGAACCAGCGCAAAGGCGAGCCTGCCGTGGAACCGCTCTATTCCCTGAGGGATGCGGAAGCGGTGATGGCGTGCTTCCAGCCCTGTCCCTACGGCCAGCAGATGATGATTGACGAAGGCCTGTCTGTACGGTTTACCGATGCGGGGCACCTGCTGGGCTCCTCTTTTCTGGAGATGATGATGGAGGAAAACGGAAAGCAGGTGAAGATGGTCTTTTCCGGCGATGTCGGGAACACCAACCAGCCGATTATCCGGGATCCTTCTGTGGTGAAGGATGCGGATTACCTGCTGCTTGAATCCACGTACGGCATCAGGGACCATGACCAGGTGGTGGATCCGATCCCGGTCCTGGTGGAGATCCTGCGGAAGACCTTCTCCCGGCGCGGCACGGTCATTATTCCCTCCTTCGCGGTAGGGCGCACCCAGGAACTTCTGTATTTCTTCCGTAAAATCAAGCAGGAATCCCTGCTTCCTGATTTCCGTGATTTCCCGGTGTATGTGGACAGCCCGCTGGCGGAGAAAGCCACGGCGGTTTTCCTGCAGTGCAATATAGAATGCCTGGACGAAGATACGCAGCAAGTCCTGAAATCAGGGGAGAATCCGATCTGGTTTGAAGGCCTGCATACGGTTCTTTCCTCGGAGGAATCCAAGGCGCTGAATGGTAACAAGGAGCCCAAGGTCATTATTTCCTCCGGCGGCATGTGCGACGGCGGCCGGATCCGCCATCATTTGAAAAACGGAATCTGGGAGAAAAACAATACGGTTCTGTTCGCCGGTTACCAGGCGGTCGGAACTCTGGGTCGTGCGATTTTTGACGGAGCGGAATCTGTCTCGATCATGGGCGAAAAAATCAATGTCAACGCGGAAGTGCGCCTGCTTCCCGGCGTCTCCGGCCATGCGGACCGGAGCGGCCTGCTGCGCTGGCTTGATGGGTTTGAAAAAAAGCCGAAGCGCGTATTTATCAATCACGGAGATAATGAAGCCTGCGAAACCTTCGCGCGGACGGTGTCCGAAAAATTCAGTCTGCCGGCGGAGGCGCCCTGGTCCGGCGCCTGCTTTGACCTGCTCACGGATGAATGGATCGACCGGAGTGAGCCGGTTCCGCTGTATGAGAAGCAGGAGGCAGCCGGCGGCGGGGAAGTTTCTGAGGGAGGCAAGCGGAATAAGACCCTTTATTCCGAAGCGGTCGCCCTGGTACAGGAGCTGGGCCGGTATGTCCATTCCATGGAAGGGCATTCCAACCAGGAACTGGAGCAGATGGTGCACAGGCTGCGCAAGCTGCTTCCGTAAAGCCTGCTGAAACCGAAACAAAAATCCCTGCCGCGTGGTCCGGCAGGGAATTTTATTTGAGCGCAGGGGAAGGTGGTTTTATTTCCGAAGGCGCCGTATGGAAACAGCCAGCATGCCCGCCAGCCCGATCGCGGCGATGGCCAGCAGCAGCGTCAGGTCGAAGGTGTCCCCGGTTTTCGGAATCACAGCCGGGCGGGGCGTCGGCGCAGGTGTCGGGGAAGCCGGCGCTTCGGTGGGTTCCGGTTCATCCTTCTTCACCAGCCATTCGGAGAAGGAAATGGGGTAGTTCGCTTTCCAGTTCTCCTGGATATACTGGTAGATCAGCGGAATCAGGCGGAGCCGCTCCGCGTCGTAGGCAGCCAGGTATTCCTGGCTGCTGGCCGGGGACATTGGATAGCCGCTGCCGGTCATCGTCTGCCGGGTCAGAATGTCGGTCATCGGCACATCCGGATTCTTCATCATGTCGTAAACGGACATCATGATCCCGGTGCGCCCGATGCCGGCCAGGCAGTGGAAATGCAGCCAGGAGTTATTCATGTCGATGCCCTTGACGAAATTAATAAACATGTCGATGATTTCCGGCTCCGGGCAGGTTCTGTCAGGAATCGCAAGGCGAAGGTATCCGATGTTTTCATCTGTTTCCTTAACCATCTGCTCTTCGGTAATAAATCTGCTCATGCTGATGGTAGTGATGGTAGGAGTGGTACCGGAACTGCCTGGCCTGCCGGGACGGCCGCTGCTGTAGGTGATTTCTTTGCCTGCCATGCCGGCAAGGATCGATTTTTCATTTGCGATGACTTCCTTGGTTGACATCCCGATATTGACCCAGTTATGCTCGGCCTGCGCCGAAAAGGGGATGCCGCTGATTGCCTCACTGGTATCTTCATTTGTTCCATAGACAAAACCGTGGGTTTCCTGCCGCAGGTCGATGACATAGATAGCTTTCCCGGGTGCATATGTTTTAATCCAGTCCACCATCCTGGCAAACTGGCTTGCAGTATACTCAGCACTGCCGGATATATATAATTGGTCAACGCCTTTTTTGTTGACATCCTCTTTCGAGGGAAGCCCGTATCTGCTGCTGCTCCGGTCACTGTAAGTATAATTCCCCGCGGGATTCCCTTCCTCCCCGATCAGGAACCGCATGTTCCCCGGGAACTCCGAGCCGGTACGGCTCATCGAATCCCTCCGGAAGTTCAGTTCGGAGGGGTCTTCGGCGAAGCAGGATGACCATACGGAGAAGGTCAGAATCAGCGTAAGCAGGAAAACAACCGCCGTTTTTCCGCCTGCTTTTTTCATCATGGATCTCTCCACCTCCGGCTGTCCTGTTTTTTTTCAAAGAAAAGAATACCACACAGCGCGTTCCCGGACAACCTTCATTGTTTGATTTTGGAAGAAGAATTTACAAAACAGGTTCATCATGATAAAATTGGAATAAAGATTTACGAATCGTGAAAGGAGAAACCAATGGCCAGGGAAAAGGTGGTTTATTCAGAGGAACAGCGCGCCGAAATGCTCGCGAAGGCGGAAGAGATTGGCGTGAAAGCCGCGGCGGATGCCTATGGTGTTCCGTGGCAGGTGATTGCCCAGATGAAGCGCAGGGCTGCTGAAGCCGCTGCGGGCGTATCGGCGGAGAAGAAGGCGGCGCAATCCCGTTCCGGGAAAAAGGCGCCCAAAGAAGCGAAGAAGCCTGCTGAAAAGAAGGAAAAGGAGCCGAAGGCTGCCGCCAAAGAGGAAGAGAATGCGCTGGCTGCGGAAAACGCTATTTTGAAGGAAAAGCTTGCCAAGCTGGAAGCCGAAGTGGCAAAACTGAAAAAGGCGATTGCGGAGTTGCTGTAAGGGTGTGTCTGCCGCGCCTGCCGTTTTTCGGCAGGCCTTTTTTGTGCCGCGGGGCAATCAGGGTCAGTCGTCTGCGAAGTGCTCCCGCGCGTGAAAGGCTTTGCAAATGGCATTATAGTCTCCGAAGACGGTCAGTTTATCGCCGACTTCAAATACGGTATCCGCGTGGGCTGGCATGGGTTTGCCGCCCTGGCGTTCAATCAGCATGACCATGATGCCGGTTTCCGCGCGCAGCCGGGTTTCGGCAAGGCTGAGCCCCTGGTATTCTTCCGGAATGTGGCGCAGCGTAACCTGGACGATGGATTCCGAGCTGATGTTGTCGATCAGCATGACGGCGTTGAATGCTTCCTTCCGGTCAAAAGCGCGGTCTGCCAAACGGCGAAGCAGATTGTCGCCGATGGCGCGGATTTTCGGAACACGCATGAAGATAAAAATCAGGGCGGCGGTACCCAGCGGAATCAGGAAGCTGAGAAAATGGTATCCGACCTGGCTCAGCTTCATGGTTAAAAAAACGTTGATAAATGCGGTCACAATTGTAATATTGAATACATATCCGAAGAGCATGGTAACCCGTGCGAGGCGCCGCCGCCGGCGGGAGGACAGAACCATCTCGCTTTCCCTCGTGGTGAATCCCGTGCCGGTCAGCAGCGAAATCACCTGAAACCGGGCTTTTTCAACCGGCAGTCCTGTTAACCGGAAGAAAAAGGTAAACAGCTCGGTAATGACCCAGTATAAAAGGATGATAAAGGAAAAAAGCAACAGGGCGAGATAGATATTCATTTTTCTGTTCTCCTTTTGCCCGGGCAGCTGCGTTCATGTTATTCGTTGTCCTTTTTATCTTTGTTGTTTTCGTTGTCCTTCTTCAGGGTGGACCATGCAATGGAAATGCCGAAGCAGGCTGCAAACACCCAGTTGGACCATTGCTTGAATTGGTCGACGAAGGGAACGCCTTTGATCAGGGAGCGGATGCCTGACATAGCCAGGATAAAAGCCGCAAAGGACGCGACGCCGTAGAGAATAGCCTTGGTGGTTTTGTTCATTTTCTTTTTCCTCCTTTGAAATATAGGTTCTTTACAGATTGAAATGCGCTGTTTTTATGGGCTGTCATGGATGGCCTGAAGCATCCGGAGCACGATTCGGGAGGATTGGTTGGCGGCAAGGTCAACCAGATTCTCGTAGGATTCATGGGCTTTGCCGTCTGCTTTGTCGGACATGCAGCGGATGACGACGAAGGGGATGTCATAGTTGCGGCAGACCGCTGCGATGGCCGCCCCTTCCATCTCACAGGCAATGGCGTTAAAGTCGTCCTGCAGTTTCTTCACGTGTGCTTCTGAAGCAATGAACTGGTCGCCGGAGGCGATAATTCCCTTGAAAACGTGCGCTTCACCCAGCTCGGCGGCTGCGGCGTCATAGGCAATGCTGACCAGGCCGGGATCACAGTCACAGTAATCCGCCTCTCCGTCGGCGCTGGCAAACCATTCGAAACCGTCTGCGGTAATCTGGCCAAAGTCATGCTGAATCAGCCGGGTGGCAATCACCTCATCCAGCACCTGCGTTTCGTCCCCCACGCCGCCCGCAACGCCGGTGAAAATGACTTCCGTAACAGGGTAACGGTTCAGCATCGCGGCCATTCCGGAGGCAGCCTGTACTTTTCCGACGCCGGCTTTGGCGACCACAACCGGAAGCCCGCAGAGGGTTCCAATATGGAAATCTACTTTTCCGACGGTTTCGATCCGCTCGATGTCCGCTTTCGATATGAGCAGGTCCACTTCGTTCTGCATCGCGGAAATGATGCCGATGCATTTCGGCTGGGCCGGAGCATCCGCGGCTGTCTCTCCGAAGGCGAAACCGCCGAATGTCAGCATCAGAACAAGAACAATGAACAAAGAAATCCATTTTTTGTGTAACATCATAGCACCCTGTCCTCCTGTTTCAATGGTTTCAGTTCTCAGTTTATTATTTTATCAGGTTTGCATTCTGGAAACAATACAATCTCCATGAGTATTTTTTTCACAGGAATTCATTTTGTGTTGCCTGTTTTTGATTCCGGAAAGGAAGTCAGGGTTCGCAGTTTTTTTCCGTGATAGGAAAGCATGGCGGTGATAAGCTGTCTTTGTCGAAAGGCAAAAACCCGGTAAACGAAAAGACAGGCGCAGGGTCCATGAAAGGATAGGCGGCTTTTCTTTTCCGGGTTTGCTTCCCGAAACGGGGAGAATGGAAATGTGCAGATCAGATTGGTATCGGGGAACGCGAAAGGTTCTTCGCAGGCGGTACGCAACGGCGCAGGGGCTGAAATGCTTGCTGCGTTCGGTTTTTCTGAGAGCGAAGGAAAAATGCGGCTGTCTGCCATAGGAAGCAGTGTCCGGCGAAAAAACCTGCTCCGCATGGATGATGTCCGGGAAAACGCCTTTCCGGACGCTGGCCTGAGAAGTGGATTGCTGTTCTCGCGGCGGTTGAAATACTGCCAGCATGGAAGAAAGGAGGAAGGAAAATGAAGCAGTATTCCGTGAAAAACAAATGCTTTCGTGATCATAGGAAAACCCGCTGTATCAATCCCCGTTGCGGAAAGTGGGTGGAACTGTATCGGGAGAAAAACTGTCCGGATGCGGTTTGCCCTCTTTGCGGCAGCAAGCAGCGCGCCATCGTTGAGCTGTGCAGCCTCAGGCCGGAAAACCTGGCAGCGTTTTCCCATCTGTTGCATGAGGCGCAGCCCGCTGTCAGTCTGTCAGAGTGTCGAAAGCAATGCAGAGGCATTTCGAAGGATAATCCATATCGCTTGCAGCTTGCCGGGCACCCGGAGCCGGGCGGAGAAACAGGATGATCTGCATTATCGAATCCTGGTCACATACAATGAGGAAGATGAAACAGAAATGCTTATCCGGCTTCTTTCCTTCGGCCCTGTGGTCAAAGTCAGATCCCCGGAAGATTTTGTGATGAAAATAAGGGATAGGCTGATAAAGCAAAAAAGGTTCCAAAGCAGTATGGGTTCATCAGCCTGAACAGGTTGTTATTCTTTGCTTCTGTGCGGAAACGCGGCGCTAATTCCTGACCGTGGCGCGCAGCAGGACGCAGCGCCGGTTCAGCGGCCGGACGGAAAACCGCTGGATGCTTCCGGGAATGATAAACGTCTCCGCGTAGTGAACCGTAAACGGAGAAAACAAATCCTCCGGCGAAGTGATCACTGCGCCCTCCCCCTCGACAATATTGCACATGCTGACGCTGTCGTCCGCTTCAATGGTGATTTCCCCGGACAGGGTGTATCGCCTGGTTTCGATGAATTCCCGGGGGTGCAGGCCCGTCCTTTCGACCGTGCCGGCATCGTTCTTCTCGATTATGGATACGCGGTTCAGAAGGTTTTCGCGCACCCATCCGGTGGTCCTGTTCCAGTCAATGGTGTGCTTGCCGTGGCCGATATGGACCGGGCGGGGCCTGCCGTCCAGCCCGAGCCTGTTCCAGTCCCATAGCTTGAAGGTGAAGATATAAGGCGTCGCGCTGATCTCCAGAACGACGGTGTTTTTTCCGGAACAGTGAACGGTGCCGGCCGGAATCAGGCAGTGGTCGTGCTTCCGGACAGGGAAGGCGTTGACGTATTGTTCGGCCGGGAAGGGTTCGCCGGTCTCCTGTGCCCGCTCCAGGTCCCGGACCATTTCCTCCGGGCGGATGCCTTCCTTCAGCCCGAGATATACCACGGAATCGTCGGAGGCCGCCATGATGTAATAGCTCTCGTCCTGCGTGTAGTGCATGCCGAAGCGGTCCTGGATATACTCCGTCGTCGGATGCACCTGCAACGACAGGTTCTGTCCGCCCATGGTGTCCAGAAAGTCAAAACGGATCGGGAATTCATCCCCAAAGCGTGCCTGGACCCTGTCGCCCAGGAGCTTTCGCGCGGCGAACAGGACGACATTGATCGCGGGAAGTTCAACCCTCACGTCGCCGAACCGTATACAGATGCTGTTTTCCTCCGGCACGCCGTCAAAAGCCCACGCGTAGTTTTCCGCTTCCGGATCAAGGCCGCAGGTTTCTTTCAGCCACTGGCCGCCCCAGACTTCCGGGGCGTAATACGGCACCAGGCGGAACGGCTCCCGTGAAAAAACGGCCAGGCCGGCCCGCAGTGCTTCTCCGCTGATCATCCGGGGAGCATCTTCGACGCATGTGTCCAGATACCAGTCGATCCGGGGCAGCAGCTCTTTTTTTCTCCGGTCGGCCATTCGCCATTCGACAAAATATCCCTGCTTGAATTTGCGAAGCCTGTCTTCCTGAGGATTGTGGCTTTTCCAGTTCGTCATTCCCCGGCGGAAGCGTTTCTGAATCTCCCAGCGGGGCATATCGAAATACAGCAGGGAATCCCCGCGGGTGACCAGCGACGCGCCGGTTCCGTAGACGATGACAATGCCGTCGGTGTTCCGGATCTGTTCCTGAAGTTCCGCGATTTTTTCACGGAGAAACACATCCTCCAGGCGCAGGGTATTCATGACGCCGAATACGCGGTCGTCTGTCAGGAAGGGGGAAATCCTCTTCAGATACGCGTCGTCCGGGATCGCGCATTCCTCGGCGTCGAACAGGGTGCCGCCCAGCTTCGAAAGCGCGCGGACGATTTCCTCCCGGTTCACCTGGGGATAGAACTCCGCCGTGATCACATAGCGGCTTCCCTCCGGCGGCGCCAGCCGGGACAGGATTTCCTTCCATCCGCAATACGCCGGATACCCCGGAATCCTTTTTTCCGGGTGCAGATCAAAGGCGCTTTTCATGGCCGGCCTCCTTTGTGCGCTTTTGTATTGAGGCTTGCGGCGCCGATCACGCCGGCCTGGTTCCCGAGCAGGGCCGGCACAGCCTTCACCGGGGCAAAGCGGCTGCCGTATACCTCTTCGGCCAGGATCCGGTTGACGGCGGGCAGGAAGAGATCGGCCGACCGGCTGACTCCTCCGCCGATGGCGATGATTTCCGGCCGGAAGGCGTTGGCGATATCCGCGCACAGCGCGCCGAGCGCCCCGGAAAACAGCTGGAGCGTTTCCTCCGCGTGGCGGTCTTCCCGGACGGATGCGAAGATCTCCCGGACCGGTTTCGCCTGCCCGGACAGCTCGTGGTAGATCCTTTCAACCGCCCCTGCCGAGGCGTACTGTTCGTAGCAGCCGGCCCTCCCGCAGTTGCAGCGCAGCCCGCCGGCCTGGTAAAGCATATGCCCGAAGATATAGGCCATGCCGCCGGACACATCCTTCTCCAGCCGGCCGTCCTTCACAAACCCGCCGCCGACGCCTGTTCCGATGGTGATCACTGCGATCCGGCGGCAGCCCCGGCCCGCTCCGTAAAGCGCCTCCCCAAGGGCCGCGGTCTGTGCGTCGTTGGCAATCCGGACGGGCATCCCCAGCAGCTCCGAAAGGTCCCGGGCGATGGGCCTGTTTTCCCAGCCGAAATTATTGGAGTAAAGAACCCGGCCTTCCCCGGGGTCGATCAGCCCGGGAACAGCCAGGCCGGCTTCGCTGGCCCCCGGCTCCTCCGGCAGCTGCTTTACGGCCTTAACAATGGCCTCCAGCACGGCGCGGTAGCCTTCCCTGAGCGGGGTGGGCGCCTGGCCCGTGTGCAGCAGCGTGCCATCCTCCACCAGGCCGCATTTGATGGCGGTTCCTCCAAGATCGATACCCAGGCGAATCATATAATGTATGCCTCCCGGTTGGATGAATGAAAGGGGGAATGAAATCGCCGCCGGCTTACCGGCAGACCGGAACGCGGCAGAGGGAACGGAGCTCTTCCTGCCATCCCCGGACGGTTTCCTCCTCCGGCACGGAAAATCCGTCTGCGGGCAGGCCGAGCTGCGTGCGTTTGTTGTTGCCCAGGGCGTGATAGGGCAGCAGGTCCACCCGGCGGATCCGGGGCAGGTCCTGCGTCAGTTCGCCAATCCCGCGGAAATGCTCCCGCGTGTCGTTGACACCGGGAACGATAAGGCACCGCAGAACAATCTCCGCGCCGCTGTCATGCAGCATTTCCAGGTTTTTCCGGATCAGGGCATTGTCCCTGCCGGTCCAGAAGCGGTGCTGTTCCGGATCCGTCATCTTCCAGTCGTACAGGAAAAGGCCGATGTACGGCAGCACGGCCCGGAAGGCTTCCGCCGGCGCGCAGCCGCTGGTTTCCATGGCAACGCCGATGCCTTCTTCCCGCAGCAGCGCGGCCAGTTCAAGCACGAAGCCGGCCTGCTCCATGGGCTCGCCGCCCGTGAGCGTGACGCCGCCGCGGCCGCGGAAGAAGGGCTTGTCCGGCAGGATCCGGGCCAGCACGTCCCCGGGAGTCATCGCCGTTCCGCTGATCCGGCAGGCCTTTGCCGGGCAGGCGGAGACACACGCCCCGCAGCCGGTGCACCGGGAGGAATCCATTTCCCCGTGCGCGCCGCGCGCGCCGGTAGGGCAGGCGGAGGCACATGTCCCGCAGCCGGTGCATCGGGACGGAAGCACCATCGCCTGCGGCCCGGGCCGCTGCGTTTCCGGGTTGTGGCACCACCGGCAGCTGAGCGGGCAGCCCTTGAAGAAGATTCCGGTGCGGATGCCAGGTCCGTCGTTGACGGAGAAGGGGAGTATATCGGTGATTATGCCCGTCATACATCAGTATAAGGCTCGGGAAAGCATATCCGCCTGGGTGCCTTTGTCCAGGGTAACGAATCGTGCGCTGAAACCGCCGACGCGCACGAACAGGTTCTGGTGCAGTTCCGGATGGAGCATGGCGTCCTCCATTTCGCCGCGGTCCATCACGCTGATGTTGAGCGAGAGGATCCCCATGTCGAACGCGGTGTCAATCAGGTCCCGAACCACGTCCGGATGCTTCCGGAACAGGTCCGCGCTCAGCTTCAGGTTCTGCGCCGTGCCGGCGGTGAGGTCCATCCGCGTGGAAGCGATCGAACGCAGCAGCGCCGGCAAGCCGTTGTGGTCCATCCCGGCCATGGGATTGTTGCCGTTGGACAGGTAGGTGTAGGCGTGGCGCCCGTCCGCTGTGGCGAGGGTGTTGCGCCCCAGGTCCACGTTGGCCCCGTTGTTGATCATCACGACCAGATAGGAGGAAAGCCCCTGGGCCTGCGCCTGGCGGGCGGTGGTTTCAAACACGTGGGTGTTCACGGCCCGCGCCATTGCGTCCGCGTCGGGATCGTCGTTGCCGAACTTCGGGCAATGCAGCAGCTTCATGCGAAGGTCCTCATGCCCTTCGAAGTCGGCGTCCAGAATGTCCACAAGCTCCCGGAGGGAAAGCAGCTTCTGCTCGTAAACCAGCTGCCGGATGGCCAGCAGGCTGTCGGATACGGTGGTGTTGCCGTAGGTTTCATAGGTGCCGGCCAGGTAGCGGACGCCGCCGCCGACCAGCGGTTTCGCCCGCTCGACGCAGTCGTCCATCAGCAGGCTCATGAGCAGCATCGCGCCGTTTTCGCGGACGGTATCATACACGAGGCGCTGGTGCCGCGCCGCGATGGCGGTGAAGTATTCGACCTGGCGCCGGTATGCGTCCAGGAGCTTTTCAAAGGTGTCGAAGCTTTCGGGGGCGCCCAGGTTCAGCCCGTGCGGGCAGCCGCGGACCGGGTCTGTGCCGCTGTGCAGCGTGACCTCCAGCGCCTTGGCCAGGTTGATGATGTCGTTCGGCGTGCCGATGCTGCGGTGGCCCAGGACATATTCTCCGCAGCCGAAGAATCCGTACTGCTCCGCTTCGCGGGGGGAAACATGCATCGTTTTTTCCACCGCGCGGATGGAAGCCTCGTCGTTGAACAGCAGCGGATAGGTCATTCCGTCGCCCAGCATCTCCATCGCCAGCCCGATCACTTCTTCGGAAAGGCCTTTGTACATCCGCAGGGAGAATTCGGGCTTGAGCTCGCGAAAGCGAATCCCCGCCTTCATGATCGCCAGGGAAACGCGGTCCGCGTTTTCGGGGTTCCGCCGCCCGAGCCCGCCCATGATGATCCGCCCGTCCCGGCTGTCCGTCTCCTTCATGAGCCGGTAGAAGGAGAGCAGAAGTTCAATGGCCGCCTCCTCCGTGAGGGCGCCGCTGTCCAGGTCCCGCGCGTACAGGTCGCCCAGGTACACATCCATGCGCCCGAAATCCCGGCCGCCCGTCATCGCGGAATAAACCCATACCAGCTGCAGCGCGTCCCGGAAACAGGCGGGGGCGCCGGTTTGCAGGCGGCCCAGGCTGTCCAGCACCGGGCGGATCCGTGCGGGGTCCGCGCCGTCCTCCAGCGCCCGGCGGAACTGTTGTTCATACAGGCCGAGAATTGCCGTCATCAGGTCCGTCAGGGAACAGAGGGCCTGCAGGAAATCGCGCTGGTCCTCGCTGAGGGTTTCGTCCGCCATCCGTGCGGACACTTCCGCCCGAAGCCCGGGCAGGCCGAGGCGCACCAGCTTGTCGTAGTCCAGCTGGGAGAAAACCAGGCGGTACAGGCCGAAGATCACGCCGGAATCCTGTGCCCAGAGGTCGCTCGGCATCTCGCGCTTCATCTCGTCGTCAAACTTCGCGCGGACTTTCGCGTTCACGTTTTCTGTCTTCCAGAAATCGATCAGCCCGGCGATTTTTTCGCGGTTTTCCGGTGTCTGGGAGGGCCGGTTCATCACCCGTTCCAGCCGCCCGAGGTCCGCGTAAAAGGACACGTTGTCCAGCCCGTCGGTGTCGTCGTCCCAGTAGCTGGGCGCGACCCCCAGCGGGCGGAACATGCGCCGCCCGGCCAGCAGGTCTCCCTCGCGCGGCGGGGCGACGGACGCGGGCAGGAATATTTCCAGGCATTTCAGCTCCCGGGCTGCTGGGCTGAGCCCGCTTGAGTCTTTGTATGCCTGCGTATACCGGAATTCCGGATCCAGGCTGTCTTCCAGATGTGCATCATCCCAAGCCAGGTATCCTCTCATAACTGACCTCCGACAAGCATGATCATCGATTGTGGTATTCGGCTCCTGATTTATTGTAAAACACGCGCCCTGAAACCCAAGTGCAGGAACAAGCGCAAAATATGCAAAAAGTAAGATGAATGCCGCCCGGGCGCGTTTACTTTCCGGCGCGGGGACAGTATAATGGAAGCGTTGATGGAGGAAAAGGAAACATGCTGATCGAATTTGGCAACACGGTCGTGAAGGAAAAGTGGGAGCTGAATGAAGAAGTGCCTACGGGGTATTCACGGATTTATTATGTGCTGGAAGGGGATGTGACCTATGAGTCCGCGGACGTCCGGCAGGCGCTGAAGCCGGGATTCCTGTATGTGCTGCCTTCCACCGTGCCGTATCATGTATGGCGGGATAAATCGAAACCCTTCGCGTGCACCTATCTTCATGTGGATTTCAGCCGGTACCGCGTCAGCGGCCTGATTGAGCTTCCTGTGGAGGAAAACAGCTGCCTGGCCCATTTTGTCGCGACGGTGGCCGAGGCGATCCGTGAAGAACGGATTGAACTGCTGGAGCAGCTCGCGGAGGCCTTCTCGTTTTTCCTGAAGGGCAGCGAATGCTTTATCCAGAATTCCAGGATGCTGACCCAGGTGCAGCGGCATATCATCCGCCATATCTCCGAGGAGCTGACCATTGATCAGCTCAGCCAGCTGTTCAGTTACCATCCCAACTATTTCATCCGCCTTTTCCGGCGGGAAACCGGCTATACGCCGTACCAGTATATTGTCCAGCAGCGGATGCAGTACGCGGTGACCCAGCTGAACAAGGGCCTGCCGAATGAGGAGGTCTGCTATGCCTGCGGCTACACCGATTCCAGCACCTTCACCCGCGCCTTCCGGAAGTATTACGGCGTGGCCCCGCAGAAATACCGGAAGGGATTTCGCAAGCCCTGACGCGTCTTCCCGATTCTTAACTTTTGCACATTTTAGATTCGCTGCGGCACTTCTCGCCCATGGCAGTTGTTGATACAATTTTCACAGCATGATTGCTTGTCTGAAATACATATGCCGACAGGGGAGGAATGGGCCGTGTCCGTCATTGATACGCGGGTTCCGAAGCGGGAAAACGCCTTCAGGCGCTGGCTTCACGGATTCGCGGGCTACAGGAAATATCCGGCGCTGACGCTGATGTTCATCCCCGTGGTGGTTTATTTCTTCATCTTCAAGTATATCCCCATGGGCGGCATCGTGATCGCTTTCAAGAATTACAAGATCAGCCAGGGCATCTTCGGCAGCGCCTGGGTCGGGCTGGATAATTTTACAAAGGCCTTCAACACCCCCACCTTTGCCCGGTCGGTCCGGAATACGTTGACGATCAGCGGGCTGAAGCTGCTGTTCGGTTTTCCCGCGCCGATCATTCTGGCGCTGATGCTCAATGAGGTGACCCATGCGCGCTTCAAGAAATCAGTCCAGACGATTTCCTATCTGCCCCATTTTCTGAGCTGGGTCGTGCTGGCCGGCATGTTCCAGCAGCTGCTTTCGCCGAACAACGGCGCCGTGAATGCCATCCTGCGGGATGTTTTCGGGGTGAAGGAGTCCATTTATTTCCTCGGCAACAACAAGTATTTCCGCGGGACGCTGATCGTTACGGATATCTGGAAGAATGTCGGCTGGTCCTCCATCCTGTACCTCGCGACGATCGCCGGGATCGACCCGACCCTGTACGAAGCCGCGACGGTGGACGGGGCGACCCGCTGGCAGTGCACGCGCTATATCACGATTCCTTCGCTGGTGAGCACGATCGTGATCATGCTGATCCTGAGCGTCGGCTCCATCATGGATGCCGGCTTTGACCAGGTGTTCAACCTGTATAACAGCGCCGTGTACCAGACCGGCGATATCATCGACACCTATGTGTACCGCTATGGCCTGGGCGATATGAAGTATTCGCTCGCGACCGCGGTCGGCCTCTTCAAGAATGTGATTGCCTTTGTGCTGGTGGTGGGGACGAATCTGATTACCCGCAAAATCAGCGGCGAAGGCATCTGGTGAGGGGGCGCCTCAAGTGATACAGAAACGGTTTACCTTCGGCAAAGCCCTGATTTACCTGATCCTCACGATGCTGTGCGCAACCATCGTGGTCGCCTTCTGGCATCTGTTGAACCTGAGCCTGTCCCCCAGCCATATCGCCACAAAGGGCGGCCTGTTGTTGTATCCGAAGGAGCTGACGTGGGACAATTACGCCCGGGTGGTCGGCAACCGCTATATCTGGATGGGATACAAGAATACCCTCATCCGCACGGTGATCGGCACGGTGCTGCAGCTCTTCTTCACTGCGATGGGCGCCTATGTGCTCAGCAAGCGTTTTTTCCCGCACCGTACGTTCTGGACGTTTTTCATCATTTTCACGATGTTTTTTTCCGGCGGCCTGATTCCGAATTACCTGCTGGTTAAGGACCTGGGGCTGCTGAACACATACTCGTCCATGATCCTGCCGGGGCTGATCAGCGCTTACAATATGGTGATCATCCGCAATTATTTCCAGTCCCTGCCGGAGGAAATTGAGGAAAGCTGTCTGATCGACGGCGCCGGGCGTTTCCGGATCTTCCTGCAGTTTGTGCTGCCCCTGTCCAAGCCGATCCTGGCGACGGTCGCCCTTTGGCTCGTGGTCGGGCACTGGAACAGCTGGTTCGATGTGCTGATCTATATCTCGGACGACACCAAGTTTACGCTGCAGATCGTGTTGCGGCGGATCATCCTGACCGGCTCCAAGGAAATCCTGGACACCAGCGCCGCGGCCAACGCGGCGGAAATCGAGTCGGTCGTCTCCTCGGAGGGCCTGAAGGCCGCCTGCATCTTTGTCACGACGTTCCCGATTCTGTGCGCGTATCCCTTTGTGCAGAAGTTCTTCGTGAAGGGCATTATGATCGGATCTCTGAAAGGATGAAATCCTTTCTGAAATTAAAAGGAGGTAGAAACATGAAAGGTACCCGTATTCTCGCACTGCTGCTTGCGCTGATGATGCTCGTCGCGCTGGCGCCGACCGCTGTGGCCGATGATGAACCTGTCAAGATTTCTGTGGCAGGCTACATGTTCGGCCCGGTTGACCATGACAAGGATGTCATTACCCCCGCTGTGGAGAAAATGCTCAAGGAAAAGCACGGCATCAATGTGGACATTGAAGTGGTCTATATTGAAAATGCCAACTACACGGAAATCCTGAACCCCCGGCTGAACGACCTGGCCACGGCGCCCGATGTCTTCCTGGCCTCGAGCACCACCATGCTGAACACCTATTATGACCAGGGCGCCATCAAGACCTGGGACGAGGCGTTCTTCAAAGAGAATGCTCCGGATGTGTATGAGTTCATCATGGGCGGCGCCGCCTACGGCGACCTGAAGGCCGACGTCGAAGCCTGGAGAAAAGCCTCCATGCGGGACGGCAAAATGGTCGTGGTCCCGTCCTTCAAGCCGGACGGATCCATGCCCTACAAAACCCTGATCTACCGCGGCGACTGGCTGGAGAAGCTGGGCGTCACGGAGGAAACCCTGCCGAAAACTGTGGATGAATTCGTTGCCCTGATGGAGCGCTTCACGAAGGAAGACCCGGACGGCGACGGCCAGGATGACACCTATGGCTGCTCCATCACGGCGATGAAGGCGCTGTTCGGCTCCTATGGCCTGGGCACCGGTTATTCCGGAAGCAGCGCCTACTGGACGATTCGGGACGGCAAAGTGGTGAACGGCGACGTGACCGATGATGCGAAGACCGTGGTCGGGATCCTCGCGGATATGTACGCGAAGGGCCTGATCGACAAGGAATTCGTGGCCGGCAAGGAATCCGTGGAAGGCAGCTACTGGGCCATTTCCCACGGCATGGTCACCGGTCTGTACGGCGCCAGCGCCAACGCGTCCATCGACCACTACCGCCTGAAGGGCGTCACCGGCCCGGATGACGCCGGTGGACGCTGCGCGACGGAATACTGGGAAGTGAACGGCGCGGATTCCACCTTTGTTTACGGCCCGTGGCCGGCAGGCCCCAGCGGCGATTACGGCTGGGTGGTCGGCACGCCCGTGGCTGTCAGCGAGAGCGCCGTGTACAACGCCAGCATGTCCGATGAGAAGCTGGCCCTGATCTTCAAAATCATGAACGCCTTCGCGACGGATGACGAACTCTATATGCTCGCCTTTGCCGGCATCGAAGGGGAACACTATACGAAGAACGATGACGGCACGATTCAGCGCCTCCTGGGCAACGACGAACTGAACGCCGTGGGCGTCTGGGGCTGCCGCAGCCTGTACGGCGCCGACCGCGCCTTCTCCAAGCTGGGCTATGACCTGGCCTTCTACAATGACAAATCCATCGCGAACCGCCTGAACTGGTTCAAGAAGGATCAGTATAACAGCTATATCCAGGATGTCGTGACGGAAACGCTCCCGAGCAACGACCTGTTCGGCGAACTGAACACCATCCGCGACGAAGCGTTTACCGCCTTCATCCGCGGCGAACGTTCCCTGGACACCTGGGATGACTTTGTACAGGAATGGCTGAATGCCGGCGGACAGACGCTGACCGACGAAGCAAACGCATGGTATGCAGCCCAGTAATTTTGGAGCACCCTGAGAAGGGGCTGCCGCGGGTTTTCGCGGCAGCCCCTGTTTCAAATCATTGGCTTGTAAAGCAAAAACATGCGAAAGGACAGAAGATGCGCATGAAGGAGTTGCGGAGAACGTGGCAGATTGACGTGCTGCACCATTCCCATACGGATGTCGGGTATACGGTCCGGCAGGAACTGGCGGCCCGCCAGCACGCGGGCTTCCTGCTCGGCGCGGTGGACATTCTGCGCCGGATTGACGCCGGAGAGGCGGAGGAACAGCAGGGCTTCTGCTGGCAGTGCGAGAACCACTGGCAGGTGGAACAGTTCCTGAAAGCGGCGGGCCCAAAGGACAGGGAGGATCTGGTCCGTTATGTCCGGGAGGGGCGCATCGGGCTGAGCGCGTCTTACCTGAACCTGACCGACCTGATCGATGAAGCCGTGCTCCGGGAGCACCTGGAGCGGGCTGAAAACTGGGCCCGGGAAAACGGGCTGGCAATCCGCAGCGCCATGACGGCGGATGTGAACGGCTATTCCGCCGCGCTTCCGGACCTGCTTGCGGATGCGGGCGTGCGCTATTTCTACAGCGCCCTGCATACCCACCATGGGATGTATCCCCTGTATCGGAATCCGGCGTTCTTCCGCTGGGTCGGGCCGGCGGGAAAAAGCGTGCTCGTTTTCTGCGGTGAGCATTATCACTGGGGCCATGTGCTGGGGCTGTGCCCCCGGGGCACCTCTTCCTTCATGCTGGAGGACGATATCCTGCGGGATATTGAGAGCGGCAGGCTCTTTACCGCCGACGCGGAAACCACGGACCGGCAGGAAACGGAAGTCGCGCAGAAGCGGATCACGCGGTACCTGGCCGGCCTGGAAGAATCCGGCTGGCCGCTGGATTTCGTGCCTGTGTTTGTGAGCGGCATCCTGTCGGACAATTCCCCGCCGAACGGGCGCGTGGCGGAGCGGATCAACCGGCTGAACCGCCTTTTCGGCGGCAAGGTGGTGCTGCGGATGACGACGCTGGATGCTTTCTTCCGGAAGCTGGAAGCCGCCGGAGCGGAGATTCCCGCTTACGCCGGCGACTGGACCGACTGGTGGGCGGACGGCGTCGGCTCCACACCGGATGCGGTGAAGCTGTACCGGGAGGCCCAGCGGTGCCGGAATCTCGCCGCCCTGCTGGATCCCGGCGGGAGGTATTCGGATGATGCGCTCCGGCGGCAGGCCGGGGAAAACCTGATGATGTACGCGGAGCATACCTGGGGGCATTCCGCTTCCGTTTCCGATCCGTACAGCACGCTGGTCAGTTCCATGAACATGAAAAAGGCAGCCTTCGCCGTGAACGCGAACACCGCTGCAAATGCGCTGCTGGACGGCGTCCTGGCGGGGCTCGGAAACCGCGCCATCCGGCCGGATCGCCCGGGCCGCGCGCGGGTTGTCAATCCGTATCCCTTCCCGGTTGCCATGCCGGCAGCTGTGCCGCTGCTGGGCTGGGAATACCCGGACGGATGCCGCCAGCAGGATCGCCCGCTGGCGCTGCGGGATGCGGAATCCGGCCTGCTTTTGCCGACCCAGACGGGCCCCGGGCCCCGCGGGCGCCTGGCGGAGGCTGTGCTCAGCCTGAATCCCGGGGAGAGCCGGGAACTGCGGCTGGAATATGCGCCGGCGGGCCGGGAGATGGCCGGGCATACGCCCGGAATGTGCGCGGACGCAATCACGGACCAGGCGGGGCTGGAGGGGCTTGCGCTGCCGGAGATGGTGGAAACCGCCTGCTTCACGGTGCGCACGGATCCGGTGAAAGGGTTCGCTTCCATCACGGACAGGCAAACCGGGCGGGAACTGCTGGATCCGGCTTCCCGCTTCGGCGCCTTTGCCTGCCTGTACCGGGTTACGCCGTCCGCGGGGCCGGTAACCTCCTCGCGGCGCAAGATGGGCCGCCGCCGGGAAACCGTGAATACCCGGGAGTACGCCGCGCGGCCGACGCGGTTCTCCGTTGCGGAAAACGGCAGCGTTTCCGTGACGCTGCGGGCGGAATACAGCCTGGAAGGAACGGATGAGTGCCAGGTTGACCTGAAGGTTTACCGGCAGATCCGTCGGCTGGACGTGCGGCTGCGGATCCGGAAAAAAAGCTGTCCGGACGCGGAGGAGATTCAGCTGGTGATGCCGTTTACAGCGGGCGGGGACGACGAAACCTGGATTGATAAAACCGGCTGTGTGATCCGCCCCGGGCTGGACCAGCTCCCGGGCACCTGCCAGGCCTTCTGGTGCCTGCAGAACGGCGTGCTTCGCCGCGGCAGGGATTTCGACCTGCTGGTCACCTGCCCGGATGTGCCGCTGGTGTCCTTCGGGGAGGGCGAAAAAGGGCCCGTCACGTTGTGTGGCGGGCAAAGCACCGGGCTGAACCGGGCGGAAATCCGCAGCCGGGTGATGAATAACTACTGGGAAACCAATTTCGCGGCGGACCTGGGCGGCTGGCATGAGTTCCGCTATATCGTCACGCTGGAGCCGCCCGGGGATCCGGCGGAACAGTTCCGCCGCAGCGCGGCGCTGGCGGCCGGGCTGCCGGTGCTGGAACTGTAGGCAGGAACCTGAACAGGTTTTTCTCCTTTCTCTCAGGAATTGAACAGATGCGGTTCGCTGAGCAGCCCGGACGGCGCCAGCCGGTATGTGCGTGTCCATTGCATACCGGTGCTGCGCCATGCCTGCGGCCCGAACCAGCGGACGGAATAATCGTTCAGGTGGAACGTGCCGAAGGAATTGATCCGGCTGGGGTACACGGTGATATCCAGAATGTGTTCGCCTTCCCCAAGCGGCCCGAGATCCGCCTCCGACGGGGACAGGGAAAGGTTCGCGATGCGTTTCCCGTCCAGCTCCGCCGTCACGCAGGGCGCCGAAAACAGCCCCAGCCGCAGGCGCAGGCGTTCCCCGCCGGCAAGGTGCCAGCGGTATGTGAGCGGGCCGGAATAGAAGGGGAGCCCCTGAACGGTCCAGTCGCCGTAGGACAGCGTGCGAGGGGCGGGAATCAGCACGGTTTCCGCACCTCGCACGCGGACGCCGAAATTGCCCAGAAGGAAAAGGTTTTCCGTGCAGGTGGCGGCGGCCAGCGGCCGGGTGATTTCTATGGTGTTCACCCCGGCCCGGACAGGCCCGGCGGGGAAACAGCGGATGGCTTCGTCCGTGAAGAAACCGTTCTGTTCTCCGCTGAGCGGCGCGCCGTTGAACAGAACGCGGCACTCCTCCGCGTCTTCCAGTGCCAGGCGTACGGAAGGAATCTCAATTTCCGAGCGGAACGTGATCCGCAGCGACAGGGTGTGCGCGGCGGGTTCCGGCGGCAGCACCCACGGCTGCGCGCCGGAGGCCGCGGCGGTGGAGATGCCCAGCCGGTTCTTTGCGAGAATGCCGATGCGGAGCATTTCCTCCGGCGCCTCCCAGGGCCCGTCGTCGGTCCGCCATTCGGCGGTATCGAGCACCAGCACGTTGTCTTCGCCGAGGATGATTTCCTCCGGCGGGGGCAGCAGGCGCTCCGTGCTGCTTCCGCTGTCCGGCGCCAGCTCTTCCGCCATATGGATGCCGTAGCTGCCGTTCAGCTCAGCCTCCCGGCTTCCGGACTGCCGGATGGTTTCCCGGGCCGCGGGCGTAAGCCGCAGCAGCAGGCTGTCCTGCCCCCAGCATGTCCAGGTGAGCTCCGTCGTCTGTTCCGTATATTCGGCGGGATACGTGGAAATCTTGCCGGTGAGCGTATCCCACTGTTCCACGGCCCAAAGCCCGGTGAGGGAAATGTCGTATTCCTCCTCTTCGTCCGGTTTGCCGTGTACGGCCGGCTCCGAGTGGACGACGAAGACATTGCGGCAATCGCCGTCCTCCCGGATGGCGCTCAGCAGGCTCTCCGCCGGTCGCCCGTCCTTTGTGCGGATGCGGATTTCCCGCAGGGGCAGGAGGCTTTCATTCAGCAGCACCCGGTTCCAGGGCAGGCGCTCGCATTCCCGGCTGAAAAGCTCCGCTTCCGTGCTGGGCAGCGCGTCAACATAGCGCGGAGCGGAACCGAGGAAGATCACCCTGCCGCCGCGTTCCCTGAAGGCCCGCAGCGCGTCGAGCGTCGTGCGGCGAAGTGTGTCGCAGCCGGGTACGATCACTGCGTCGTACCCCATCTCGCCGACACGGAAGGCGTCTCCCGGCCGGAACAGGTTCGGAAGCGTGGATTCGCAGATGTAGTCGAAGTCCAGCGTATCCTGCAGCAGCCACCGGGTCAGTTCCGCAAACCGGCGGTCCAGCTCCCTGCGCGCCAGCCCGGTGCGGTCGTCGGGGCCGAAGGCGATCCAGCAGGATTCCACCGGATGGATCACGCCGATGCGGATCAGGGGTTTTCCGCGGGTCATCAGGGTGTTCACGCGGGCAAAATGGTCCTCGATAAATGGATATTCCCGCCACCAGGAGCTCTGGTGGCCGATGGATGCCGGGTAGTCGCGCTTGGCTTCCCCGTGCATGGAGCACCAGTACAGGTGGGGCACGCGGACGGTCACGCCGAGGGCAGCCTGCCAGTCGCCCTGCAGTTTGTGCCCTTTGAAATCAAAATCCCAGTTTGTCACGCCGTAGAGCTCGCTGGTCACGCCCGGGCATCCCTGCTGATGCGCGGCGGAGGCTGCTTGCTTCACGGTGGTGAACTCGCGCCCGTCGCAAAGCTGGTCGACGCCGGGCAGGGTAAACGCGCGGTATGCGCGCATGGCCTCGCCGACAGAGCGGGACTGGCTTTCCAGCGTTTGTTCGTCCATCATGTGGCCGGTCATCAGGATGCCGTGCTCCCGGCACCAGGCGCCGATCTGGTCGCAGAAAGCGGATACAAAGCGCTCCGTCGTATGGTCAAAGTACCTGTAGCGTACGGGGGAAATGCCCTCCGGCTGCTCCCAGACGACTTCGGGCAGGCGGTCGAGCAGGCTCTCACCGTAGGCGGCGCGGTAGGTTTCCTCCAGGTCGCCGGTCCAGTCCAGCAGCACGTCCTGCAGGTCCGCGGAGCGGGAAAGGTTGATCTTTCGGGGCATCTGCGGCTCATCTGTGAAAATCGCGGGGCATATGGTTCCCAGGTCGTCGCCGAGCTCCTCCAGATAGCGCTCGTGGGTGATGCGGATAAAGTCCCGGATGGCGGCGGGATTCATGGTATCCGCGTAGCCGTGGAAATGGAACCAGGGGCTCGGGGCCGTGGTTTTTTCCACGGCGTGCCATACCGTTCCGGAAGCGGTTTCTCCTGCCGCGAGCCGGCGGTATGCCGCCAGGGAGCCGCGGCTGTCCAGCCGTACTTCGTATCGGGCCAGCAGCCGGCCTTCGCCCGCCGGGGGGTCCTTCGGCGTCAGCAGCAGGAAACGCTGGCGGTTTTCTTCTTTTTCCGTCACATATCCTCCGGCGAATCCGGACGGCCAGCGGTCTTCGTCATACAGCCAGGCAAGCATGCCCTCTTTCCGGGCTTCTTCCACGCAGGCGCGGATCCGCGCCATAAACGCGTCGGACAGATAGGGAACGGACATGCCGCTTCGGGTATGCATATGAAACCCGCCCATCCCCATCTGTTTCATGTAGCCGATTTCGCGCAGGAGCAGGCCTTCGTCCAGGTCACAGTTCCAGGCCCAGAAAGGGGTGCAGCGGTATTCGGAACCGGGATTGCGGAAAAGCTCCGGATTCGGCGTCGGGTCGTTTGATCTCGGATAAAGCATGTTCAGCCTCCTTTTGCGTTGTCGGTCAGGCGCAGGGTAATCATTTCAAACGGACGGAATGAAACGGTGACCGTTCCGTCCGTAACGGGCAGGTCCTTTTCGGGTTCCTCCGCCAGCGAGCAAAGGCGCGCTGTGCTGAACGGCAGGAAAGGGTGGATCACTGCCGTGCGTGAACCGCCCATGCTTTCATACATGCGGATGACGAGGTCCCCGGTTCCGTCCTCTGAAAGCTTCACGCTCTCGACGGTAATGCAGGAATCGCTGCAGGTCAGAAGGCGCAGCGGATCGGACGAGCCGGGCACGGTGATCAGCGGGTCGTTCAAGACTTCGGCAGCTTCGGTGACGCCGCTGGTTTCCAGCGGGCCGTCCCATGCGCGGTAGGCGTAGATGAAACGATGCCATCCCCGGTCCGCCGCGGCATCCGGATAGGTCGGGGAGCGCAGCAGGCTCAGGCTGATGACGCCGTCGTTGGCGGATACGCCGTATTTGCAGTCGTTCAGCAGCGCCGCGCCATGGGTTGCGTCGCGCAGCGCCGTCCAGCCGTGTGCACAGACTTCGAACCGGTCCGCGTCGTACTTCCGGGAACGGTGCGCGGGGCGGGAAATGAAACCGAACTGGATCTGGTGGTCTGCGTTGTCTGAATCAATGCCGGTATCAAAGGAAACCTTCAGCAGGCGGTGGCGCTCCTGCCAGTTCATCTGGGTGATGAATTCCAGCTGCGGCTCTTCCGCGGTCAGCCGGATCTGCTGTGTCATGGTGGAAGCGGAAAAACGCGCTGTTATCGTCAGTTCGGCAAAGAGCCCGTTCTGGCATGTGATTTCCGTTTCGTATTGCGCATTGAGGGGCACTTCCCGCCGTTCCGTCTGGCTGTCCAGGTCCCAGGCGTCAAAACGCCGGGGAAGGTCGCGATACAGATGAAAAACGTTCGAGGCGGTGCGGACCCTCTCGCGGCCGTCGTGCAGGGTGACCATGGATACCAGTTCGCCCTTGTTCGTGATTTCCGCGCGCAGGCAGGAATTTTGCAGGATATAGCTGCCGCCTTGCCGGCTGGCGGTAACGGTGCTGTGCACCGGTACCTCGGCCGGGTACATCGTCAGCGCGGACATCGGTTCGAGGCAGGCGAGCACCAGCGCCTCATCCTTCCAGGCAGCCGCCTGGAAGCGTACGCCGTCCTGTGTGACCGCGCCGCCGGAGAACCGGCTGTCCGCACGGATCACGCGGGTAATCCGGTGCGAAGAAGGGTTGAAGACGGTCATGCCCTCGCCGCTTTGGCAGAAAGCGAGCAGGGCCTCACGGGCGCCGTGTACGGCTGTGTCGCGGATCCGGGCGATATCCGCCCGCGCTTCTTCGTAAACCCGGGTGATCGATGAACCCGGCAGAATGTCGTGGAACTGATTGGTCAGGAGCAGCTTCCAGTTTTCCTCGATCAGTCCGGCGGGATACTCCGCCCGTCCGGAAAAGGCAGCCATCGCGGCCAGCATTTCCCATGTGCGCAGGACGTGTTCCGCGCGGCGGTTTCCCTTTTTGATCAGGGCCTGGGTAGTATATGTTCCGCGGTGGCAGGGCACATACAGCTCGCCCCGGTAGACGGGAAGGGAACCGTTGTTCCGTTTTTTCAGGTAATCCTCCGGCCCCATCCAGTAGAGCTTCGGCGATCCCTGCAGGTCGCGCTGGCGGCGAACCTGCTCCATGTCGGTGCGGCTTGGCCCGCCGCCTCCGTCTCCCTGTCCGAAAGGCAGGTAGAAATCACAGGTGCCGTCCTGCTCGAGACGGCTGTTCCAGCGGGTGTGCACGGTCTTCACATCCACCTGGGTTTCGTAGAACATGTGCAGGAAACTGGGAATGACGGTTCCGTCCAGCCCCCGCCAGAGAAACGCATGGTGCGGGAACGGCTCCGAATCGTTGTAGGACCAGAAGATCTTTTGCGTGGTCAGCCCGGTCATGCCGAATCCTTTGATAATCTGCGGCAGCGCGGCGCTGTAGCCGAAAGTGTCCGGTAGCCAGGCTACGCGGCTTTCCACGCCGAGCACCTCCCGGAAATAGCGCCTCCCGTACAGGAACTGGCGAACCAGCGCCTCTCCTCCCGCCAGGTTCGTATCCGGCTCGACCCACATCCCGCCGTCAGCGATCCAGCGGCCTTCCGAGATCGCGGCTTTTACCCGTTCAAAGAGCTCCGGGTAGTGTTTCCGGCATAGCTCATATTCCGCGCACTGGCTTTGGAGAAACAGCGCCTCCGGGTATTCCTCCAGCAGGCGGAGCACGGCGCCGAAGGTGCGGGCGGTTTTCCGGCGCGTTTCCTCCATGGGCCAGAGCCAGGCAAGGTCCAGATGGGAATTGGCGACAATGCCCATGGACGCGGCAAAAGTGCCGTTGTGTGCATTCACCAGCGGAGCAATCAGCCGGCGTGCGGCAATATACGCCTGCCGGCGCTCCGGAAGGGAAAGTTCTGGATCAAGGCTGTCAAGGAGGCGGGCAAACCCGGCTGCCAGCGCTTCGCGGAAACTGTCGTGCGGGCCCAGGCAGTCGTGTACGTCCCGCAGAACAGTCAGGTCCAGCCACAGCTGGTAGGCTTCCTCGTTCCACCAGCCGAAAGTGCTCTGTCCGGCAACCGCGGGACCGGTACGGGTGAAGGTGACGCCGTCTTCCGGGAAAACGGGCCGGCTCGGATGGTCCGGCAGAGGCGTGCCGCCGTATGCCTCCATGGCGATGGAGAATCGTTCTCCGCCTTCCGCCCTGCGGCAGACGGTCTGGTCGGAGATGTACTGGTGCCTCCAGGGCATCCGGTCTGCTCGCCGGGCGCCGAAGACTTTCCCGTTCACAAACAGGACGGATTCGCCGCCGGGATTCAGGTCCATCACGATCCGTTCGCCCCGGGCTTCTTCAGGCACGGTGAAACTGCCGAACATCCACGCGTATTCCCACGGATGTCCCCAGGCGGTTCCGGCCGGCCAGGGACTGCGTTCATGCGTTTCCGCTTCCTGCAGGGTCAGCGGCCCGGAAGCCAGGAATCCCTCCACGGGAATATCCCCCAGAGCATGGTACAGATCCGCTTCCAGGGCATCGATCAGATGCCCCAGCTGCTCTGTAATCTCATTGGTCATATGCTTGCTCCTTCAATTCCTTCTTTTCTGCTTCCGGCCCGAATAGCCCATACAGAATCATGGCGATCAGCGCGGATGCGCTCCAGGTCTGTTTTTCGCAGGAATGCCATTCCAGGTATTCTCCGCCGCCGTCCTGGATTCCGCCGTAAATCCGCCCGTCCACCGGGTGATAGATTTCGGCGAAATGCCCGTCCCGTACGGTGTGCCGGGCCAGAGTGGACAGCTCATGGGCAAACAGGTCCTCTCTCCCGGCTTTCAGGGCGGCAAGCGCCCAGAATCCCTGGATATGCGGCCATACCGTGCCGCTGTGGCGCCCGAAACCGCTGCGGCAGTAGGGCGGAAAAGCCGGCCACACGCAGGGGACGCCTTGCTCCGAAACATAGGCGTGTTCCAGAATGGACCCGGTCTGCGCGCTGTCAGCGATATCAAAAAGAATCGCAAATGCAAGCCCCAGGCTTTCCTGGGCGCTGCATTCGCCTGCCAGGTAATCATATGTGTTTGTTTCCGGATTCCAAAATCTCATGTTGATGGCGTTTTTCAGCGCGTCCGCGCGGCGAACCCATGGTTTCGCGTCCTCTTCCAGCGCTTCGGCAAACCGTGCAAGCACGCGAAACGCGTGCTCATAGATACAGTTGGTGGACAGCGCCTTCATCGGAATGCCTGCTCCGATGGGAACGCGTTGGTCCGGATGCTCCTCCGGCCACCGCAGAATGGAGGAGGACAGGGAAGGGTTCCTGTATTTTTCCGGATAGGCGGACACCCCGTCTCCGTAGACCGCCGGCCCGCGGAAAAGCCCGTCCGCGGGATCGTATTCCTCCCGCAGGCAGGCGTTCGCCGTCCGGCATAATACGCCGTAGGAAAACCGGAGGAAGTCCGGATCCCTGGTCAGGTCCCACACCCGTTCGGCGCCGAGGGCCCAAATAATCCGGTCCCAGTACTGTCCGCCCACAACCGGCCCTTCGTCCCCCTCATCCAGGACACAGAGAAGCGTGTTGTGTACGGTCTCTATATCCATCACCGCCCCGGCAAACCAGATGTTGATGGCGGCGTCCCGGGTCCAGGGCGAGGGATATTCCGCCCCGGCCATCAGGCAGGGGCGGCTTTCCCGAAGGAGGCCGGACCGGATCGGATGCGTGTTGAATGAAAGCGTTTCAAGCGCCAGATGAAACGCTTTTTCCAGCTCCGCGTTTCCGAAGGAAAAACGAACCCTGCCGGTGGAATCTGTCATTTTATTTCTTCCTTCTTTCAGGAATGCAACCGGTTTGGTGTGGCCAGCAAGGGTAGCTAATACCGGATATACCGGATGATGTATCGCCGCTGCCTGGATGGCATGATGCGCATATGGGAGTCAGCATAGCGCTGGTAGTAGTCATTGACGAGCGATAAAATGTTGTCGGCATTCGGAAAACGGAAGGGTACCGAGTTCCTGTAGGTTTCATAGATGGAACCGTAGGCTTCGGTTTTGCGGAATAACCATCCCGGCAGCAATCCCAGGTATCTTCGGTTCTCCTGATAGTAGTTTTCGATGCTGGCCGTTTTGTAGCGGATATACGTGTTGATCGTATGAAGAATGGTGTCAAATGCGTTTATCTGATTCTGCGGTTTTTCGTATTGGACAATCAGCTGGATTGTTTCCGGAATGGCGCGGTTCAGCAGTACGGCGCAGTTCTCCTCCTCCTCGGGATCGCTGTTTTCCAGCGCCCAGCAGAGGGTGTCAAAATAATAGGCTTCCCAGTTGTTCGGTTCTTCCGCAAGCAGCAGATCATAATACCGCCTGGCTTCGGAGTATTCACTGTTTGAAACGGCTTGCCGGGCCAGGATAAACATGCGGTTCCGCTGAGTCGGGTCTTCATTGCGGAACATCCCGTTGTTGTTTGTCTGCATGAATAAGCATCCTCTTTCCGTGTATTCTGTTCCGGTTCATCATCATGTAAGAATTGTACCATGCAATGGCAGGAATGTCCACTGATCTTGACAGATACGTTTTGTCTGTCTTTGACGGATGCGTTTTTTCTATGGTATGATGGCAGCAGCTTAGGAGATGGAACAGCCATGCCTGAAACAGGGAGGATAATGAAAGACCTGTTTTGAGCCTGTGAAGGGAGAACGGAGAAATGCGGATCCTCAATTTCGGTTCCCTGAACCTGGATTATGTATACAGCGTGGAGCATTTTGCCCGGCCGGGGGAGACCCTGGCGGCGGCTTCCCGTGCCGTGAAGGCCGGCGGAAAAGGGCTGAACCAGTCCGTTGCGCTGGCGCGTGCAGGCGCACCGGTGAGCCATGCCGGCTGCCTGGGAGCCGGCGGGGACATGTTGAAAAGCATCCTGGAAGAGAATGGCGTGGATACGGAATTTCTGCTGCCCGTCCCCGAAGCCCAGGGGCATGCGGTGATCCAGGTGAATCGGGCAGGCGAGAACTGTATCCTGCTGTACGGCGGATCCAACCGGTGCGTGCCGGAGGAGCATATCCGCCGGGTTCTCAGCAGGTTCGGCAGGGGAGACTGGCTGCTCCTGCAGAATGAGATCAATGGCCTTCCGCTGATCACGGAGCTTGCTTCGACGCTGGGCATGCATATCGTCCTGAATCCGTCGCCCTTTGACGGAAAACTGAGAGAAATCGATTATTCCCAGTTGGACTGGATCCTGGTCAATGAGATCGAAGCCGAACAGATATCCGGTGAACGGGAACCGGAAAAAGTGTGGGCAGTGCTGCATGAACGGTATCCGGCTCTTTCGCTGCTGTTTACCCTGGGAAGCCGCGGAAGCGCCGCGTACCGGGTGAACGGAGACGCCGTGGAAACCTGCCGCGTGGATGCCGTTCCCGTGAAAGCGGTAGATACGACCGCGGCGGGCGATACATATACGGGATATTTTATCGCCGGCCTGACGGCAGGGAAGCCGCTGCGGATGTGCATGGAGAAAGCCAGCCGCGCCTCAGCGCTGTCGGTAACCCGGCCCGGAGCGGCCGAATCAATCCCGTGGAGAATTGAATTGGGGTAAACTGTGAAATACACGGAAACGGTCCATCTATATTTATTCCGTCCTTTGATTCTGCTTGATTGCGCAAGGATACAATACCGCAATCCACAAATTCACTCCTGTAAAGAAAAATGTAAAAATCCCCATTCTTTTCAATTCGCCTTTTTTGGTATATAATTGTTAAAACAGGAATGAATTGTATATTTCATTAGTGGAGGTTACCCGGAATGAGAAGAGCAGCAAGAGTGCTGATATATATTCTGATATTTGCTTTGCTGTTGTCCTGTGCAGTGGCGGATGGTTTTACCCAGAACAGCGATCAGATTGAGAAAGCGACCAGATCTGTCCTGAAACTGTTTGTTTATGAAAGCCTTGATGATGATGTAGGGGATTATTATGCTACCGGCAGTGGTTTTGTTGCTTTTAACAGATCAACGTTGATTACGAATTATCACGTTATTGAAGATGCGAAAATGGTCCTGGCATTGGACGATAAAGATTACGCATATGCATTTGGCTATGTGCTTTGTGCTGATAAAGAAAGTGATATTGCAATTCTCGAGTTTAATGAACCAACCGATTTAACACCACTGGAGCTCTATCCGGATGACCAGCTAAAAAGAGGCGCTTCGATCATTGCCATCGGGAGTCCAAAGGAAACAAAGAATACTGTTTCAAGAGGAATCATCAGCAATACTTATTATTCTAATGGAATCCCAGAGATTCAGATTGACGCAGCCATTTCCCCTGGCAGCAGCGGCGGAGCGCTGTTTAATGATGATGGGAAGGTGATCGGTGTAACTGCTTCCGGTTATAAAGCTGTCGATGATGCAGGCCAGAGTACCGGAGCGCAGAACATCAATTTTGCTATCAACATCGCCGTTCCTCAGGCTATGTATAACGCTTGGGATGGAACAAGATACTCCTTTGGAGAACAAAAAACCACAGCAAAGATGGATTTCACGGATGTATACCGTCATGACTCAGCAGCTGAGGATAATAAAGCGTCTGGCGATTCCGGAAATGTCAGCAATCTGGGTACTGAAACGTGGATTTGTCCTAGCTGCGGAAAAGAAAACGCTGATCGTTTCTGCCAGGAGTGCGGAACAGAGAAACACAGCTGGAATTGCGTCTGCGGAAGGCAGAACAGCGGGAAATTCTGTGGAAGCTGCGGAAAGAAAGCCGAAGAACTCGTTGGCCAGTTTAACCAGGCAATGCTTTCAGTTTCCAATCATGCTTTTGATGAAGCAATCGCCATTCTTCAGGATCTGGGCCAGTTCAACAGTGGCTCGTACTCGACTGCAAAAGGAACGCATGTTGCTGCCAGCGATTATTTGCCCGCAGCCTATTATGAAAAAGGCAAATACCTTGCGGCCAACCATGGAGATCACAGTCAGATCCTGGATTGCTTTACGAAAGCCGGAGAGTATGAAGATGCGAAGAAACAGATTCAGACTGAAAATGATCGATACTATGGTGCGTTTTATACAGCTGGCCTGGAAAAAGTCGAAGCGGGAGAATACTCGGAAGCAATTGACCTGTTGGAAAAAGCGAAAAATTATCCAGGAGCAAAGGATTCTATTTCCCAGTGCTATTACGCATTGGGAAAAGCCGCCATGCAGAATGGTCAGTCACAGGAAGCCATCGATTATCTTACCAAATCAAACGGGTATAAAGACTCGGCAGAACTGATTGTACAGATAGAGGAAGCAGATAAAGAAAAGGCTTATGCGGCTGCTATGTTATTATATAACGAAGGATCATACCAGGAAGCGAAAGATGAATTTTTGAAGCTATCTGGTTACCTTGATGCGGATGAATATGCGGATAAATCTGCAATAGGTCTGATTAGAGAAGAATTCATAAAACAAAAGAAGAAGGGGATATATATTGGCAGCTTTCTTCAGTTGCAATCTGAATTGATGAAATATCTCAATTATGAAGAAGCAAAGGAATTGAAAAAAGAAATTGCATATTCGATGGGTATTGTGAATCGCACAAACGGGAAAATGGTTCAAGCTATCAGTAATTTTGAGATGGCAGATGATTATTCCGATGCCTCTAATCAACTGCTCGAAGTTGCAAAGCAATATCTTGAAACCTTGATTAGCGAACAGAATTATGATGAAGCAAGTTCTCTGCTACACAACAAAATGATTCCTCGCGGTTATGATCAAAATGTGTTCATAATGCAGGTCGGAGATGATGGGGATATACCTGCTTTTGTTCTAGGTGCTGTGAAAGCATTGAATCTGGGTAAAAATATTCCGCAAAATGCCAAGAGCTATAAAGAGGAGTATGAACAGGCTGTTCAGAAAATGGAGGAGTACTTTAGCCTGACAGCAGATGGCAGGATTTCATTAGATGAATATATTACCATTAAGGACCTGATTTATGTGGGTTGTAAAGATGAAATGGTTAAGTATCTTTTGGAAAAGCTGGCTGACTTAGATTATCTCAAGAATCTACCTGAGGATCATAGTGAATACAAGAATAATTATCTTAATGCTATCAAGAAATCTGAAAAAGATTATGGATTGAAAGTGGATGGAGTTGTAACGCGTGAAGAATATGAAGTCATTCTTAATAAACCGGTTAGGATAGATACACCCCAAATTAAGGCGAAGATAAACAATGATACAGTTACTCTAACATGGATGAAAATACCTGGCGCAATTGAATATAAAGTGTATGAATATGAAACCGGAATAAAAACACGTAGTATTACAATAAATGTTCAGGGCGATTACGTGTTAATAGGAACAACCAAGGAATGCAAATGGGTATTAAAAAATATCGAAAAGGGAAGTAGAAAAAAGTATAAAGTTGAGGCATTAAAATACACAAAGTATAGTTGGTCTGAGGTTAGTGTTGCTATTCCGAAATAGTATATGAGAAGCATTACGGAATTTGTCTTATGTTAATGCCTGTAGCTAATGATATGATGTGAGCGTCAGAAGGGGTATCCAACAGACGCTCTGAGATTCCCGATTCCATTAGCATCGAACCTTGAAATCTGAAATCTCGTTGACATTTATTTCTGAAACCGGTATCCATACCGATTTCTCTATCGAAACAAGG
>JAFRBK010000036.1 GCA_017404985.1 Clostridia bacterium | reverse complement strand
GATCAGGGTAAACTCCGGGGACAGTTTCCGCTTCAGGGCTGCTTCCATCGGGACGGAGGCATCCAGCATGAAGGGATAGAGCGGACGGGTAGCATAGGCTTTACGGTAATCCGTGAAGCTGTCGAAGACATGGACCCGGAGACGGAAGAGGCTGCCCATGCTGGCCCGGACGGTTTTCGGATCAAACAGGTCTGCACAGGGGCGGACGAGGGCGACATCCTCAATGCCGAAGCCCAGGGCCGTGCGGAGAATGGTACCGATATTACCGGTGTCCCCGGGGTTGTGCAGGAGCACATGGGGACGGCCCGGATAGAGCGTATCCTGGAACTTTTCAAACACTGCGGCGGCGTAGCAGTTTTCCTTGCCGCTGATGCGGGCGAGGGCCCGGTCCGCGTCCTCAATGCGGACGCCGAGGTCGGAAGCCAGGCCCATCAGGCGCTCCATGCCGGCCTGGGGGCCGTTATGGACATCGGAATGGACCAGGAGGCGACGGGCCTTCTCCGGGCGGTTCTCCAGGCACTCCATGGAAGGGAAAATGCCCGGGGCATAGCTGTAATCGAGGTCGGATTTATAGGCAGACAGTGCTGGCACTTCTTTTTACTCCTCTGTTTTTTCGGATGGCTGGGACAGGTCGGGTTTGGTTTCCTCCCGGACGGCTTCGCAGGCGATCCAGGTGTAGCAGGCGGTGTTATTAAAGACGAAATCGACCCGGGCGCGCTCCTTGCGGAAGTCGATCTTGGTGATTTTCCCTTCGCAGCCGGCGAAGAGGGGATCCTCCAGGGTGACGGTGTCGCCGATTTTCAGGACTTTCATGACGCCGACCATGCCGTTTTTCTCATACAGGTGGAGGGCAAATTCCCGGTCCGGGCCCTGGAGCTCATAGTCTTCGTCCGCCCGGCCGATACGGCGGATAATGCCGTCAACCGCTTTCTCAAACAGCTGATAGGACTCAATCGGCTCATCATTGAAAAAAAAGACATAGCCGGGCAGGAGGTCAAAGGTGCGGTCCAGGTTCTGGCCCTGCTTGCGGTGCTTCCGCAGGATCTGGGGAGAAAAGGCCCGCTTCATGCCGCGGATTTCCAGCAGGTTCGCGATGGTTTTACAGCGCTGGGTGCGGCAGAACAGGCAGTATACGTGCAACAGGAACCAACTCCTTTCCCCAGGTTCCGCCGGGATGCCGCTCCGGACATGGCCCAGAACGGATGGACGGTTTTCCAAGTTTCATTATACCGGAAATCAAACGAAAGTCAAAGATCCGGGATTTGTTCGTACTTTTTTCAGAAGCTGTATTGAAAAATATGGAAGTTGTCTGATATAATGCTAACAAGTTCCGGGAAGGGAAGTGGTTCGATGGCGGAGCAGCCGAAATACCTGCAGGTGGCGGATACCCTGCGGCGGGAGATCGCGGAAGGCGTCTTCCGGGACGGGCAGACGCTGATGACGGAGGAGGAACTGCGCTACCGGTTTAAGGTATCACGCCAGACGATCCGGCAGGCGATTGCCCTGCTGGAGGACGACGGGCTGGTGGACCGGCGCCGCGGAAGCGGCACCTACGTCCGGCACGGGCCCCGGCGCCGCCAGGGAACAATTCATGTCGGCGTGGTGACCACGTACATCACGGACTATATTTTTCCCTCCATCGTCGGCGGCATCGAGGCGGTGCTGAACCGGGACGGGGCCGTGATGAGCCTGAGCGCCACATACAACGACAGCGACATCGAGCGGGATGTGCTGGCGAGGATGCTGGACGGGCGGGTCGACGGCCTGATTGTCGAAGGTGTTCGGACAGCGCGGGAAACCCCGAACGAGGACCTGTACCGCCGCCTGGCGGAACGGAATATTCCTGTGCTTTTCATGAACGGATATTATTCGCAGATGGCGCATATTCCCCATGTGGTGATGGATGACTACGGCGGCGGCCGGATCGCGGCCCGAGAGGTAATGAACCGCGGATATTGCCGCCCGGCGGGCATGTTCAAGACGGATGACCTGCAGGGCCGGGAGCGGGCGGACGGGTTTCTGGAGGAGCTGAAGAGCCGGGGCGTGATACCTCCGGAGGAGAACCTGCTGTGCTTCGGCACGGAGGAGCGGTTCACCCTGCTGGACACGCCGGCTGGAAAGAAGTTCACGGAGCGGCTGCTGGCCGGCGGAGCGGACTGCGTGGTATGCTACAACGACGTATTTGCGGCCAGCCTGATGGCACGGCTGCAGGAATACGGCATGAAGCTGCCGGAGCAGCTGGGATTCATCGGATTCGACAACGCCTCCGTGGCGGAGATGGTTCGCCCCGGGCTGACCACGCTGGGGCATCCGAAGGAGGCTTTCGGATCCCTGGTGGCGGAAAAGCTGCTGCGGATGATCGGGGGCGAAAGGGAACGCAGCGTCAACATGGCCTGGACCCTGGTGGAGCGGGACAGCCTGCCCCGGGTGGACCGGGCATGAGCCTGACGGTGCTGGCTGTCGGCAAGCTGCGGGAAAAGCCATACCGGCAGATGGCGGACGAATACTTGAAACGGCTGGGCCGGTTCGGGAAGGCGGAGGAAGTCGAGATTCCGGACCTGCCGGAGCCTGCCGGCGCCGGGGAGGCGGCGGAGGAAAAGATCCGCGAGAAGGAAGGGGAAGCCCTGCTTTCGAAGCTGAAACCCGGGGACTATGTGATTGCCATGACGATCGGGGGAAAGGCGCGGGACTCCCTCGAGCTGAGCCGGCATATCGCGGAACTCAGAAACGCCGGGGTAAGCCGGCTGGTGTTCGTGATCGGGGGAAGCCTCGGCCTGGGGAAGAATATCCTGGCCCGGGCGGACGAGGAGATGAGCATGAGCCGGATGACATTTCCGCACCAGCTGGCGCGGGTGATGCTGCTGGAGCAGCTGTACCGGACGGAAAAAATCCTGGCCGGAGAGAGATACCATAAGTGACGAAGAACCAACGGAAAGGGCGGACAGCGGTGAAGAAACACGTCAGGATTCTGGCTTTTTTACTGGCAGTGGCCATGGTGCTGTGCGCCGTCGGCGGCGCTGCCGCGAAATCCAGAAAAAAGAAGAAAAACGCCACGCCGACACCGCAGCCGGCTGTGACGGCCACAGTGCAGCCGGCTGCATCCCCGGCTTCGGAAGCGGAGGCGGAGGAGGGCCCGATTATTACCCCGCAGGGGATCGCGGACTACTTGTTCGCCTACGGGGAGCTGCCGCCGAACTTCATTACCAAGGTCGAAGCCCGGGAACTGGGATGGCAGACCGTGTACAAACATGTATCGGATGCCGCGCCCGGCATGTCCATCGGGGGAGACCGATACGGAAACTACCAGGGGCTCCTGCCGGCACAAAAGGGACGAAAGTACTTCGAGGCGGACTGCAACTACGTTTCCGGGAACCGGGGGCCCGAGAGAATCGTCTATTCTTCAGACGGGCTTGTATATTATACCGATGACCATTACCGGTCATTCATCAGGATGAAGCCCTCAACAGACTAAGCCGAGGAGGGATGAAACGTGAAGAGACGCGGGAAAATATTGCTGCTGTGCGCGGCAGTATGCCTGTGCTTTGTGCTGACCGGCTGCTACATTGCGCCGGATGACGTCAGTACCGGGGGCGGGGAGGAGACGGCAAACAACCTGCCTTTCAACACGCTGGCGCCGACGCCGACGATACAGGTGACGCCGGACACGGTCGTGATTGAAACACAGAGTGTTTTCGGCGCCACGACGGCGCCGGACAACGGCAGCGGCCAGCAGGGACCGACTCCTACACCGACCCCGCAGGGCGGCACGGCGGGATGGAACGACTGGGGCACCGTACAGAACACGGATGCCGGCGGAGGGACGGCGACACCGGTTCCCTCCAGCGGAACTTTCCAGGTGATTACACCTACACCGACCTCGGGCGGGCAGGAAACCATCGCAGTGGTGACGGCGGGGCCGTCAAAGACGCCGGTGGCCATTACCCCGACGCCGACTCCGCGCAGCCTGCAGCAGGGATTCAAGGGCAGCGACGAGGTGCGGGCCCTGCAGAAGCGGCTGAAGGAACTCGGATATTATTCCGGATCCGCGGACGGGGACTACGGCCCGGCCACGGAGCGGGCGGTGCGCGCCTTCCAGAAGGCAAACGGGCTGAGCGTGGACGGCAAGGCCGGCGCGAAGACGCTGGAGAAGCTGAACTCCAAGAGCGCCGTCTCCGCGAAGCAGGCCAACGCCACCGCGACGCCGAAAGCCGCCTCCAAGGCGACCGCGACTCCCCGGCCCACGGCGACGCCGAACCTGAGCCGGGACTACTACCTGACGATCGGAAGCCGGGGCAACAAGGTGAGCACTCTGCAGCGGCGGCTGATTGAGCTGGGATGGCTGAGCGGCAGCGTGACCGGTGAATTCGACGCGGCGACGGAAGCCGCGGTGCGCGCATTCCAGGAGAAAACCAAGGGGCTGTGGACCGACGGCATCGCCGGACCGGATACCCTGCGGGCCCTGTATTCCGCGAACGCGGCCAGGACAAAGACAGCGGTGTCCGGATCCGGGGAGACGCTGGAAAACGGATCGAAGGGCGACGCGGTGCGGCGGCTGCAGCAGAAGCTAAAGGATCTGGGATACCTGAGCGGTTCCGTGGACGGATCCTTCGGTGTGGCGACGGAAGCGGCGGTGATCGCCTTCCAGAAAAACAACAACCTGACGGCGGACGGCAAGGCCGGCACGGCGACCCTGAGCAAGCTCTATTCCGGCTCGGCGGTCCGGGCCTCCGGCACGGCGGCGAAGATCAGCACATCCACCGGCCACGAGGGCGGCGCGGACACGAAGGACATTTCCTCCACGGGATACACGACGCTGGCGGAAGGCGACAAGGGCGACCAGGTGAAGAAGCTGCAGCAGCGGCTGAAGGACCTGGGATACTACACCGGGTCGGTGGACGGGTCCTTCGGATCCGGCACCCAGGCGGCGGTGATGGCCTTCCAACTGCGGAACGGCCTGGCCGTGGACGGCAAAGCCGGCCCGGCAACCCAGCGGGCCCTGTACGGCACAAAAAGCACGATCTCCTATTCCGCCCTGCAGATGGGGGACGAGGGCAGCGCGGTGCGGAACTTGCAGTACACCCTGTACGAACTTGGATACTACGATGGGAGCATTGACGGCATCTTCGGCCAGACGACTTCGGACGCGGTGCGGGCTTTCCAGATCCAGAACAAGCTGAGCGTGGACGGCAAGGCCGGCACGGAGACGCTGAAGAAGATGTATTCCGGGGATGCCCGGAGCGCCACGGCGGCCCAGACGACCTACGAGTCCGTGCGGCCCGGGGCGAAGGGGAACGAAGTGGTTGAAATTCAGGAATGCCTGGAACAGATGGGCTTCCTGGACGTGGTGAACGGCGTATACGACGAGAAGACGGAAGCGGCGGTGAAAGCCTTCCAGCGGGCGAACAACCTGACCGCGGACGGGATAGCCGGGAACCAGACGCTGATGATTCTGTTCGGATATTAATTGACTTGTGAGGGATGGCAGATGAGGAAAGGAATCCGGGTGCTCCTGCTGGTTCTTTTCCTCTTTCTGCCGTTTTCAGCGCTGGGGGAAGGCATTTCCCGGGCGTTGCTGATCGGTGCGGACCGCTTTGTAACCATGCCGGAGACGACGCCGGCCGCGGAGCAGAACCTGGCACGGATGGAAGCCATGCTGTGGGCGCGGATGCCGGGACTGAACGACTGCCGGACTGTGCTGCACGGACCGGCCAGCGAGGAAACCCTGGAACTGCTGATGCAGGAAACCTTCGCGGAGGCGGACGAGGGGGATCTCTCCCTGGTCTACTTCTCCACCCACGGCCTGCTGACGGATTCCCGGGCGGCGATTCTGCTGAGTGACGGCACACGGGAGGAAGCACTGGAGCCGGAAGCCCTGTTCGGCATGCTGAACCGGATTCCCGGGCGGAAGGTGCTGATCCTGGATGCCTGCTACTCCGGTGCGTTCATTGGCAAGGGGGTGCCGAACGGAACCAACGTGTTTGCGGGATCCGGCATCCGGGTGCTGACCTGCGCCGGGGGGCTGGAGCAGAGCGCCCTGTGGCTGGAGAACAGCGGCGGGAGCGGCGGAAGCTGGTTCCTGGCAGCCCTGGAGGCGCTGGTAAGCGCAGATGCCGGGACCGGAGATATGGACGGAGACGGTTTTTTCAGCCTGAAGGAGCTGACGGCGGGCGTACGCGCCCTTTGCGGCGACAGCCGGGCATACTGCTATCCCGAGGATGACGGGGAGGCCCTTTTCTCCGTCGGGGAAACGGAAGCGGGCCGGGCGGTGAACGGGCTGGCCTTCTCCGAGGCGGAATCGGACCCGGCCC
Organism: Clostridia bacterium; assembly: GCA_017404985.1. GTDB lineage: Bacteria > Bacillota > Clostridia > Christensenellales > Aristaeellaceae > Aristaeella. The sequence goes on along the minus strand of JAFRBK010000036.1, from coordinate 77,552 downwards.
GGCCGAAAGTGGACTTTACCTTCACGGCGGCCACGGCGATCCGGCTGTGGTACCGGATGGTATACTGGAAAGACGGCAGCTGGGATTTTTCCGGCGCGGTGCAGATGGCGGACCGGGAGCGCTGGGAAGGCACCCGCGGCCTGCTGGGCCCCGGAGAAAAACAGCGGACCGTTCGGCTGAGCACGGTGGACGGAGAGAGCTCGGGGTTTGCCCTGCTGCAGATCCTGAACCTGCAGGACGGGTCGGCGGTGCCGGAGGGCAGCCGCCGGATTGCCATGGCCGGGGAGGAAGAGGCGGCCCTGGGAGCGGAGGCTGCGGCAGAAACCTTCCGGCCGGAAGACGGGGAAGAGATGAATGTGCTGATCACTGCTTCGGCGCCGTGCATGGTGTCGGCGACGGTGGAAAGCGAGAACGGCGAAGTGGTTCGAACGCTGGGCGAAGGAGAAGCCTGCCTGCCGGGGAAGGCTGCAGGAACCGAGGCGGCCGCGGGGCTCTGGGTATGCTGGAGCGGACGGAACGACGCGGGCGAGATGTGCGCGGCGGGCGCCTATCGGATTCACGCGGTATGCACCGACGGGCTGGGGGGCCAGGAAGCCTTTTCTGCTTTCTTTACCCTGGAAGAGAAGGAAAACGGGGACCCGGAATAGAAATGTTTACAGAATCTGTTTTTTTGAGGTGAGGATTTTGGCTGAATGCACGCATGACTGTTCTTCCTGCACGGCAAACTGCTCTTCCCGGAACGGGGAGCCCCAGAGCCTGCTGGAGCCGCAGAACGCGGGAAGCAATGTGAAAAAGGTGATCGCCGTGGTCAGCGGCAAGGGCGGCGTGGGAAAATCCCTGGTGACCAGCCTGCTGGCCGTGCTGGCGCAGCGGAACGGGAAAAAGGCCGCCGTCCTGGACGCGGACATCACCGGGCCCTCCATCCCGAAGATGTTCGGAATCCATGGCCGGGCTATGGGCACGGTGGACGGTATTCTGCCGGTGGAAAGCCGGACCGGGGTCAAGCTGATGAGTATCAACCTGCTGCTGGAACACGAGACAGATCCCGTGATCTGGCGGGGCGCGCTGATTGCCGGCACCGTGAAGCAGTTCTGGACGGATGTCGTCTGGGGCGAAGTGGACGAGATGTATGTGGATATGCCTCCGGGAACCGGGGACGTGCCGCTGACCGTGTTCCAGAGCCTGCCGGTGAACGGGATCATCATCGTGGCCAGTCCCCAGGAGCTGGTCGGCATGGTGGTCGAAAAGGCCGTCAACATGGCGAAAATGATGAATATCCCGGTGCTGGGCATCGTGGAAAACATGAGCTATATCGCCTGCCCGGATTGCGGAAAGAAGATTTATCCCTTCGGCGAGGGCGTGAGCGAGCAGGTGGCGAAGGAGCACGGCATTCCGGTGCTGGCCCGGCTGCCAATCGATCCCGCCATTGCGAAAGCCTGCGATACCGGGGTGATCGAGCTGTTCAACGAGAACTGGCTGGATCCGGTTGCGGATGCTGTTGAAAAAACCTGAAAACCTGAACAGGCAGAGGAATAAGGAGCCGGGGAATGGCAAGGGATAACCAGAATATCAACGATCAGCTGTACCGGACCCGAACCCGGAACGCCGCCAGGGAACGGCCGACCCAGGAACAGAACCGGAAGCGGCAGATCCGCAGCTGGGTGATCCTGGTCGTGGTGGTGCTGGCGGTTGCCCTGGGCATCCATTTTCTGGGCAGCTACGGCAAGGGCAAGGAGATCACGATGACCAAGCTGCCCTGCTACTCGAACCAGAGCGTGACGCCCTTTCGGGACGGCGTGCTGTATTATGACGGGGCATCGATCCACCACCTGTCCAGTTCAGGCACGATTCGATGGAGCTTTCCGGCAGGCACGGGCGTGTCCTTCGCCGTGGGGCCGACGCATCTGGCCCTGTGGAGCGGGACACAGCTTTACCTGGTGGACAAAAACGGCAATGCGACCTACAACGAGAGTATGGAGGGCACGGTGCAGTTCGCCAGGGTCGGCGAACGATATGCTGCTGTGGTCATCGGGGAGGACACGGAGCCGAAACTGGTGGTCAAGGACCTGAAAGGCGCCCAGGTGGACGCGGAGCAGGAGGCCTTCTCCAGCCTGATGATTCTGGACACCGGATTCTACGGCGACCAGGGACAGTACCTGTGGACGCTGGCGCTGGATGTGTTCGGCACCGCGCCGAACACGATCATGAACACTTTCCAGGTCGGCAAGATGAACACCGGCGAGGTAAACCTGGGCGAGGCCCTGACCTATAAAGTGATTTACGAGAACGGCAAGCTCCGGGTATTCTCCACGCGGCAGGTGTACACCTACGACTACAAGTGCGTGCAGGATACCAATGCGACCATGCTGGTATACGGCTGGAAACTGATCGACGCAGAAGTGCCGGACCGGGGCAGCGCGCGGATGCTGCTGGCCCCAACCAGCCAGACCTCCAGCACCCAGATTATTTCAGAGCTGCGGGTGCTCGAGGGAATGAACGACAAGCGGTATACCCTGCCGACCACCTGCGTCGGTGCGGGTATGTATCGGGGCAATATCTATGCGGTGGCAAAGGACTACATCTACCGGGCGGATATGAACAGCCAGAAGTTTTTCGGGTATAAAATTCCCGCCCCGGAGGGCACGGAGGTCACGGCCTTCCTCGGCATTACCTCGGACGGCAGGATGCTGCTGGCTTCGGGAGAGACGATGTATTCCCTGTCGCTTCCGCAGAAATGACCCTTTGGGGTGCTTTGCCCCGTTTCAGCCCGGCCCGGATAAGGGCAGGAAGTTTACGATTTATTGATTGATTATGTTTATGGAGGCAGACCATGGCTAAGAACCAGAACCAGGAATTTGTCACCCACATTACTCCCCGCAGCGAGGACTTTTCCCAGTGGTACACGGATGTGATCAAGCAGACCGAACTCTGCGACTACGCGCCGGTTCGGGGATGCATGATTATCCGGCCTTACGGCTACGCAATCTGGGAACGGATTCAGGCGGAGATGGACGCGCGGTTCAAGGAAACCGGCGCGGAGAACGTATATTTTCCGATGCTGATTCCGGAAAGTTTGCTGCTGAAGGAGGCGGAGCACGTGGAGGGCTTCGCGCCGGAAGTCGCCTGGGTAACCCAGGGAGGGCAGGAGAAACTGCAGGAGCGCCTGGCAGTGCGGCCTACCAGTGAAACCATTTTCTGTGCGATGTATTCCAAGTGGGTACAGACCTGGCGGGACCTGCCGATGATGTACAACCAGTGGTGCTCCGTGATGCGGTGGGAGAAGGCTACCCGGCCTTTCCTGCGCACCAGTGAATTCCTCTGGCAGGAAGGCCACACCATCCACGCCACCGCGGAGGAGGCGGAGGAGGAGACCCTGAAGATGCTCGAGGTCTACCGCGAAGTGGCGGAGAACGTGCTGGCGCTGCCGGTGTACGTGGGCCGCAAGAGCGACAAGGAAAAATTCGCCGGTGCACGGGCCACCTACTCCATGGAAGCCATGATGCAGGACGGCAAAGCCCTGCAGGCAGGCACCAGCCACAACTTCGGGACGAATTTCGCCGAGGCCTTCGATATCCAGTACCAGAGCAGGGAAGGCAAGCTGGAATACGTGCACGAGACCAGCTGGGGCACCAGCACCCGGCTGATCGGCGCGCTGATCATGACCCATGGGGATGAGCGCGGGCTGCGGCTGCCGCCGAAGGTGGCGCCCATCCAGGCGGTGATCCTGCCCATCGCGGCCCATAAGGGCGGCGTGCTGGAAGCCTGCGGCGAGCTATATCAGAAGCTGAAGAAGGCCGGATACCGGGTGAAGGTGGACGACCGGGATACCGTGTCCCCCGGCTTCAAGTTCAACGACTGGGAGCTCAAGGGCGTGCCGGTCCGGCTGGAGATCGGGCCGAGGGACCTGGAGAACGGCGTCGTGACCGTGTTCCGCCGGGATACGCTGGAGAAGTTCACCCTGCCGCTGGAAGGCCTGGAGGAGAAGCTCGGCGGCCTGCTGGACGACATCCAGAAGACCCTGTTTGAACAGGCAAAGGCCTTCCGGGATGAACGCACGGTGACAGTGAACAACATGGAAGAACTGGAGCAGGCGGTCAACACTGGGTTCGCCAAGGCCATGTGGTGCGGTGAGCGGGCCTGTGAGGATGAGATCAAGGAGAAATTCAACGCCTCCTCCCGCAACATGCCCTTCGACCAGGAAGCCCACCGCTTCTCCGACCGCTGCGTATGCTGCGGGAAACCTGCCGACAAGGTGATGTATTTCGCGAAAGCATATTGATGAGGTAAACAGCTATGATCATTTACGTTGACGCGATGGGCGGAGACCTGGCGCCGGAGGCACCGGTGAAGGGCGCGTTGCGCGCCCTGCGGCAGTATCCTCAGCTGTCCATCATCCTGGCCGGAAGGCTGGATGAGGTGAAACCCCATCTGGGAGATTACAGCGACGTGGCGGACCGGCTGATCCTGGAGGAGGAGCCGGAGGTAATCACGAACCACGAGAGCCCCGTGATGGGCGTGCGCAAAAAGGTGAACAGCGCGACCGTGCAGGGCATGCTGAAAGTGCGCAACGGAGAGGCAGACGGCTTTGTATCCGCCGGATCCACCGGCGCGACCCTGGCCGGAGGCATGTTCCGCCTGGGAAGGATTCCCGGCGTGGAGCGTCCGGCGCTGGCCCCGGTGATCAATAACGGAAAGGGCCGCTTCCTGCTGATCGACTGCGGCGCCAATGTGGACTGCAAGCCGGAATACCTGGTGCAGTTCGGCGTCATGGGCGATGCGTATATGAAGGGTGTGTGGGGCTTGGAGAATCCCCGGATCGGCCTGGCCAACATCGGCGCAGAGGCGGAAAAGGGCAATGCCCTGGTCAAGGAGACCTATCCGCTGATGGAAAAGGCGCCCTACAACTTCATTGGCAACGTTGAAGCCCGGGAAATACCGCTCGATGGCGCGGACGTGGTCGTGACGGATGGCTTCGGCGGAAACCTGATTCTGAAATATACCGAGGGCCTGGCGAAGGCCCTGCTGGGCGTTATCAAGAAGGAACTGCTGGCAGACTTCCGCGGGAAAGTGGCCGGGCTGCTGGCAAAGCCCGCCTTCACACGGGTCAAGAAGGCTCTCGATCCCGACGAGGTCGGAGGCGCGCCGCTTCTGGGCGTCCAGGGCGCAGTGGTCAAAGCCCACGGCTCCAGCAACGACTATGCTTTCTCCAACGCGATTGCCCAGTGCATCAAGATGATTGACGGCCACGTGGTGAAGATCATCGAGGAAGGCGTGAAGAAGATCGCTGAAAACCAGGGATAATTCCGGGAGGCCGGATTATCATAGATGATGAAGAAACAAGGAGGTTTTCCCATGGATTTTGAAACCGTACGCAATCTGATTGCTTCCCAGCTGAAGGCTGACCCGGCCACCATTACCCCCGAATCCCGGCTGGTTGAAGACCTGAAGGCCGACAGCGCCAACATCATGGTCATGATCATGGACCTGGAAGACCAGTTCGGGATCACGGTGGAGGACGACCAGATCATGAAGCTGAAGACCGTAGGTGACGTAGTGAACTATATCGCCAAAGCGAAGGGCTGAGGCACGGCATGAAAGCCCTGATGAAATCCCTGGGCTATACTTTCCGCGACGAGGCGCTGCTTCGCCGCGCTTTGACGCACCCTTCCATGGGCAGGGAGGACAACCAGCGGCTGGAGTTCCTGGGCGACGCGGTGCTTCAGTACCTGATGAGTGACCGGCTCTACCGGGAATACCCGGAGGAAAGGGAAGGGCAGCTGACCCACCTGCGGGCGCTGCTGGTTTGTGAGGCGGCCCTGAGCCAGGTGGCCGCCAGGCTCGGCATCGGCCGATCGCTGATCATGGACAAGGGCGAGGAGCTGACCGGCGGCCGGGAGAAGCCCAGCGTACTCTGCGACGCGATGGAGGCGGTGCTGGCGGCCGTGTATCTCGACGGCGGCATGGATGCGGCACGGGGCGTGGTGGAGCGCTGCTGGCCGAAGCCGGAGGAGGTTTCACGGCCCATGCAGGACGCCAAGGGGCAACTGCAGGAGGAACTGCAGAAGGACGGGGGCGAGGCCCCGACCTATGAGATTACCGGCCACCGGGGACCGGACCACGCGCCGGTGTTCGAAGCGACAGTGTATGCCCTGGGGGAGGCGCTCGCCGCCGGGGAAGGCAGGACGAAGAAACAGGCCGAACAGGCAGCGGCACTGGCTGCCCTGCGGCGGATGAAAGGAGAAGGCACCCATGGCGAAAATCGCAATTGACCGCTCCCGGTCGGGAGGCACCATTTCACGATATATCTACGGCCATTTCGCGGAGCACCTGGGCCGCTGCATTTACGGCGGCATCTTTGTCGGAAAGGACAGCGCCATTCCGAACGTGAACGGGATGCGGAAGGATGTCGTAGCCGCCATGAAGGCCCTGAACATGCCCGTGCTGCGCTGGCCCGGCGGCTGTTTTGCGGACGAGTACCACTGGCGGGACGGCATCGGTCCCCAGTCTGCGCGCAAACGCATGGTGAACACGAACTGGGGCGGCGTGGTGGAGGACAACTCCTTCGGCACCCATGAATTCCTCGAGCTTTGCCGCCAGGTGGGCTGCGAGCCTTATATTACGGGCAACGTGGGCAGCGGTACGGTGCGCGAGATGAGCGAGTGGGTCGAATACCTGAACAGCGACGGGGATTCCACCGTCGTGCAGGAACGCTGGGCCAACGGCCGGAAGGATGCCTGGGGCGTGAAGTTCTGGGGCGTCGGCAACGAAAGCTGGGGCTGCGGCGGCAACATGCGGCCGGAATATTACGCGGATACCTACCGGCGGTACCAGGGCTTCTGCCGCCAGTATGGGGAGAACAAGCTTTACAAGATCGCCTGCGGGCCCAGCGACGCGGATACCGCCTGGACGGAAGTGCTGATGAAGAATGCGGCCTTCTGCATGGATGGCCTGAGCCTGCACAGCTATACGATTCCCGGCGGATGGAGCCACAAGAACAGCGCCACGGAATTCACGAAGGACGACTATTTTGAAACCCTGGCCATCGCTGCGGACATGGAACGGAAGATCCGCCTGCACGCGGCCATCATGGACCGGTATGATCCGGAAAAGCGGATCGGCCTGATTGTGGACGAATGGGGCAACTGGTTTGAGGTGGAACCGGGCACGAACCCGGGCTTCCTTTATCAGCAGAACACCATGCGGGACGCGATGGTGGCAGCGATCCACTTCGACCTGTTCAACCGCTGCTGCGACCGGGTGTTCATGGCAAACATTGCCCAGACGGTCAACGTGCTGCAGGCTATCATCCTGACTGAGGGCGACCGGATGGTGCTGACCCCGACCTATCACGTATTCGACCTGTACAAGGCACACATGGATGCCCGCCAGTTGGATTGCTACATTGAAGCAGAGAAAACCGGCAATGAAAAATATGCTGTGTCCTCCGTAACGGCCAGCGCCAGTGAAAAGGACGGCACAATTACCCTGACGCTGAGCAACCTGGACCCGGACAGGGAACAGGAAGTCGAAATCGCTCTGCGGGACGAAGCGATTGCCGGAGCGAAGGGGAGGATTCTTTCCGGGAAAATGGATGCGTACAACGACTTTGAGAACGCGCCGATTGCTATCCGGGAGTATACGGGTTTCACCATAAAAGACGGAAGGGTGGCGACAACCCTGCCGCCCTGCTCCGTGGCGGAGATCACCCTGTGACCGGAAAACCCTGCATCCGCTGCCTGCTGGCCGAGATTCCGGACGAGGCAGCGCTGGCGGCAGCCATCCGGGAACGGATTGCGGGACTGCCGGAAGGGGAACGGGCGCCGGAAAGGGAGCGGCAGCGCAGGCTGGGGGCCTGCAAGGAATGCGAAAAGCTGAACCGGGGGACCTGCGGAGCCTGCGGCTGCTATGTGGAGCTGCGGGCCGCCCGGGTCCGGATGGGCTGTCCGGATGTACCCGACCGATGGAAAATGTGTGAAAAAAATATTACAAAATAATGAAAATCCCGTTGACATATTGCGACAAACATTGTACAATGACGCTGTGTAACAATATGCTGACGGGTTTTTTCTACCCATTTGGGCGGAAACCGCAGCCGGAGGGAAAGAGTATGTGGAAAATCCGTTTCCGCCGCATGATCATCATAGCCGCGGCTCTTACACTGGCGTGCTCCGTGGCACTGGCGGCGCTGAGCTATCCCTTTACCACGAAGACGACGGATTCGGTGCGGATGCGCCGTTCCGCGAACGCGAACGCCGTGGTGCTGGAGACCCTGGATCAGGGTGAGGAGGTGCAGGTGCTGGGAATGACCGGCAGCTGGTACCACGTCAAGGCCAGGGGGCGGGACGGGTATGTCCAGAAGCAGTATATCAACACGGACAAGTCCGTGATTGTGACGCCGGCGCCGGACCAGGTTGAAACGGTCAGCGGCTATCCTTACCAGACCGTGACTACGGCGAAGGTGAACCTGCGGCAGAACAAATCCGTGCGCAGCGAGCTGCTGAAGACCATCCCGCGGGGCACGGAGATTACCGTGACATCCGTCAGCGGAAGCTGGGCCGGCGTGGAATACAAGGGCACGAAGGGCTACGTCAAAACCGATTATATCACTGTGAAAAAAGTGGTGAAGACCAAGGTAACCCCGACGCCGACCCCGGTGCCCACCCTCAGCCCGGAAGAGGACGCGGCATCCTACCAGGTGCTGCAGAAGGGTTCCAGCGGCGAGCATGTGGAAGCCCTGCAGAATGCGCTGATTGAGCTGGGCTTCCTGAACGGCACGGCAGACGGCAAGTTCGGTGCCGGCACGGAGAAGGCGGTCATCGCCTTCCAGAAAAAGAACAACTATCCGGAAACCGGGATCGTGGACGCCAACCTCCAGGCTTTCCTCTACTCCGGCAAACCGAAAAACGCCAAGGGAACAGCGACGAAGATCAAAACCCTGAGCCCGGTCAAATGGCAGACGATGAAGCTGGGCAACACCGGGGCAAACGTAAAAAAACTGCAGGAACGGCTGGCGGAGCTCGGATATGTGGTAACGCCCAGCGGAACCTATGACGGCGCGACCAAGGTTGCCGTGCTGAATTTCCAGAAGAAAAACGGGCTGAGTAAGAAGGACGGCGTGGCCTACGCCGAAACCCAGCAGGCGATTTATGCGGATACGGCCATTCGGGCAGACGCCCCGAAGGCCACCCCGACGCCGACGCCGGCTCCGACCTACAAGATTCCCACCGTATCTGTCAAGAAGGGTAGCGAGGGCGAAGACGCCAAGACGGTCCAGAAGCGGCTGAAGGAGCTGGGATATTTCAAGAGCAGGACGGACGGCAAGTTTGGCAACCTGAGCGTCAAGGCCCTGAAGGAATTCCAGACGGCCATGGGCCTCGAACCGGACGGCGTGGCCGGCAAGAGCACCTATGAAGTGCTGTTCAGCGAGAACGCCCTGAAAAAAGGCACGACTCCGACGCCGGTGCCGGTGGAAACGGAATCCCCTGCAGGGGAAGAGGGAACCGGCATCTGGGCAACGCTGAAGAAAGGGGACACCGGCGCGTCCGTGACCCAGCTGCAGGAACGGCTGATTGAGCTGGGATACCTGAGCGGCAAAGCTGATGGCACCTATGGCGACAAGACCGAGGAGGCCGTGAAAGATTTCCAGAAAAACAACGGCCTGACGGCGGACGGAACCGCCGGCGAGGCAACCCAGAAATTGCTCTTCGGAGGCGACGCGAAAGCGGCATCGACCTCTGCCACCTCTGCCAAAGCCGCCGCGACAGACGCGAAGCCCGGCGAAACCATGAGGCGCGGCTCGACCGGTTCGGAAGTCAAAAAGCTTCAGCAGCTGCTGATCCAGATGGGTTACCTGAACGGAAAGGCTGACGGCATCTACGGCACGAACACGGCGAAAGCCGTGATGGCCTTCCAGCGGGCGAACGCCCTGAAAGCGGACGGCGTGGCCGGCGCCAAGACCCTGAGCGTGCTGAACAGTGGAACAGCGGTCGCCAAGAACGGCCAGGCTGCGACGCCGACGACATCACCCGCAACGGCGGCATCTGCTACCACCTCCACTGCAAAGCCGTCCGCTTCCCAGGTGCGCTATGAGAACTGGTACACCTCCGTGAAAAGCGTGGCGAAGAGTTATCCCTATGCCACCGTGTACGACTTCGGCAGCGGCATATCCTACCAGGTGCACATTTTCTCCGTCGGTGCCCATGCGGACTGTGAACCGCTGACCGCCAACGATACGGCGAAAATGCTGAAGGTCTTCGGCGGCAACACCTGGAACCCGAAAGCGGTATGGGTGGTGTTCTCCAACGGGGCGGTGTACATGGCGTCAACCCACTCCTCGCCCCACGGTACCCAGCATATCACCGACAACAACTTCGCGGGCCATACCTGTATCCACTTCCCGAGAACCCAGGAACAGGTGGAGAAAATCGGGCCTTATGCCACCAGCCATCAGGAAACCATCGATGCCGGCTGGGCCCGCACCCAGGCGATGAAATAAGCATTTCATGAAAGGGGGCTCCTCCGGGTGAAGAGGCTTTGGGCGGCGCTGGCCGCGGCCGTGCTGCTGCTCGGCACTTCGCTGGCGGAGGACCTTTCCCAGGCGGACCTGATTGAAGAGATAGACCTGCCGGAGGCGGGGGAGACCCTGCTGGCAACGGATGTCGAATATTTTACCCCGAATGAAATCAACGGCCACAGCTGTGACCACCTGCCCTGCTTCTGGAACCTGCCCATGGGGCAAATGGACGAGGAAGCGATCTGGAAGGTGCTGACCCAGCCCGTGACCGTGCTTAAAGGCGCCCAGCGCGAACAGATCCGGGTCCGCAAGGACCCGGATGCGTCTTGTGAGGAGTTTGTCGGCGTGGTGACCTGTGCCAGCCAGTGCGTCCATGTGCTGGAACGGGGAGAGGAATGGACGCAGATTGAAGCGTACTCCAGCTGCGAGGAAGATTCCACCGTCAAGGTATGGGCGTTGCCCTTCCGGGGATGGGTCAAGACCTCCCTGCTGGAGGAAAAAGAAGTCGACCAGACCTATGGACTGGTGATCGACAAGCTGCAGCAGCGCCTTTATGTATTTAAGGAGGGAAAACTGCTTTCCACCCTGCTCTGCTCCACTGGCTTCCCCCGGGCGGATACGCCCTTTGCCGAAACCCCGGCGGGGGAATTTCTGATCGTCAGCTGGACCGGCGGCTTCTGGGCCGGCGAGCTCTTTTGCGATATGGGCATGCGGATCAATTCCGGCATTTTGATCCATGAGGTGCCGTGCCTGTTTGAGACGAACAAGACCACCGGCGCGGAGGAACGGAATTACCGGCGTTGCGAGCGGTATCTGGGGGAGAAGGCCAGCCACGGCTGCATCCGGGTGCAGCGGCGGTCCACGCCGGAGGGAATCTCGATTTCCTGGCTGTGGAAAAATCTGCACAAAACCCCCTGCACCAAGGTCATCATCTGGGATGAAATCGGCCGTGTGCTGGATTATCCGAACGACAACCTGGAGCTGTACTGGAATCCAAACGGCGGCAAGATGTACCATTCCCAGCCGACCTGCTCCGAGGTGAAGGACAAGTTTGAGCCGATGACTGCCTTCCTTTACAACGAACTGGAGGAAAAGCCTTACAAAAACCTGACCCGATGCCCTGCCTGTGCGCCGCAGCTCAGGCGGAGCGAGATCGATACGGTGAACGAAAAAAACAACCGGGAAGCGAAATGAGGGACGGCGCCATGAGTGAGGAAAGAAAAGCGGGAGAGCGGCTTCTGTTCAAATGCGTCATGCTGCTGGCGGGCATTCTTCTGGCTTTCTGGCTGGTGCCGATCATCTGGGACAAACTGAGCCCTTTCATTCTGTCGATTCCGCTGGCGGCTATGCTGCAGCCGCTGATTCGTTTCTGTGAGAAAAAGCTGAAGATGAAGCGCACCGTGGCCAGCGTGATTCTGGTCATTCTGATGCTGGCCGTTGGAATTGCAATGCTCATTTTCTTCCTTAACTTCGCGATCGACCAGGTGACAGACCTGGTCAACCATTCCGGAGATATCGTCAAAGACACGGTGGCCGCCATCCGAAACCTGACCAACAGCATTCTGGAAAGCGCCGTGAACATTTCCCCCGACTCCGAAAAGTGGGTTCGGAGCGCGATGGACAACATGATCGGCCGGGTGACGGAGCTGGGCCCGGTTCTGGCCCAGGAACTGCTGACCTGGCTGGTGAACCTGGCAGCCAGTACGCCCTACATGGTGATCTATACCAGCTTCCTGGCCATGGCCCTGTATTTTGTGTCGAAGGACTATGAAGGAATCCGGGCGTATCTGCCGGGCGGCAAGCGTCACAGGCAGGATTCCACCTCCACGCAGCTGACCAACAGCGCGGTGAAGAACCTGACGGCCTACCTGAAGGTGCAGGGCGTATTCGGGCTGATGGTGCTGGTGGTCAGCTGGCCATACCTTGCACTGTTTCATTATCCGTATGCGGCCGTGCTGTCCATGGCGGCCGGAATCATGGAACTGATTCCGATGATCGGCAGCGGTTTTCTCTATCTTGTGCTGTCCGTGGTCTATTTCCTGAACGGCGAAACTGCCGTGGGATGGCAGCTTCTGGGCCTGACCCTGGGGCTGCAGACCCTGCGCCGCCTGGTGGAGCCGAAGATCGTGTCCAACGTGATGAGCATCAGCCCGCTGCAAGGACTGATCGGCATGTTCGTCGGCATGAAGGTCGGTGGCGTGATCGGACTGATTGGCGGCCCGGTGGCGATGGCAGTGCTGGTCGGCGCAATCCGCGGCCGGATCTTTGAGGGAATGAAGCAGGATATCCGGACCGTTGCGGCGTATTTCCGCGAGCGCTGGAAACCGGCGGAGAACAAAGAAACAGTTCAGGAGACGACTCCTCCGGAACCCGAAGCATGAAAAAAACGGTGCTGTCAGAAGGCAGCGCCGTTTTTTCAGGAAAGCAATTGATTACAGCAGCGGGATGTGCGCGTTGCGGCAGGCTTTGACGACTTCTTCCGGCCACAGGCTTGCCTGCACCTCGCCGACGTGGGCTTTGCGGAGGAAATAAACGCACATGCGGCTTTGGCCGATGCCGCCGCCGATGGTCTGGGGCAGCTCCCCGTTCAGCAGGGATTTCTGGAAGGGCAGCTCCGCCCGCTCCTCACAGCTCCGGATTTTCAGCTGCTTCCGGAGCGTATCCGGATCCACGCGGATGCCCATGGAGCTGACTTCCAGGGAAATGTCCAGCAGCGGATCATACAGGAGAATATCCCCGTTCAGGTTCCAGTCGTCATAGTCCGGAGCGCGGCCGTCATGGGGCTTGCCGGACTTCAGGGCGCCGCCGACCTGCATCAGGAATACAGCGCCGTATTCCCTGGCTGCTTTGTATTCCCGCTCTTTCGGAGAAAGGTCCGGATACCGGTCCTCCAGGGCCTGGGTGGTGACGAAGGTGATCCGGTCCGGCAGTTCCGGCCGGATATGGGGATAATGGGCGCAGACATAGCCTTCAGTTTTCCGAAGGGTCAGGTAGATGCGCTCCACGATGTCCCGAAGGAAGGCCTCGTTCCGGTCCCCAGGCGCCATGATACGCTCCCAGTCCCACTGGTCGACGAAGATGGAGTGGATATTATCGGTGATTTCATCGCGACGGATGGCATTCATGTCCGTATACAGTCCTTCTCCCATGGAGAAACCATAGGTCTTCAGGGCCTGGCGCTTCCATTTGGCCAGGGAATGCACGATTTCCGCCTGGCGCCCGGTTTCCAGAATATCAAAGGAAACGGGCCGCTCCACGCCGTTCAGGTTATCGTTCAGGCCGCTTTCGGGGGTGACCATGATCGGGGCGGAAACACGGGTCAGGTTCAGGGCCTTGGCCAGCTCCGTTTCAAAAAAGTCCTTAACCAGCTTGATGGCGATCTCCGTATCCCGAAGATCCAGTACGGGATTATAGTGATCCGGAATGATCAGATTCATATGGAGCCCTCCCGGAGAAAAAATTTCAATGCGAATCATACCATGTTTTGGATGGAAAGGGAAGTACTGCTTCTGTTCTTGACAGGGCCGGGGAAAGGTGAGAAACTGTGGGAAGCGAAGGGGACGGCGTGCCCTTCGCCAAAAGGTATTTTTGGGGAGCAAGGAATGGAAAAGGAAGTTTTTCTGATTGTAGGGCTCGGGAATCCCGGGGAAAAGTATGCCCATACCCGGCACAACGCAGGGTTTGAGGTGCTGGAACGGCTGGCAGCGCGCCGGGGCGCAGTGCTCCGGAAAAAGCTGCTGCTGCCGGGCATGACGGCGGAGATCGCGGAGGCGGGACGGAAAATCGTTCTCTGCGAGCCGGCCACTTATATGAACAACAGCGGCGAATGCGTGAAAAAACTGCTGGCCCGGTACCGGGCGGATCCGAGCCATCTGATGGTGATCTACGACGATATCGATCTGCCGCCGGCCCGAATCCGGGTGCGGAAAAACGGCGGGCCGGGCACCCATAACGGCATGCGCTCCATTGTGGAAGAAACGGGGCTGACGGACTTTCCCCGGATCCGGATCGGCACAGGGGACCGGCCGGCCGGGCAGGACCTGGCGGACTGGGTGCTGAGCCGTTATTCGAAGGAGGAACAGCCAGCCATGGAAGAGGCCTTTGACCGGGCGGCCGAGGCGGCGGAGAACTGGATTGAGCACGGAATCGATTACGCGATGAACCACGCGGGACAGGGAAAAGGCAAATGAACGGAATTCTGCAAGCACTGACATTCCCGGGACTGGAAGAACTGCTCCGGGCAGAAAAGGGAACCACGCTGGCCCTGACCGGGCTGCACCCGTCCCTGACCGCGGCCCTGGCCTGCGTGGCTGCCGCGCGGGGAAAGAGGACTCTGCTGGTGATGGACAACGACCTGAAGGCGGCACGGGCGGCGGACGATATCCGCCAGCTCTCCGGCGGCGGGGCATGCCTGCCCGGCGGGGAGATCGACCTGACCCGGGCGGCCGGGAGCCTCGAAAGCAGCTGGCGCCGGCTGGAAGCCCTGGCTGAGGTGACCCAGGGGAACGTGCAGCTTCTGTGCGTCAGCGCAGAAGCCCTGAGCCAGCGCATGGGCCGGCCGGAACCTTTCCGGGCGCTGACGGTCAGCCTGAAGCCGGGGGACGTGTTCCCGCCGGCGTCCCTGACGGAACGGCTGGACCGGATGGGTTATGAGCGGGTCGGCATGGTGGAGGGCAAGGGGCAGTATGCCCGCCGGGGGGAGATTATTGATGTGTATCCTCCGGCCCTGAGCCAGGGGATCCGGATCGAATACTTCGACGACGAGATTGACAGCCTGCGGGAGTTTGACTGTATCAGCCAGCGAAGCCTTGGGGATGCGGCGGAAGTATGGCTGACGCCGGCCTGCGAGGCGCTGCTGGAGGAAAATGAATACGCGGAGGCTTCCCGGCGGATGCTGGAGGCGATCGGGGAAGAGCCGCCGGCTCCGGCGGCGGACGCCCTGCTGGATTCCCTGCCGCCCCTGCCGGAAGATGACGCGGATGCGGAGGAGTTTTTTGACGCCGTGGTGGCCCCGAAAGCGCGGGAAAAGGCCTGGAAGGAAGCGGCGGAGAATGCCGCGGACCTGCGCCTGGGCCGCCTGCGCCAGGAAGCGGAAAACCTGGAATCCGGGCTGCCCTTCCGCCGGATCCGGGCCTGGCTGCCGGTGCTGACGGACCACCTGGGCACGGTGACGGACTGGTTCAGGCCGGACCTGGTCATTCTCTGCGAGCCGGATAAGTTGCGCACCCGGGTGGAGGAGAGGCTCCAGGGGTTCTCAGAGGATCTGATGAACGCGGTCAGCCGCAGGGAAGCGGTCATGGAGCAGCAGGGGCTGATGGCGGACTGGGAGACGATCCTGCGGGAACTGAGCCCATGCCCCCGGGCGCTGGTGACGGAGATGCTGCTGGGCCTCGGAGGCATCCGGCCGGATCAGGTATTTGATGCCGGCGCTGCCGGCATTCCCGGCTACAACGGCCAGATCCGCCCGTTGAAGAGCGACCTGGGCGCATGGAAAGCCCAGGGCATGCGGGTATTCCTGCTCAGCGGCGGCGCATCGCGGGGAAAGCGCCTGGAAGAAAGCCTGGCGGAGCTTGGGGAAAGCGTTCCCTTCCGGGAGGAATGCCCGGAGCTCAGCGCCGGGGAGGCGGCGATCCTGCCCCTGACCCTGAGCAAGGGCTTTTTGCTGAAGGGTTGCGGCCTGGCCGTAGTCAGCGACTCGGACATCTGGGGCGAAGGGTACCGGAAAAGCAAAAGCCGGAAGCATTCCGGCGAACGGATTTCCACCTTCACGGACCTGAAGGTCGGAGACTATGTGGTGCACGAAGACCACGGCGTCGGCATCTATCGGGGAACGACCCGGATCCAGTCCGAAGGCGCCTGGCGGGACTACCTTCTGATCCAGTACGCCGGCAACGACAAGCTTTATGTGCCGGTGGAACAGCTGGAGCGGGTTCAGCGTTATATCGGCCATCCGGGCTCCGCACCGAAACTGAACCGGCTGGGCGGCTCCGAATGGGCCCGGCAGAAGGGCAAAGTGAAGGAAAGCCTCAAAACCCTGGCTTTCGACCTGCGGAACCTCTATGCGGAGCGGAGCCGGAATACCGGCTACGCTTTTGGGCCGGACACGGCCTGGCAGCGGGAGTTCGAGGATGAATTCCCCTGGGAACTGACGCCGGACCAGCAGCAAAGCGTGAAAGAAATCACCGCGGACATGGAGAGCGACCGGAACATGGACCGGCTTCTCTGCGGAGATGTGGGTTACGGGAAAACCGAGGTCAGCCTCCGGGCTGCCTTCAAGGCGATCGTAAACAACAAGCAGGCGGCGCTGCTGGCGCCGACCACCATTCTCGTCCAGCAGCATTATAATACCATTCTGAAACGCTTTCACCGCACCGGGGCCAGGATCGATTACCTGTCTCGCTTCCGGACGCCGAAGGAGCAGAAAGAGGTGCTTGCGAAGCTTGCGGCCGGGGAGATCGATTTCATCGTCGGCACCCATCGGCTGCTGGGCAAGGATGTGAAATTCCGGGACCTGGGGCTCCTGATCGTGGACGAGGAACAGCGCTTCGGCGTTGCACACAAGGAAATTATCAAGAATATGAAGCGGCAGGTGGACGTGCTGACCCTGTCTGCCACGCCGATTCCCCGAACGCTGCACATGAGCATGACCGGGATCCGGGACATGAGCCTGCTGGAAACGCCGCCGGAGGAGCGTATTCCAGTGCAGACCGCGGTGACGGAATACTCTGATGCCCTGATTCGGGACGCGATCCTGCGGGAGGCAGGACGGGGCGGCCAGGTATACTTCCTCTACAACCGGGTGCAGAGCATCGAGCGCTTTTATGAGCGGCTGCGGGTGCTGGTGCCGGAGGTCCGGATCGGCGTGGCCCACGGCCAGATGCGGGAGCACCAGCTGGAGGACGTGATGATGGACTTCTATAATGGGAACTACGATGTGCTTCTGTGCACGACCATCATCGAGAACGGGCTGGACGTGCCCACTGCCAATACCCTGATCGTGTACGACGCGGAGCGCTTCGGCCTTTCCCAGCTCTATCAGCTGCGCGGCCGGGTCGGCCGCAGCAACCGCCAGGCCTACGCCTATTTCACGGTCCGGCCGGACCGGATCCTGTCTGAGACCGCCCAGCAGCGGCTGGCCGCCATCCGGGAGTTCACCGAATTCGGAGCGGGCTTCCGCATTGCGATGCGGGACCTGGAGATCCGCGGCGCCGGCAATATTCTGGGACCGGAACAGCACGGGCACCTGGCTACGGTCGGCTACGACATGTACTGTAAGCTGATGGAGGAAACCCTTGCTGAGGTCAGCGGAAAAAGCACGCCCCGGGAGCTGGAAACCCGGATCGACCTGCGCGTGGATGCCTTCCTGCCAGGCGACTATGTGGCGGAAGAGAAGCAGCGGATGGAGATGTACAAGCGCATCGCATCCATCGTGACCGACGAGGACCGCGCGGATGTGACCGACGAACTGATCGACCGCTACGGCGAGATGCCCGCAGTGGTGGAAACGCTGCTGGATGTGAGCCAGCTGCGGGCCCTGTGCAACCGGATCGGCGTCTCCGCCGTGGCCCGGGGGAAGGAAGGGCTTCGCATGCGGCTGGATGAACGCTGCGTGCCGGATCCGGCTTGCTTCCTGCAGGCCATCGCCGAGACCGACGGACGGCTGGTGCTGTCTGCCCGGGCGCCGGCGGCCCTGACCCTGAGAAACGTCAGCGCAGACGATACGGAGTGCCTCCGGGAAGCCCTGAAGGTAATGAGGAAGCTGACTGCCCGGCTGGAGGTGCTGACGGAGGCGGCCAAGGAACAGCAGGCAGCGGAAGCCGAAGGGAAGGGGCAGGAGGCATGAGAAAACGGGACGGGCTCTGGATCGCGATCGCCGTGCTCGGCCTGGACCGGATCACGAAGATTGCAAGCTTCTCCCTGCCGGAGGCGGGCCTGGAACTGATTCCCGGGATCGTTCGGCTGCGGCTTGTGCGGAATGAAGGAATCGCCTTTTCCCTGCTCAGCGGAAAACCCTGGCTGCTGGGATGCCTGAGCCTGGCGATTTTGCTGGCAGCGGCATGGTTCCTGCGAAATAAGAGGATGAGCAAACCGGTGACTGCCGGGCTCATGATGATGCTGGGCGGGGCAGCCGGAAATATGGCAGACCGGTTTTTCCTCGGCTATGTGCCGGATATGATTGAGCTGCTGTTTGTGGATTTCGCGGTTTTCAATGTGGCCGACGCCTTTCTGACCGTCGGCTGTGTGATGGTGGTCATTTGCCTGTTGTTCGGGAAGGAGGAAGCCCATGGAGAGAGACGGGGAACGGACGATTGAGGCGGCGGCGGACGGCCGGCGCCTGGATGTGCTGCTGTCGGAAACTTCCGGGCTCAGCCGGTCCCGGGTGGCCGCCCTGATGGAGGAAGGCTTTTGCACCCTGAACGGGAGAACCTGTCGGAAGGCCGGGGAAAAGCCGGCTCCGGGAAGCCCGGTGACCCTAACGGTGCCAGCGCCGAAGGATCCAGTTCCACAGGCGGAGGACCTGCCGCTGGAAATACTCTACGAAGATGAGGATCTGGCGGTGGTTATCAAGCCCCGGGGGATGGTGGTGCATCCGGCGGCAGGGCACAGCGAAGGCACTTTGGTAAACGCGCTGCTGGGGAATCTCAGTTCCCTGGGCGGGATCGGCGGCGAACTCCGGCCGGGGATTGTGCACCGGCTGGACAAGGACACCAGCGGCCTTCTGATGGTGGCCAAGAACGACGAGACTCAGCAGGCCCTGTCGGACATGCTACGGGAGCGAAAAATCGAGAAGCATTACCGCGCCCTGGCGGAGGGCCTTTTCCGGGAGCAGGAAGGGGTGATTGACGCGCCACTGGGCCGCAGCAAAAAGGACCGAAAAAAAATGGCCGTTGATCCCGAAGGCCGGGAGGCGGTCACCGAATGGAAAGTGATGGCGGAGGGCCGAGGCTGCACCCTGCTGGATGTGCATATCCTGACCGGGCGCACCCACCAGATTCGGGTGCACCTGAAAAGCATCCATCATCCGGTCTGCGGGGATCCCATCTACGGGGCGGAAAAGGGCGTGAAGGTGCCATGCCTGATGCTGCATGCTTTCTCGCTGGCCTTTGAGCATCCGCGAACCCATGAGAAAATGGCCTTTCAGGCTCCCCTGCCGGAGGACTTTCTGAAGGGTCTGAAGGGAAATGGTATTATTATGTAAAAAACGAGGGGAGGCCCCGTCCGGTACCCGAATTTTTGCTGAGGGTACCGGACGGGGCCTTCCCCTCGTTCCCGGAAGCCGAATTTTGCTGAGGGTACCGGACGGGGCCTCCCCCTCGTTCCCGGAAGCCGAATTTTGCTGATGGTACCGGATGGGGCCTCCCCTTGTTTCCGGAAGCCGATTTTTGCTGATGGCAGATAGACGGATTACACGGCACTCCGCAGTTCTTCCAGATAACGGTCCAGCGCGTCTTCCACAGACGGCATCGGGGCGAAGCCGGATTCCGCCAGCTTGCTGCCGTCCAGGCGGGAATTCAGCGGCCGTTTCGCAGCAGCAGGATATTCCGCGGTGGATACGGGAATGATCCGGCAGCTCAGCCCGGCCTTTTTCATGATCATATCGGCGAATTCCGCCCAGGAGACGAAGCCTTCATTCCGGACATGATAAATGCCGTATTTCTCCGTAGGGAGCATATCACAGATCACCCGGGCCAGGTCGCGGGTATAGGTCGGGGAACCCACCTGATCCGCCACCACGCGAAGCTCAGGCTTTTCCTCGCCGAGCCGAAGCATGGTCCGGACAAAATTCTTCCCGTTCAGGCCGAAAACCCAGCTGGTGCGCAGAATGAAAAACCGGGTCATCAGGCTGCGGACGGCGTCCTCCCCCTGAACCTTGCTCATGCCGTATACATTCAGCGGGCCGTATTCATCGTCCGGTTTCCAGGGCTTATCCCCGGAACCGTTGAAAACATAGTCCGTGGAGATATAGACGAGTTTTGCGTTTGCGGCCAGGGCGGCGCGGACCATATTCATGGTGCCCATCCCGTTGACTTCCGCACAAATCTCCGGCTCAGATTCTGCTTTGTCCACATTGGTATAGGCAGCGCAGTGCACCACCGCAGTGGGAGCATAGTCCGTCACAAAGGCTTTGGCGGCTGCGCCGTCGGTCAGGTCAAACTCCGCAAGGTCCGCCCCGCGGCATTCAATTCCGCGAAGCCGGAGCAGCTCCAATACATCATGCCCCAGCTGTCCGGCTGCGCCTGTAACCAGTACTTTCATATCCAAACCTCCCCGGGGATTTTCTTCTCTTTACCATTGTAAGCGGTTTTTGCCGGAAATGCAAGGCTGGCTTGACATTCCGGGATCCCAGGCGGTACAATAACATTTGGTCTGCATTGAACGAAGACGATGGAGGGAATCCCGTGCTTGAATGTATCGTAACCAAATTCGGCGGCAGCTCGCTGGCCAGTGATGAACAATTCCGAAAAGTCCGCAGCATTCTCGAACTGGAACCGACCCGGCGCTATCTGGTTCCCAGCGCCCCGGGAAAACGGTTTGACGGGGATGACAAGGTAACGGACCTTTTGTATCTATGCCACAAACTTGCTTCTGAGGGCAAGTCCATTACCGACCCGTTCGCCAAAATTCGGGACCGGTACCTGGATATTGCACGGGGGCTGCATCTGAAAGTGGATATTGAAGCCAGCCTGAATGAGGTTGAGGAAGGCATTACGGCCGGGAAAAGCCGGGCCTGGTGCGCCAGTCGCGGGGAATATCTCTGCGGCCTGCTGGTGGCGGATTATCTTGGATGGCGTTTTGTGGATGCTGCCGACGGGATCGTGTTCCATGAGGATGGGACGCTGGACGACCCCAAGACCCAGGAAAAGCTTTCCGCTCTGCTGGCGGACGGGGAGTCCGCGGTGGTTCCCGGCTTCTACGGCGCGATGGAAAACGGTGAAGTATGCACCTTCTCCCGCGGCGGAAGCGACATTACCGGCGCCCTGGTGGCGCGGGCTGTGAACGCCGATGTGTATGAGAACTGGACGGATGTGTCCGGTTTCCTGATGGCGGATCCCCGGATTATTGACGGGCCGGCGGAAATTTCCTCCATTACGTATAAGGAATTGCGGGAACTGAGCCATATGGGCGCCTCCGTGCTGCA
Source organism: Clostridia bacterium (assembly GCA_017404985.1). Lineage (GTDB taxonomy): Bacteria > Bacillota > Clostridia > Christensenellales > Aristaeellaceae > Aristaeella. Next base: position 55,899 of record JAFRBK010000036.1, on the reverse strand, counting down.
CGAGGACGCGATGTTCCCGGTACGCAAGGCCGGAATCCCGACCAATATCCGCAACACCAACAAACCCTACCATCCCGGCACGATGATCAGCCGGGATGCCCCAAACGAAATCTCTGTGCCGACCATTACCGGCATTGCCGGCCACAAGGGTTACAGTGTCATCAACGTGGAAAAGAGCATGATGAACAGCGAGGTTGGTTTCGGCCGCAAGGTGCTGCAGGTGCTGGAGGACCGCGGGATCAGTTTTGAGCATATGCCCACCGGCATTGACAGCCTCTGCGTGGTCGTGAAAACCGAAGCCCTGGCGCCGTACCGGGACGAGGTCATGGGGAAGATTGAGGAACTGGTGGACGGACAGGGCGCTGTTTCCGTATCGGACCAGCTGGCCATTATTGCCACTGTCGGCCGCGGCATGGTGCACAACTGCGGCACCGCCGCCCGCCTTTTCAAGGCGATGAGCCGCGCCCGGATTAATGTCCGGATGATCGACCAGGGATCCAGTGAACTGAGCATCATCGTCGGGGTCAATGACAGCGATTTTGAAGCGACGGTCCGTGCCATCTACCATGAATTTGTCGGATAACTTTTTGCCGTAAAACATTTTTTCCCGGGGAATTTCCCCGGGATTTTTTGTTTTCGCAGGTTATGCTCAGATCCGGTTTGTCCCGACGGCCCGGGTGAAAGTCAGCACCGTGATATCCTTCGCTCCCCCTTTTCGAAGCGCTTCGGCACAGCGGCGGGCGGTGGTGCCGGTAGTGAGCACGTCATCCACCAGCAGGACCGGAACGCGGATTCTGCCGACGGGCGTAAACACTCCGGCCAGGTTCTGTTCCCGGCCGGCCCTGTCCAGGGCCGCCTGGGCCCGGGAACGGTCGTTGGTCCGGTTCAGCAGCTGCCTGCAGGGAAGGGACAGCTGTTTTGCCACGGCTTCCGCCAGCAGCCTTCCATGGTCGATTCCCCGGACGCGAAGCCGCGCTTTCGGCATCGGCACCCAGGTCACGACGGTTTCCGGGGAAAAGGAAAGCCACGCAGGCAGCGGCAGCACGGTTTCCGCCATTTCCTTCGCAAGGCAGGCTTCCCCCTGGTGTTTCAGTTTCAGCACCAGGGTCCGGCTCAGCCCCTCATGGGGGCGCAGGCTGTAAGCCGGCAGTCCGGGCTCCGGCTCGGTGAACGACCAGGCAAAGCTGGCGCCGTCTTCCGCCAGCTGTTTCCGGCAGTCCGGGCACAGTGGCCGGCCGTCTGATATTTTCCCGCAGCCGGTGCATACAGCGCCCTCAGGATAGACTGTGTCCCGCAGAAATGCGCCGGCAGCCTTCAGCAGGTCTCCCCATTTTTCGTATATCCAGCTCATTGTTCCAATCCGATCTTATGAGACGTATTCGGCCGTCTCCCGCAGCCGGTCTGCCAGCGTGGTATTCCGCCGGACCTCATGGTCGTTTTCCACCATCTGCCGGATGATCTCTTCGCGGCCAACCAGAACCACGAGATTTCTCGCCCGCGTCATGGCGGTATAGAGCAGGTTTCGGGTCAGCAGCATCTGCGGGCCGCCGATGACCGGCATGACGACCACCGGGAATTCGCTGCCCTGGCTCTTATGGACAGACAGGCAGTAGGCGATTTCCAGATCTTCCAGGTTTCCGGATTCATAGACCACGTCCTTCTCGTCATCAAAGCAGACGGTCAGCCTGCTGCTTTCCGGATCCATCCGGGTAATGAATCCCACGTCGCCGTTGAAAACGCCGACGCCTTCCTCCCAGTCCCGGCCCGTCCGCCGCTGCCAGGGAATCTGGTAATTGTTGCGTGTCTGGATTACCTTGTCCCCAAGCCGGAAGACCGTATCATTCCATTTCAGCTCAGGCTTTCCTTCCTGCGGTGGATTCAGTGCGGCCTGGAGCATCAGGTTCAGCGCACTGACGCCGCAGTCTCCCTTCCTGGTCGGGGACAGGGCCTGGATATTCCGTACGGTCAGGGCGGGCTGCTCGTTCTCCGGGTATTTCAGGTATTTCGGCAGCCGGGTGGTGATCAGGGCGGTCACGCTTTTCGCGGTTTCGGCCCATGTGTTTTTGCGTTCAAAAAAGAAATCCGTATCCTTTTCGTTCAGCAGGGGCATTTCACCCCGATTGATCAGGTGGGCATTTACGACAATGCGGCTGGTTTCGCTCTGGCGGTAGATCTCGGTCAGCCGGGCGCAGGAAACCTCCCCGCTTTCCAGAATGTCCCTGAGCACATTGCCGGCGCCGACGGACGGCAGCTGGTCCGCGTCTCCGACCAGAATCAGGCGGGTGCCGGGTTCCAGTGCCCGGAGCAGGGAACGCATCAGCAAAAGGTCGATCATGGAGGCCTCGTCGGCGATGATGCAGTCGGCTTCCACCGGTTTTTCGGGATTTCGGGAAAAAGCGCCTTCCTCGCCGTTGTATTCCAGCAGGCGGTGGATGGTTTGCGCCTCCTGGCCGGTGGCTTCGGTCATGCGCTTGGCCGCGCGCCCTGTGGGTGCGCAGAGCGCCACCTTGTTGTCCTGCGACAGGAGCTCAAGAATGCAGTTGATAATGGTGGTTTTCCCGGTCCCCGGGCCGCCTGTGATAACAAAAACGCCGGTTTCCAGCGCACGGCGGATGGCTTCGCGCTGATTAGCGGAAAACGTGATGCCGCGGCGCTTCTCAAAAGCTGAAATGGCCCGGGCAGCGCCGGCAAAGCGGTTCGGCGCGATGGCGGCCATCAGTTCACGGATCCGGAGGGCAACTTCCTTTTCTGCCCGCCAGAGACGGGGCAGGTAGATCCGGCGGGTTCCGTCTTCCGCGGTTTCCGCTGTCAGCACAGAACCGACCAGCAGTTCCGTCAGCGGGGTGCGGCACCGGTCCAGACCGGCCTGCAAAAGTCCTGCCGCGGTGCGAAGCAGTTCTTCTTCGGGCAGGAATACATGCCCCCGTTCCGCTGCTGCGTCCAGAAGGACATATTTCAGTGCGGCGCGGATCCGGCCTTCGCTGTCCGGGGCGATGCCCATGGCCAGGCCGATCCGGTCTGCGGTTTTGAAGCCGACGCCATCGATCTCTTCACACAGGCGGTAGGGGTCGGACTGGACGATTTCCTGCGTACGCAGGCCGTACCGTTTGCTGATTTTTTCTGCCAGGGAGGGAGAAATACCATAACTCTGCAGAAACACAAGCGCCTGCCGGGATGCCTGGTTCTGCAGGAAACTCTCAGCAATCAGGAGCATTGTTTTTCTGCCGATGCCGGGCACCTCGACCAGCCGTTCCGGATGTTCTGAAAGCACGTCCAGGGTTTCTTCCCCGAAGGTCTTCACAATCCGGGCGGCGGTCGTGGGCCCGACGCCTTTGATCAGGCCGCTTCTAAGATAGCGCTCGATGCCCAGCAGGGTTGTGGGCGGGTGGATTTCAAAGCCCTGGCAGCGGAACTGGCGGCCGTAATTCCTGTGCTCGGTCCACTCGCCGGAGAAGGTAACCTGTTCACCGGAACCCAGTTCCGGAAGGGACCCGACGACGGTTTCATCCCTGCGGCCGACTTTCACGGTGAGGACGGACCAGCCGTTTTCCTCATTGCGGAAAACAGTGCCCTGGACGATTGCCTCCAGATGTTCCATCCTGTTGCCTCACCCCATGTTTTCTGCATGATTTGCCGCTATTTTACCATAAAAAACAGGGATTGTCATTACCGGCCTGTCCTGTTATAATGAAAGTTGAATTGATAAAAACGCAAGGAGCAGCGATCGTGGATATTGTAAAAATGCTGATGATCTATATGTCGGCGACCCTGGCGCTCTCCGTGCAGGCGGCCCCGACGCCGGAGATCACGCCGGTGCCGACTGCTGTCGTGACCCCGGCACCAACCCCGACAGCAACGCCGGAGATCGAGGAGATTACGCCGGAACCCACCCAGGCTCCGACAGAAACGCCTGCGCCGACGGTGTCCGTTACGCCGCGGCCGGTGCCCACCATCACGCCGAACGTGAAGAAATACCGGAACCTGGCGATGGGTTCCAAGGGGGCGGAGGTCAGGAGGCTGCAGGAGCGCCTGATCGAGCTTGGATATCTGCCGGAGGGAAGCGCTGACGGCGTTTACGGCAGAAAGACCGCCAATGCCGTGCGGAAGTTCCAGTATTACAACGGCCTGACCCAGGACGGTGTCGCCGGCCGGGCAACCCAGACCAATCTGTTCGAGAACCCGGATGTCATGCCGTGCCCCACGCAGGCTCCCGCAATGACGGAGACGCCCGCGCCGAAAGAAACGCCGGCAGCGGAGAAACCGGAGGAAGAGCCGGAGGAGGAACCCGAGGAAGAGCCGGAGGAGGAACCCGAGGAAGAGCCGGAGGAGGAACCCGAGGAAGAGCCGGAGGAAGAACCGGAGGAGGCGGAATTGGAGGAACCGACAGATTCGCCGAAGCCGGGGAAGAAGGCGGTTGCGGAGACGGAGCCCCCGCCCGCGGAGCCGACCAAAGCCCCGGACACGCGGGCGGATGCCGCCGCGACACCGGAGACCGAAGCCGTTTTTATCGACCTGGATGCAGAAGGATATGAGGAACTGGAGGGTTCCGTCGCCCTGAACGAACGGGGCGAGCCGTTGTCCTGGACCGCGATGGCGGATGGGATTACTGTGCGGAAAGTTCCGCGGCTGAGAAAGAAGGAAGACCGCATTTTTATCAGCCTGGATGACCTGGGAGACTGCCTGGAGGACTGGACCCTGACCAAGGATGAGAACGGAACGCTGGTGCTTGAGGCGGAAGGCTATACCATCGCAGTCTTCAATGAGGAGGCAGGCCCCAGCGCTACGGTGGACGGAACAGAAGTTGCCATGACCGGGGATGATTTCGATTTCATCAATGAGGGCTGCTTCATAGACAGCGAATTCCTTGCCCGGCTCTTCGGCGGTGAAGCGCTGTGGGTGCCTGAGGAGAAAACCCTGATGCTGACTCTGCCCCCGAAAGCAGGTAGTGACGGGGATTGAGAAAGAGGAATCGGCAGTTTCTGTATGAAACGGGCGAAAAATGTCCATTCCGGCAATTGAAATCGTTCGTGAACCCCCGTATGATATTGTGCACGGCAAAAGACAGGAGGTGAACGCCGTGAAGACTGTGATGATCAAACTGAGCCTGGTGGAGAATGTAAATAAATTTGTCAATATTGTCACCCGGTATCCTTTTGAGATGGACCTGCGCGCCGGCCGCCACGTGGTGGACGCGAAATCGATCCTGGGGATCTTCTCCCTGGATCTGTCCAGGCCGATTGCCCTGGAAATCTACAGTGACGACTGCGAGGCACTGATGGAGGAAATTGAGCCTTTTATTGCTCCGCAGGAATAACAGCACTGCATACGGCCGCCTTCGGGCGGCTGATTTTTTCTTGAAAAGGAAAACCATCGGACAGTTTTGGGAGAAATCTGAAAAGGCGAAGATCATAGGACGGTTTCGGAAGAAAACCCCCAGAAAAGGCGAACAATCATTAAAAAATCCCTTCCGTTAATTCGGAAATTATGATACAATTCCTTTTCGGGGAAGCTGCCGGCTTCCTGCAGGGAGGGACGCTATGATGGAAAAAATCCGCCGGAATGAGCGGATGAGCGCGATGATGAAGCTGCTGTCCGCTTCGCCGAACACAATTCAGACGCTGGGGATGTTCTGCGAGCTGTTTGGTTCCGCCAAATCTACCATGAGCGAGGATATTGACCTGCTCCGCGGCGTGGCGGAGAGATTCGGCCTGGGCGAGATCGAAACAGTAACCGGCGCAGCCGGCGGTGTGCGGTACCGTCCGGTTGTCAGCCGTGAAAGTGCCCGGAGGACGATCCGGGACCTGTGCCATGAGCTCAGCGGCAGCGAGCGCCTGTTGCCGGGAGGGTTTTTGTACTATTCCGATATATTGTCCACTCCCGGCATTGTGAATCGGATGGGGGAAATTCTGGCGACAGAGTATTACAGCGCGATGCCGGATTTCGTGCTGACGATGGAAACCAAGGGGATCCCGGTGGCTTTTGCCACGGCGAACGCGCTGGGCGTTCCGCTGGTGATTGCGCGGCATTCCTCCAAGGTTTATGAAGGCAGCGCGGTGAACATTAACTATGTGTCCGGTTCGGGAAATATTGAAACCATGAGCCTCAGCCGCCGGGCCGTGAAGGAAAACCAGAAGGCTCTGATTGTGGATGATTTCCTGAAAGGCGGCGGAACCGCCCGGGGCATGATTGAACTGATGCGGGAATTCAATGTGTCCGTGATCGGCATGGCTTTTGTCATGAGCACGGTGATTCCGGAAAAAAAGCGGATTACCGGTGCCCGCAGCCTGATGACCCTGGAAGTTACCGGCGGCGAAACGCCGGAGGCGCTGGTGAAGCCTGCGGAATGGCTGGAGTGAATTTGCCAAAGGGAAAGGGAATGTGATATTATAAACTGTTACCGAGATCCACAAGGATCGGAAAGGGGAAACGGCTTATGTATCAGATGAACCCGCCTCAGCCGGTGCAGCTTCCGCCGCAACCGGAAAACAAGCGCCTCAGCGTGCCGCAGATTATGCTGATTGTGTTGGTGCTTGGTTTTGTGGCCTGGTATCTGATCACGACGCTGACCCCTGCCCCGGAGCGTTATGGAACCATTACCGCGGGGGTGATCGGTTCCCGCTATACCGGAGACTGCCTGCTCGTCCGGGATGAAACTCCCTATGACGCTGAGGGCGTCACCAGCGTGGACTACATTGCCGAAGAAGGAAGCATGGTCTACCGGGGGATTTCGGTCTGCAACGTATACTCCTCGGGCTTTTCCACCCGGGAGATGAATACCCTGCAGGATTACCGGAACCAGATTAAGGAATATCAGATCAAGCTGCTTTCCAGCGAGATCACGACGGATACCCAGCTGGAAAAGCTGGCCTCTGACGTGATGACCCAGGCGCGGGAAGTCCGCCAGCTGATCGGCGGCGCCAGGGGCAATATGAATAACCAGGAGAGTATGCTTGCGGCCGCTATCAGCAACCGCCAGAACTACCTGAAATCCAAGTACAGCGAGGACCAGCGGATGACCCGGCTGTACGATGACGAGCTGAGCCAGCTGCAGCGGATTTCCTCATGGACCAAGCAGTACGCGGCCATGAGCGAGGGCCTTGTCAGCTTTTATTCCGACGGCTATGAGTATGGGCTGACTGTATCGAATTACGACAGCTTCACACCATCGGAAGTCCGGTCCATGATTAACGGGAAAAAGCCGGAGACCGGCGCATTGGCCAAAGGAAAGACCACGATCTACCGAATCGTGCGGGACGGGCAATGGTACGTGCTGATGCTGATCCGTGACAGCAACTGGAATCCTGTGGAGGGCGCCAGCTACGAGCTGAAACTGGAGAACTTCAAGGACACCACCGTGCAGGCGACGGTGACCAGCTTTACCCGCTCCGGCGGCGAGCTGGTGGTGCGCCTGTCGGTTCAGGCCCCGGTGCAGCCGGTGCTGTATGTGCGGACCTGCACAGGCGTGCTGGGAGACAGCGTCAGCAGCCTGATGGTGCCGGCCCGGGCCATCTACTATCAGGACAACATGCCGGGAATCGTGCTGTCAGATAATGGATATGAATGGTTTATCCCCGTCAACATCCTGGAGAAGCGGGATAACATGGTGTTCATCTCCGCCATCCAGCAGGGGGTTCTCTACGAGGGCCAGACGGTGCGGTTGTTCTGACGCCGGACAGACAGGAGGAGCCGATAAACATGGCATTCAGGGATTTATCACAGAAACTGATGGGGGCTTTCCGAAAGGTGGCCGGGGACTCCACCCGCCGTCCGGACGGAGGGACCAGTTTTTATCGTCCCATCGGCAGGAAAAAGAAGGAAGAGGAGCAGCCGGCTCCGGCAGCGGCGCCGCAGACTCCCTATATCCATACAGGCTTTACCGGCATGAATCCGCCGCCCTTCGGCCAGACAGGGTCCATGCAGCCGGGTGCATACGGGCAGCCCACGGGATACGGCCAGCCGGCCCCCTACGGACAAACTGCATATGGCCAGCCGGCTTCCTACGGACAAACTGCATATGGCCAGCCAGCGCCCTATGGGCAGACGTCCGGATACGGCCAGCCGGATGCTTTCGGCACGGCCATGCCGTACGGCACCGGCGGCCAGCCGGCGTATGACGCACAGGCGCAGCGGCCGGAGCGGGGCTGGTTTGCCCCCCGGGAGGAGAAAAAGCCCCAGGGAAACATCTCCTATATGCCCGGCTATGCGCCGGATGCGGGGTCCAGCTTTACCCATGTGGAACACATTATGCCGATGACAAGCCTGAAGACCTGCTATGAAGCCATTGAGTGCATGAAGAATGGGGAGACCCTGATTGTGACCCTGGACGCGATTGCCAACGAGAATGAAAGCATGCGCTGCCAGGATATGCTCGCCGGCGCAGCTTTTACGCTGGGCTGTGTGGTGCGGAGCCTGCAGGGCGGCCGGGTGGTGATTATCGCGCCGGAGAGCGTGAAGATCCTGCCGGAAGAGAATGTCCGGGTGGAGATGCCTGTCCGCTCCTTTGTTCCCCAGCCGGAAGCCCAGGCGGCGCCCGTTGTTCCCAGGCGGGAACGCCGCTCCGGCACAAACGCGGACTGGAATGCCGCCCGCCGGGGCGAGCGTCCGGACTACAACCCCTATACAGGGTCGATGCCCGCGGCAGCCGGATCCTACGCTGCTTTCGGCGGATACGGCATGTGAGCCCGAAGGGCTGCTGTGATGAAGATTGCTGCTGATTGTTTCTGAACGGATGAAGGAGGCATAACACGATGGCGAAGATTACGGTGGATCTGATTACCAGCAAGGAATTCTCCCTTGAAAACCGGGGCTATGACCGCCGGGAGGTCGACAGTTTCCTGGATGATATCTGCGAAGAGATGGAACGCATGGAGGAAGAAATCAAGGATCTGCGCCAGAAGACGACGGTAGTCCGTCCGGCGGAACCGGCAGAAGGCCCTTCCGCGAAGGATGAGTCCAGCTTCCGGGAGATTCTGGAGATGGCCCAGAAAGTCAAGGAGGAAACGATCCGGAAAGCCCGGGAAGATGCCGAAGCGATCCGTACCAAGGCGGAGAACGAGGCTTCCGAGCGCCTGGACGGGCTGAGCGCGGAGAAGGCTGCAGCAGAAAAAGAAGTTGCCGAGCTCAGGGAAGTGGCGAAGGAATACCGCCGCCGGTTCGAGGCGCTGCTTCAGGCCCAGCAGGAAGCGCTGGAAAAGGCGTCTGACTTATTCTGACAGACCTGGCTGATGCTGATGGAGACGGAGGAGGGAAAAAGCCGGTGTTTGGACATCGCCCGGACGGAAAGCGCCTGCGTGATGTGGATCCCATTGTCCAGATTACGCCATACCTGATGCCTATGCGCTGTGACGCGCAGGTATTCCTGGAACATAAGCTGGATTATGAAATGCTGACCCGGTACATTTCGCAGAAGGCACAGGAAGGCGAAAAAATCACCTATATGCAGATCATCATGGCCAGCTATATCCGTGCCGTGAGCCAGCATCCTGAAGTGAACCGCTTTATATTCAATAAGCAGTATTACAGCCGGAATAACTGTTCCGCTTCCTATGTCATCCTGAAGGATGAGCATGATTATGACAGCAGCGAGACCACGGTTCGCATTGAGTTCGACCTGACGGACACGTTGTTCGATGTCCGGGACAGGATGGTTGCCGCCCAGGCGGCGGCCCGGGCAGAGGAGACGGACACTGCGGCAGAAAAAATCGCCAAGGTGGTGCTGTCTGTTCCAGGCCTGACCAGCCTGATTGTCTGGATCGTCCGTTTTCTGGACCGCTACGGCCTGGCCCCCTGGGCGCTGCTCAAGGCGCTGCCTTTCTACAGCGGCGCCTTCATGACCAACAACATGTCCATCGGGCTCCACCATGTGTGGCACCATATTTATAACTTCGGCAATGTGTCCCTGTTTATGGCGATGGGCAGCATTCAGCGGGAGGCCGTTACGGAACCGGACGGCAGGGTCCGCATGAAGCGCTGGCTGCCGATCGGGATTACAGCGGATGAGCGGGTTTGCTCCGGGGCCCATTATTCCTCCTTTTTCTCGGATGTGAGGAAGGGCTTTGACCATCCGGAAATCCTGGAAGTACCCCCGGAAACGGTTCGTTTTGACCCGGGAATGGAATACCATGTGCCGAAAGCGCCGAAGGCGCCTGCCATGTGAATCGCTTAGAAAAAAGCCGCATGCCGCGGCTTTTTTATATTGCTTTTCATTCAGGATATTACCCCCTGAAGCAGGATCAAACAAAGCGTTCGTCCATTGCTTTCGCTTCAGGGTGTTTCTCCTGATGTATGATTATACAAAGCTTTCGTCCCGGTTGAAGGCGGGAATAAAGCACTTGTCTGCCGAAGCCTCTTCCTGCAGGAATCCGGGAAGGTTCAGGGCGAACATATGGTTCCGGACCCGGGCGTACTCTTTCTCCGTGATCCGGCGGCCCAGCCCGGGAATACTCACGCCGTTGCAGGGCACATACTGCCGCATCAGGCTTACCGGCGTGCCCTCCGGCAGTTCATCCCTGATCCAGGTCAGCAGCTTCAGGCTTTCCCCGGTCAGCCCCGGCAGGATCAGATGGCGGACCAGGGTGCCCTTCAGCATGATTCCGTTCTCATTGTATACCGGCGTTCCGGTCTGCCGGCACATTTCCCGGAGGGCCGCGGAGGCTGCCTCAAAATAGTCCGGAGCCCCGGCGCAGAGCTTTCCCATCCGGGCGGAGAAATGCTTCAGGTCCGGCAGATAAACGTCGATGACGCCGTCCAGCAGTTTCAGCGTTTCCGGGAGCTCGTAGCCGGAACTGTTCCATACCAGCGGGAGCGGCGGCCGATAGATTTCCAGCGTTTCCAGAATTCGGGGAACGAAAGGGGTGGCTGTGATAAAGGAAATGCTCTCCACACCAAGGTCTTCCAGCCGCTTCAGGCTGTCCGCCAGGGCCCGGGGCGTGAAGGCCCGCCCGGCGTTCCGATGGGAAATATCCCCGTTCTGGCAGTAGGCGCAGCGAAGGGTGCAGCCGGAAAAGAAGACCGCACCGGTGCCCCGGGTGCCGGAAACAGGCGGCTCCTCCCACAGGTGCGGAGCGATCCTTGCAATCAGCATTTCCTCCCCGAGGCCGCAGAAGCCGGGCGCTGCTGCCCGGTTTGCGCCGCAGCGCCGGGGGCACAACATGCAGGCCAATGCTTTTTCCTCCCGTTAATGATTGATGGCGGGACTATTATAGACAATCCATCAGGGACCTGGCAAGGGGTTGTGATGGGATGGGGATTGGGCTATAATATAATCTGTCGGATTGTTTGAAAAACGACGGAGGAAACAGCATTGGACGAACAAAACATGGAACGGCCGCGCCGGGTTCGACGGACGGACCGATATAAGGAAGAGCCGGAGGAGATCCGGAAAACTGATGCCCTTCCGGAAGAAGAAACGGAGGATGCGCCGACGGAAGCCGGGGATTCGGATGAACTGCTGGCTGCGCTGAGGGCGAAGGTTGCGAAGCAGCTGTCCCCGGTTCAGGAAGGGACAGCGCCGGAAACGGCCGGGGAAGGCCCGGAGGAGGAAACGGAGACATCTCCGAAAATGCCGGCCCAGGCACAGGATAACCGGGTTCCGCCCAGGGCCCGCCAGATGAGTGCTGATCCTTACGGCGCCGTCAGCGCGGTCAGCAGCGCGGCGGTGCGCCGGCCCGGGGTCCGGGTACCGGCCAAGTCCCGGCCTGCGATGCCGCCGAGGCCGGGCGTGGAAAGCCTGTCCCGGCAGCAGGTGGGCTATGCTCCCGGACGCATGAGCGAGAGCATGCTGCGCCAGCCCAGGGAAGACGCCCGGGAAAATGCGCCGGAAAGCGCTCCGGACCGAGTGCGGGAAAACATACGGGACCGAGTGCGGGAAAGCGCACGGGAAGCGAAGCCCGCTTCACGGGGTTCCGCGGCCGAGCACGGCGCCCGGGTGCGGGAGTACCCGGAAAACCGGTTTGAAAAGCCGGCGGCTGCCCAGGCCTATCTGGAAAAAGGGAAAAAGAAAAAAGGGAATACCCGCAAGCTCCTGCTGATTCTGCTGATTGTGGTTGCCGTGATTGCCGGGGCTTTGGCTGCAGCGGCCTTCATTCTGCCGGAGGACAATACGATTCGGCAGAAGCTGGCCAGCGTACTGCCCTTTATCGGGAAGAAGGCGCCGGAACCGATCCGGACCCTGTCCTTTACCGTATCCGGCAATCAGAATGCCATTGCGCCGACGAATGTGACGATCTCGGTGGTGACCTCCAAGGATGTAGTGAGCATCCGGCTGACGGATGAGGAAGGCCGGCCGCTGGTGACAACGCTGGCCCAGGGCGACAACACAGCGGACAGTGTATGGATTCTGACCATGCACCTGGACGAACCCTATGAAGGGACGGTAAAGCTTCAGGCCTGCCGGAAGGGCGAGGAATGGGTGGATACCGGGGATACCGCGATCATCTCGGTTCGGTCCCTGTCAGAAAGCGGAGACGGCTCCGGCGCGCCCACAGGCAGCCTGCCGATCGCAGAGGAAACCGAGACCCCGGAACCGGCGGAGGAACCGGAAGAACTGCCCGCCGTAACGGAAACGGAAGAGATTCCGGAGGAACCGGCGGAGGAAGAACGGGTGACGCCGGTCCCGACGGAGATCACCACGCCGACACCGACGCCCAAGCCGACGGCTGCGCCGACCGCGACGCCTCCGCTGACAGCGGAAGCGGACGAATCGGCGAACCCGTCCCTGATTACCACCTCCCAGGTGTATGTGGGCGGCAAGCTGCAGAAGGAATACAACCGGGCAGCCAAGGAAGTCATCCGGATGCCTGTTGCGGACGAATATACCAAAAAACCCATGGGTGTGATGACCTTCCGGGGAGACAACTTCCGAAGGAATGCCGCCTGCGGCACGGTCAGCGGTGCGGAAGGGCTGTCCGTTGCCTGGACCGCGGAAACCGGCAGTGCCAGGGGCGCCAATATTTCATATTACGGCGTGGGCTGGACCGGCCAGGCCGCCATTGTGAAATGGAGCAAGGAGGTCCGGGAAAAGAGCAATATTTACGATGAAAAGAAGACAGTCAGCGGCCTGAAGGAAGTCATCGTGGCCGGCCTGGACGGAGCAATCCGCTTCCTGGACCTGTCCGACGGCAAGCTGACCCGGAACAGCATCAAGCTGACGTATCCGATGCGGGGCACCCCCAGCATCCATCCCAGCGGTTTCCCGTATATGAACGTGGGCCAGTTTGCCCGGAAAATGAAGGTCAAAACCGGCAAGATCGGCCTGCGACAGTATAATCTCTATACCCAGAAGGAACTGGCCCTGATCGATGGGCTGGACGGAAAAATGCACCGGCCGTTCAACAATGTCGGCAGCTTTGAAACCTCAAGCCTGATCGACCGGACATCGGATACGGTAATTACGGCGGGCACCAACGGCATGCTGTACCTGCATGCGCTGAACAGTGATTTTGATTATCAGGCGGGGGTTTACAAGACTGCGGCGACCACGGTGGTGCTCCGGACGAAAACCAAAGGGGAGAAAGATGCACTGACGGCGGTGGAATCTTCTATTGCAGCCTATGATAAGTATGTCTACTATGCGGATATGAGCGGCGTGCTCCGCTGCGTGGATACTGACACCCTGAAAACGGTCTGGGCGGTGAAAACCGGGGATGCGGTCAAGGCAGCGGTGGCGCTGGACATGCCGATGAGCCGCGAGCTGAACCTCTACACGGCGAACATGCTGGAGAACCGGAAAACCGGCAAGGTACAGATCCGACGGTATGATGCGCTGTCCGGCCTGGAGGCCTGGACGACGGAGATCGGCACCGCAAAGGAAAAGAACTCCTCCGCGGAGGTTGGGGCCAAGGCCAGCCCGGTCATCGGCCAGAACAGCCTCAGGGATCTGGTGTATTTCACGGTTACCGGCCTGTCCGATGAAGGGGCGAAGGAACTGGGCCTGTCCGGCGGGCCGAAGGCGGCCCTGATCGCGCTCCGGAAAGAGGACGGCAGCGTGGCCTGGGCCTATGGCCTCGGAGACCGCAGCGAATCTTCGCCGGTGGCGGTGTATTCTTCCGAAGGGGAAGGCTGGCTGATCCAGTGCGACCAGGGCGGAACAATTACCCTGCTGGAGGGACTGACCGGAAAGGTGATTGACACGCTGAAGCTGGAGGGCCAGATTGAAGCCTCCCCGGCGGTTTACAATGATATGATGGTTATTTCCACCACCGGCAAGGGCGACACCTATATCTACGGGATTAAAATCCGCAGCGGAAATGAGGACCTGGCGGTGCCGGAGGATGCAGCGAAGGAAACGCCGAACCCCGGAAAGGCAGAGGAAGAACCCGCCGAGGAAGCGCCTGCGGAAGAGGAACCCGCGGAGGAATATGATGAAGAGCCCGCGGAAGAGTATGATGAAGAACCCGGCGAAGACGCCGAGGGCATCGGGTAAACAAGGCAAAGAAGGACAAAAACCGGAAGGGAGAGAGACGGATGGGTCAGTATATCGTTGCGCTGGATCAGGGAACCACCAGTTCCCGGGCAGTGGTTTTTACGACGGACGGGCAGGTGGTATCCTCTTACAACAGGGAATTTCCCCAGCATTATCCCAAGCCCGGCTGGGTCGAGCATGATCCCCGGGACATTCTGGATACCCAGATCGAGGCGCTGCAGGAGGCGGTTCGGCTTGGCGGCATTCACGTATCGGAGATTGCGGCCATCGGCCTGACCAACCAGCGCGAGACTACTTTTCTCTGGGACCGGGCGACCGGGGAATGCGTCGGGAACGCGATCGTATGGCAGTGCCGGCGTACCAGCGGGATTGTGGACCAGCTGGTGTCGGACGGCTGCGGCGACCTGATTCGGGAGCGCACCGGGCTGGTGCCGGATGCCTATTTCTCCGGCACGAAGCTGAAATGGATGCTGGACTATTACAACCTTCATGAAAAGGCGGCAAAAGGCGAGCTGTGCTTTGGCACGGTGGACAGCTTCCTGTGCTGGCATCTGCTGGAAGGGCGGCCCCACGTGACAGATGCCACCAACGCCGGAAGGACCATGCTGTTCAACCTGCGGACGCAGGACTGGGATGATGACCTGCTGAAGCTGCTGGACATTCCCCGGGCCTGCCTGCCGAAAGTGGTGGACAGCGCCGGGCCCATCGGGTTGCTGGATCCGGCGATTCTGGGCCGGGCGATTCCGGTAACCGGCATGGCCGGAGACCAGCATGCCAGCCTGTTCGGCCAAGCCTGCATGAAGGTCGGGGACCTGAAGAACACCTATGGCACCGGCTGCTTCATGCTGATGAATACCGGGGACCGGCCGGTGGTGAGCCAGAATGGGCTTTTGACCACCATGGCCTGGCGGATCGGCGGGAAGCCGACCTATGCCCTGGAAGGCAGCGTATTCATGGGCGGGGCGACGATCCAGTGGCTGCGGGACGAGCTGAAGATTATTACCCATGCGGCAGAAACGGAAGGCATTGCCCGGAGCATTCCCGGTACCGGCGGCGTGTATCTGGTGCCTGCGTTTACGGGCCTGGGCGCTCCCTGGTGGGATATGTATTCCCGGGGAACGCTGATCGGCATGACCCGGGGCACCGGGCGGGCCCAGATCGTCCGCGCGGCACTGGAGGCGATTGCCTACCAGAGTGCGGACCTGATGGAGGCCATGGCCCGGGACAGCGGGAAACAGCCGGAGAGGCTGCAGGTGGACGGCGGCGCCAGCGCCAACAGTTTCCTGATGCAGTTCCAGGCGGATATCAGCGGAATTCCGGTGGTGCGCCCCGTGGTACTGGAAACCACCGCGCTGGGCGCTGCCCTGCTGGCCGGGCTGGGTGCAGGCGTGTACAGCAGCCTGGAAGAAACGGCAGCCGTCTGGCACCAGGACCTTTCCTTCACGCCCCAGATGGATGAGGCGACAAGGCTGCTGGGCCTGAAAGGCTGGCACCGGGCCGTGGAACGGAGCCTGAATTTCGCGGAACACTGAAATAACAAGCCACCGTGGATTCACGGTGGCTTCAGCAGGAAACGGGGGAAAAGCTGTTTACACGGCCGGGGATCATGCGACAATGGCTGTGCGGCCGGGATGCGGCCCGGGGCGGGACGGCGCCGTGCGTCAGTTTTCGGCCGGAGGATCTTTCCTGCGGCTCAGAATGGTTTTTACGGCGCCGAAAATGTAGACGGCCATGGCCAGCAGCGCCAGGCCGACTGTGACCCAGAGCAGGATGATGTCCAGCGGCAGGTTTTGTGCGGCCAGCTCGTCATGGAAGAAGGAAAGCACCAGGCTGATGATGAAGAACACCTGGGCGGTTTTGCCGAAATAGTTGGCATAGACCACTACGTTTTTGCTCAGCATGAACACCCCGCCCAGCAGCATGACCAGCTCCTTGCAGCAGACGATGATGATGGCCGACCACGGAAAAACGCCGGCCAGGCCCTGGCAGATCAGGGCGGTCAGCACCATGACCTTGTCGGCCAGCGGGTCAAAGAGCTTGCCGAAATCCGTGATCTGGTTCAGCTTCCGGGCGAGCATGCCGTCCAGCATGTCCGTCAGGCTGGCGACGAGAAAGACCACCAGGGCGGCCTTCCGGTCCACCTTCCAGAACAGGTAAACAAAGACCGGGATCAGCACCAGCCGGAGCATGGTCAGCGCGTTGGGGATGTTCCAGACATTGGTAAACAGTTTACGGAGGCGTTCCTTCAAGGGGGATCAGCTTCTTTCGGTCAGAATCATCGGACAGGAAGCGGCCCGGGAACCGCTGCTGAATGCTTCGCCCGTTCTTAGGCGGGCGCGGCGCAGACGAATTCCGGAGGCGTTCACTGCCGGGAAAACCCATTACAAACATTTCGACCCGGCAGGACAGGAATCCTGCTGGAAAAGGAGAGGAACCATGAGAGAAGACGGAAGACAGCCGGATGAAAAAAGGCCGGTGAAAATTGAACCGGACTTTGTGCGCACGGCCTGGGGCAGCTGCCTGATCGCCACGGGAAAAACCCGGGTCATCTGCACCGCCAGCGTGGAGGAAGCCGTGCCGCAGTTCCTGAAGGGAAAGGGCCAGGGCTGGGTGACGGCGGAGTATGCGATGCTGCCGGCCTCCACGCCCGAGCGGAAAAAGCGGGACGGCATCAAAAAGGACGGGCGCAGCGTGGAAATTCAGCGGCTGATCGGCCGCAGCCTGCGCCAGGCCGTGGACCTGAAGGCCCTGGGTGAGAGGACGATTACCCTGGACTGCGATGTGCTGGAGGCGGACGGCGGCACCCGTACCGCGTCGGTGACCGGGGCCATGGTGGCCCTGGCCTGCGCTGTGGACCGGCTGGTCCGGGAGGGGAAGCTGGTAGCCAGCCCGATTGTGCACCAGGTGGCGGCTGTCAGCGCCGGCGTGGTCGGGAACGTGCCCTGCCTGGACCTGTGCTACCGGGAGGACAGCAGTGCCCAGGTGGACATGAACTTTGTGATGAACGAAAAAGGGGAGTTCATCGAGCTGCAGGGAACCGGCGAGGGCAGGGCCTTTACCGCCGAGGAACTGGCGACCCTGATGAGCTACGGCCGCAAAGGAATCGACGAACTGATGGCGGCACAGCGGGAAGCGCTGGGAGACCGGGTCCGGCACATATGCCCGAAGCCCGTGATGCTGGCGGCGACCGGCAATGAGAACAAGCTGCGGGAGCTGCAGGAGCTCCTCCGGGAGGACTATACGGTGGCGCCGATGGCCGCGGCCGGCTTCTTCGGCCCGATTGAGGAAACCGCCGTCACCTTTGCCGGCAATGCTGTCATCAAGGCGGAAGCGGTCTGCGCGGCCACGGGGCTGCCGGCCATTGCGGACGACAGCGGCCTTGTGGTGGAGGCGCTGGACGGGGAACCGGGCGTGTACAGTGCCCGGTATGCCGGCGGCCACGGGGACGATGAAGCCAACAACGACCTTTTGCTGAGCCGGATGGAGGGGAAAACCGACCGGCGGGCGGCCTATGAGTGCGCCATCGCGGTCAAGTTTCCCGGGGAGGAGCCGCTGGTGGCGGAAGGGCGCTGCGAGGGAACGATTCTGACGGCGCGGCAGGGCACCGGCGGTTTCGGCTATGATCCGCTGTTTTACTGCGAACCGCTGGGAAAGACCTTTGCGGAGATTACCGACCAGGAAAAAAACACGGTCAGCCACCGGGCGAAAGCCTGCGAGGCGATGATCGGAATCCTGAGGCGCCGCGCGGAGGAAAAAAGACGAAGCAAAGACAGCGAAACCCTTTGAAAACCTTGACGATTGCGGGAAAAACATGTAAAATACCCTGAAGAAACCAAGTGAATGATGTGCGCGGAAGAGGGGACGGAAACCCATGATTCAGGAAGGCAAAATCCGGGTCGGCACTGCCGGGGAAATGCCGGTTTTTCTGTTGCCTGCCATGGCGAACCGTCACGGCCTGATCGCCGGCGCGACGGGGACCGGGAAAACCGTCAGCCTGAAAGTGCTGGCGGAAGGCTTCTCGGACCTGGGCGTTCCTGTTTTCCTGAGCGATATCAAGAGCGACCTGAGCGGCATGGTGCAGCCCGGCGAAGGCAGCGAGGCCATTGACAAGCGGCTCAGGTCCTGCGGAATCGACCCGGCCGGTTTTGACTATCACGCCTATCCCTCCCTGTTCTGGGATGTATACGGCGAGCAGGGGCATCCAATCCGGGCCACCGTGCTGGACATGGGGCCGCTTCTGATGAGCCGGATGCTGAGCCTGAACGAGACCCAGAGCGGGGTGATGACCATCCTGTTCCGGGTGGCCGCCCGGGAAGGGCATCTGCTGACGAACCTGGAGGATCTGAAAAACCTGCTGGTCCATGTGGGCGCCCACACGAAGGACTATACGCTGGAGTACGGCAATGTTTCCGTGGCCAGCGTGGGTGCGATCCAGCGGGCCGTGGCCGTGCTGGAGGACCAGGGCGGGAATGAGTTTTTCGGCGAGCCGGCCATTGACATCAATGACTGGATTGCGTGCGACCCGGCAAGCGGAAAGGGCCGGATCAATATTCTGGCAGCGGATCGGCTGTTCAACAACCCCACGATGTATTCCACCTTCCTGCTTTGGATGCTGACCAAGCTGTATGACCTGTTGCCGGAGCAGGGGGACGCGGAGAAGCCGAAGGTCGTGTTTTTCTTTGACGAGGCCCACCTGCTGTTCAATAACTGCAGCCGCCCCCTGATGGAAAAGATCGAGCAGGTGGTTCGGCTGGTCCGGTCCAAGGGCGTCGGGGTCTACTTTATCACCCAGAACCCGGTGGACATTCCGATGACGATTCTCGGCCAGCTGGGCAACCGGATCCAGCACGCGCTGAGAGCCTACACACCCCTGGACCAGAAAGCGGTCAAGGTGGCGGCACAGACGTTCCGGGCGAATCCGTCCTTTGATACAGAGGAAGCCATTACCACCCTGAAAACAGGGGAGGCGCTGGTTTCCTTCCTGGATGAGCACGGCGCTCCGGGCGTAGTGGAGCGGGCCACGATCCTTCCGCCGCAAAGCCATATGGGTGCGGTCGATGAGGAAGTGCGCGCCCGGGTGATCGCGTCCAGCCCCCTCTGGGGCATCTATGAGAAGGCGGACGATTCCCCGTCGGAGGAAGCGCAGCCGGCGGCCCAGCCGCAGTCTCAGGCCCAGGCTTCGGACCTGGAATTCTTCCTCGTCAACGGCGTGTGGTACGCCAGGCCGAAAGCAAAGTAACCGGATATCCTGTTTCTGTTTCCTTAACGACCCCTCTCGCGGCGCAGGAGGAGAGCACCGCGCAAACGGACATGGCACAGACATTCAAGATTTTTGATCCCGCCACCGGACAGTATGTGGACAAGGAAATCCCCACCATGACCCAGATTCCGGAACAGCCGGCTCCCGTGCCGGAAGCACCTGCCGCTCCCGTGATGCAGGTGCCGCCGGTGACCCAGACGGCCGCGCCTGTGGTTGACGCGGTGCAACAGATCCCGCAGCCTGTTTACCCGGATGCGCAGCAGGCAGTGCAGCCTGTTTTCCAGGATGTGCAGCAGGCGGCGCAACCCGTTTACCAGGATGTGCAGCAGGCTGCTCAGCCTGTTTATCAGGCGGTGCAGCCCGTGGTTCAGGCGCAGCCCGTAGTTCAGGCACGGCCTGTGGTCCAGGCGCAGCCTCAGGTGCAGAAGATGCCCGTCATGGTGCTGGATCCGGCTTCCGGCCAGTATGTCCAGCAGATGATGGATATGGTGCTGGATCCGGCTACCGGAAACTATGTGCCGGCTCCCGTTGCCGCGGATCCCAAGGCTGCTGAGGCTGCCGCGAAAGCTGCCGAAAAAGCTGCCGCCGCCGCTGCGAAGGCTGCCAAGGAGCAGGAAGCCGCCGAGCGCAGGGCCCGGGCGGACCAGCTGCGTGAGGAAGCCGCCGAGCGCGCCCGCCGGAATGACTCTGTGGCCGGCCGGGTGAAGAATACGGCGATTCAGACCGCTACCCGCCAGGTGGTCAGCGAGCTGACCAAGGGCGCCAGCAAGGCGATCAAGAACCTGCTGGGCGGCGGAAAGAAATAACGGCATGGGTTTTTCAGGGGTTGCTGCGCTTCGGGTGACCGGAGCGGGGTAATATAAACAAAAGAGAGAGGAAGTCTGGACGTATGAAGAAGTTTCTGAACGAGTTCAAGGAATTTGCAGTCAAGGGCAATGCCATTGATATGGCAATCGGCGTTGTGATCGGCGGCGCTTTCGGCAAGGTTGTCACCGCCATCATTGAAATCTTCCTGAATCCCATTCTCGAAGCCCTGCCGAAGATGGAAAACGGCGGCACCGGATTTGTGGGCAGCCTGGTCAGCTTCCTGGGTGTGCTGGTGGAGTTTATCCTGACCGCCCTGGTGCTCTTCCTGATCGTGAAGGCGATCAACAAAGCCAAGGGCCTGAAGAAAAAGGACGAGAAGCCCGCTGCTCCCACCACGAAGAAGTGCCCCTTCTGCATGAGCGAGATCGACATCAAGGCTACCCGCTGCCCGCACTGCACCAGCGAGATCAAATAAGCAACCTTTCAAAGGTCCCCTCCGAACGCCGGAGGGGTCTTTTTTTCGGCCGAACGCCGCTGGGGCTTTTTCGCGGCCGAGCGCGGGCGGTGCCCTTTTATGAATTCCGGCGGAATCTTTTTTATGCCGGCGGGATTATTTTTTTGTTGACAACCCACGGGTTTCTTTGTATGATAGCTCCGCAAACCTTATCACGAGTGACCGAGGGACGGGCCTGATGACGTCACGGCAACCGGCTTTCAAAGCATGGTGCCAATTCCCACAGCGCGCACACCCCGGGAGGGGCGCTGGCAGATAAGGACAATCGAGCGATTGTTACCGTCTGGTCTGTGTGCTGGCCAGGCGGTTTTTTTGCGAATATATGCTATTGGCAAAGGAGAATCCATGCGCAAACTGTTTACTTCTGAATCCGTGACCGAAGGACATCCCGACAAACTGTGCGACCAGATTTCCGACGCGGTGCTGGATGCCATTCTGGAGAAGGACCCCAATGCCCGGGTGGCCTGCGAAAGCTTCGCCACTACCGGCATGGTCACCGTGATGGGCGAAATCACGACCGATACCTATGTGGACATTTCCAGCATCGTGCGCAAAACCGTGCTGGAGGTCGGCTATGACGCGCCGGAGAAATCCTTCAACGGCAAAACCTGCGCCGTGATGACAGCCATTCATGAACAAAGCCCGGATATCGCCATGGGCGTCGACGACGCGCTGGAGACCCGGAACGGCTCGGATGAGGCGGATACCGGCGCCGGCGACCAGGGCATGATGTTCGGCTATGCCTGCAACGAGACTCCGGAGAAGATGCCCTTGCCCATCGCGCTGAGCCACCGGCTGGTGCTGCAGCTGGCGAAAGCCAGGAAGGAAGGCATTCTGCCCTTCCTCTATCCGGACGGCAAGAGCCAGGTGACCGTGGTTTATGAGGACGGAAAGCCCGTGGCGGTGGATACCGTGGTCATTTCCACCCAGCATGCCGCGGACGCCACCCAGGAGGAGATTGCCGCGGGCGTGATGGAGCATGTGATCCGGCCGGTGATTCCGGCGGAACTGCTGACGCCCGAAACCAAGTACTACATCAATCCCACCGGGCGGTTTGTGATCGGCGGGCCTGCCGGGGATACCGGGCTGACCGGCCGCAAGATTATTGTGGATACTTACGGCGGATCCGCCCCCCACGGCGGTGGCTGCTTCAGCGGCAAGGTCCCGACCAAGGTGGACCGCAGCGCGGCTTATGCCGCCCGCTGGGCCGCGAAGAATGTGGTGGCCGCCGGCCTGGCGGACCGCTGCCAGATTCAGCTGGCCTACGCCATCGGTGTAGCGGAACCCGTGTCCGTGCTGGTGGATACCTTCGGGACCGGCACGGTGGACGACGAAACCCTGGCCAGGGCGGTGTGCAAGGTGTTTGATTTCCGGCCTGCGGCGATCATCCGCGACCTGGACCTGCGCCGCCCGATCTACCGGCAGACCGCTGCCTACGGGCATTTCGGCCGTACGGATATCAGCCTGCCCTGGGAACAGGAAAACCGGACGGCTGAACTGAAGGAAGCCGTGAAAGCCTGAACGTAAAAACCTGAATATAAGGAACAGCCCCGCGCGATTGCGCGGGGCTGCTTGCGTAATGAACCTTTTATTATTTGATCAGTTCGCCCATGGTGCCGTTCACGGCGCAGGCGGCATTGCTCTCATCGGTGTCGATGTGCATTGCCAGGGAGAACTTCTCGCTGACCCGGACCACCACGTCGCCGAAGGTCAGGGCGCGGCTGTCGGTCTCCACCTTGACGGAGACGATGTCCTTGTCCTTAACGCCGTATTCCGCGGCGTCGGCGGGTGTCATGTGGATGTGCCGCTTGGCGGCGATCACGCCTTCCTTCACTTCCACTTCGCCGCAGGGGCCGACCAGCTTGCAGGCGCCGGAACCGGCAATGTCGCCGGATTCACGGACGGGAGCGGTCACGCCGATGGAGCGGGCGTCCGTCAGGGACACTTCCACCTGGGTGGCGGAGCGGATGGGCCCGAGAATGCGCACGCGCTTCAGGGTGTTCTTGGGGCCGACGATGTCCACCTGCTCTTCGCTGGCGAACTGGCCGGGCTGGGACAGCCAGCTCTTCACGGTCAGCTCGTGGCCGGCGCCGAACAGGGTCTCCAGGTCCTCTTTGGTAACGTGCACATGGCGGGCGGAGGTTTCAACCAGGATTTTATTCATGGGAATCATCCTTCTTTCTGCATAAAAGCGGTTTTTTTCATTATAAACGGAACCGCCCGGTTTCGCAATCCAAAAATGCAAATGCTGGTTCCGGGGAAGCCTGAAGCCGCTTTGCCGAAGCAGGAGGATGGATGCTGCTTTGGCCGGGAACTGCGGATGCAGCATCAGGGGTTGCCCGAAACAATCTCCGACCAGGGCCGGATGACGGAGTATTCTGACCCGTCCCGGTTGGTGACGGAGAAAATGATACTGATTTCATCTTCCGGGGTGACGGGGCGCATCCGGATGCGTAGCGGATGGCCGCCCGGCTTTACATTCCATCCGGTATATTGCCCGCTGACTGTTTCCATATTGTAGTAGCCGGGGTATTTTCCATCCTGCTCCTCTCCCAGGTCGAACATGAGGGAATACCAGGTGATGCTTTGGATCTCCCAGGTTTTCATCGGGGAATTGCCGTAGATGCCGATGAATTCGGGATCCATGACTTCCGCCCGGTTGGCTTCGTAATCCACGGCGAGCTTCACTTTCACCTGGACGGTCTTGTCGTTGGAGTAATCGGAATTGTAAAGCTCAAAAGCGGAGCCGATGTTGGCCAGCATCCGGTTTGTGCCCATTTCCCGGATGCGGATGGGAATCAGGTTTTCCGGTTCTATATCGGCACAGGGCAGCAGCCCGGGAAACAGCGCGCCCCATTTTCCTGCTTCGTTCTGTTCCATGTCCTGGACCAGCACCGGAACTGCCCAGGACGCCGCTGCTTTTTCCCCGTAGAGCCTCCGGGCCGGCAGAACCATCACGAGGGTCCCGCTTTCCGCGGCCTTCATTTCCGCTTCGGACAGGGGCGCTTCCAGCCATTGGCAGAGGGAGGATGCCCGGTCCGGCAGCAGCACTTCCGGAACGAGCCCGGTTCCTGCTTCTTCCGGATCCTCTTCCGGCATCCGGCCCGGCTCCACCGTGAGCTGGTCCGCGCTGAACCACTGCAGGTTCGGCCCGCCGGTGACGGCCGGGACAGGCAGGGTGATGACAGCCGGCGTCCACGGCATGGTATCAAATTCGTAAAACAGCATGGCGGCGGACCGGATTTCCATGCCCGGCTGCACACCTCTGTAGGAATTCATGCAAACCGCCTTCGTCAGTGTCACTTCCGGCAGGAGGGTAATCCAGCTTCCCCTGTGGAAGGCCATGGGATTATACGG
The DNA here is from genome assembly GCA_017404985.1 of Clostridia bacterium. Taxonomy (GTDB): domain Bacteria; phylum Bacillota; class Clostridia; order Christensenellales; family Aristaeellaceae; genus Aristaeella. The sequence continues at coordinate 31,539 of JAFRBK010000036.1, read as the reverse complement.
ATCGATTTCGCCGTCGTTCAGGGTGACCTCCTGCAGGTTCAGCCCCAGGAATTCTTCCGTTTTGTTTGTCATTTCCAGGATGAAGACGACGGATTTTTCGCCGATAACCATCCGCCGAAGCCGGACCCGGAACCGGTCGTTTTCCGCGAGCATCACGGCCGGCACGGCTTCCTCTGCCTCCGGGGAAAAGAGGGAGTACAGCAAAATCTGTTGATCGCTTCTGCGGCTGTCCTCCTGCACTTCCCACGGTTCATCCAGTTCAACGGAAAGGATTGTGCCGTTGTCCCCGCTGTTCTCCGGGTTCGTGCACAGCAGGGATACGGTCCGGACCCGATCCTGCCCGTGCAGGGCCAGCAAATGGTCCAGAACGATGATCCCGGAATAGTCTTTTCCCGGAACGGACAGGTCTGTTTGAGACAGCTCCAGCCCGTTGCTCCACTGCCAGCGGATGACCCGGCTTCTTCCGGCGGGAAGCTCATCTTCCGCTCCAGATCCGAGCTGGTATCCGTTCAGCATCAGGGACTTGGGGAGGACGGCTTCTTCGCTTTGGTTCTCCATCAGGCCGGTGACTGTAAACCCGCCCAGGTGACTCGGCTGGATTCCCAGGATCTCCAGGCGGATCCCGCCCTGTTCCCGGCTGCCCAGGGAAACGGGTGAATCGAAGGCCTGAAGCCCGGCACCTTCAACCTGGAATGAAACGGCGCCGGATTCGGTTTTCCCGTCCACTTCTTCTTTCATGATAAAGGAGATTGCCTGTATTTCCGTGATCCGGGCCAGGGCTTCCGGCTGGATATCAAATTCCAGCACGGTTTCTCCCGCTGGCTGCAGGTCGATTCGGTATCCACCTCCTGTTTCGCGTCCATCATTGATGAGCAAATCGTTCACCGATAGCCTTCTGGCGCTGTTTTCCCGGTTTTTCACCGTCAGCATCAGGTGGACGCCGGGATTGGCGGAAGTGTTGATATATCCGGCCAGCGTAATGTCGCAGCCGTGGAACGGCACAGTTCCGGTCCGGTTTGTGAAAAACTGCTGGCCGGGGTTTTCTACCGGAACAGGCACGGAACAGCACACGTTCTGCTGCACGTCCGTAATTTCAAACATGGCATACAGCTGTGTGTCCGCCGCCTGTTCCTGCAGGTGGGTAAACTTCCACCGGTTGGGCAGGAGGAACCCCCGGAGGGCAATCTTCTCCGCCGGTTCCCAGGCATAATAGTCCGGCAGCGCGCCTTCCGAAGCCCCCGGATACGTTTTGCCCTGATCTTTGAACAGAACACTCTGGTATTGTTCTTCCGAAAAAGCCAGGCGGCTTGAATAGCTTTCCGTCAGCTTGTCCCAGACCTGTGTGCGGACAATCTCCGGATGGGTGCTTCGGTCTTCCGCCGCCAGATAAAACTGGACATAGCAGACATCCTCGGAGTCTGCTCCCTCATCCCGATGAAGATAGGTGGCGGAAACCACGTTGAAAAGACCGTCTTCCGTCTGCCGGTAGCCGATCGGCCCGAGCAGTTTCCCGTCGTCTTCTTCAACATACAGGATATCCTGGCTGTACGTTCCGTGCAGGATGCCATTTTCATCCATTTCCGCCGGGCTCACGGAAAACAGGGCAGTATCCCCTCCCAGCGTGTTCTGCCCCTTCTCCCCGATGACCAGCAGCTTTCCGGAAGCAAAGTGCGCCGCCTGCTCTTCCGTCAGCTGCAGGCTGAAATGGGTTTCCCCGGGGCGGGACGATTCCTCTTCCTGAGTCTGGAGATGGACCCAGCGCACCAGGTCCTCCCCGGTCAGCAGGCTCCCGAAGGACTGCACGTAGCGGGTATAGCCCCGGATCAGGTTCATCTGCAGATAGGAATCCTTCCACTCGGACAGCCAGCGGGTTTTGTTGTGGTAGGGGTGGTAGAGCGTCAGCCCGCCGGCCCCGTTTTCGTTGCTTCTGCTGTATACGACGGCCGCTTCCAGTGCCGAAAGGACCTGCTCCTTTTCTTCGGGATTCAGGCCGATCCGGGAGACCAGGTCCCTGGCGTCCACCAGGTCATAGCCGCTGCTTTCGACGGCGGTCTCCACGCTTTTGCCGAAGCTGACGGAGCTGAGCCGCAGGCCGGACAGCTCCGGAAATGAATCGGCATCGATCTCCTTTTCAACGTCCGAGAAAAAACTGCCCAGGGTTTCCGCCGCCTGCCGGGCTTTTTCCAGGTTGATGCAGGCCAGGGTCATGATTTCCCGGCTTTCCTCGCGGTTTTCAAAGTAGGCGTCCACGATACGCCGGCCGGTTTCTTCCGGGTTTTCCTCTCCGGTGAGGCCGGAAAGAAACGCGTAGTTCCAGCCGAAGGCGGGTTCGGTTTCCTGGCTGGCGACCATGTATTCGGCTACAGCGGACAGCTCGGAAGCTACTTCCAGGGAGCCCATCAGGCAGGCGTCGAAGCCGATCCAGCTCAGCTTCGTCGCGCCCATGGCACTCCGGATGGCATCCCGCATGTTCCGTAAAGTCATATGGCTCATGGAAAACAGTTCATCCCAGCAGACGGCGCCCAGGGGGCCGGCGCCGTGGTCCCAGAGGACCAGCGCGTATTTTTCTGCCGGATAGTGCTCTTTTCCGTAGCGGAGAAAGGCGGTCAGGGTTTCGCCTTTTCCCATGTCCATTTTGTCCGCGCTCCACACGCAGCGCTGCCTTCCGCCCCGAATCTCATGGATCATGGTTTTTTCCGGGTCAAATCCCATGGCCCAGGATCTGGTTCCGCCGGTCATCACCAGCAGGGAAACGTCCGCCGAACCTGCGCCGGCATCCAGCATTTCCTGTATATCTGCCGAGGCTGCGCCGGAGGTGCTTTCCAGATTGCTTCCGCACAGATAGACCATGATGGTCAGCTTTCGCTCCTGCTTTGCCGCTTCTGCCTGCGGCAGGAAGAAAACCATCAGAAACAATCCTGCCAGGGCCGCCGCAGCGCGCAACCATGTCTTTTTTTTCATGCCTTCGCATCCTTTCCATGTGCCCGGGCCGGAAAGCCGGAAAGTCCCGCAAGCCGGCCGCAGCACTTTTCTGTGAATGATTTTTATGCCTTGAAAACTGAGGGCATTATACCATCTTTCCGGCCAAAAGGACAGAAGCAGGGCCGACGGAAGAAAAATCAGAAATATCAAAGGGGCAGGCCGGCTGAAAAATCCAAAATTCAAGCTTGACAAGCGTTTGAAGGTTCTGTATACTATAAAGGCTGTTCGCAGCAGCGCGGGGAAGCAGTTCCCGCAGGACCAAAAGACGAGGAGTGTTGACCATGTTCCGTACGTATCAGCCCAAGAAGCGTCAGCGCAGCAAGGTACACGGTTTCCGTGCCCGCATGTCGACCAAGAACGGCCGTCGTGTGCTGGCCGCCCGCCGCCGCCGCGGCCGTAAAGAACTGACGGTGTAATCCCGTCCAGCCGGTTTTAGTTGTGATTGTGGATGAAGCCCGCCCGTGATCAATGGGCGGGCTTTTCCTCATCGGGGGCCGATGGCTCCCGGGGTTTTTTCCGACGGAGCGGAAGAAAGATCAGGAATGGAAAGACGGTATCGGTTGCAGAAAAACAGAGCCTTCCAGTATGTGTACCGGAAGGGGCATTCTGTTGCCTGCCGGGATCTGGTGCTGCTCTTTGCGAAAAGCAGGGAGCTCCGGGTCGGGTTTTCCGTCAGCAAAAAAGTAGGCAAGGCCGTGATCCGAAACAAGGTGAAGCGGCGCCTGCGGGAATGCTTTCGGCCCTTTCTGGGGGATGTGAAAACCGGCCTGTACGTTGTTGTAGCCAGGCCGACCGCCGCCAAGGCCGCCTTCGGGGATCTGCAGAAGGACCTGCACTACCTGCTCAAAAAACAGGGCGTGCTGAATCCTCCGGGGGATCCGGAAGGGAACCGCGCCCCATGAAACGACTGATGCTTGCCATGATCCGCTTTTACCGGAGGAACCTGAGCCGCCGCAAGAAGCATCCGACCTGCCGCTATATTCCCACCTGCAGCGAGTATGCCGTCACCGCCATCGAGCGGTACGGGGCGCTGAAGGGCGGGCGCATGGCAGCCTGGCGGGTGCTCCGGTGCAACCCCTTCAGCAAGGGCGGCTACGATCCGGTGCCGGAAGACCTCGCCATTATTTTAAGGAGGGAATAACCCTGTATGAATGATTTTCTGCTCGGGATCCTGAAGTGGATCAACGGGTGGGTGGGCAGCTATGGCTGGGCCATGGTGGTGTTCACCATCCTGATCCGTCTCGTGCTGACGCCCCTGGACATCAAGAGCCGGGTCAGCATGCGGAAAACGTCCAAGCTGCAGCCCCAGATGCAGGCGCTGCAGAAGAAGTACGCCAATGACAAGGAAAAACTGAACCAGAAAATGGCGGAGCTGTACAAGAAGGAGCATGTCAATCCCCTGTCCAGCTGCCTGCCCATGCTGCTGACCTGGCCGATCCTGATCGCCGTGTTCGGCGCCATGCGCGCCGCCGCGAATGAGCAGCTGCTGGTGCAGGTTACCGACCTTTTGAACAACAAGGCGCCGGAGCTGGAAAAATGGCTCTGGATCAAGAACCTGTGGATGCCGGACAGCCTGTTCAGCCCGGCCCTGCCGGACCTGGGCACCATGCGCCAGATCGGTGCGGACCAGTGGCAGAAATGGTTCAACAGCCTGGACCAGGCGAACCTGCCGGCGCTCCTGCAGGGCCTGAACCTGACGGAGGCCAGCTTCAGCAGCAGCGAACTGGGCAATACCATCGCCATGATTTCCAATACCCTGCTGGAAGGCAACGCCGCCTATGCGGAGGCCCTGGCTGTGAAGCCCGGCATGAGCGTGAACCTGCTGGTGACCACGCTGAACTTCGTCAATGACTATAACGGCCTGATGCTGCTTCCGATCCTGTCTGCCGTCAGCCAGATCGCCATGACCAAGCTGACCGGCGGCGCCCAGGCCGGCGCCGAGCAGGGCAGCGCGGCCACCACCGGCAAGTTCATGATGTGGTTCTTCCCCATCTTCTCGCTGGTGCTGTGCTTCAGCTACTCTTCTGCTTTCGCCCTGTACTGGGTGGCGGGCAACCTGGTGAGCATGGTGCAGACCCTCGTGATTAACAAAGTACTGGACAGCAAGGAAAAGAATGCGGCTCCTGTGGCCGGGGAAGGAACAGTAAAATGAGACAGTATGAAGCGTCCGCCAAGACGGTGGAGGAAGCCATCGAACTGGGGCTTCAGGAGCTTGGCGTTTCGATCGGTGATGTGGATGTCCGCGTGGTGGAGGAAGGCAGCAAGGGCCTGTTTGGCCTGTTCGGCTCCCGCCCCGCCAAGGTGCTGCTGACCGTGAAGGCCAGCGAGGAGGATCCCCTGAGCGGCCTGATGATGGAGGACCAGCCGAAACAGAAGGCGCCGGAAAAGAAGGCGGAGAAGAAGCCCGAAAAGAAGCCTGCTGAAAAGAAGCAGGAAGAGAAGAAGCCGGAAGAAAAGAAAGCCGAAGAGAAAAAGGCTGAAGAAAAGAAGCCCGAGCAGAAGAAACCGGCGGAGAAGAAGCCCGAGGCGAAAAAGGCGGAGGAGAGCAAACCTGCCCCGAAGCCGGAAAAGAAGCAGGAAGCCGAAACCGGGACCGAAGAAAAGGCGGAAAAAGAACCCGTCCGGGTGCTGGAGAAGCCGGAAGTGACCATGATTCCTGCCGACCAGCTGGATCCTGAGAGCAGTGCGGGCATCGCCCACGCCTTCCTCATGGAGCTGACGAAGCTCATGGGCGTGGATGTGACCATTGATATGGGCGCCGATGCCGAGGGCAACATATACGGCTATATGAACGGGGACACGCTGGGCATCCTGATCGGCCGCCGGGGCGAAACCCTGGATGCCGTGCAGTACCTGACCAGCCTGAAGGTGAACCGGGGCAAGGACAGCTATACCCGGGTGACCCTGGATACCGAAAATTACCGGGCGAAGCGGGAGGATACCCTGGTTCGCCTGGCAAACCGGATGGCGAACCGTGCCCTGCGGACCGGCCGGAAGGTGAGCCTGGAGCCCATGAACCCCTATGAACGGCGCATCATTCATTTCGCGCTGCAGCAGAACGAGGGCGTTGCCACGCACTCCGAGGGGGACGAGCCCAACCGTCATGTTGTGATTACCGTGAAAAAATAAGGCGGGAGGAGATTTGAACCATGCTGGATATCAATCTGCTGAGAAATGACCCGGAAAAGGTCCGGGAGAACATCCGGAAGAAATTCCAGGACCAGAAACTGCCCATGGTGGACGAAGTGATCCGCTTTGACCGGGAATACCGGGATGCGCAGCAGCAGGCGGACGCACTGCGGAACAAGCGCAAGACCATGAGCAAGGAGATCGGCGGCCTGCTGGCGAAGGGCATGAAGGAAGAGGCTGAGAAGGCCAAGGCGGAAGTCGCCGCCATGGCGGATGAGCTTTCCGCCCTGGAAGTGAAGGAAGAAGAGCTGAAGGCCGAAATCCGCAAGCGCATGCTGGTGATCCCGAACATTATCGACGACAGTGTGCCGATCGGGAAGGACGACAGCGAAAACGTGGAAATCCAGCGCTACGGCGAGCCCGTGGTGCCGGAATGGGAGGTTCCCTACCATGTGGATATCATGGAGCGGCTGAACGGCATCGACCTGGACGCCGCCCGGGATACCAGCGGCAACGGCTTCTATTACCTGATGGGGGACATTGCCCGGCTCCACAGCGCGATCCTGAGCTACGCCCGGGATTTCATGATTGACCGGGGCTTCACCTATGTGGTGCCGCCCTTCATGATCCACGGCAACGTGGTGACCGGCGTCATGAGCTTCGCGGAGATGGAGAACATGATGTACAAGATCGAGGGGGAAGACCTGTATCTGATCGGCACCTCCGAGCACAGCATGATCGGCAAGTTCATCGACCGGATCCTGGACGAGGACAGCCTGCCGAAGACCCTGACCAGCTACAGCCCCTGCTTCCGGAAGGAAGTCGGCGCCCACGGCATCGAGGAGCGCGGGGTGTACCGGATCCACCAGTTCGAGAAGCAGGAAATGATCGTGGTCTGCAAGCCCGAGGAGAGCCCCATGTGGTTTGACCGGCTCTGGCAGAACACCGTGGACTTCTTCCGTACGCTGGATATCCCGGTGCGCACGCTGGAGTGCTGCTCCGGCGACCTGGCGGACCTGAAGGTCAAGAGCCTGGACGTGGAAGCCTGGAGCCCCCGCCAGAAGAAGTACTTTGAGGTCGGCAGCTGCTCGAACCTGGGCGATGCCCAGGCCCGGCGCCTGCAGATCCGCGTGAAGGCGGCGGACGGGCGGAAGTATTTCGCCCATACCCTGAACAACACCTGCGTGGCCCCGCCCCGCATGCTGATCGCCTTCCTGGAGAACAACCTGAAGGCGGACGGCACCGTGGCGATTCCCGCAGCCCTGCGCATGTACATGGGCGGCAAGGACCATATCGGCTGAGCACGTTCTGGTCTTTTGGTGTTCTTTCCCCGCCGGGTCATTGATTCCGCCGGGGCGGATCAGGTAGAATAAAACAAGGCAACAGACGGTCGCCTCCGACGCGAGGGCGGCCGTTTTTTACACCATGATACAGGAGGTTGCAGCTTTATGAACCTGACCCAGAAGATTCTCAGCGCCCATCTGCTCAGCGGGAGCCTCGTGGCGGGGGAGGAAATCTCCATCCGGATCGACCAGACCCTGACCCAGGATTCCACCGGCACCATGGCCTACCTTCAGTTCGAAGCCATGGGGATCGGCCGGGTGCGCACCCGCCGCAGCGTGGCCTATATCGACCATAACACGCTGCAGACCGGCTTTGAGAACGCGGACGACCACCAGTATATCCAGAGCGTGGCCAAAAAGCACGGCATCTTTTGCTCCAAGCCCGGCAACGGCATCTGCCACCAGGTGCACCTGGAGCGCTTCGGCGTTCCCGGCATGACCCTGTTGGGCAGCGACAGCCACACGCCCACCGGCGGCGGCATCGGCATGCTGGCCATCGGGGCCGGCGGCCTGGATGTGGCGGTGGCCATGGGCGGCGGGGCTTATTATCTGACCTGCCCGAAGGTGGTCGGCGTCCGGCTGGCCGGAAAGCTGCCCTACGGCGTGGCTGCGAAGGACATTATTCTGGAGGTGCTCCGCCGGCTGACCGTCAAGGGCGGCGTGGGCAAGGTGATGGAATATATCGGCGACGGGGTGAAGACCCTGACCGTGCCGGAACGGGCGACCATCGCGAACATGGGCGCGGAGCTGGGCGCCACGACCTCTGTTTTCCCCAGCGATGAGGTGACCCGGGCGTTCCTGAAAGCCCAGGGCCGGGAGGACGACTACCGGGAGCTGTATCCCGACAGCGGCGCGCATTACGACGAGATGGTGGAGATCGATCTGAACACGCTGGAGCCCCTGGTGGCCCAGCCGCATATGCCGGACAAAGTGGACACCGTGAAAAACGTCGGGCCGATCAAGGTGGACCAGGTCTTTATCGGCTCCTGCACCAACTCCAGCTATCAGGATATGATGCGGGTGGCCCGGATCCTGAGGGGGAAAACCGTGCATCCGGACGTGAGCCTGGTCATCGGCCCCGGCAGCAAGCAGGTGCTGACCATGCTGGCCCGCAACGGCGCGCTGGCGGATATGCTGGGCGCCGGCGCCCGGATCCTGGAATCCGCCTGCGGCCCCTGTATCGGCATGGGCCAGAGCCCGAAGACCAACGCGGTCTCCGTGCGCACCAACAACCGTAACTTCTATGCCCGCAGCGGGACGGCCAGCGCGGGCATCTACCTGGTGAGCTGCGAAACCGCCGCGGCCACGGCCCTCACCGGCGTGCTGACGGATCCCCGGGGCCTGGGAATTGACCTGACGGTGGAGCAGCCGGCGCATTTCGAAGTGAATGACAACCTGGTGATTCCGCCGGTGAGCGAGGGCGCCGAGGACAGGGTGGAGGTCGTCCGCGGCCCGAACATCAAGCCTTTCCCGCTGGGCCATGACCTGGAGGATACGGTGACGGGCAAGGTGCTGCTGAAGATGGAGGACAACATCACCACCGACCATATTATGCCCAGCAACGCGAAGCTGCTGCCCTACCGCAGCAATATTCCCCACCTGGCGGACTTCTGCCTGACGCCGGTGGACGAAAGCTTCCCGGCCCGGGCCAAGGCGGAAAAGGGCGGCATCCTTGTGGCCGGAGCCAACTACGGGCAGGGATCCAGCCGGGAGCACGCGGCGCTGGTGCCGCTGTACCTGGGCATCCGCGCCGTGGCGGCGAAGAGCTTTGCCCGGATCCACCAGGCGAACCTGATCAACAACGGCATCCTGCCGCTGACTTTCGTGGATGAAAAGGACTACGGAAAGATCGACCAGGGCGACACCCTGAGCCTGCCGGGCGTCCGGGAAGCCATTGCGGCCGGAAAGGAAGAGCTGGAGCTCAGGAACGAAACGAAGCAGGAATCCTATCGGGTTCTCCTGCCGCTGTCGGAACGCCAGCGCGGCATGATTCTTGCCGGCGGGCTGATCAACTTTATCCGCAGCGAAGCGGAAAACAAGTGAATGCAGAAAGCCCCGGGATCACGGCGATGCCGTCCCGGGCTTTTTTTCGTCCTGCGGTTATGGTATGATGGTGGGCACGAAGAAGAGAAAAAACGAATGCGGAGAGGAATACACCATGAAAAAGCATCTGATGTTTTCCCTGCTGGCTGTCCTTTTGCTTTTTGCCTGCGGCTGCCGGGCGAAGGCCGAGCAGGAAACCGGCCGTAAACTGACGCTGATGGTTTATATGTGCGGCAGCAGCCTGGAGGAGGAAAACGGCGCCGCAACGAAGGACATCCAGGAGATGCTGGATTCCGGCTGTGACTTTTCCCAGGTCAGCGTCGTGATTCTCGCGGGCGGGTCGAAAGCATGGCACATGGGGCTTTCCGCGGACGAGCTGACCGTGCTGGAACTGGGCGCCAAAGGAAAGCGGATCCGGGAACGGCTGCCCGCAGCCAGCATGGGAGATCCGGCGACCCTGGATTATCTGCTTTCCTACGGGAAGGAACAGTTTCCCGCAGAGGAGTACGCGCTGATCCTCTGGGACCACGGCGCCGGCCCGCTGGTCGGGATCTGCCGGGACGATCTGTTTTCCCGGGACATGCTGACGCTGGATGAACTGACGGGATCCCTGGAAAAGGCGTCTTTTCCCGGCAAACTGAGCTGGATCGGTTTCGATGCCTGCCTGATGGGCAGCCTGGAGGTTGCTGCCGCCATGTCGCCCTATGCGGAGCATATGGTGGCCAGCGAAGAACTGGAACCGTCCGTCGGCTGGGATTATACGTTTCTCCGTGACCTTGCCGGTTGTGCATCCGGCCGGGAAGCCGGGCAGCTGATTGTGGACCGATATGCAGCCCAGGAAACAGAAGGCCCTGTTTTTCTGACACTGGCCAGCATGGACCTGGGGAAGATGGCCGCCGTGCAGGATGCGACGGACCGGCTTTTTGACGCGCTCTTTTTCCAGCTGAACGGGGATACATTTTCCCGGTTTTCCAGGGCCAGGCAGAATTCCCTGGACATCGGCAGCAAAAAAACAAGCTCGGATTTTGACCTGGTGGACCTTCTGCAGCTTTCCCTGCAGTTTGAACAGGAGAAGCCGGCGGAATCGCTGGCACTGCGAAACGCCCTGGAGGAGGCAGTCTATGCCCAGGGGAACCTTCCGGAAGCCTGCGGCGTTTCCATCTATTTTCCCCTGTATAACAAATATGATTTCCAGCATGGGTGGATGGAGGAATACCGGGAAATTGCCTGCCTGCCGGTTTACACCCGTTACCTGGGGCGCTATGCCGGTATCTGGCTGGGAGAACAACTGGCGGACTGGACGCTTTTCTCTTACGGGGCGGATCCATTACGGGGAGAAACCCAGACGGTCCGCCTGGAACTGACGGAGGAACAGCTGACCCATTTTGCTTCCGCCAAGGTGGCCATTCTCCGGGAAACCGGATCGCAGGACACCTATCAGAAAGTATATGAAATCAACGATGTCCGCCTTGAAGGCAGTTCTCTGACCGCGGAATACGCCTTTGACGGGCTGTATCTCGTGAACGAACAGGGTGAACTGCTGACGGATTCCTATCCCTTCGAAAAGCGGGATGAGTATTATTATGTCAATGCGATGCTGGAAACGAACAGCATTCCGGATGAGACGATGCAGCTGGTCAGCGGCCAGGACACCAGCATTCACCAGCTGCTTCGGGAGGCTGTGGGGACAGCAGCGCCCGAAAACAGCAGCCGAACCGTCCGGCTGGTTTTCCGGGCTGCCGGGGGAACGGATGCGCTTGAACTGGTAAATATCGTTTTCTATGACGATGCGTCGGAACGGATCCACCTGGGGCGGCAGAGCACAACCTTTGATTCGGCAAACTGGCCCTGGCTCTATTTCTTCCAGAACAATATTGTGTTCCAGCCGGAACGCGATGAGAGCGGGCAGCTTCTGCCGGTTTCCCAGTGGGCTCCTGTGGCCGGTATCCATTATGATGCTTTTCAGAGCCTGGACGGGGAGGGGCACCCGCAGGGAACGGGAAGCGTGCTGTATTCTTCTTCGGATCCCGGACAAGAGGATTACCATCTGCGGGAGGAAGTCAGGTCGGAGGGCGGATGGTCCCTTTGCCTGAAGCAGGGGCCGAAGAGCGGAATGAATCTCTATGCCCAGTATATTGTCACGGATACGCAGGGGAACGAGACCGCCAGTGAGCTGATTCCCCTGGAAAACCAGGCGGTGGCCGGCCGGCTTCCGGTGGATGAAGAAGTGCTGACATCCTCCTGGGCCCAGGTCCGGCTGAAGCAGATCGACCTTGTCCGGGCGGAAAGCGAGTCCGGGCTGGCCCTTCGGTTCCATGTCCGAAACGACAGCGAATATTCCTACCGGCTGAGCCTGCTGCGCCCGGTGATCAACGGGACCGGCGTTCCGGAAATCTTCCATTCTGCCCAGCCGATCCGGCCCGGGTCAGAAGAGGATATCTATGTTCGGGTGCCGCTGGAAAGCTTTCCGGTTCTTCCGGACGGAACGATTCACAGCCTTTCCTTTGTGGCTGAACTGGAAAACCAGGAACGGTCACTCCAGGAGCTCCTGCCTGCACAGGATGACTCGTCCGGCAGGCTGCCGGGACAGGGAGACGGGGAGATTCCGGACCATCTTCTGGGCGAAAGGGTTACGATCCAGCTAGAAATGGACGTATCCATCCTGAATATTGTGCGGGAGAGGCCTGAGGAGCAAAAAGAAACGCTGGGCGAAACGACGGCGGATGGTATCCTGTTCCGGCTGGTTGCGCTTCGGGAAGAGCAGGACGGATCCCTCAGCGGAACGCTTTATCTTGCCAACCGGACGGACGGGGACCGGTTTCTGTACACACGGTTCACGGAAAACGGAACAGCTGCTTCCGTTACCCTGAACGGGTGCCTGCTTGCTGAAAACCTGGACGTTTTCCACAGCCTGGCTTTGCCGGCCGGGAGCAGTACCCTGGCGGATTTCCGGGTTTTGCCGGGCCTGGGGGACCATGGGTTCGCCCCGGGCGGAACAAGCAGAACAGAGGGCATGAGCCTTCTGGATTACTGGGGGATCCGACAAATTGAATCCATCGGCCTGGTGTATGCTGTCTGCAGGGACAGCGAGGCGAACGACTTTGACGGCCCGGTCCGAGTTACGGAAATCAGGCTGGATACACCTCTGCCGCTGGAGAGGAATCCGGAGGTTTCCCTGGAAAAGAATATGCTCATCGACGATGAGGTTTTTTCAGTCTCACTTCGCGAGGTTTCGAAGAAAATGAAGAGCATGGAGCTTCGCCTTGACATCCGGAACAAAACGGACAGAAGGATGATGCTTATCCTGCCGGACGGCGCTGTCGACCAGACAGAGGTTTCCCTGTCCATGGCCAGCGAAATTGAGCCGGTTCCGGCATGCGTCATCGAATTCCCCTGGCGGACGGAGGAAAGGGTGCTCGTGACCGTTCCGCTGTCCTGGGACCAGCTCCGGCAGGATCCTGAAACGATAACGCTTCGGCTGGCGTGCATTTCAGACAACGGGGATACGGCTGCGGCCGGCCAGGCGGATTATACCATGCTGCTTGGGATCTCCCGGGCGGAGGACGGTTCCGGATACAGGGCCGTCCTGCTGGACCTGCAATACCGCCGGCAATAACCTTCTTCTGAGACGATGCAGAGCGCGGCAGGCGGCCAGGCAGGGGAAAGCGCTGTTATTCGTTGGACAGGGTATAATAATCTTTCAGGGATCCGGCATAGAATGCGTTATAGAATGCTACGGAATCAACGCCGACGATAAACAGGCCGTTTCCGAGCTCCTTGCGCATCAGCAGTTTTCCGTTTATCTCGAAACCGACGTCGCCGTTTCCCTGGGTCAGGATCGCCAGGATTTCTTCGAATATCGCTTTGGTTTCGTCGGATTCCGAAAAGGCCTTGTCAAGATCCTCGAAGGCGCAGATCATGCAGCGCGTATTATTGGCAACGATTTTCGGATCCGCACTGGAGCCGAAGGTCAGCGTGACGTACCACAGGTCGTCCCGGTCCACGCCGGCTCCCATTCCCAGCGTATAGATTCCGTTCTCGCTGTAAAGGCCGCCGTCCAGGACCCGTTCCCCGTTGGCGCCGTACCGGATATTCTGCTCATAGGAAAGAATCGAGCCGTTACCGGTGTCATGTTCCACCGGGTTCCCTTCCTTCTGCATCAGCAGCAATTGAACGGTATATTGTATGGCCCATTCGGTCAGCGTGGGATTGTCAATGATGATTGCCTTGTTTTCCGCTGTTGCCGCAGTGCAGGCTGACAGGAAAACCAACAGGGCGGCGAGGATCGAAATCGTTTTTTTCATGGCTGTTCTCTCCTTTTTTGATTTTGAGATGGCTGGAAACAGTATATCAGATCCGGCTGCGTTGTCAAAGGGGAAGAGCGGGTTTTTCCGACGGGTCTGCAGGAGATGCCTGCCGCGCTGTGGAATCTTTTGGTATCTGAAAACCGGAAACCTTGGAATAAAAAGGACTCTGAAGGAGGAAAACGTATGAAACGTTTACTGTCCCTGGTGCTTGCGGCTTTTTTCCTGTTCGGCCTGGCGGCCGTGTCTGCCGAATCGGATGAAAAGGATCTCACGGTGATGGTGTATATGGCCGGAGGCACACTGGAAGATGATTATGGGATTGGCTCCTCTGAAATCATGGAAATGATCGATTCCGGATTTGATTCTGAGCAGACCAACCTGCTGATTCTGGCCGGAGGCGCCCGCAGCTGGCACGACGGTTTCGGCGGTGAAGGGGAAGCTTCCCTGCTGCAGACAGCCCGGGGGCGCAAACGGATCCTGGAAAGGTATCCGGAACTGAACATGGGAGATTCCGAATCCCTGGCCCTCCTGCTGGATTATGCCCAAAAGAAATTCCCGGCGAAGCGCTATGCCCTGATTCTCTGGGGACAGGGTGGCGGCCCGACGGAAGGTATCTGCTTTGACGGGATCCGGAAGGATTTCCTGACCCTGGATGAACTGGCCGCAGCGCTGGAAAAAACCGGTTTCCGGAAGCAAAAGCTTTCCTGGATCGGCTTCGACACGACAGATGCAGGAACTGTGGAGATGATGTCAAAGACAGCCCCGTATGCGGAATACGTAATTGCCCCTCCGTTCAACGAACCGGCATCCGGCTGGGACTACAGTTTCCTGAAGGGAACTGAGCAGGACCGGAGCGGTGCTGAAACCGGAAAACGGATCATCGATGCCTATCGGGAGGCTTATGAAGATTATGGCGAGGTTCAGGAATACCCCCTGATCTGTCTGGACCTGTCCGAAGCAGCGGCGGTTGAGGCAGCCATGAATGATTTCTTCGGACAGGTGGCCGGGAAGATGGACGAAAGCCTGTTCGGGCAGCTGAGTGGATTAGCAGGTTTTGCACATGGGACAGACCCCGGCCTGCTGGATCTTGTCTCTCTCTGCGAATGCTATGAGCAGGTGGATCCGGGTGCAGCAGAAAAGGTGAAGGACGCTGTGGAGAAAGCGATAGTCTGCTCTTCTCCAAACAGGGGAGAAGGATTGGGGCCGGCGGTTGGCCATCCGCTGGGCCAACAACAGGAGAACTATGGACAGTGGCTGGAACAGTATCATCAGCTGGGCTTCTGTCCGGGATATACGGCTTACCTGGATGCGCTGGCGCCTTTCCTGGCGGTGCAGAAATAAAGCAACGGATGCGGCAAGAAATGAAAAACAGGGGGGAACAAACCGGTGGAACAATTTGACATGGAAATGCAGCGGGACAGGTTTCTGCATATTTTTGACACCCGGATCGGGGAGCGGGAAGGGAAGGAAGCTCTGCGGGACTGGCTGATCAGCGATGAATGTGATTTTTTCACCGCGCCGGCCAGCACAAAATACCATGGAAATTATGACGGCGGGCTCTGTGAGCATTCCATTGATGTGTATGAAATGGCGGTTCGCCTGGAGGAACTGTACCGGGAGGATATCCGGAAGCAGTATCTGGTCCTGAACCGCCCCTACGACCGGGAACAGTTTCTGGAATCGCTGGCGGTGGCGGCTTTGTTCCATGACCTGTGCAAGGTGAATTTCTATAAAACGCGCATCAGCGGGCGGAACATTTCCTATGCGGTGGACGAGCAGCTGCCCTTCGGGGCACACGGAGGGAAAAGCGTGTATGTGCTGTCCAAATTCCTGAAGGACCTCCGGGATGAGGAAGCCATCGCAATCAACTGCCATATGGGATTTTCCCGCGGAGTGGACAGCACCATCAGCATCGGTGAGTCTTTCCGGTATTCGCCCCTGGCGTGGATTGTCCATGTGGCTGATGAGGCGGCTGTCTTTATGCTGGATCGCGGTACGTCGGATGTGTGAAGCAGGGGAGAAAGCGCGGGGAATGAAGTCGGTATATTATAATGCCCGGGTTTATACCGGGGAGAGGGAGCTACAGCAGGCTTTTTTGGTTGAAGGCGGGGTTTTCAGGGCCGTGGGGCCGAATGAAGAAATCCTTGCGATGGCGGATGGGGATACCGTGAGGGTGGACATGGAAGGGCGGTTTGTCTGCCCCGGGTTCAATGACTCGCATATGCATCTGCTCAGCCTGGGGCGGACCTTGCGGTGCGCTCCGCTGCAGCGGCATACGGACAGCCTGGCCGCGATGCTCGGGTGCCTGCGGCAGTTTGCCGCGGAGCATCCGCCGCGGGAGGGGCAGTGGCTGCTGGGGCGCGGATGGAACCAGGATTACTTTGCGGATGTGAACCGCATGCCGAACCGGGCGGACCTGGATGCCGTTTCGGATCAGATTCCGATCATGGTAATCCGCACCTGCGGGCACTGCTGTGTCGTCAATTCCCGCGTGCTGGAGATCGCCGGGATTACCGGGAACACCGTTTCCCCTGACGGCGGCCGGATCGGGATGGAAAACGGGGAACCGGACGGAAGGCTGTATGACAATGCGATTGACCTGCTGAATCCGTTTATTCCGCTCCCGGGCCGGGAGGAACTGAAGGACATGGTCCGCCTTGCCTGCAGAACGCTGAGCGCATACGGCGTGACCAGTGTGCAATCCGACGATTACGGGGTTTTCCGGGGCGTGCCCTGGGAGACGGTGAACGAGGTTTTCCGGGAGCTGGCGGATAGCGGGGAGCTGACGGTCCGCGTGTACGAACAGGCGAATTTTGCCGCGCTTTCGGAGCTGGAGGGCTTTATCGGGGCGGGGAACTGTACCGGGAAGGGCGACGCGCTCTTCCGCATCGGGCCTTTGAAGATGGTGGGCGACGGCTCGCTCGGCAGCTATACCGCGCACCTGTCCCGGCCGTACGCGGACCGGCCGGATACCTGTGGCTTTTCGCTGTTCAGCGACGAAGAAATGAAAGAAATGGTCCGGTATGCCAACGCGCATGGGATGCAGATTGCGGTCCATGCGATCGGGGACGCCTGCCTGGACCGGGTGCTCGACGCGATGGAGGAGGCGCTGAAAAGCCATCCCCGGGAGGACCACCGGCATGGGATCGTGCACTGCCAGATTACGCGGCCTGACCAGCTGGAGCGGATCGCGCGGATGAAACTGCATGTGTATGCACAGACGATCTTCCTGGACTACGACAACCATATTGTGGAAAGCAGGGTCGGCGCGGAACGGGCGGAAAGCAGCTACCGGTGGAAAACCCTGATGAAGCGCGGGGTTTCGGTTTCCAACGGATCGGACTGCCCCGTCGAACCGGCGGATGTGATGCGTGGGATTCAGTGCGCGGTGACACGCACGTCCATGGACGGAACCGGGCCCTATCTGCCGGAGGAAGCCTTCAGCATTCAGGAGGCGCTGGACAGCTTTACGGTCCGCGGGGCGGAAGCAAGCTTTGAAGAAGGCTGCAAGGGGCGGATTGCTCCGGGATATCTGGCGGATTTCACGGTGCTGGAGGGGAATCCGTTTGAGACGGAGCCGGAACGGCTGCACGCCATTGCGGTCCATTCATGCTATCTGGGGAATCGGCGTGTGTATCCTGTGAATGCGTGAAACGCGCGTCTGTTGATTTTGCCGCCTGCCGGACAACCTATTATTTCCGGTTTCCGTGAATGGTCCGGAAAGAACCGTCCCCTCCGGACCACTTAATAAAACCAAGGGAGAAAAAGCATTGTCATGTTTCAACGTATTGCCGGGTTTCTCCGACGGTTATTCACCAGCAAGGGCTTTCTTCGCGGGGTCCGGATTTTTCTCGTGGTGTATGCTGCTATGAGCCTGTATAGTATCATCCGGTACTTTATCGCGGTGATGAACGTCGGCATTTCTTTCTGGGAAGCCCTTCGTTTCCTGTTTACCATACCGCTGACCTATCCTGCCCGGATTCCGTTTCCCGCAAGCTTTGCGATCGGGATCGTCGCAGGCCTGATCTGGTACTTCAATCGCAAAAAGAAAAGCAGGGAAAGCACTGAAGCGGATGAAAAGGAAGAAGAAGCTTCCAATGCAGCCGGGGAAGAAGAATTCATTGAACCGACACACTACAAGTATCATTGAGAAGAAGACCGGCGAAGGAACTGCTATCATTGAGGAGAAGGCCAGCGAAGGAACCGAAAACCATGGGAAGCGGAGGCGTTCTTTTGAGAACAGGGTGAAACAGGAAACGGAAAATATGGACTAAGGGAAAACGGATCAAAATATACTGACAGGAGAAAACCAACATGAAAATCAGCATTCTTCGTAATTATGCCCGCCTGATCGCCCGCGTCGGCGCCAATATCCAGAAGGGACAGGACGTGATCATCGCATGTGACCTGGACCAGCCGAAATTTGTGGAACTGCTGGCGGACGAATGCTACAAAGCCGGCGCCAGGAAGGTGAAGGTGGAGTTCGATTACCAGCCCCTGGAAAAGCTGCATGTCCGCCACCAGGCCGTCACCACCATGGCCAAGGTCGAGGAATGGGAAAAAGCCCGCCTCCAGCACTATACGGATACCCTTCCCTGCCGGATCTACCTGGTTTCCAGGGACCCCGACGGACTGAAAGGCATCAACCAGAAAAAGCTGGCCAGGGCTGAGCAGAAGCGCTGGCCCGTTGTCAAACCCTACTGGGATACGATGGAAAACAAATACCAGTGGTGCATCGCGGCGGTTCCAGGTGCGGCCTGGGCCAGGAAGGTCTTCCCAGGCCTTCCGAAGAAAAAAGCCATGGAAAAGCTGTGGGAGATGATCCTTTTCACCTCCCGGGTGACCGATGACCCTGTGGCAGCGTGGGAGGCACACAACAGGGACCTGAGCAGCCGCTGCGACTATCTCAACAGCCTGGGTATCGCTGAGCTGCGCTATCGGGGCGACAACGGCACCGACCTTACCGTCGGCATGATCCCGGAGGGCCAGTTCAAGGGCGGCGGTGACACCAGCCTGAAGGGCATCTACTTCAATCCCAACATTCCCACTGAGGAGTGCTTCACCTCTCCGATGCGCGGCAAAGCCGAAGGCATCGTTTATGCCACGAAGCCCCTGTCCTACCAGGGCCAGCTGATCGAAAACTTCTCCGTCCGCTTCGAAAACGGCAAGGCCGTCGAGGTCAAAGCCGAAAAGAACCAGGCGCTGCTGGAGCAGATGATTGCCATGGACGAGGGCGCTGCCTATCTGGGCGAGTGCGCCCTGGTGCCGGTGAACTCCCCGATCTCCGAGTCCGGGCTGCTGTTTTACGAGACCCTGTTCGACGAGAATGCCGCCTGCCATCTGGCACTGGGCATGGGCTTTGCCGATACGATTAAGGGATATGAAAACAAAACCCTGGATGAGTGCCGGTCCATGGGCATCAATGACTCCATGAACCATGAGGATTTCATGATCGGCTATGAGGGGCTGGACATCGACGCGATTACCCGTGACGGAAGGACTGTTCCGATCTTCCGCCGGGGCCGGTGGGCGTTCTGACCTATCATTCACAGGACCGCAAAGGGGAAACGCCAGTGCATTCTGCCAGGCTTTCTCCGCTGCCCGGAGAGATGCGGGAAATTTCCCGCATCTCTTTTGGTATATTGAATATGCCGGGGGAAAAGAAGGGGATTGAAAGGCCCGGCAAATATGTGCAGGAGGCGCCGGATGATGGATGCTGAAATGATGGGAATGACCTGGAAAGAGGTTGCAGCTGAGCTCACGAAGGAATTTCTGGATTGGGGATGCCCGTACAGCCGGAAAGCGCTGCCAGAGATTGCCATGGGGTATGACTGCACGCCGCTGTTCTTCTGGAACTGGATGGATGACCCTGAGGCGAACCGGACCGAGAAGGGCTTTCTGCGCGTGCTGGGGTATGCCTGGCGGAAGCACCTGGAAACGGAAGCGGAGCCGGAACCGAAGCATGCGGCTGCTGAGGCAGCGGTTCCCTGCGGAAGGGAAGCTGCGTGATTACGGAAATCTTGCATGTGCGCGACACATGATCCGGGCGTGACAAAATTGGAGGAACCGGGAGCAGGTTCGTGCCGTCTAAACAGATGAAAGGACTCGGGGAGATTCCTTTCCGGGAACCGGAAGTGAAAAGGAGGCATCGAACAGGAATGTTTCTGATTTGGGTTGCAGGGCCGCCGGTGCTGCTGGGCATTATCTCCGTTTTGCTTTCATTTTCCTACAGGGGAAAAGAAGGAATGAAAGCGTTGCGGGAGAAAGCGGAGAGGACCGGGAAGCTTGAAGATGTGGAAAAAGTGACCCGATGGGGTATTATTCTGCAGTTTACCTTTACGTTCCTGGTTTGCGGGCTGATGGTTGCCGGTGTAATGTGGGGCGTCGCAGCAGGCGGAAAGCAGGGCGTCGGCATGGAGTGGATCAGAAAGCATGGGCTGGCGCTGACAGGGGCTTTTCTGGCCGCGCTTCTGGTGATTCCTGCGGTAACGCGGCAGATTGTCCGCCGGGCGCTGCGGGAGGACGGGGCCGCGATACAGGAAGAAAACCGGGAGCTGCGGATCAAATGCATGAATAACCCCAAACGGTTTGATGGATATATGACGGGGCTCGTGATTCAGGCTCTCATGCTGATCATTCTGGTGGCGATGTTCCGGTCGCCTTATATGGACAACGGATTTGTCGTGCTTGCTTCAATTATTTATATCATCATCACGGCGGTGTGCGCCTGCGGGGCTGTGTCGGAGAGCCGGAACCTGTTCCTGCTGGCGGAAATGAACCGGGCGGGAATCCGGTATTATACGGCTTGCCCCAAGGGGATCCTGATTCCGTGGGATTCCGTCGAAACCGTCCAGATATATGAGAAAAAGATTTATCTGCGGATGAAGGCGGACGAACGGGGAGAAAAGAAACCGGCGGCTGTCGTGAACCTGGAGCGGTCCCATTATTCGGATGAGACGCTGCAGTATATGGTTTGTTCCATGGCGCCGGGCGGGCTGTGCAAATCGCTGTGATGGCCAGGGGGCAGGAAAGCATTGGGTGCATTTGTCGCCTGGCGGACGACTTATCTGTTTTTGATTTCTGATATACTGGGTTTATCAAAGGGAAGGGAGATGATCATATGATCGGAGCTTTGATGGGAGACATGATTGGGGCGCCGTATGAATTCGACAGGGGAAACAAGACGAAGGAGTTTCTGCTTTTCGGACGGGGGACGATGTTCACGGATGATTCCGTGATGACGGTCGCTGTGGCGGAAGCCCTGATGGACAGTATCGGGATGCCGGATGAGGGGATAAAGGCCACGCTGGTTTCTTCCATGAAGAAGTGGGGAAAACGGTATCCTGATGCGGGATATGGATGCATGTTCTATGACTGGCTGCATTCAGGGAATCCGGAACCCTACGGCAGTTACGGAAACGGCTCTGCGATGCGGGTGTCCGCAGCAGGGTGGCTGTACGGCACGCTGGAGGAAACCCGGAAGAAGGCCCGGCTGACCGCAGAAGTGACCCACAACCATCCGGAAGGCATCAAGGGGGCGGAGGCAACGGCCAGCGCCATTTTCCTGGCCCGGACCGGTTGCAGCAAGGAAGAGATCAAAGCGTACGTGATTCAGGAATTCGGCTATGATCTGAGCAGGACGTGCGATGAGATCCGGCCCGGATACCATCACATCGAGAGCTGCCAGAAAACCGTGCCGGAAGCGATGACCGCTTTCCTGGAGGGAACGGATTTCGAGGATGTGATCCGCACTGCGGTATCCCTGGGCGGAGACTGCGATACGCTGACCTGCATCGCCGGGGGCATTGCGGAGGCTTTCTACAGGGTGCCTCCCGAGATGGTGGATGCATGCAGAAAGCGTCTGCCGGAGGACATGCTGGCCGTGGTGGACAGGTTTCAGGGACTGGTGAAAGCCGGCCAGGCCAATGCACCGCAGCGGAGCTGATTCACTGTTTCGGATTCACTTGCGAAAACGGGGTGGTTTACGATAAAATGAAAATGCTCCCGACGCGGACAAAGGGAAACAGACGCTTTCCGTGTGTTTGGGCAGCAAAAACGAATGGGGAAGGGATGATTCCATGGCGGTCTTCACATCTGCAGCAATGTCAATGCGCCGGGAACTGATCAAAAATGCACTCAGAAAAGCGGGTGCAGTATCACCGGAGACGGCGAAAAAGCTTCCTGAAACAGATCTGATCAACCCCGATTCATTCCAGGAATACACTTCTCAGCTTGCGGAGATGGGCATCATTCACAGGACTGCAGACGGGAAGTATTATGTACTGGCCCATCCGGCCGGGCAGAACGAAAGCAAAGGATGCCGCCGGGAATGAAGTATTCCTGAGACGATAAGGAAGGGAGCGGAAGGCATCGTGTATCTGTCCAAAACCAGCTATGTCCGTGTCTGGTCCTGCCGGAAGGGCGCCTGGATCACCCAAAATCATCCGGAACTGGTTCTGCAGGATGAAAATACGCTTGCCCGCTTCCGTACGGGAAACGAAGTGGGAGATCTTGCCAGGGGGCTCTTTGGGCCATTTGTGAATGTGACAGCTTTGAAAGAGGATGGCTCCCTGGATCTGCCGCGGATGATTGAGAATACCAGGGAGGAGATGGAGCGGGGGACTTCCGTGATCTGTGAAGCATCCTTCTCCTATGAAGGCCTGTACTGCGCGGTGGACCTGCTCCGCCGGAACGAAGATGGATGGGCCATCTATGAAGTCAAAAGTTCTTCCGACGGTCTGCAGGATAAATATATAGCGGACGTTTCATACCAGAAATATGTGCTGGAACACTGCGGAGTAAACGTCACGGGTGTCTTCCTCGTCTGCATTGATACTTCCTATGTATTGGGGCCGGAAGGCCTGGATCTGAATGGTTTCTTTCAAATCAATGATCTCTGGGAGCAGGCATCGCGGGAGCAGCAGAATGTTCCGGAGATTCTTCGAACTGCAGAGCAGGTGCTTGCGTCGGACCAGGAACCGCATATGGAACTGGCGGAGGGATGCAAAGACTGTGTTTATTTCCAATACTGTACCCGGGATCTGCCTTCTCCCAATGTGTTTGAGCTGTACAGGCTGGCGATGAAGAAAAAGCTGGAGTACTATCAGCAGGGGCTGGTCAGCTTTGAAGAACTGGAAAAGGCAGGGGTGATTAAGAACGTGGTTCAGAAAAGGCAGGTCGATTTCGCGCTGAGGGAACGGGGGACATACGCTGATGTGAATGAAATCCGGGAATTCCTCTCCGGCCTGACGTATCCGCTTTATTTCCTGGACTTTGAGACAATGCAGCCTGCGATCCCGTTCTGTGTGGGAACGCATCCGTTTGCGCAGATCCCGTTCCAGTAT
This sequence comes from Clostridia bacterium, assembly GCA_017404985.1. Lineage (GTDB taxonomy): Bacteria > Bacillota > Clostridia > Christensenellales > Aristaeellaceae > Aristaeella. The sequence continues at coordinate 8,391 of JAFRBK010000036.1, read as the reverse complement.
TCCCTGCACTATATCGAACATGAGGGCGGAGAACTGAAACACAGGGAGTTCCTGGCGGAGAGCGGAACGGATCCCCGACGGGCGATCGCGGAAGCCCTGTGCCGGGATATCCCGGCGAACGTCTGTGTGACCGCGTTTAACAAAGCGTTCGAATGCACAAGGCTGAAAGAACTGGCGGCCACGTTTCCAGACCTTTCGGAACATCTTCTCGCAATCGAAGCGAATATCGTGGATCTTCTGACGCCGTTCCAGAAAGGAATGTACTATAATAAAGAAATGGGCGGGAGCTTTTCGATTAAGAGCGTGCTGCCGGCAATCTGCCCGGGTGATCCCGAACTGGACTACCGCGGGCTGGAGGGAGTCCACAACGGCAGCGAAGCCATGAGCGTGTTTCCCCGGATCCAGTCTATGCCGCCGGAGGAGCAGGCAAAGGCCAGGGAAAACCTTCTGGCTTACTGCAGGCTTGACACGCTGGCGATGGTCAAGGTATGGGAAGCACTGAAAAAAGCTGTCACCATATAAACAAAGGGAGAAAATCTTCGTAATGCTTCAGCGTGTTGCCGGTTTCTGCAGACGGTTGTTCAGCAGCAGGGGCTTTCATCGCGGGCTCCGGATTTTTCTCGGAGTGTTCGCAGTTTATTGTATCTATAATATTGGCCTGTTCATTGTGGTGGCGATGAACAGCGGCGCTTCATTCGGAGAGGCCCTCTATTTCGTGTTTACCACCCCTCTGGTTTATCCTGGCTGGATTCCACCTTCTGCAAGCGTTGCACTCGGTATCGCTGCAGGCCTGGTCTTGTACTTCAATCGCAAAAAGAGAAACGAGGGAAAAACTGAACCGGATGAAAAGGCAGAAGAATCTTCAGAGGCTGCCCGGGAAGAAGATTTCGTTGAAACAACACATTACAAGTATCATTGAGTCAACGGTTGCCGCCGGACAGTACGGTTGTCCCAAAAGGGGCTGCCTCACGAAGCAAAAGCGAGGCAGCCCTTTTTCTATGGACAAGGAACATACCCAAAACATCCCAAACTTTAATGGCCTTCCTGTTCTTTTATCGAAAGGATCGTCCGTCTGTGGACGCTCTTTCTGTGTCTGTTCAGGCTGCACGGATATCCCAGAAGCCGCACAGGATTTCGCGGGTCAGATCATATTCGGCGGAGGCAAGGATCTCGTTGTCGCCGGGGATGCAACGCTTCCGGGCCTTCGACTCCTGAATCATCTGCCGGCAGTTCATGCTGCCGGCGGTCACAAACTTCTGAACCGGCTGTCCAAGGACAACCTTCCGAAGAAACCTCTGGATGCCTCTTTCCCGCTGTACTGAATTCATGCCTTTTTCCTCCATTCTATCGTATGGCCTTCATCTTCTGTCTTCCGACATCATCATGCTACCAAAACGGATGCGGGGTTTTTTCCGCATCCATTTTGGTAGCATGATATTTACGGGTGGAGAGAAAGAACAGCAGTAAAGAAATGAATCTCAATTCGGATCTGCGTATGAAGTCTTCCGGAATCTGCACAAAGTAGAAAAGCCGGATCTTTCCGGGCCGGTTTCCATTGTCTGTCTGTTTAGGCCGGGACCATCCGGAACCGTCGGCTATGGTTCCGGATGGTCCGGAAAGGACCGTCCCCTCCGGACCAATAATGCCCAGACCATAGTTTGTTACGGTTTTGGGCATTCCTCTTTCCACATTATCAGAGACTCAGAGCTCGGGATGCTCCTTCAGCAATGGGGCATAACGCTGCTGGTCTTCGGAAGAGATATCCATAAAGTCCATAGCTTTCTTTGCGGAAAGCTTCATTTTGGCCATGATCTTTCGAATATTTGAAATGTTTGCTTCATCTTTTCCTTCTGCGCGGCCTTCCGCACGGCCTTCTTCCTTAAAAAGTTCCATCGTTTCTGTTTCGTTATACTCTGTCAACAGCATTTTCTTCACCCCCACTCTGTTAGCGCTCAGGAATGGTTTGATTTCAAAATCATCCGGCATGTCGTCGAGTGCTTTGTCAATCGCCCTTTCAATATCCATCTGTTTCCTGTTCTCACGTATAGCTGCTACTGTCCAGGTGTATTCCTCCAACGGTTTACATTTTGTTACCATGCTCAGATTATGTCCGGGGTTGATATTGATCATTCGTACTTGAACCTGAATGTCCGATTCGTCCCGCTTGTCCTCAGGAAAAGAGTCCGACAGATGAAGGATCAGTTCTTCCGGTTTATCGGCCATTCCGTTATAAAATGTGACCAATTTCGGAACCGGGAGCGGAATCAGCTTTGAACCGTACTTGTTTTTCTTCTGCAGGGTAATCAGCGTCTCATAGATATTGCTGGTATACTGCATGAGGCGAAGCGGCATATTGGGATTATAGGACGACTGGTGCTCATACAGATTCAATTCATCGAAAATCAGCAGGGCCACATCATCCTGCATTCCCATATACAACACCTGCGTCAGCGTCGCAATGGTGATCGCTTCCGGATCAGTATAGGAGGTATTGTTAACCGCATTATAAAGGCTCAGCGTCCAGTCCTTATGTTCTTTGGAACCAAAGATAAAGCAGAATAATCGATCCTTGTACTCTTCCGTCACTGCCGCCAATATATTCACCTCCTTGATCCGTATATATTGTATCACAGCCGTCATGCTCTTTCAACATGGCCGGGAAAACAAGAAAGGATCTTCGGCTGGTGAGGCTGGAACAATTCGGAACCGTTAATCATGGTTCCGGATGATTCGGAAAGGAGCGTCTCTCCTCGGACTAGTGGTCCGGAAAGAACCGTCCCCTCCGGACCGTCCCCTCCGGACCACTTTTGGGGTGAAGGTGCGTCCCGGGCGGACCATGGTCCGGAAAGAACCGTCCCCTCCGGACCATGTGGTTTTCCTGCACTGCTATTTTGTGTATAATGAGAGCATGGAAAATAAAAGCAAATTCAGGGAAGGGAGATGGCGGACTTGAAACTCATGCATCTGTCGGATTTGCATCTTGGAAAGAGAGTGAACGAGTTTCCAATGCAGGAGGACCAGCAGTATATCCTCCTGGAAATTCTCAGGATCATCGGACAGGAAAAGCCGGATGGCGTGATCATCGCGGGGGATGTGTATGATAAGGCGGTTCCTTCCGCAGAGGCTGTTTCGTTGCTTGATGATTTTCTCAAACGGCTGGCGGCTATGAAGCAGAAGGTTTATATGATATACGGGAACCATGATTCTGCTGAGCGGGTTGCCTTCGGCGGGGAGTTTTTCCAACTGGGCGGCATTCACGTGTCTCCTGTTTTTTCGGGCAGTATTGAGCCGTGCCCGCTGGCGGATGAGTATGGGGAAGCCAAAATCTGGATGCTTCCCTTTGTTAAGCCGGTGGATGTGCGACATGCCTATCCGGAAGAAAGCGTTTCGGACTACACGGACGCGGTCCGGCAGGTAATTGTGCACATGAACATGGACCCATCTGACAGAAACATCCTGGTAGCGCATCAGTTTGTTACCGGTGCGACGAGGTCTGAATCGGAGGATGTGTCTGTCGGAGGGCTGGACAATGTGGATGCTTCCGTGTTCGACCAGTTCGATTACGTAGCCCTGGGCCACCTCCATGGGCCGCAGCATATCGGACGGGAAACCATCCGCTACTGCGGGACGCCCATTAAGTATTCCTTCTCAGAAAAGGACCATATTAAATCGTTGACTGTGGTGGAGCTGAAGGAAAAGGGCAATGTGGAAATCCGGACGATTCCGCTGAAGCCTGTGCATGATATGCGGGAGATCCGCGGAACATATGATGAACTGATGCTGAAGAAAACCTGGGAGGGTACCGCAACGGATGATTACCTGCATGTGGTCCTGACAGATGAAGATGATGTTCCGGATGCGATGGCACGAATGCGGACGATCTATCCGAACATTATGAAAATTGACTATGACAACCAGCGAACCCAGGCTTCTTCGGATGTGGGCGGCGCCGGGGACATAGAGCACAAGAGCGAGATCGAACTTTTCAACGAGTTTTTCGAGAAGCAGAACGGCCAGCCGCTGAGCGATGAGCAGAGGTCCTTTGCTGAAGAAATCCTGGAAGGGCTGAAGGAGGGGAAAGCATGAGACCGTTGAAATTGGAGATGTCTGCCTTCGGGCCCTATGCAGGAAAAGAAACGATTGACTTTGAAAAACTGGGGAAAAGCGGCCTGTATCTGATCACGGGGGATACCGGGGCAGGGAAGACAACGATTTTTGATGCGATCATCTTTGCCCTGTACGGAAAAGCCAGCGGGCAGAACAGAGACCCGGCCATGCTCAAGTCCAAGTACGCGGATAAGTATGCAGTGCCCGGGGTTGAGCTTACTTTTGAATACAGCGGCAGGAATTATACGGTCAGGAGAACCATGGACCATATACGCCGGAAGCTGAAGGGATCCGGAGACGTGCCTGTTTCTGCGGATGCTGAGCTTCACCTGCCGGATGGCCGGATCGTGAAAAAGGAAAAGGAAATCAATAAAACAATCACGGAGATTCTGGGCGTCAACCGGGAACAGTTCTGCCAGATTGCCATGATCGCCCAGGGAGAGTTCCTGAAAATCCTTCTTGAAGATACCAGGGACAGAAGGGCGCATTTCCGGGAAATATTCCGGACACATATTTACCAGGGGTTCCAGGACAGGCTGAAAGAGGAAGCCCGGAACATTGAGGCCGAGCGCAACCGGAGAAATGGCGATATCCAGATTCACATGAAGCGGATTGCCTGCCCGGAGAATGACCCGCTGGAAATCGAAGCGAAAAAAGCCAGAGACGGCGAAATGCTGGCAGAGCAGGCTGCCGATGTCATCAACCAGATCCTTGCCCGGGACCGGACACAGCGGGACGCCCTGGTTGAAGAGGAGGGGAAACTGGAGAAACGGATTGGGGAACTGAACCAGATTATCGGAAAAGCGGAGAACCAGAAAAAAGCCAGGGAAGACCTGGAAAAAGCCACTGCGGAAAGGAAAATAAAACAGGAAGCATTAAAGCCCCTTGAAGAAGCTCTGGAAAGGGAGAAGGACCGCGCGAAAGAAACCGAGCAGAAAAGCGCTGAACTTGCGAGGATCCGTGATGAGCTCAGGGAATACGAAGCGCTGGACCGGCGGCGTTCGGACATTGCAAAGGCGGAAAAGGCCCAGCAACAGAGGAAAAATAAAATCGGGCAGCTGAAAGATGAAAAAGAGAGTCTGGAAAAGGACCTGAAATTACTCCGCCAGGAACAGGAAAGCCTGAAAGATACAACAGACCACAGCGCCAATCTGCAGTTAAGAGAGGGAAAACTGAAAGAAGAACAGCGAAAATTGGGAACGCTGAAAAACGCGCTGTATGAGCTTCCTGAGATCAGGAGGAAAAGCAAAGACGCCCAGGATCAATATATCAAGGCAATGGAAAATGCGGAAAATGCCCGCAGGGAGGCAGAGGAGTTACGCAGACGATATAATGATAACCAGGCGGGAATTCTGGCCGAGGGCCTTGAACCGGGGAAACGCTGCCCCGTTTGCGGATCACTCGACCATCCGCACAAGGCGATTAAGCCATCGGATGCGCCAGACCTGAAAAAAGTGGAAGATGCCGAAAAACAGGCGCAACGTGAACAAACGAAGGCGAATACAGCAAGCAGAGAAGCCGGTTCTGAAAAAACGAATCTTGACCATGCCCTGAAGAATATTCGGGAGCAGGCGGAAGAACTGCTTGGAGCCTATGAAGAAGAAGCTGTTTTCCCGCAGACGGAGGATAAGCTGGCCGAAATAAAAAGCGAGCTTGAAGATATCGCCGGGCAGCTTGATACTGAAAAAACAAAGAAATCCCGCAGAACCCAGCTGGAGCAGCAGATCCCGGAAAAAGACAATGAATTGCAAAGGAAATCCCAGGAGCTGAATGCTGCTGAGCTTGCATTTGGAAATGAAGAAAGCCGGCTGCAGGAACAGAAAAAGCATATCGAGGAGCAGCAGGCCAAGCTGAGCTATCCGGACCATGGGAAAGCCAGCGCGGCAGCAGAAGCATTGGACCAGGAGATTAAGCAAAGGAAGCAAAAGCTGGCAGATGCACAGAAAGCCAGGGAGGACTGTGAAAAGGAAATTTCGAGCCTGGAAGGGCAGATGAAACAGGCGGAGAACCTTCTGCAGGAAGATGAAGTGAAGGATCTGGAAGCCGTTACAACTGAGAGGGATGGCCTCAATACAAAGAAACAGGAGATTTCGGGAATCCGGGAATCTGTCCAGGCAAGGATTGCCACAAATGGCGATGTGCTTAAAAACCTCAGCACAGTTTCGAATGAACTGGCTGAGATCGACCGGAAGTGGAAACTGGCAACCTCCCTTTCGGACACTGCGAACGGAACACTGAAAGGTAAAGACCACGTCATGTTTGAAACATGGATCCAGACAACCTTCCTTGACAGGATCCTGCGCCGGGCAAACGTGCACCTGGTGCAGATGAGCGGCGGCAAGTATGATCTGAAACGGCGGGAAACCAATGATGATAACAGGACACAGAGCGGGCTGGACCTGGATGTGGTGGACCACACGAATGGAACCATCCGCAGTGTAAAGTCCCTGTCCGGCGGAGAATCGTTCATTGCTTCCCTCAGCCTGGCGCTGGGAATGTCCGAGGAGATTCAGATGAGCGCCGGCGGAATCCGGCTGGATACAATGTTTGTGGATGAAGGCTTCGGATCCCTGGACGAGGAGACCCTTCAGCAGGCAATGAAGGCATTGAACAGCCTGTCGGAAACGAACCGCCTGATTGGAATCATCTCCCATGTGGCGGAGCTCCGGCGTGTGATAGACAGGCAGATTGTTGTTAAAAAGTGTCCCGGCGGCGGAAGCAGGATCCCCCCGATTGAGGTTTGACTTTTGGTAAAGATTTCTTTCAGCAGCGGGCTACGTGCCTGCTGCTTTTTCAGTTCTGCAAAAAAACCTGGATGCTTATGCAATCTGGGGCCAGTGACAACGGGATCGTGTTGTTTCTGTGCGCCATAGCCTATCATATCCGCGGAAATGATTTGGTCCGGGAAGAACCGTCCCTTCCGGACCACCGTCCCAGTGGTCCGGAAAGAACCGTCCCCTCCGGACCACCCGTCCCTTCCGGACCACTTTTGGGCGAAGGTGCGTCCCGGGCGGACCAGTGGTCCGGAAAGAACCGTCCCCTCCGGACCACCGTTCCCCTCGGACCAGGGAGAAAAAAATATTTTAGCTGAGAACTGCCATCTGGCAAAAATATGCGTATATAATATTGTTCCGATAAAAAACTTCGGAACAGCAAATAACAAGGATAGATGCTCACTCAGCAAGGAGGACAAAGAATTACTACAGATGCACTTATTGCCGCCGTACGAAATGGGAACACACCTGACGTAAGAAGAGGTAATCCGGGCTTATATTGATACCAAAGGAGGTCAACCATGGAAACCTGCAAGAAAAAGGACGCGATCACCGAGGTAAGAGATGAGGAACTGGAACGGGTGACAGGCGGAATGAGAGATCCGGATATCGTCCTGGAAAGCAGCTCAAAGGCCAGCCCGCAAAGACGCAGAATCTGTAAACGATGCGGGTCCAGCATATCTGTTAACCCGGATGGTTATTGCAGCAAATGCGCTAAAGGAATGAGCAAATGACGATGTATTTCAGCTTTCCTTCCTGATGCTGCTGTCACTTTGCTGAGTGGCAGATGAAGGCAGGCGAAAGCCCAATGAGTAACAGAGTGATGCGAACGAAAGTGAAGAAGCATGACAATTACGAATCGAAACGCCGGGACGGTCTTTTTCGTTTCGGTTTTTCGGAGCATACGGAGAAGGAACCAGCGGGGCCGGTTCATCCGTGCTCATACACAAACCCATCGGAATTGTGGTGGACGTCTTCGGACTACACCTGAGGGGATCGGAAGTGTCTGATCCCCTTTTTGAATGGCTCATGCATCCGCTTTGGATGTGTGGTTTTTTGTGCATCCCTTGTTCTGGTGTTATGTAGTTTCTTTTCTCCATTGGCAAGAATGGAAACTACTTCAAATAGTTTATCCAGATTCTTATGCTGTTTCTTTGCTCGCTTGAGGTTTTTTTAAACTGTGTCGTGAATTTTACTTCGTACTTCATATTTCGAGAGCCGCCTTCAAATCATCGATATTGTGATATCCTTTGACTGTAGGGTCTGACGCGATTTGACGGCCCTCTTCAATAGCAGCGATTGTTGTTTTATTTGGTTTGTCGATTTTCAAATCAAAAGGGATACCGTTCTCCCTGATTGATGCGCGTAAGAACATATTTACCGCTGTAGTCATATTCAATCCAAGCTCAGAGAAAATACGCTCTGACTTTTCTTTTACGGCTCTGTCTGTTTTAATGTTCAAATTTGTAGTGGATGTTGTCATTATCTCACCCCTTTTCATAAAAAGAAT
>JAFRBK010000035.1 GCA_017404985.1 Clostridia bacterium | reverse complement strand
TTTGCCGAGATTCCCGGGGTGTTCTGGAAACCCTATACGGTCTTTATCGGCCCCTATGCCCTGTTCTGCATCATCTGGTTCTGTTTTTTCAAATTCTACAACAGCATGTGGCGCTTTGCCGGTTATACGGACTTCGTCCGTGTCTTCGGCGCATCCTTCAGCGCTTCGGTGATCCACGCGGTCGTGATCACGGCGGCCATCGACCGGATGCCGATCTCCTATTATATCCTCGGGGCGGGGCTGCAGTTCCTGTTCCTGATTGTTCCCCGCTTCGGTTTCCGGATCCTGCAGGGGCTCCGGGCCCGGCATGAGCTGCCGGCGCCGGACGCGAAGCGGATCATGCTGATCGGCGCGGGCAACGCGGGTCAGCAGATTTTGCGGGAGGTCAATTCCGCCCGGGAGATTCATGACAGCGTGGTCTGCATCATTGATGACAGCCCGAATAAGCAGGGGCGCTGGCTGGACGGCATCCCGATTGTCGGCGGCCGGGATGAGATCATGAACGCGGTGGCCAAATACCATGTGAACCAGATCCTGCTGGCCATCCCCAGCGCCACGGCACAGCAGAAGCGGGATATCCTGGCGATCTGCAACGAAACGGACTGCGAAGTCAAGCAGCTCCCCGGGATTTACCAGCTGGTCCGCGGCGAGGTTTCCGTCAAAGCCATGAAGGATGTTTCCGTGGAGGATTTGCTGGGCCGGGAGCCGGTCAAGGCGGACATGAAGGAAGTCTTTGACCAGATCAACGGCAAGGTGGTCCTGGTTACGGGCGGCGGCGGATCCATCGGGTCGGAGCTCTGCCGCCAGATCGCGGCCCACCAGCCGAAGCAGCTGATTATCTTCGATATCTATGAAAATAACGCCTATGCCATTCAGCTGGAGCTGCGGGAATCCCATCCGGACCTGCATTTTGAAACCCTGATCGGCTCCGTCCGGGACAGCCGGCGGATCTTCCAGGTGTTTGAGCAGTACCACCCACAGATTGTTTACCACGCGGCGGCCCACAAGCATGTGCCGCTAATGGAGGACAGCCCCTGCGAATCCATCAAGAACAACGTGATTGGAACCTATAAGACGGCATACGCCGCCATGGCCCATGGATGCGAGCGCTTCGTCCTGATCTCGACGGACAAGGCCGTGAACCCGACCAACATCATGGGGGCTTCCAAGCGCCTGTGCGAGATGGTGATCCAGTCCTTTGACACAAAGATCAAGGCGGGCAAGGCGGAAGAGATCCCCCAGCTCTTCACCCATGTGGGGAATGAGAAAAACCGCGAGAAGCATTTTGACTTTTCGAACGTCCATACCGAGTTCGTGGCGGTCCGTTTCGGCAATGTGCTGGGCAGCAACGGCTCCGTGATCCCGATCTTCCGGAAACAGATCGAGCACGGCGGGCCGGTGACCGTGACCCATCCGGATATTATCCGGTACTTCATGACGATTCCGGAGGCGGTGTCCCTGGTCATGCTGGCCGGGACTTACGCCAAAGGCGGAGAGATCTTCGTGCTGGACATGGGCAGCCCGGTCAGGATCGACACCCTGGCCCGGAACCTGATCCGCCTCTCCGGCTTTAAGCCGGACGTGGATATCCCAATTGCGTATACCGGCCTGCGCCCCGGCGAGAAGCTGTATGAGGAGAAGCTCATGGCGGAGGAAGGCCTGCAGAAGACGGAGAATGACCTGATCCACATCGGGAACCCGATCCGTTTTGACGAAAACGCCTTCCTGGAGAACCTGAAGGCCCTGATGCAGGCCGCCTATGCCAACAGGGAGAACATCCGGGAGTTGGTGGAGCAAATGGTGGTGACCTACCATCCGGAAACCGCGCCAACCGCGGAGAAGGACGCTGTATATGCCCGGCTGGCGGAAACTGTGAAATAAGCAAGGGATGAGTGCATGATGAAAAAGATCTGGAACAGCCTGGTGAAGGATTTCTGGCTGGTATTGCTGGATATTGTGTCCGTCAACGCGGCCTATCTGCTGGCGCTGATGGTGCGGTTTTATATCAATCACCATTTTATGGACTGGAGCAAGTACCTGGTGGACGACTTTATCACGTTCGCTCCGTTCTACACGGTGCTGTGCATTATCGTTTTCGCCTGTTTCCGGCTGTATGGCGGCCTTTGGAAATATGCCGGGCTCAATGACCTGAACCGGATTATCAAGGCCTGTGCGGTGACCTGTGTCATTCAGGTGATCGGCACGGCACTGTTTATCCGCCGGATGCCGCTGACCTATTATTTCATCGGCGCTGTGCTGCAGTTTGTGTTTCTGGTGGCGACGCGGTTTGCCTACCGGGTCGTGCAGACGGAGAGCGCGCGGATCCGGAACCGGAAGCGGAAAATCAATATTCCGGCGATGGTAATCGGCTCCGGGGAAAAGGCAAAGAAGGTGATCCGCCGGATTGAAGAATCCGTGTACCAGGCCATCGTCGTGGTGGACGAGAAGAACGCCGGCAAGACCATGGACGGGATCCCGATTGTGGCGGATTATGACGGAGAAGTGGACAACGTGCGTGCGGTGTTCCTGGCGGATCCGGACTGGGACCAGGAGAAGCGGGACGAGCTGCAGCGCGTGGTGGATGCCAAGGGGCTGGACCTTCAGGACTACACCGGTTTCTTCTCGAATCTCAGCGGCAGGATTCCGCTGACGCCATTGCTGGAGCTGACTAAAGGACCGGTAACAGTGAAACTGGAGAACGAGGAGCAGGAGTATGAAAACGGGGAAAAGGCCCTGCAGCACCTGAAGGAACGGTATGAAGTGGCGCAGGTGGACCATCTGAGCCTGCGGCTTGCCAAGCCTGTAGAATCCCCGTACGCCGGATTTGAATCCTGGGCCAAGCAGCATAAAGAGGAGACCGGCGAAGACATCAGCTTCTTCTGAGGATTGGATTATGACAGATTACAGAAACGACCCGCGGTTCAGGGGGATCATGCCCTTTGAGACACGCTGCTGGCTGTCCAGCCCTACTATGCACGGCGACGAGCAGCGCTGGGTGGACGAAGCCATCCTGACCAACTGGGTTTCCACCGTCGGTGAAAACATTGACGTGGTGGAAAAGGAATGCGCGGAGAAAATCGGCCGGAAGTACGCAGTGGGCCTGGGTTCCGGTACCGCTGCCCTGCACCTGGCGATCCGCCTGGCCGGAGAACGGCTGTACGGGCGGCAGCCCGTGCACATCGGAACGCTGCAGGGGCATAGGGTGTTTTGCTCCGACTGCACTTTTGACGCTACCGTGAACCCGGTGGCCTACGAGGGCGGCGAGGCCGTGTTCATTGATACGGAGCCGGACAGCTGGAACATGAGCCCGGAAGCCCTGGAGAAGGCCTTCGAAATTTACCCGGATGTGAAGCTGATTGTCCTGGCGCACCTGTATGGCACGCCGGGCAAGTGTGATGAAATTCGGGCTGTTGCGGACAAGCACGGCGCATTGATCGTCGAGGATGCGGCGGAAAGCTTCGGGGCCACTTACAAAGGTGTCCAGACCGGGTGCTTCGGGGATTACGCGATTATTTCCTTCAACGGCAACAAGATCATTACCGGTTCCTCCGGCGGCATGTTCCTGACGGATTCGGAAGAGGACGCCCGGAAGATCCGGAAGTGGTCTACCCAAAGCCGGGAGAACGCGCCCTGGTACCAGCATGAGGAGCTGGGATACAATTACCGGATGAGCAATATCATCGCCGGGGTAATCCGCGGCCAGCTGCCGTACCTGGAGAAGCATATTGCCCAGAAGCGGGAGGTTTATTTCCGGTACCGGGAAGGGCTGAAGGATTTGCCGGTCCAGATGAACCCGATTCCGGAGAACGTGGTTCCGAATTACTGGCTGTCCTGCATGATGATAAAGGAAGAAGCCATGTGCCGGCAGGAGCGGGGGGACAAAACAGCGAGCTATTCCTCGGCGCCGGGGAAGACCTGCCCGACGGAGATTCTGGAGGCGCTGGCGGCGTTCAAGGCGGAGGGCCGGCCGATCTGGAAACCGATGCATTTGCAGCCGATTTACCGGAACCATCCCTTTGTTACGGCGCGGGGAGAAACCCGGGAGGGGGATACCGGCAGCCGGCTGTTCTGTTACGGGCTCTGCCTGCCGAGCGACAACAAGATGACGGCCGAGCAGCAGGCCAGGGTGATAGAGATTATTCACAGGTGCTTCCGATAAGATGTGCACGAATAAGATGTATGCGACATTTTTGAAGCGGGGGATCGATTTCGTGCTTTCCCTGCTGGCGCTGGTTGTACTCTCGCCGCTGATGATTGTGCTGATGATTGTCGGAGCGGTGAAGATGAAGGGGAATCCTTTTTTTACCCAGGCGCGGCCGGGGAAGGATGAACGGATTTTCCGGCTGGTGAAGTTCCGGACCATGACCAATGAAAAGGGGCCGGACGGGGAGCTGCTGCCGGATGAGGTTCGGCTGAACGGGTACGGGAAGTTTCTGCGGGCGACGTCGCTGGATGAGCTGCCGGAGCTGGTGAATATCCTAAAGGGGGATATGGCGCTGGTGGGGCCGCGTCCGCTGCTGGTGAAATATCTGCCGTGGTATACGGAGGAGCAGCGGCACCGGCATGATGTGAGGCCGGGGCTGACGGGGTATGCACAGGCGCACGGGCGGAATACGGTGAACTGGGATGACAAGTTCAGGATGGATGTGGAGTACGTGAAACATATCACCTTTACAGGCGATTTAAAGATCATCCTGGCAACGATCCAATCAGTCATCAAACATGAAGGGATTTCATCGGAGACTTCGGCGACGATGGAGGATTTTACGGATTACTGTAAAAGCATCGGAAGAAAACCGAGAGAAGAAGGTACAAGACAATGAGAGAATTTGAAGGGAAGAAGCTGCTGATTCTGGGCGGGAACCCGGAGACTACTCCGTTGGTGGAGATTGCCAACGGGATGGGGATCAAGACCATTGTGAGTTCCGCGCGGCATTCGGATCCGGCGAAGAAGGCGGCATGGAAGGCCTGCGATGTGGACGGCATGGATGTGCCGGGGCTGGTGGCCCTGGCGCGGGAGGAGCAGGTTGACGGGGTGCTGGTCGGCGTGGCGGATATCCTGGTGCCGGCCTACTGCAAGGTGTGCGAGGCGCTGGACCTGCCGTGTTACGCGACCCAGAAGATCGTGGATGTGTTTGCCTTCAAGGATGTGTTTAAGGCCACCTGCGAGCGGTACGGGGTGCACGGGATTCCGGAGTTTTATCTGGACGCCGACCTGAAACGGGAGGACCTGGACAAGATCGTGTACCCAGTTATGGTGAAGCCTGTGGACAACGGCGGCGGTGTCGGGATGACCGTGGCGTATAATGAGGAGGAGCTCATCAAGGGCGTGAAGACGGCCCTGGCGGCTTCCAACAAGAAACGGTTCATTGTTGAAAAATATATGCAGTGCGACGACATGGGCATGTATTATACGTTCAAGGACGGGTACTGCTCTGCCTCCTGCATTTATGACCGGTATACCACGGACGAGCAGCCCGGACTGAGCCGGGTGTGCCTGGGCGGGACTTATCCTTCGAAACATCTGGACGAGTATTTTGAGCGGATGCACCCGAATGCCCTGCGGCTGTTCAAGGAAATCGGGATTGAGAACGGGGTGCTGATGCTCTCCGGGTTCTATGAAAACGGGGAATTCTATGTCTACGATACCGGGTTCCGGCTCCAGGGTGAAGCGCCGCACCTGCTGATGAAGGCCATTCACGGGTTTGACCAGCGGGAGATGCTGATTCGGTTTGCACTCACCGGGTCGGAGGGCGACGTGGACCTGAAGACGCAGGATGACACCCGGCTGCGGGGCAAGTGGGCAGCCACGCTCTGGTTCCTGTTGAAGGAAGGGATAATCGCAAAGATTGACGGGCTGAACCAATGGGAGCAGGATGCCAGGGTGGTGGCGAATATCCAGCGGCTGCATGAGGGAGACCAGGTTCGGCCGGAGTGGATCGGCAATGAGAAGCAGGTGCTGACCAGAATGTATCTGGTATGCAACAGCAAGCTGGAGCTGGCGGACACGCTGAAGCACTATATGGACACGGTCAAAGTACTGGACGAAAACGGAAACAATATGCTGCTGAAGGGTTTTGATGTCAACAAGGCCCTGCAGCTTTCATAAAGGAGAAGCATGGAAGCGGAACGCTTAAAAAACAAAGTGATTGTCATTTCCGGCGGCACGAAGGGCGTCGGGCGGGCCTTTGCCGAGGTGGCGGGCCGGGAAGGCGCCAAGGTCGTCATCGGCGGGCGGGACGAAAAAGCCGGGAAGGCGGCTGTCCGGAACATCCGGACTTTTGGGTCGGAGGGGACCTTTGTTTATACGGACCTGCTGAAGGTGGCGGACTGCCGGCACCTGTTTGATGCCGGGTATGAGAAATACGGGCGGATCGACGGGTTTTTCAATTATGCCGGCGTGACGCCGGTGTCGCCGCTGGACACCTGCGATGAGGAGACCTTCGACTGGGTGACGGACGTGAACTATAAGGCGGCTTTCTTCTGCTGCCAGCAGGCGATCAAATATATGCGGCTGGGCGGCGGCGGGTCGATCGTGCTGACCGGTTCCGCCCATGCCTGGGGCGGACAGAAGGACCGGGCGGCCTACGCCATGACCAAGGGCGTGCTGCGGATCCTGATGGAGCATATTGCCCACCAGTATGCCACGGAGCAGATCCGCTGCAATTACCTGACCCTGGGCTGGACGCCGACGGAGGGCGAGGTAGCACTGCGGCTGAGCCAGGGCGAAACCGAGGCCGAGCTCCGGAAGCGGGCCGGCGCGATCCTGCCGATGGGCCGGATGTGCGAGCGGAATGACTATATGGAAGGCCTGGTGTACCTGATGTCCGACGCCAGCGCCATGATGACGGGCAGCACTTTCCGGCTCACGGCCGGGGAATACATCTGATACGGGGGCGGAGGATGAAAAAAGCTTGTTTCGTTGCCACCGTGATCGATTTCCTGAGCACGTTTGAAAAGAGCGACATGGATCTGCTGCAGTCTCTGGGCTACGAGGTGCACTGCGCCAGCAACCTGAAGAACTATACCCATCCGCGGTATTTTCAAATGGTGAAGGATATGGGCGTTACCCTGCACCAGATCGATTTTGCCCGGAACCCGCTGAGCAAAACCAACCTGGGAGCATTGAAGCAGCTGCAGGCGCTGATGGAACAGGAGCAATTTGACATCGTCCACTGCCATACGCCCGTGGGCAGCGTGCTGGGGCGGCTGGCGGCGAAGAGGGCAAAGGTGCCCCAGGTAATCTATACGGTGCACGGCTTTCACTTCTTTAATGGCGCGCCGAAGAAGAACTGGCTCATCTTCTATCCGATCGAGAAGGCCATGGCCCGGAAGACAGATATCCTGATTACGATCAACAACGAGGATTACGAGCGGGCGAAAAAGCACTTCCATCCGAAGGACCTGCGGCGGATTTACGGCGTCGGCATCGAGCTCAGCCGATTTGCGGACTGTAACTGCGACCGGGGGAAAAAGCGGGAGGAGCTGGGCATCCGGGAAAATGAGACCCTGCTGGTGTCTGTCGGGGAGCTGGACGACGACAAGAACCATATCCTCGGGATTCAGGCCATGAAAACGCTGGCGCCGAAGGGTTACCGCTGGGTGATTGCCGGCACCGGCCACCTGAAGGAGATGCTCACGGACGCGATCCGGGAAAACCACCTGGAAAATGCTGTGACCCTGCTGGGCTTCAGGGACGATATTCCGGAGCTGTTGCGAGCTGCGGACATGTATGTGTTCCCTTCCTGGTTTGAGGGCGTTTCCGTCGCCCTGATGGAGGCAGTGGCGGCCAAATTGCCGATTGCCTGCACGGAAGTACGGGGCAACGTGGATACCGTGGTGACGAAGGAGAGTTATTTCTCTCCCCGCTCCGTGGATTCCATGGTGGCGGCTGTTGAGCGGATCAATGCCCTCTCCCCGGAAGAGAAGGAACGAATGGCAGAGACGAACTGGCAGAACCTGCAGAAGTTCTCCCTTGAAAATGTCCGCAAGGATATGCTGGAAATCTATCGGGCCGCGGACCGGGCGGCGGAAAGAGGCAGAAAATGAAAATACTGGCAGTGGGCGCCCACCTGGACGATATCGAGATCGCCTGCGGCGGCACCCTGGCGAAGGCGATCGAGAACGGGCACCAGGTCAAGGTGCTGATTATGAGCAAGTCCGGCTACACCAACAAGGATGGCAAGCTGCAGCGCTCGGACGAAGAGGCCGTGAAGGAGGGCACCAACGCCCTGCATGTGCTGGGTATTCAGGATATCGAGATTCTGGATTTCCCGACGAAGGATATTCCCTGGCGGTCGGACGTGGTTAACGCCATCGACGTGTGCATCTCGGCCTACGATCCGGATGTGATCTTCACCCACCATCCTTTCGACACCCACCAGGCTCATGCCGGGGTCAGCAATGCCACGGTCGGGGCAGCCCGGCGGCGGAACACCGTATTCTTCTATGAGCCGATCTCTCCTTCCGGCCGGAGCTATGTGGCTTTCCGGCCCCAGCTGTATGTGGACATCGGGTCGACGATTGAAAAGAAGGTGGCGTCCCTCCGGGAGCATAAGTCCGAATACAACAAGTTCGGCGGCGAGGACTGGGTGGAAGGAGTCCACGCCCGCTGTGGCTTCCGGGGATACGAAATCGGAAAGAAATATGCCGAGGCCTTTGAGGTCCTGCGGATTGAAATGGGATTCGGGGAGAACTGCGTATTATGATTATCACGATTCATCAGCCGGAACACCTGCCCTGGCTGGGCTTTTTCAACAAGATGTCCAAGGCGGAGGTTTTTGTGATTCTGGACAGTGTGCAGTACCGCAAAAACTATTTCCAGAACCGGAACCGGATCATGGGTTCCAACGGGCCGCAGTTCATCACGATTCCGACCCGGAACAAAGGGCATATGGACACGGACCTGGCCCACACGGAGATTTCCACCGAGGGCGCCAATGCGAAGTGGAAGGAAAAATACCTGAAGACGATTCAGATGAGCTATGCGAAGCACCCGTATTACAGCGAGGTGTATCCGGTGCTGGAGCAGGCGCTGTTGCCGGAGACGGATTTGCTGTGCGAGGTGAACATGCGGATTTTTAAAAGCTTTGCGGAGAAACTGGATATCCGGCCGGCATTCGTCCGGTCTTCGGAGATGGACCTGGAAGGCGCCAAGTCGGACCTGATCCTGGACATCTGCAAAAAGCTGAAGACGGACATCTATATCGCCGGCCCCAGCGGCCGGGATTACCTGGATGTGCCCAGCTTTACGGACGCGGGGATTACCGTGAAGTACAACGACTATACCCATCCCACCTATCCCCAGCGGAAGGCAAAAGCCTTTGAAAGCCACCTGGCGGCCCTGGACCTGTTCATGAACTGCGGCTGGGCGGAGGGAAAACGAATCATGATGGAAGGCAATGAAGGGTTGAGTGACGAATGACAGCGGAGAAGACCATGCAGACAGACAGAAAGGCTGCGCGGCACCTGATCGCGGTTCCGGACTACCAGCCACGGATCAGCCTGTATATCTCCCAGTTCATTTTTCTGCTGGGATTTTTTGCCAAGCAGTTTTATATCGGCGATTCCGGCACTGTGCAGGCCGGCGACCTGCTGATGATGGCGGGCTGCGGCTGTTATTTTCTGCTGACGAAAAAATGGCGGATCGATTTCGACAGGCATAATCGCTGGTTCTATCTGTTCTTCTTCGGGGTTTTTGTTGTCAATACGGTCTACCTGTACCTGACGGCCAACAAGGAATTCATTACCGCTACCTTCTTCTATCTGTTCAATTTGATTATCATCATTATCTTTACGGATATGCTGAAGGAGCCGAACCGGGACGTGTTCCTGAAATGGTTCGGCTGGACCCTGAAGCTGGCGCTTTTGTTCCAGGGGTTCGTTTATCTCGCCGGTTTTGGCCGGGAGGACGCCCGGTACCTTGGCACGTTTAACGACCCGAACCAATTCGGGGTCTATATTTTCTTTGCCATGCTGATGATTTTCATTACGGACCGGATGCTGGGCAGAAAACTCTGGTTTGTGTGGGACGTGATTGGCACGCTGGTGATCCTGCCTTCCGCTTCCACCGGCACGATGCTGGGGGTTGCCCTGTTCTGGGTTGGGATGTATTTTTATTTTTTCCGGGAAATGTCGAAAATCTGGAAGATCGTTTTCGGCGGCATCACGTTCATAATCGTTATCGCCATCCTGGTGTTCGGCCTCGGGGCGATCGAACTTCCCAAAGCGGTTACCAGCCATTTCATGTACCAGCGGATTAACGAAAAGTTCGACGAGGTATGGGGGAAATTCGACAACCTGGTCAGCGACCGGGCGTGGGACCGGATTGTGGATTATCCGCAGTATTTCCTTTACGGCTCCGGCGAGGGCTTCAACAAGCGCTTCGACGCCACGGACCTGGAGCTGCACAGCTCGATCCTGGCCCCGGCTTTCAGCTACGGTATCGTTCCCTTTGCCTGCCTGGTATACTGGGCACTGAAAAAGGTGCTGAAGTCCCGGTTTCTGTTCATCTATGTGGCTCTGTTCAGTGAGGCCATGTTTGTGGTCAATACCCGCCAGCCCATGTACTGGATCCTGATCCTGATGGCCTTTGTGACTCCGCGGCTGAGCAGGCGGGAACGGGAGGAACAGGAGGCGGAAGAAGCGGACGGGGGAACCTATGGCTGAGTTCAGCGTTATCGTTCCGGTCTATAACAATGAAGCGTTTCTGGAAAAGTCTGTCGGCAGCGTGCTGGCCCAGACTCTGCCGGACTGGGAACTGATCCTGGTGGACGACGGGTCCAGGGATGGGTCGCCGGCCCTGTGCGACGCTTATGCCAAGAAGGATTCCCGGATTCGCTGCATCCACAAGCCCAACGAGGGCGTGGCCATTGCCCGGAAGGTCGGGCTGGAGCAGGCCGGCGGGGATTATATCGTTTTTCTGGACAGCGACGACTGGATTGAGCCGGACACGCTGGCCTCCGTCCAAGTCGCCATCCGGCGCCACCATCCGGACATCGTGGTTTTTCCTGAATTTGAGGAAATCGGGGAGCGGACCGTCCGGAAAAGCCCGGGGCCCCATAAGGGCATTTATTTCCGGGAGAAGATGGAGCGGGAGATTTTTCCCTACCTGCTGCAGGACCGAAAAGCAAAGTATTATACCCCGACGATCTGGGGCAACGCTTTCCGGCGGGAGATCCTTCCGGGTTGCATGATTGCCGATTCCCGGGCGACCATCGGGGAGGACGGCGCCTGCCTGATCGCGGCGGTCTGGAACGCCCAGAGCATGTTCTTCCTGGGGAAAAATCTGTACCATTACCGGCATAACGCTGGTTCGGCCACCAACGGCCACCGGGTGATCCACTGGGACAACGCCCAGGTCATCGCGGAGCATATTGCACGCTGCCTGGATCTGGACCAGTATGATTTCCGGGAGCAGCAGGACCGGAAGATCGTCCACGACCTGTTCCTGGTCTGCATTTCCCGGTTTTACGCGAAGCAGCCCTACCGGGAGACCGCCCGGGAAATCCGCCGGGAAACGGGGCGGGAGTTTTACCAGAAGGCCATCCGAAACGCGCGCTTTTCCGGCCGCCCGGCCGCCCGCTGGATGCATCTGGCATTGAAATGGAATCAGGTGTTCCTGATCTGGCTGTATTCCAGATTCTGGTAAGCAAAGGAGAACGATTTTGGAGAAACAAAACAAGGCAGCCCTCCCCCGCATCCTGGTCCTGATGTCTGCCTACAACGGGGAGAAATACCTGCCGGAGCAGATCCAGAGCATTCTGGGACAGCAGGGCGTGGAAGCCCATCTGCTGATCCGGGACGACGGGTCGAAGGACGGAACCGCGGCGCTGGCTGAGGATTTGCATTCCGACCGGATCCGGCTGGACCGGGGGGAAAACCTGGGCTATATGGGCTCCTTCATGACCCTGCTGCAGCAGGCGGACCCGGGATATGATTATTATGCTTTCGCGGACCAGGACGACGTCTGGCTGGAGGATAAGCTCACTACCGCGGTTCGCACACTCCGAAAGCAGGAAGGCCCGGCCCTGTACTGTTCCGGCCAGACCTATACAGATGAAAAATTACAGCCCATCGATACCTGCCATTCCAATCTGGACGACCTGCCGGAAGGGGTTGCGGATCCCCGGTGGGCGGTCTGCACCGGGATTTACGGCCTTGGCTGCACCTATGTCTGGAATGCCGAAATGCAGCAGGCGGTTGCAAAAGGGCTGAAAACGCTGCCATCGCCGCCTTTTCCCCACGACAACTTCCTCAGCGTCGCCGCGCCTTTCCTGGGCACCCTGATCCGGACCGGCGACCAAAAGATGCTGTACCGGCAGCACGGCAGCAACGCCGGAGGGAACAAAAAGCAGGAAGGGAACAGGCTGAAAAGGGCACTTTCCACCATGACGTCCCTGGATGACGAGGACTACCGGATCCGCGCCTGGATCCTGGAACACTATCAGGACCAGATTCCGTCCGAAAAACGTACCATCCTCGAGCAAAGCCTGAACTACAAAAAAGACGCGGCCCTCCGTTACCGGATGCTGACCAACAACTGGGCGAACGGGTTGAACCATCATGAACAGATGAAATTTGCCTACCGCGTGCTGGTGAAAAAACTGTAAAGGAACAAGCATGAATTTAGAAAACTCGCTCTTGTGGGAATTCTTTCGGCACTGCAAGCAGAACAGGATGGCGGCGCAGTGGCGAAAGGCGAACGCCCATAACCTGACCCATATTGTGAACCGGTTTGACCAGTCGCTGGTGACGGTCGGAAAGAAAACCTACGGGCCGATAGAGCTTGTCACCTGGGGGAATACGGCGAAGCTGAGAATCGGGTCCTTCGTCTCCATGGCCAACGGCGTCCGGTTCCTGCTGGAGGTGGAACATCCGCTGAACCGGCTATCGACTTACCCGTTCAAGGCCAGGATGCACGGCGAAGAGGAACCTCTGGCCAAAGGCGATATCATCGTGGAAGATGACGTCTGGCTGGGCTGCGACGTGACCGTCCTTTCCGGGGTGCGGATCGGGCAGGGCGCGGCTGTTGCCACCGGGGCCATTGTAACCAAGGACGTGCCGCCCTATACGATCGTGGGAGGAATTCCTGCCAAACCCATTCGAAAGCGCTTTGAGGACGATGCGATCGATTACCTCCTGACCCTGGATTATGACCAGCTGACGGACGAAGCTATTGAAGCCCATATGAAGGATCTGTATGAGCCGATCGACGGCCTGAACCGGCAGGAACTGGAGAAACGGTTTTCGTGGTTTCCGAAGAAAGAAGCAACGTAATGGATACGGAACAGATTGGCAGGGTGAAGAGGCGGCTGGAGCGGATTGGCTCTCAGGCGGCGGAGCGAAAAGATACGGAGCTGATGCTCGAAATCATTCGGGTGCGAGGGGAACTGGGCTACTGGCTCAATGCTGAATACCAGGATGATGCCGCGGAAAGGCTGCTGTTACAGCTGAAGGGAGAATGCCTTCCCCATCAGAAAGAGGATGCCAGAATCCTATTCTATGACGGGTTTGGCTTCGATACAAGGGGATTAGCCCTGATTTATCTGAAAGCGCTGAAGAAGAACGGGTATCAGCTGCTTTATGTTACGGCGGCAGAAAATGCCGAAGCCCAGCCCCAGATTATGGCGTTATTAAAGGAAGACCAGATTGTCTTCTCAACGCCCATGACGCTGGCGGAAAGGCTGGCCTGGCTGCGGAAACTGTTCATTCAGGAACCTTTCAGCACGGCGTTTTTCTACACCACCCCCTGGGATGCTGCCGGTGCCGCGGCTTTTCAGGAGCTGGAAGGATCCTGCCGGCGGTTTCAGATCGACCTGACGGACCATACCCTGTGGGTTGGAACGAGGGCTTTCGATTATTGCATTGAATTCCGGGAATACGGGGCCTCCAACGCCGTGTACGGCCGGGGGATCCCAAAGGAAAAACTCGTTGAACTCCCCTATTATCCTGAGATCGACCGGGAATCCCCTTTTCAGGGATTTCCGTTTGACCCCAAAGGCAAAAAGGTGATTTTCAGCGGCGGCGCCCTGCACAAGACCATGGACCCGGCAGGCACCTTTTACCGGATCATTGATCATCTGGTGACGGCCCACGAGGATACGATTTTTCTGTATGCCGGCTGGGGAGACGCTTCCAAAATCCGGGAGGCGGAAGCCAAATACCCTGGAAGGGTTTACTATGTGGAGGAGCGTCCGGACGTGTACCAGCTGCTCCGCCATGCGGACCTCTATCTGAACACCTATCCGGTCAGCGGCGCCCTGATGCTCCAGTTCGCCGCGGAAGCCGGCCGCGTGCCGGTGACCCTGAAGCATCCCTGGGACGACGACCCGGAAGGCATCCTGATTCAGCAGGAACGGCTGGGAGAAACTTTCACGGATTTCGACGCCTGCTGTGCCGAACTGGACAAACTGCTGACGGATGATGGTTACCGGCGGGAAAAGGAAGCACTGCTTCCCGGCATGGTGATCAGCGAGGAGGATTTCACTACCCGCCTGGATTGCCTGATCCGGAATCCTGAACCGGCCTGGATGGAAAACCCGAAACAGTACGACACCACCCTGTTCCGGCAGGCGATGGCGGAGAATTTTACGGAAGAGATGCTGACCAGCGCGGTCATTAACCGGGAGACGAAAAGGCTTTACCGTTTTTTCCCGGGACTACTGGCGAAGAAACTACTGGGGAAAATGCACGGAGGTGCAACAAGTGCCTGAAAACTGGACAATACGTGCTTTTCGGGAGGAAGACGCATCCAGATGGGACCGGTTTGTTCTGAAGGAGAGTATCAACGGAACATTCCTTCAGACAAGGAATTTTCTGAATTATCACCCGAAAGAACGTTTTAAAGACCATTCTCTGATTATCCTGAACGGAACAAACTGGGTAGCCGTGATTCCGGCCCATGAGAAGATGGAGGAGAGAAAGAAACTTCTTCTTTCCCATCAGGGAAGCACCTTTGGCGGCCTGGTGGTCGGAAAGCAAAGCTGCAAAATTCCCTGCATGGA
Source organism: Clostridia bacterium (assembly GCA_017404985.1). Lineage (GTDB taxonomy): Bacteria > Bacillota > Clostridia > Christensenellales > Aristaeellaceae > Aristaeella. The sequence goes on along the minus strand of JAFRBK010000035.1, from coordinate 858 downwards.
AGCAATCATGGAAACTTTGGACGCATATCTTGTTGCGCAGGGTGTTGATGAAATTATACTGAAACAGACAGGTTCCCTTTTCCAACAGGAGAACGCGGAACTAATTGATTACTTTCTGTTTCTGAACGGATTTACAGAATCAAAGGAAGTTGGGTTTTATATTGATTTTGAACATTACCATGAGGAAACAATTTCCAATTATTCCTCCAGCCGGCGGAGGGATTACCGGTATTCCCTGAAAAATGGGTTTTCCTTTCAGGAATTGAATACACAGGAACAGATTGGCCTCTTCTACAAGGTGTTGTGTGACAATTACCGGAAGTTTGGGAAGGCTCCGGTTCATACCCTGAAGGAACTGCTGGATTTCAAAACAACACGCCTGACTGAGGAGACTGGTTTCTATGGGGTTTTCACGCCCGAGGAAGAGATGATAGCCGGAGCAATGGTTTTCAGTTTTGGAAAGAAGGTACTCCATACCCAATACCTGGCAGTAATGCAGGAAAAGAAAGATTTGTTTGCCAACGAATTCCTGTATACGAACCTGATTGAGAACGCCAGGGCAAAGGGCTACAAAATACTATCCTTTGGAACCTCCACATTTGAGGGAGGAAAAGTGCTGAATCGACCTCTGGCCTTGTTCAAGGAAGGTTTTGGAACACAACCTTTTATCAACCGGACTTACAGAAAAAACTATGAAATGAGGGAAAAAGCATGACCATCATTGTGACCGGCGGCGCCGGATTCATCGGATCCAACTTCATTTTCCATATGCTGGGCAAATATCCGGATTACCGGATCGTCTGTATCGACAAGCTGACCTACGCGGGGAACCTGTCGACCCTGAAGGGGATCATGGAC
>JAFRBK010000034.1 GCA_017404985.1 Clostridia bacterium | reverse complement strand
ACCGACCAGAACAACCAGGGAGATGAAGTGAGGCGCGGTATAGATTGTCTGGAAAACCTTTCCTGCCTTTTTCCGCTTCAGCGCGTTGAGCGCCAGGGAAACAAGGATCGGCAGCGGGAAACCGATGACGAAGCCGACAATGCACAGAATGAAAGTGTTCTTCATCAGCGGCCAGAACTGCACATCGTTGAAGAATCTCGTGAAGTTTTCAAAGCCGACCCAGATTGTGGTGTCTGACAGAATCGCGTCACCGGGCATAAAATCCTGGAACGCGATCAGGACACCGTAAATCGGAAGATAATTGAACAGGAATACCACCAGGACCGCCGGCAGAATCATCAGAAGATACGGACTGTTCTCCCTGAAAGTCCGCAGCCTGTAACCGGGAGTCGTGTTTTTCTGCCGCTTTCGGGCGGCAGGCAGTTGCTTCACGCCTTGCATTTTTCCCCTCCTCGCCTGTTTGCAATGTCGCGTCGTCTATGTGTTCTGTAACGTCCAGTATCCGGCTCTCCGGATTTCGCACTTATTTTACATCAAAATTTACATTAAGTCAACTGTTATTGTGCAATTTGTATAATTATATTCCTATTTTTCACTTTTTCCACAATTAATTCAGATAAAACCAGAGAGTTTATTGGCATATTTACATTTTGTAAACTTGTTTCTCCGGTTCCGCTGTGTTACAATATGTAAACAAACAGACATTTGGAGTAAAAAAAGAAAGGTCAGTTACGATGCCTCCCAGAAGAATCACCATGCAGGACATCGCGGATGCCTGCGGTCTTTCACGGAATACCGTGTCCAAAGTTTTCAACGGCCGTGGTTCCGTACCGCAGGCCACCCGGACTCTTGTTATACAGAAAGCAAAGGAACTGGGATACGGATCTCCGGCTGCCGAAACGTCGGGATCTCCGTCTCCCGGTGGAAGCATTGCCCTCCTGACGCGGTATCTCCCCAGACAGCTGCATTACGGAACCCTGTTTCTGTCCTCGTTTACCGATATGATCAGCCGGGCCGGCTATTCCCTGAAAATCTATGAAGTCTCACCGGAGGAACTGAAAGCGAAACAGCTCCCGCCGCACTTTGTGTCAGAACAGACCGCGGGCATTGTCGGAATTGAGCTTTTCGACCAGGAGTATTTGGATATGATCTGCGGGCTGGGCGTTCCGTTTGTGCTGACCGACACTCCAGCCGAAGCCATCTCTAACCTGATGAAATGTGACTGCGTGACCATGGAAAACATTGCCGGAATCATGGCCATCATAAAGCGCCTCGCAGACGGAGGCGCACGTCGGATCGGATTTGTCGGAGATTACAACCACTGCGGTTCCTTCCGGGAACGGTGGTACGGCTATCATCAGGGGCTGCTGGCGAACGGTTTGCAGTTTGATGAGGATTTCTGTATCTGCGAACCTGATTCCTCACCGTACGACGATTCCGCCTGGCTGCTCACCCGGTTCGACCGGATGCCTTCCCTGCCGGATGCCTTTGTCTGCGCCAACGATTACCTGGCGATTCCCCTGCTGACAGCGCTGAAAAAAAGAGGAGTATCCGTACCGGGGGACGTGATGGTCACCGGCTTTGACGGAATGCCGCAGTCCGCGTTCACCGACCCGCCGTTGACCACAGTACAAATACATGGCACGGAAATCGGCCGCCTGGCCGCCGAGTTGCTGCTCAACCGGATCCGCATCCCCGCCTTCCCTTACAGCTGGACCCGGATAAAGTCAACACCGATCTGGCGGGAAAGCACTCGCAGCGTCTGAAACGGCGCTGCTTTTTCTTTGGGGAACCCGTCTTCATCCATACCGCCCGGTGATCAGCGAGGAACCCGTCGTCACGATAGAGTGGGAATGATGTCGATAACCGCCAGTGGCGGAAATCTCATCGACGTCATTCTCAACCGAAAAGGAGCGATCTGCACAGTGTGCAGTCGCGACCACTCTCCACTCTGTCCCTCTCCACTCTCTGCTCTCCCTCTTCCGTGTATAAGGAGAAGTCTAGCCATGATTCGTTCCTCCTGTATGAAATTCTGTAAAACGGTATTCCTGTGAATCTACTATAAACCTTTTCCCTCCTGAGATCAAGTGGGTCGGCGGAACTGCCTGTCCTGATCAACAGGCAGTGAGAGCGGAATGCACATTTGCATTATCAGGTTTGAATGATCGGAATATAAAGCAGGGAGCCTGATTGATCAAAGGCTCCCTGCTTTTATTTTGCCTTATGGCCGGCTTTTGGGCTCCGGCTCGGCGTATGGAAAACCAGCCGGGTCCTTCCGGAATCAAACGCCGGAATAGGCGGAGAACCCGCCGTCGATCGGAATAGTTACGCCGGTGATGAAGCTGGCGGCGTCATTATTCAGGAGAAACAGCACTGCCCCGCTGAGTTCTTTCTCACTGTCGCCGAAACGTCCCATGGGCGTAGCCGCAAGGATTTTGCCGGTGCGGGCTGTGGGAGTGCCGTCCGGATTGAAAAGCAGCGCCGCGTTCTGCTTCGTGGAGAAGAAACCGGGGGCAATGGCGTTTACCCGGATTCCGGCTTTGCTGAAGTGCACGGCCAGCCACTGGGTAAAGTTGGTGACGGCAGCTTTCGCGCCGGAATACGCAGGGATTTTCGTCAGGGGGCAGTAAGCGTTCATGGAGCTGATGTTCAGGATGTTGCATCCTTCCCGGCCGACCATCTGCCGTGCAAACGCCTGCGTTGGCAGCAGCGTACCGATGAAATTCAGGTTGAAAACGAACTCCACACCGGATTTGTCCAGATCAAAGAAGGATTTGGTGTCGCTTTCGATGTCCCCCGGCTCAAAGTACTCCTTGTCCGTGGTTGCCCGGGGATTGTTTCCACCGGCGCCGTTCAGCAGGATGTCACAGGGACCGAGATCCGTCTGCACCTGGTCAGCCACGTTGCAGCACGCTTCCTTTTCCAGCACGTTGCAGGCGTAGGCTTTGGCTGTGCCGCCTTCGGCAGTAATTTCTTCCGCAAACTTATTGGCTGCGTCAAAGTTCAGGTCCAGCAGGGCGACCTTTGCACCTGCCCGGGCCAGCACTTTGGCGAAATAGGAGCACAGTACGCCTCCTGCACCGGTGACCACGGCCACCTTGCCGGTAAGGTCTGTATTCAGGACATTTTTCTGCATATTATTTTCCTCTCTGTTCCTTGTCGATTGCTTCCCACAGGCCGTTGATGTACGCTGCACCCAGGGCCCGGTCATACAGGCCGTACCCCGGACGGCCCTGCTCGTCCCAGATCATGCGCCCGTGGTCGGGACGGATGTACGTATCCGGGCAGGTGTCATAGATCGCTCTGACAATCTCGTACAGATCCAGATCTCCGGTGCTGCTCAGGTGGGCCGCTTCCCGGAAATGATGGTACCCCAGGTATTTCACGTTGCGGACATGCATCGCCCCGATGCGGTTCATCTTTCCGAAATGGCGGATGATGGCTGGGATGTCATTGTCCGGATTGGATCCCAGGGAGCCGGTGCACAGGCAGAGTGTGTTCGCCGGGCTGTCATGCAGCTTCACCATTTTGTCAAAATCTTCCTGGCTGTGGGTAATCCGCGGCAGGCCGAAAATCGGCCATGCGGGATCGTCCGGGTGGCACGCCATACGGACGCCGGTTTCCTCGCATACCGGAATCACAGCATCCAGGAAATATTTGAAATTTT
>JAFRBK010000033.1 GCA_017404985.1 Clostridia bacterium | reverse complement strand
CGGAGTCATGGTTTCTTCGCCTCTGCTGACATATTTGTTCCGCCAAGAACATGTCACACAGTATATCGAAGTTTCCATGACTCTTCTAGATAAGACATTACTTCGCGCTACCTGTTACCCACCCAGGCTGCAGATGCGCCTATCAACCTGCCAAATGAGCCGACACCGATATAATACAGGCAGGAATCATTCGTGCGAATGACGTGGAAACGCAAAACAATCGAAAGGACAGCATCCATGAAACCATTGAGCAGTTTTCCGAAAGTATCGCTGGGCATTTTTCCGACACCGATTCAGAAACTGGAAAACATCAGCAAAATCCTCCATACAAACGTTTATATCAAGCGGGATGACCTGACCGGCCTGGGGCTTGGGGGCAATAAGGTCCGGAAGCTGGAGTATCTGCTGGCGGATGCCAGGCTGCAGGGCGCCCAGGTGGTGTTTACGACGGGCGGCGCCCAGTCCAACCATGCTATGCTCACCGCGGCTGCGGCCGGACGCCTGGGGATGAAACCCATCCTGGTCCTGAAGAAGCGGGGCGTGACCGAACGGCGCGGAAACCAACTGCTGGAATTCCTGATGGGCACGGAAGTGATCTTTGTGGATACAGACGATTATAACGATATCTATGAAGAAATGGACAGGATCGGGAAGGGGCTCGGCGTTCCGTATTACAGGATTCCCTGCGGCGGTTCCAATGCGCTGGGTTCGCTCGGGTATGTGGACTGTGCGCGGGAAATCAGCGAACAGGGCTTTCACGCTGACCATCTGGTCTGCGCGGAAGGGAGCGGCGGCACCATGGCGGGCCTGGTGCTGGGAGCGAAGCTGTTTCTGCCGGGAACCAGGGTCCATGGCATGATGGTGGACAGCGACCCGTTTGACATTATCACGCCTGCCCTCATGTGGGAAACGGCGGCCCTGCTGGAAATCAATCCTGAAATTACGGAGAATGATTTCCATCTGATGGACCTATGCGGACCGGGCTATGCTGTTCCGTCCGGAGAGGGAAATGAAGCCATTTCCCTGATGGCCCGGGAAGAAGGCATTTTCCTGGATCCCGTCTATACCGGGAAAGCATTTGCGGGGCTCATCAGAATGGCGGAGGAAGGCCGGTTCAGGGAAACGGACCGGGTGCTGTTCCTCCATTCCGGCGGCACCGGGGGACTGTTTGCCGTGCTGTGACCAACCCGGAACTGATATCCTGACAAACCTGAGTCTGAAACAATTGATTTTTTTCCTGAAATGTGGTATTATCATTATGTTGTATTGTAACATTATAATACAAGCAAGAAGAGGAGTACCATGAAGAAACTGCAGACGGAGAGTTCAAGCCCCCTGTATCACCAGCTGATGCAGCGGATCACGGATGATATCGAAAAGGGCAACTATCCCGTGGGGAGCAGAATTCCGCCGGAACACGAGCTGGAGGCGGCCTACAGGGTCAGCCGGGTAACGGTCCGACGGGCGCTGGCAGAACTGACCCAGGAAGGCCTTCTGGAGAGAAAACAGGGCAAGGGAACCTTCGTATCGGTACCGCGGATCAGCCGGAACCTGAAAAGCATCAACAGCTTTCACGATTCCTGCAGGCAGAGCGGAATCACCGCCGGAACCCGGGTCATCCACGTCCGGTCTTTTCCCGCGGACGACCGGGATATCCGTGAGCTGGGGCTGAGAGAAGGCGACCGGGTGATCGAAGTGCTCCGGATCCGGTTGGCCGACGGGGAACCCGTGGTGCTGGAGAAAAACCATTTCTCCATGGCCTATGCTTATCTGGAGGATGCGGACCTGAACGGTAGCCTGTACCGGCTGCTGAAAGAATATGGCATCGAACCGGCGGAGGGATCCCATGAGATTTCCATCTGCTTCGCGACAGCGGAGCAGGCGAAACTGCTGAATATCGATCCGGGTGCTCCGCTGATGAAGCTGCATGAAGTGATTTATGACCAACGGGGGCGGGTGCTGCATAACGGCATTCAGCTGATTCGCGGGGACCGTTTCGTTCTCAGAATCTGAGCACGGCGAAAAAGGAGGTCGGAAACATGGCAGACGAGCTTACACAGGTAACCAGCCAGAAACCCAGGAAAATCTGGGATGGGGCCCTGAAAATGGTGAAAGGGGAAAATACCACCCAGTTGGTTGAACAGTTTACGGCGGAAATGACGCTGGTGGCGGAAGGATTGTGCGAAGACCAGAGCAAGCTGCGCCGGGAAACTGACCAGAGGTTGACCGAGGAGGATCGGCGAATTCAGCGCCTGGAAAGCCAGATTCAGATGCTGGAGAATACCATTGATGAGGAAAGGGCGCAACGGGACCGGGAACTGACCGAGACCAGAAACCGTCTGGCTGCCCTGGAAAAGAAGGCAGAAAAAGTGGAGAAAACGCCGGAAAAGAAAGAAAAACGGTATCTTATCCGCGACCTGACCTGGCTGGTGGGGATTGCGGCCGGCGCCTGGGTCATTGTGACGATCATCAACGCCATTGTCAAATAATTAGGCAGAACAGTTTTGCACGAAATCAGGCAGAATGGGAAGGAGGATACGCTATGAAGACTTATGAGGAAATGGTAAAGGAATACAGAAAACGGCAGCGGGATACTGTGGTCGATACGCTGGCCACGGGGCTGACCTATATGGATGAGATTGCCGTGGATACCGGGCTGCTGGAGGAAACCGGTCTCCTGTCGGAGTTGACTGAGAGCGTGTCCGGCCTGCTGCCCTTTGTGATTATTTCTGCCAGCGAAGGCAGCAAGGTGCTGCTCGGCAGAAAACCCGGAATGACCGGGCTCAAGGACGGCGCTTACAGGATGGTCAAAACCGGCGCCGCCATGGGTGTCGGCGCGGCAGTTGCCGGCGTGACCGGGTTCTGGGCTGCGATCCCCGTGACGATGGGTGTGCGGGCCATGTTTGACAGATACCGCAGCAAAGCCCTGACCGGGATGCGGGTGCAGGGTCGGATTAACAGGCTGAAGGAACTGAACCGCTTTATCCGCAATGAGGAAGAAGCAGAGGAGCAGCCTGCGGAAGCGTCCGGAGAAGCTCTGGCAGCCGAAGGCAGCGTGAACTGAAAAAAGGACGGAGGGGAACACCATGCGTTTTACTAAAATGCAGGGGCTCGGAAACGATTATATCTACGTGAACTGCCTGGAGGAATCGGTTTCAGACCCCTCCGCCCTGGCGAAAAAGATCAGTGACCGCCATTTTGGCGTGGGCAGCGACGGCCTGGTGCTGATCCTGCCCTGTGCGGAAGCGGACTTCCGGATGCGGATGTTCAATTCGGACGGGAGCGAGGCGGAAATGTGCGGAAACGCGTCCCGTTGCGTGGCGAAATATGTATACGACCGGGGACTGACGGACCGGACGGAGATCCGCCTGATGACGGGCTCCGGCATTCGGGAGATGAAGCTGAAGGTTCGGGATGGCGTGACGGAATCGGTGTCCGTGGATATGGGCGCGCCGCGGCTGAAGGCGGCGGAAATCCCGACGATCCTGCCGGGGGACCCTGTGGTGAACGTGCTGGCGGAACAGGGCGGCACAGTGCTGAACCTGACCTGCGTAAGCATGGGAAATCCGCACGCCGTGACCTTCGTGGAGGATGCGGATGCCTTTGATGTCCACCGGATCGGGCCGATATTTGAAACCTGCGGACTTTTTCCGGAGCGGGCCAATGTGGAATTTGCCACTGTACGGGACAGGCAGACGATCCGGATGCGCGTGTGGGAGCGGGGAGCCGGGGAAACCATGGCCTGCGGAACCGGTGCCTGCGCCACGTTGGTGGCCGCCGTGCTGAACGGCCTGACGGACCGGAAAGCGACCCTGGTGTTGAACGGCGGAAATCTGGATATCGAATGGGATGAAAAAACCGGCCATGTAATCATGGCCGGCCCGGAAGAATTTGTTTTTGATGGGGTGTGGGAATAAGCATTCCCGGCTGTGCCCGGAACGGGCTCAATGGCCGAGTACCATGCTGAGAATGCCGGAGTCGGTGAGGTCATCCATAAGGCTCTGGCAGAAGGAAAGGGGCACTTCCATCAGGAAGCCGAGGGCGCCCTTGATGATCGGTTCCTTCACGTTTTCGATGAACTCGGACATGGATGAGTCGTTCAGGGAGAAAATGTTCCGCTTATACATCCAGGAGCCCGGCTTATACAGCGGCATATGCAGGGCATCCACAGTCTGTACTGTGCCCTCCAGGCGGATGATTTCCACCGGGTCGTTGCCTTCAACGATAGGCTTGTATACTCCGATGGAAACCGCGCCGTCCGAACGGGTGCCTCCGCGGACGGACAGGGCGAAATTCGGGAAGACTTCCCCGGTCAGGAACAGGTCCAGGTAAAAATCTGAATCCACCGGAAGGACAGAAGGAATCCCATGGCCGTAAGCCCGAAGGGAGAGCATGTCCTTGCCTTTGCTGTCCGCGGCCAGGTAATAGGCCCGGAGGTCAAAATCGTAGGTTTTTCCGTTTTCTGTCTTTTCCCAGGATGCATACGGCTTAAAGCCGCTGCGTGTCACCGGCAGGTCCAGTGTCCAGCCGGTGCTGTTTTTTTCTGATGTTTTCCGGAAAAGCACATCATTCAGGGAATTTTTCCAGACGACGGAGTTGCCTTCCTTCAGGACCCGAAGGGCGCCGGACTGGGTGACCTGGTTTTTCAGGTAAGAGGAGAGGTTTTCGAAATCGCTGATCAGGGGCTGGGTTTCCTCCGGCTTGCTCAGGGTGACCGCGGTCATCCACTCGTTCAGGTACAGGTCGGACTGGATATCATCGCTCCAGCGGTCCGCAATCTGTGCGATGGTTTCGGCTGGAATGGTCCGTTCCTCGTCGGAGAACCCGGCCAGTTCCTCAAAATCATTGGCGAGGCAACGGAAGGACAACTGCCAGATGAAGGGATTCACCAGGGAAACATACTGCAGCGGCAGGGACAGATGGGACCAGGATTTGTTGCCGAAGGCCAGCAGGGCAGGCGCATTGAAGAAAATGGTTTCCTCTCCCATCAGGGGGGAAGAGAACACGAAAATGGCGGGCACGCCGTAGATCCGGAAATCAACTCCGGAGGAGGAACCCTCGGAAGGCAGGATCGTAGCTCGGATATCGACCATGCCGTCCGACTCCGACCAGGAATAGGTTCCCTTCAGGCGCATATCCTTCAGGAAATCCGCGTAGCCGGCCATTTTCAGATGCTGGTCCATCGGGAAGGCGAGGGGGTTCAGGTTGAAATGAAGATCAAAGGCATAGGTTTTGATCTCCCGGCTGTCGATGAAACCCGTGACAAGGGAATAATCGATGCTGGTGGCTTTCTCCGCCGCGGCGGGAAGCACACCGGCGGCCAGCACGAGAATCAGGAACAGGCAGACGATACGGCGCATAGCATGATCTCCAATCTTTGAATAATCAAAAGGCTCTTTCCGCGGGGCGGCCTTCCTGTCGGCCCCCGGGTGAAATAGTAAAAAGCGGGTCAGTCTTCATCAACGACGGTCCAGATGGCGGGATCATGGCTCATCTTTTCCTCATAGGCCTGATCCAGCTTCCGCTGCATGGCCATGTTGGCCATGCCGGAGGCTTTTTCTCCGTGGCTTTCCTGAAAAGCCCGGACGGCGGCCAGGGTTGCGTTTCCGAAATGGCCGGAAACCTGTGATTCCTCCAGATACTCCAGATAGGCAAGCTTTTGCTGCAGCTGGCGGACCTTTTCCCCGGTGTTGCCGAAATGCATGGTGATGTCCATCACGTCATGCACCGTGCCGTAGCCGAGAATCGAAGCATCATGGATGCTGTAGGTGCCCCGGCTGACGGAGGAAGGCTTGTTGCCCTCGATGACATGGATTGTGACCGCGCCGGAAGCATTCCGGGTGCAGTATTCCACCAGGGCGACATGGTCCGTGTCCGTATTGGCGGTCCAGGTGAAGAACACCCAGTCGCCGGGCTGGGGAATATAGTCTCCGGAACGGATATAGGAATCCTCCCCCTTCAGCCACTGGTACCCCCATCCATCCACAGGCCCTTTCCGGATCACATACCTTCCGGCGGTAATGAACCAGGCCCTTCCCGTATTGGAAGCGGAATACAGCGGCCAGACGACGTTCAGGAGCTTATCCCCCGTGCGCTTTTCCGCCTGGTCCACACACCAGCACTGGAATTCGGCGCACCACTGGGCATAGGGGTCGCCGGCCCATTCTCCGTATTTGGTTCGGCCGTGCTCCCCTTCGGTATATCCGATTTCCTCCTGGGCCACGGAGAGGAGGACGGAGACATACGAGGGGACAGGATACTGCGGCGGAATGATTTCATCTTCCTCCGCTGAGGCGGAAACGAGCAAAAGCACAGCCAGCAGGAAAACCAGCCAGCCGGCTGCCCGCCGGTCGATTGCCACGGATCAGCGCTCCTTCCAATCTGTAATGGTTCATGAAAGGATTATAGCAAAAAACCGGATATGAAACAAGGACGGGCAATGAACTGCCCGTCCCTGAATGAATTCGGGAAAATTATTTGATTTCCACGGTCGCGCCGACAGCCTTGAACTGCTCGGCGATCTTCTCGGCTTCTTCCTTGGAGACTGCTTCCTTGATGGTCTTGGGAGCGGATTCCACGATGTCCTTGGCTTCCTTCAGGCCCAGGCCGGCCACGACTTCGCGCACAACCTTGATGACCTTGATCTTTTCGGATCCGGTTTCCTTCAGGATGACATCGAATTCGGTCTTTTCTTCTTCAGCAGCGGCAGCAGCGCCACCGGCAGCGGGGCCGCCGGCCACGGCGATCGCGCCGGTCACACCGAACTTTTCTTTCATTTCGTCAACGAGTTCTTTTACCTGAAGCAGCGTCATAGACTCAATCGCTTCGAGAATTTCCTGATTCGTCATTTGATTATCCTCCATATTTATTCGTTCATGATTACGCGGCTATGCCGCAAAGGGAAGTGTCAGGCGGCGGATTCCTTCTTCTCGGCGATCTGCTCGAGAACGGAAACCAGCGAAGACACAGGGGACACGAGGCAACCCACCAGGGTGGCCAGGAGCTCTTCCCGGCTGGGGGTGGCAGCCAGATCCTTGATGGTAGCGACGTCCATGACCTCGGTTCCCAACAGGCCGCCTTTGATCTCCAGAGATGTCAGCTTATTCTTTTCAATAAAGCTGGAAATCATCTTGGGAGCAGCGGTAACATCCTTTTCGCCGAAAACGAAGGCATTGGGGCCTTCCAGCAGATTGTCCAGCCCTTCAATGTTCAACTCTTTCAGGGCACGGGCGACCAGGCGGTTCTTCAGCACGCAGTAATGAACGTCGTTCTCACGGCAGTTCTTCCGCAGCTGGGTAACCTGTTCCACGGTCAGGCCGCTGTAGGAGCAGATCACCATGGACTCCGCGTTCTTCAGCTTCTCGACGATATCGGCAACGATTGCCTTTTTAGCTTCAAGATTCGCACTCACTTCAATTGCACCTCCTGCCTGGTTCAAAATAAGAAACCCTTGCGTGCAGGCGCAAGGGAAAACAATCCTTCTCACTCACACCTCGGCAGGCGGGGCAGGCCCCTTTACGTCTTTCGACACCGGCTGTCTACGGCACTGGTTTCTTCAAACCGCGGGTAATCGTATCATCCCGGGAAGAAAATGTCAAGGAAAATCTTTGTATGGATGTGCGAAAAAAATGTCCGAAGGGGTTTCTTAAGTCGCACCAGATCGCAAACAGGAGGAAAAGAGAAGAAAAGATGAAAAAATATTGTTAAAAAATGAAATAAATATTTCAAAAAGAGTTGACAATGTAATAAATGCGTAATAAAATGACCCTGTATCGAAAGAATATGTTAAGGGAGGGGAGATGAACAGCCTTTGAGAAGATGGAAACTCCTGGCAGGCTTGGTTTTTCTTCTGGTTGTCCTTCCCGTGACATGCGCGCTGGCCAAGACAGGGACCGTGACCGCCAGCTCGCTGAATATCCGAAAATCCGCATCCACGGAATCAGATGTGGTGGGCCGCCTCCGGGAGGGTGACAAGGTTACCATCGACGATACCCAGGGAAGCTGGTACAAAATCTCCGCAAGCGGAAAGAAAGGATATGTTGCCAAGAAATATATCAGTGTCAACGGTTCCTCCTCCGGATCAAAGTCATCTGACTCAAAATCCTCCGATTCCAAATCCTCGGGAAGCAGCAACGGAACATGTGCCCCCGGCGATAAAGGGGATGCGGTCAAGTCCGTGCAGAAACGGCTGAAATCACTGGGATATTACTCAGGATCCATCGACGGGGATTACGGGAACGGTACAAAAACGGCAGTCAAGAACTTTCAGAAACGAAACGGCCTGAAGGAGACCGGCAAGGTTAATTCCGATACCCTGAAGAAGCTGAACAGTTCAAACGCCAAGAAGGCGGACTCCTCCGATTCCTCCGGAAACGGAAACGGAACGGAACGGCTGGACTGGTTCAACGGCGGCTCCAACGTGATTCCGAAGGGAGCCACCTTCAAGGTGAAGGATATCCGGACAGGCAAGGTGTTCACCTGCAAGCGGTGGAGCGGCTACAACCACCTGGACGCAGAACCGAAAACCTCCACCGATACCAAGACGATGCTAAGTATCTTCGGGCACTGGAGCTGGAAAAGGAGGGCGATCCTGGTCAAATACAACGGCCATGTGTATGCGGCTTCCATGAACGGCATGCCGCATGGCACGGGCACCATTGGGGACAACAATTTTGACGGGCATTTTTGCATCCACTTTTACAAGAGCAAGACCCACGGGTCGGCCCAGGTGGATTCGGCGCACCAGAACTGTGTCGCAACTGCGATGAACTATAGTTGGTAAAACAACCGCAGTTTAAAAACAGACCATAGTCCAGGCAAACATTTCACACGGTCGGGGGAATACCCCGGCCGTTTTGCTGCGAATTATGTCTTTGATATTCTGATGATCCATGATATAATACATTGTTATTGATTCCTTTACGGACAGGAGGATGAAGAATGATTCAGGCACCCCGCGGAACCAGGGACGTGCTGCCGGCGGAAAGCTACCGGTGGCAGTTCCTTGAGGATAAAATGCGCAAAGCCGCTGCCCTGGCGGGCTACCGGGAAGTCCGGACCCCCGTTTTTGAGCATACGGAGCTGTTCCTTCGCGGCGTCGGGGATACGACGGACATCGTGCAGAAGGAGATGTATACTTTCAAAGACAAGGGCGACCGTTCCATCACGCTGAAACCGGAGGGAACGGCCGGTGCGGCCCGATGCTTCCTGGAAAGCAACCTGTATGCTGATGCGTTGCCCTGCAAGATGTACTATCTGGACGCGCCGATCTTTCGCTATGAAAATCCCCAGAGCGGCCGGCTCCGGGAGCACCACCAGTTCGGCCTGGAGTGCTTTGGTGCAAAAGAAGCCACTGCGGATGCGGAACTGATCCTGCTGGCTTTCCACCTGCTGGAGGAACTGGGAATTAAAAACCTGAGCGTTCGGATCAACAGCATCGGCTGTCCGAAATGCCGGCCGGCCTACCACCAGACCCTGAAGGATTATCTGGCGGGGCGGATTGACCAGCTTTGCGACAGCTGCAAGGAGCGGTTCGAGCGGAACCCGCTGCGGGCGTTGGACTGCAAGGAAAAGAGATGCCAGGAGCTGACCAAGGACGCGCCGAGCATGCTGGACCTCCTGTGCGACGAGTGCCGGGATCATTTTGAAGCCCTGAAATCCTGCCTGGATGGGGCGGGCATTCCTTATTCGGTGGACAGTCGGATCGTCCGCGGGCTGGATTACTATACCAAGACCGTGTTCGAGCTGGTGACTGCCACGAAGGACGGAAACCTGACCGTCTGCGGCGGCGGCCGGTATGATAACCTGGTGGAGCAGATCGGCGGGCCCTCGCTGCCGGCAGTGGGATTTGGCATGGGCCTGGAGCGGGTTCTGATGCTGCTGGACAGCGAAGGAATTGTGCTTCCCCGGCCGAACCAGTACGATATCTTCATTACCTATATGGGGCAAAACCGGGGAGCGGCCTTCCGAACCGTACAGGATCTGCGGGCGCAGGGAATCAAAGCGGACATGGACCACTGCGGGCGGAGCCTGAAGGCCCAGTTCAAATATGCAAACAAGACCGGCGCCCCCTTGTCCGGAACCATCGGGGATGATGAAGCCGCCCAAAATGCCCTGAAGATTAAGAACATGGCTACCGGGGAAGAGAAGACGGTGCCCGCCGCGGAGGCTCCGGGCGTAATCAGGAATATGATCGGGTAATTCCCTGCAGCGTAGCGTAAACGTGCGGCGAAAGCAGGAATATAAGAAGAAGGAAGGATACGACGATGCAATACAGAACACATACCTGCAATGAACTCCGGCTGGAGGATGCCGGCAGGGAAGTCCGGCTGAGCGGCTGGATGGAGAATATCCGGGAAGTCAGCGCCAGCCTGGCGTTTGTGGTGCTGCGTGATTTTTACGGATCCACTCAGCTGGTGGTTGAGGATGAAGAACTGCTGAAAACCCTGCTGAACCTGAACAAGGAGAGCGTGGTTTCTGTGACCGGCACGGTCCGGGAGCGGGCCAGTAAAAACCCGAAGATGGATACCGGCGACATTGAAGTGGTGCCGGACACCGTGGAAGTGCTCGGCAAGTGCCGTTATAATGCCCTGCCTTTCCAGATTGCCCGCAGCCGGGAAGCGGACGAAAGCATCCGGTTGAAATACCGCTATCTGGATCTGCGGAATCCAGAGGTGAAGAAGAACATCATTATGCGCTGCAACGTGGTGGCTGCTCTGCGCCGGGCGATGACGGAGCATGGCTTCCTGGAGATCACGACCCCGATTCTGACCGCCTCCTCCCCGGAAGGCGCCCGGGACTACCTGGTGCCCGCCAGAAAGCATCCGGGCAAGTTCTACGCGCTGCCCCAGGCGCCCCAGCAGTTCAAGCAGCTGCTGATGACCAGCGGGTTTGACCGGTATTTCCAGATTGCCCCGTGCTTCCGGGACGAAGACGCCCGCGGCGACCGGAGCCCCGGCGAATTCTACCAGCTGGACATGGAGATGGCCTTTGCGACCCAGGAGGATGTGTTCGCGGTGCTGGAGGATGTGCTGCCGCCGATCTTTGCCCAATACGGCAAATACCACACGGCATCCACTGCGCCCTTCCGCCGGATTCCGTATCTGGAAGCCATGGAAACTTACGGAACGGACAAGCCGGACCTGCGGATTGACCTGACCGTGAAGGACGCGACCGAGCTGCTCGGGGACTGTGGCTTCGGCCCCTTTGAAAACGCGGTGGTCAAGGCGGTCCCTGTGACCGGATTCACTGCCACCCGGAAACAGATTGACAAATTCTGTGCCGATACGGAAGTGGTCAGCGGCAACAAGGCCTACTGGTTCCGCGTGGATGAGAACGGCGAGATTGTCGGCGGCATCGCCAAGTTCCTGCAGGAGAAAAAGGATGACGTCATCAGCGGTCTGAACCTGGTTCCCGGAACCTTTGTGGCGCTGAGCGCCGGTAAAAACGGCGCGGCCCAGAAAACCGCGGGCGTGATGGTGAAAAAGCTCGGCGAGATGTGTCCGGAACATATGGATGCGGAACGCTACGAATTCTGCTGGATTGTCGATTTCCCGATGTATGAGATCGGCGAGGAAAGCGGAGAACTGGAATTCTGCCACAATCCATTCTCCATGCCCAACGGAGGGTTGGACATCCTGCAGAAGGCGGCGGCCGGGGAGATTGACCCCCTGTCCGTGACAGCCTACCAGTACGATCTGGTTTGCAATGGCGTGGAGCTGTCCTCCGGCGCTGTGCGGAACCACGATCCCGAAATCATGATCAAGGCGTTTGAAATGGTTCGGCTGGGTGAAGAAGATGTGAAAGCCAAGTTCCCGGCGATGTACAATGCGTTCTGCTACGGCGCGCCGCCGCACGCAGGCATCGCTCCCGGGGTGGACCGGATGGTGATGCTGCTGGCCGGTGAGGATTCTATCCGCGAGGTGATTCCGTTCCCCATGAACAAGAATGCCCAGGATGTGATGATGGGCGCTCCCGGAGAAGTGGAACCCCGCCAGCTGGAAGAACTGCATATCGCCCTGGTTCAGCCGGAGGAATAACGGATCCATTGTCAAGTGAGCGCAGATCTGATATAATTAATCAGATCTGAAGGCATTGTTTCAGCAACACTTCCAATTCAGCAGGAGGTTGAAGAAGATGGCAAAACAGAACAAAGAGATCAATACGCTGCCCCAGACACAGGACAACGATATGACCCCCAGTTCCAGCATCACCTACGCCAGCGACGTTGTGCAGATTATCGCGGGGCTTGCGGCCAGTGAGGTGGAAGGAATTGCGGGCATGACCAGTGCTACCGGGACCGGTATAGGCAAGAAGCCGAATGTGACCCGGGGGATCAAGGTCGAAGTCGGGACGGAAGAGGTGGCTGTGGACCTGTACGTGATCGTGGAATACGGGACGCCGATCCAGCGCGCCGCCATGGACGCCCAGGAGAGCGTGAGAAAAGCGATCGAGTCCATGACGGGCCTGCATGTGGTGCGGGTGGATGTGCATGTGCAGAATGTGAGCTTTGAGAAGGAAAATAAAGCGCTTGAGGCTGGTGCACAGAGCGCGCTGGAAGCCGGTACCGAGCCGGCGGAAGAATCGCCGAAGGACATAAAAACGGATGCTCCCAAGGCAGCAGTCCCCGCCGAAAATGAAGTCAGGGCGAAGGAATAAGCACTCAGGGACCGAACGGCTGCAGGAGGACCGAAGAATATGAAAATCCGTATTCTGGACCGAGTTATGGTTTTTGTTGCCGGCCTGCTGTTGATTGCGGGATGCGTGGCGTTGGTTGCGCAGGTGCTTTTTCAGCAGGATGTGGCCGGCATGGTCGGCGATATTCTGTCCAAACAGTCCACGCTGGCGAAAATCGTTTTTGTGCTGACTGCCCTGATTCTGCTGGCGCTTGGCGGCTACTGCGTGCTGATGCTGTTCCGCCGTCCCGGCAGGAACGACAAATATATTTTGCAAAAGACTGAAACCGGTGAGCTGGAGATCTCGCTGGAAACCCTGGAAAACCTGGTGCGGAAATGCCTGGAACAGCATCCTGAAGTGGATGCCCGCGACCTGACGCTGGAAAACCAGCGGGACGGGCTGGAAATCCGGATCAGCGGCAATGTGGCCGGAGGCGTCAGCATACCGTTGACCATCGATACTCTGCAGAAGCAGATTAAGCAGTATGTGACGGCTTGCAGCGGTCTGGAGGTCAGGAATATCCGCGTGCAGATCGACGCTACCGGAGACGAGCTGAAGGGAGCCCCCTTTGCCATCGAGCCGCCGGCCGGCATCGCCCTTCTGCGGGACGGAGACACGGCGGAGAAAACAGAATCTTCCGAGGTTCCGGCTCAGGCAGATGAAGTACCGGACATTCCGGAGGAACTGTCCAGGCCGGCGGAGGATGCCGAACCGGACACGGTTCAGGAGGAACCGGTGGTCAGCCCGATCCATTCCATGCAGGATTCCGGAATTGTAGTGGACGATCCGGAGGAGGACGACGACAGGCCGATCCACCAGCGGCTTTTCAGCAACAAGTCGGAGCCCTGCATTGTTCCCGTTCCTCCGGAGATGGAAAACAGCACGGAGGAAACGGCGGAAAAGCAGGCGGAGGAAACTGTAGAAAAGCAGACGGAGAAAACCGTCGAAAACCCTCCGGAGGAAGCGACTGGCGAGGGTAGCCCGGCGGAAAGCGGAGAAGATTCCGGGAAAACCCAGGAGGCGAATCAGGAAAAAGCAACAGAGCAGGCGGAAGAGATTGTAAAGGAGCAGGAACATGAAGCTTGAAAAAGGAACCCCCGGTTTTGGCATTATTCTGGGCCTCATTCTGGCAGGGCTCGGCGTGCTGGTGATGACCATTGGTTTCTGGAAGACCTTGATACTGGCGGCTCTTTTCGCCATCGGGTTCTTCCTCGGGTCCGTGGATAACAAGGGCGCGTTTCTGAAGGATACGGCGAACCGGATTATTCCCGCCAAGGAGCAGAAGCCGATCGACATTAAGCAGGAGATCGCCCGCAGCCAGGAACAGTATGTCAGTGCTGCCAATAAAGTGAATACAGCCAGCACAGCCGGCAGGGAGAACGAGGAATAAGCCATGTCGCGAACGACAGCACGGGCTGCGGCCATGCAGCTGATTTATGAGAAAACCGCAGGCGGCCAGGGCGGGGAAGATACCCTCCGCATGGTGTATGACGAGCTGCGGGAAATGCCGATGCCCGGTTCCGGGAAAGTCGGCGAAAACGAGCCGGAGGACGACGACCGGCAGTATATTTCCAGCGCTTTTGACGGCGTCGTGGCCCATCAGGCGGAGATTGACGCGAAAATAGCGGAAACCGCCGTCGGCTGGACGCTGGACCGGATGAGCCTGGTGGACCTGACAATTCTCCGGCTTGCGGTATGGGAAATTGATTACGCTGAGGAGATTCCGGATAACGTGGCGGTTTCCGAAGCGCTGGAGCTGATCGAACAGTATTCCGATCCGGATGACAAATCCTTTGTAAACGGCATTCTCGGCACGATCGTCCGGAAAAAAGAGGCAGGAAAATGACCGAGGCTGTTCTCGGGCTGGATACCAGCAACTACCGCACTTCCATCGCAGCGGTGGGCCCGGAGGGAGAAATCCTGATGAACCTGCGGGAACTGCTGCCGGTGAAGCAGGGAGAGCGAGGGCTGCGGCAGAGCGACGCGGTGTTTGCCCATCTGCGGGCGATGCCTTTCGCGGAGGAAAAGCTGCGGCAGCTGAAGCGGGCTGGGATCCGGATTGTTGCGGTCGCTGCCAGTGACCGGCCCAGGGACGGAGAAGACTCCTACATGCCGGTATTCCAGGCGGGGTTGACCGCGGCATCGCTGCTGGCCGGGATTCTGGATGTTCCGCTTTACAGGACGACGCATCAGCGGGGGCATCTGGCAGCTGCCGCGCGGGGAACCATCCTGGAAGGGCGTAGCGAATACCTGGCGGTCCACCTGTCCGGGGGAACAACGGACCTGCTGGCCGTGAGGCCGGACCGGATCGATCGGGTCGGAACCAGCCTGGACCTGCACGCGGGGCAGCTGGTGGACCGGGTGGGCGTGGCGCTGGGCTTTTCCTTTCCGGCAGGGCCGGAACTGGAGCAGCTGGCCCTGAACGGCAAAAGTGAAGGACGGTTGGGCGCAAGTCTGGAGGCGGGCGGCCTGAACTGCCACTTCAGCGGTGCCGAGAGCCAGGCCCAGCGGTGGATCATGGAAGGAACCGTTTCCCGGGCAGACTGTGCCCGGGAAATCTATGATGTCCTGGCCCGCACACTCTGCCGGATGATCGGAGCAGGGAGCCGGAAAACCGGGCTCAGGGATGTGCTGGTGACCGGCGGCGTGGCCGGGTCAGACCTGTTCCGGAGGATGCTGAAAGAACGATGCGCGAAATCGCGTGAAACGCCTGATCCGGTTTTCGGGGACAGGGAACTGAGCGGGGACAACGCGGTCGGCGTTGCCCTGATCGGATGGCAGGAATGGAAACGCGGACACTGAGGAGGATACAACCATGGCAGCAGCCATACTGGACGGGAAAGCCATGTCGGAGGACCTGCGGAGCGGCATTGCCCGGCGGGTGGAAAAACTGAAGGAGGCCGGGATCCGGCCCGGCCTTGCCGTGATTCTGGTCGGAGATGATCCGGCCAGTGAAATTTATGTCCGAAACAAGGGAAAAGGCTGTGAGGAAGTCGGAATCCTGAGCGAAACGGTCCGGCTGCCGGCGGAAACAACCCAGGAAGCCCTGGAGAAGGAGATTGACAGGCTGAACCGGGATGACAGGATCCACGGGATCCTGGTGCAGCTGCCGTTGCCGGGCCACCTGGATGAGGAAGCTGCCCTGGCCCGGATTCTGCCCGAGAAGGATGTGGATGGATTCCACATGATCAACGCCGGGCGGATGATGTCCGGTGTGAAAGGCGTTGTCGCCTGCACACCTAAGGGCGCGCTGCATATGATCAAAACCACCGGACTGGACCTGAGCGGGAAGGAAGCGGTGGTCATCGGGCGCAGCAATATCGTCGGAAAACCGATGGCCATGCTGCTTCTGCGGGAAAACTGCACGGTGACCATCTGCCACAGCCGGACGAAAAACCTGGCGGAGCATACCCGCCGGGCGGACATCCTGGTGGCCGCTGTCGGGAAGGCCGGGTTTGTGACGCCTGATATGGTGAAGCCCGGGGCCATTGTGATCGATGTCGGGATCAACCGGGTGGACGGAAAGGTCCTCGGCGATGTGGATTTCGACGGCGTGAAGGAAGTGGCTGGCTGGATTACCCCGGTTCCGGGCGGCGTAGGAAAAATGACAATTACCATGCTGCTGGACAATACCGTGGAGGCAGCCGAAAGGAAGAGAGAGCTTGCTGCGCGCGGCTGAAATGACGGTATCCGAGCTGAACCTGGCAGTGGACGAAGCGATCCGCCGGGATCCTCGGCTGCAGGATGTAACCGTCAGGGGCGAGGTCAGCGGCTTCAAGCACCATCTGGCTTCCGGCCATTGGTATTTTGCCCTGAAGGACGCCGAGGCGGCGGTCAACTGTGTCATGTTCCGCCAGAATAACCTGAGGAGCCTGCTGAAACCGAAGGACGGGGACTCTGTGGTGGTGACGGGCTATGTGAAGGTCTACGCCCGAAGCGGTGCGTGCCAGTTGTATGTGACGGGCATGCGGAGTGCCGGGACCGGCGACCTGCACCAGCGCTTTGAGGAACTGAAAAGGAAGCTCAATGCGGAGGGGCTGTTTGACCAGCGGAGGAAACGGCCGTTGCCTCTCGTTCCCCGGAAGGTAGCGGTGGTCACCTCGCGGAGCGGCGCTGCCATTCATGATATTCTGAACGTGTCGGGCGCCCGGAATCCGGCGATTCCGATTGTCGTGGTTCCTGCAACGGTTCAGGGCGCCGGGGCCGCTGAGGAAATCGCGGCCGGAATCCGGAGAGCCCAGCTGTTTACCGATGCGGATGTGATCATCGTTGCGCGGGGCGGCGGCTCGGCGGAGGACCTGTGGTGCTTCAATGAAGAGATCGTTGCCAGGGCCGTGGCGGAAAGCCGGGTGCCGGTGGTGTCCGGCGTCGGGCATGAGGTGGACGTTTCCATCTGCGACCTGGCGGCGGATGTGCGTGCCGCTACGCCCAGCAACGCGGCGGAGATCGTTTTTCCCGACCGGAAGGAGCTGGCGCAGCGGATCCACCTGGTCCGGATGGGTCTGCACCGGGCCGGGGAAAGCCGGCTGCGGGAAGCGGAAAGGAAGGCTGCGGAAGTCCGCGCACGCCTGGGCGCCCTGAGCCCGGACAAACGGATCGCGGGTCTGCTCCATCGAACCGCCCTGGCCCGGGAAAAGCTGAAAAGCATCGCGGCCCGGAGGATGGAGAGCAGTGTAAACGCGCTCAGGGACAGCCGGAACCGCCTGGAAACCGCTGCGGAAAGGCGGCTTGAAAAGGAAAAGGCCAGGGCAGCGCTCTGCCGGGAACGCCTGAAGGCCCTGAATCCGCTCGATGTGCTGGGGCGGGGATATGCGCTGGTTTATTCCCGGGACGGCCGTATGCTGAAAACAGCGGCGGAAGCCGCGGCGGAGGGAAAATTGAGAATCCGCTTCGCGGATGGGATTGTCCCGGTAGCCGGAAAGGAAGAAGATGCATGAGCGAAGACAAACGGAGCTTTGAGGAAAAGCTTCAGGATGTGCAGGAGATCATTGCCAGGATTGAGGCGGGCACCATTCCCCTGGAGGAATCCGTCCGGCAGTACGAGGAAGGCATGAAGCAGCTGAATGCCCTGGACGAGGAACTGAATGGCATGAGCCGACGCCTGACCGTTCTGATGAACGGAAAGGACGGACAGCCGGAGGAACTGGCCGTGGAGGAAGGCAATGAAACGCTTTGAAGAATACAAGGACGCGGTGAACAAGGCCCTCCTGCCGGCGCTTCATTCCG
This sequence comes from Clostridia bacterium, assembly GCA_017404985.1. GTDB lineage: Bacteria > Bacillota > Clostridia > Christensenellales > Aristaeellaceae > Aristaeella. Next base: position 70,331 of record JAFRBK010000033.1, on the reverse strand, counting down.
CGGGCCCTATGCCGGAAAAGCTGGAGGAATCCATGGCATACAGCCTCTCCGCGGGCGGAAAGCGCTTGCGTCCAGTGTTGCTGCTGGCCAGCTGTGAAGCGGCGGGAGGCGATCCGGAAGAAGCCATGGCCTTTGCCTGCGCCCTGGAGATGATCCATACCTACAGCCTGATTCACGACGATCTGCCGGCGCTGGATAACGATGAACTGCGCCGGGGAAAGCCAACGAACCACATGGTTTTCGGCGAAGCCGGGGCCATTCTGGCCGGGGACGGGCTGCTGAACACCGCTGCGGAGGTGATGGCCCGGGCCGCGTCGGGCATGAACGACCTGCGGGGAACGAAGGCCATGGCCTGCATTATGCGGCACGCCGGGGTTTCGGGCATGATTGGCGGCCAGAGCCTGGATGTGGCTTCGGAAAACCAGGAGCCGGACGAGGAACTGCTGACATACATTCACCTGCATAAAACCGCGGATCTGCTGGAGGCGGCCGTGGAAGCGGGGCTCATCCTGGCCGGGGCGGAACCGGAGCTGGTTGAAGCCGGACGGCAGTTTGCCTGCCATTACGGGCTGGCTTTCCAGATGACGGATGACCTGCTGGACGTGGACGGCGACGCGGCGCTGATGGGCAAGAATACGGGCATGGATGCGGAGCAGCATAAGATGACCTGGGTCGCCCTGAAAGGCGTTGAAAAAACCCGGGAGGATGCTGAAAGGGAAATCCGGCTCGCCTGCGAAGCGCTGGACCGGCTGCCCTGGGAGCTGAGCATTCACCGGGAACTGGCCGGAAGCCTGCTGGACAGAAAATATTGAATCGGGAGGATAAGCATATGGCCTTCATGGATCACTTTATGGAAGAGGTTGTCGTAAAACGGAACAATACCCTGAACCGGATCCTGTATTATTTCAGCTGGGTGGTCATCATTGTCGGGGCGCTGTTCGCGGCGATGATGTTCGGCACCCTGACGACCAATTTCAACTGGATGACGGTTGTCTTCATCGTGCTGACCGGCGGGATCGCGGCATATACTTACTTCTTCCATGACCGGATTCTGACGGAATATGAATACACCTTTACCAACGGGGCGCTGGATTTCGCGGAAGTGTACAACAACAAGAAGCGGAAGTCCCTCGGCAGCCTGAACGTGCGGAACGTGGAAGCCTTCGGCAAGGTGACGTCCCCGTCCTTCCAGCGCTACCTGAACATGCCCGGCATCAAGCGGATGAACTGGTTCCTGAACCGGGACTCCGAGCTTTACTACTTCTATTTTACTAAGGAAAACGACAAGAAGATGATCATTCTGGAGCCCAGCGAGGAAATGGTCGGCTATATCAAGCAGTATCTGCCCCGCGGCGCGTATCAGGAGTAAAGCATGACGGTATATCTGGACAACAGCGCTACGACCAGGCCTTCGGAACCGGTGCGGGAAACCGTATGCCGCCATATGCAAAGCGGATGGTATAATCCATCCGCTTTATACAAGCCCGCCATGGACGTCCAGAAGGAAATGGACGAAGTCCGGGCCCTGTGCCTGAAAGCCGCGGGCGCGGCTGGGGAGCGTATCATTTTTACCTCCGGCGGAACAGAGGCGGACAACCTGGCTTTGATCGGCCATATGAAAACGGTTCGGCAGCCGGGCCGTGTGCTGATTTCCTCCGTGGAGCATCCGGCTGTGTCAGCCTGCCGGGAAGCCCTGGAAGCACTGGGCCATACCGTGGAGGAAATCCCGGCGGGCCCGGAAGGGTCCGTGGATCTGAACCGGCTGGAAAACATGCTGGATGAGGATGTCCATCTGATTTCCGTCATGCAGGTTAATAATGAAACCGGCGCCATTGAGCCGCTGAAGGTAATCTCGGAAATGAGGGACAGGAAATGCCCCGGTGCCGGGATCCACGTGGATGGCGTCCAGGGGTTTCTGCGGGTGCCCTTTTCCATGAAGGAAACCGGTGCCCAGAGCTATGCCCTGTCCGCCCATAAGATTCAGGGGCTGAAGGGAACCGGCGCCCTGATTCTGAAAAAGAACTGGCGGATCCGCCCGCTTCAGTTCGGCGGAGGGCAGGAGGAAAACCTCCGGTCCGGCACGGAGAACACCTTCGGCATCCTGGCCCTGGGAGAAGCCGTGAAAACCTATCCCGCCGACGCAAATGCGCGGATGGCGGCCCTGCGGGAGCTGCTGGAGAAGCTGCTGAAGGAGCGGGTTTCCGCCACGGCGGTGAACAGCCCGACCGGTATTCCTGCCGCCTGCGCGCCGCACATCCTGAATGCGGCCTTTCCGCCGGTGCGCAGCCAGACTATGCTCTTCGCACTGGAAGGGGACGGAATCTGCGTCTCCGCGGGCAGCGCCTGTGCCAGCCGGAAGCAGAAGATTTCCCCGGTGCTGAAGGCCATGGGGATCCGGCAGGAAACCGCCGACTGCTCCCTGCGCTTCAGCCTGAGCCCGGATACCACGGAGGAAGAGATCCGGTATACGGCGGAGCGGGTCGCGTTCCACTGGGAAATGCTGAAGAAGTATACGAGAAGATAATCGGAGGGGAATGCCATGCAGAATCTGTTGCTGGTACGGTACGGGGAAATCTTCCTGAAGGGGCTGAACCGGCCGTATTTTATCCGCGCGCTGGTGCGGAAAATCCGCTATGCCGTCCGCGGCATGGGCGCGGAGGTGAACGTCCATGACGGGCGCATCTTTGTGCGCGGGTTTGATGACCTGGATGCCTGTATAGAACGGGTGACCAAGGTCTTCGGCGTTTACAGCGTGAGCCCGGCGCTGGAAATGCCGAAAGAGGATTTCGACGCTATCTGCGACCAGGCGATCGCGATGACAAAGGACCTGAAGGGAACCTTCAAGGTGATGGCCCGGCGAAGCGACAAGCGCTATTTCATGAATTCCCCGGCCATCAACGAGGAGGTCGGATACCGGATCCTGCAGGCCAACCCGAACCTGAAGGTGGACGTGCATAATCCGGACTGGCCGGTCAGCATCGAAATCCGGGATATGGCCTACCTGTATGTAAAGGAGATTCCCGCGGTGGGCGGCATGCCTGTCGGCACTAACGGCAATGCAACCCTGCTGCTCTCCGGCGGCATTGACAGCCCGGTGGCCGGCTGGATGATCGCCAAGCGGGGCGTGCAGATCAACGCGGTGCATTTCCACAGCTATCCCTATACCTCGGACCGGGCGAAGGAAAAGGTGCTGGACCTGGCCAGAAAGCTCAGCTTCAGTTGCTGCGGCATCAAGGTGTTCGTGGTTCCCTTCACCGAAATCCAGATGGCGATTCACGAAAAATGCCCGGAGGAGTATACCACGCTGATCATGCGTCGCTACATGATGCGCATCGCTGAGCGGATCGCCCGGCAGGAAGGCTGTGAAGCGCTGATTACCGGGGAGAGCATCGGCCAGGTGGCGAGCCAGACCATGCAGGCGCTTGGCGCCACCGACGCGGTGGCGGGGATGCCGGTGTTCCGGCCCCTGATCGGCTTCGACAAGAGCGAGATTATCGAAGTGGCCCGGAAGATCGGTACACTGGAAATCTCCAACCTGCCCTATGAAGACTGCTGTACCGTGTTTACGCCCCGCCATCCGGCCACGAAGCCGAAGCTGGAAAAGATCCTTGAAGGAGAGGCCCGGCTGGATAGCGAAGAGATGATCCAGCGGGCGCTGGACGGAACGGAAATGGTCCGGGTATAAGCAAAAAAGGCTTGCGATCGGTTATCCCTTGTGTTAGAATCTCTGTCGGGACGTGAATGGACCTGCGGGTCGGTTTCTGTCCCGCGAGACAGAAAGGAGGGAGCCGATGGAATCGGGTTTTATCGGTCTGATCCGCAAGCTGGCTCCCGACCTGACGGAGGAAATGACCCGGCGGGCGCTGATTCTGGAGCGCATCGCCGCGCTGCAGCCGGTGGGAAGGCGCCAGCTGGCGAACCGGCTGAACCTGCCGGAGCGGGAAATCCGGAATACCGCCGCCCTGCTGAAGGACCTGGGCTATATCGAGCTGGACGCCTCCGGCATGACGCTGAGCGCCAAGGCGGAGGAAGTGCTGGAAACCGCGCGGGATTTTTCAAAAGCCATGAACGGCCTGACCGAGATGGAAAACCGGTTGGGGCAGCTTTTGCAGGCGGACCGGGTGCTGATCGCTCCCGGGAATTCCGATGAGGATGAGCATGTGCTGTCCGACGTGGGCCGCATCTGTGCCCAGAGGCTGAGGGCCATGCTGCAGAACGGGAACACCCTGGCGGTGACCGGCGGACGGAGTATCGCCGCCGTGGCCCGCACGCTGCAGAGCCCGGCCCCGCTGAACGTGATGGTGGTTCCGGCCCGCGGCGGCCTGGGGAGGTCCGTGGAGCTGCAGGCTAACACGCTGGCGGAGGAAATCGCGGAAAAGCTCGGCGGGCACTATCGGCTGATTCACCTGCCGGACAGGCTGGACGCCACCGCTCTGCAGGAGATGCTGAAGCTGCCGGAAGTCAGCGAGGCGATGGAGCTGCTGGAGCGGGCGGACATCATTCTGCACGGCATCGGAAAGGCGGCGGATTCCATGCGCGTCCGGGGGCTGAGCCGGGCGGTGCAGAACCGGCTGGTGGAGCAGCATGCGGCCGGGGAAAGCTTCGGCTCCTATTACGATATTGACGGGAACTGCCTGTATGAGTCCGCGAGCCTCGGCGTCGACCTGGCGCGGCTGAAGCCTACCTGCCGGATGGTGGCGGTGGCGGCGGGCGCTTCCAAGGCGGAGGCGATCATTTCCGTGCTGCGGCATACGCGCCACACCCTGCTGGTGACGGACGAGGGGGCCGCGGAGCAGATGATCCGGATCCTGCAATCCTGATTGCCGACTTCCGATAAGGAAGTTTTCGCAATAAATTCGTTTCCCATGATTCATTATTATGATAAAGGAGAGGGTTCACCATGGCAAAAAAGACGATTGACGACATCCAGGTAAAAGGCAAACGGGTTCTGGTCCGCTGTGACTTCAACGTTCCGATGAAGGACGGAAAGATCACCAATGACAAGCGCATTGTTGCCGCGCTGCCGACCATCAAAAAGCTGATCGCCGACGGCGGCAAAGTGATTCTGTGCAGCCATCTGGGCAAGCCGAAGAACGGGCCGGAAGAGAAATTCTCCCTGGCGCCTGTGGCTGTCCGCCTGGCCGAACTGCTGGGCCAGCCCGTGGTTTTCGCCAACGATGACAATGTGGTCGGCGAGAATGCCAAGGCCGCTGTCGCTGCCATGAAAGATGGCGATGTGGTGCTGCTGCAGAACACCCGCTTCCGCAAGGAAGAGACCAAGAATATCGAAGACTTCAGCAAGGAACTGGCTTCCCTGGCGGACTGCTATGTGGATGACGCCTTCGGCTCCTGCCACCGTGCGCACTGCTCCACGGCCGGCGTAACCGCCTACACCAGCCCCAACGTGGCCGGCTATCTGATCGGCAAGGAACTGAGCATCATGGGCAAAGCCCTGGAGAATGCGGACCGTCCCTTCGTGGCCGTGCTGGGCGGCGCCAAGATTGAAGACAAGCTGAACGTGATCAGCAACCTGCTGGAGAAGGTGGATACCCTGATCATCGGCGGTGGCATGGCCTTCACCTTCCTGAAGGCGAAGGGCTATGAAGTCGGCAAGAGCCTGCTGGACGAAACCAAGATCGATTACTGCAAGGACATGATGGCCAAGGCTGCTGAAAAGGGCGTCAACCTGCTGCTGCCTGTGGACACCGTGTGCGCGGCCGGCTTCCCGGATCCCATTGATGGGCCCGTGGACACCACCGTGGTCGACTCCGACAAGATCCCCGCGGACAAGGAAGGCCTGGATATCGGCCCGAAGAGCCGTGCCCTGTTTGCTGAAGCCATCAAGGGCGCCAAGACCGTGGTTTGGAACGGACCGATGGGCGTGTTTGAGAATCCGACCCTGGCGCAGGGCACCCTGGCTGTGGCGCAGGCAATGGCGGACAGCGATGCCGTGACCATCATCGGCGGCGGCGACAGTGCTGCGGCTGTGGAACAGATGGGCCTGGGCGACAAGATGACCCACATCTCCACCGGCGGCGGAGCCAGCCTGGAGTTCCTCGAAGGAAAGACCCTGCCCGGCGTTGCCTGCCTGGACGAGAAGTGAGAAACAGAAGGAGAAAAGAGTATGCGTAAACCGATTATTGCCGGGAACTGGAAAATGAACAAGACGCCCGAAGAAGCCTTCGCGCTGGTGACGGAACTGAAGCCCCTGGTGAAGGATGCGGCCTGTGATGTGGTGGTCTGCGTGCCCGCTACGAACTTTTCCGCGGTGAAGGAAGCGGCCAAGGGAAGCAAAATCCACCTGGGCGCTGAAAATGTGCATTGGGCCAAGAGCGGCGCCTTCACCGGCGAGCTCAGCGCTGATATGCTGAAGGCCTGCGGCGTGGAATACGTCATCATCGGCCACAGCGAACGCCGCCAGTACTTCGGTGAAACCGACAAGACTGTGAACCAGCGGGTGCTGGCCGCGGTGGAAGCCGGCCTGAAGGTCATCCTGTGCGTGGGCGAAAACAAGGAAGAGCGCGAAGCCGGATATACCGACGCGCTCGTGGAATACCAGACCCTGATCGCCCTGAACGGGCTGACCAAGGAACAGGTTGCCAAGATCGTGATTGCTTATGAGCCCGTATGGGCGATCGGTACCGGCCTGACCGCTACCGATGAGCAGGCGAATGAGACCATCGGCGTGATCCGCGCGGCCGTGGCCCGCAAGTACGGCAAGGCGACGGGCAACAAGATCCGCATCCAGTACGGCGGAAGCATGAATCCCAAGAACGTCAAGGGACTCATGGCCCAGCCCGAAATCGACGGCGGCCTGATCGGCGGCGCAAGCCTGAAGGCCCCCGACTTCAGCCAGGTTGTGAACTACGACAAATAATCTCCCGGTCTTCTTACCCGCCTTCCTTCATGGAGGGCGGGTTTTTATATGCGTCGAAACCGTCAAGGAGTATCCCTGAATATCATTGATGATCGTTTCTGTCGTTTCTCCGTATTCTGTTTGAGTTTCACTGTTTTTGAGTTTCATCACTGAAAACCCGGAACTGATACACAAAAAAACTGATACACAAAACCAGGTCACCGCCTCCTGAAATAGCCCTGGTCAGCTTTTTGACCATTTTTCACATCTTCGTTGCTGTTTTTGAGTGTACTGAATTTTGAGTGTATACTTTTCCTTGTACTCGAATTGCCGGGCAACACGGATCAGATCACCGTTTGAGTTTCACTTTTTTTGAGTTTCATCACGTTCCAAAAAGAACGAGCCACAAAGAGTTCGAGTCACAAACTGAACAAGGCGTTGCATGTGGGATAACAGAAAGAACCGTTAACACTGGTATACCTTTCACGAATCAAATCACCGTTTTAGTAACACTTTTCTTTAGTATCACCGGCAACCTTTACTGATCACCGGTCGTTTGAGTTTCACTTTTTTTGAGTTTCACCGGCGTTTTCCAGAGTGGTTTCGCCGTTTTGCCGATGAAGCAGGCAGACGGTTAGCTAAATTTAACCCAATTCGCCAATTCGCCGCGGGCTGGCGAATTGACAATCCTTATATATCAAGGCCTGGAGGCCTCAATTCGCCAATTCGCCAATTCGCCGACGTCACACAAACCCCTGTAAAACGGAAAGCAGCAATCGCTAATTCAGAAATTTGAGAAAATGGGATAACAGACTGTGAATAACACATAAGAATCGTCGACGTGTTCATTCAAAGTGTTCTTTGAATGAATTATCAAATAATTCGAAGTGCACTTATAATAAATTGTCATATTTTTCAAAATGGAGTCTGAATAATCTTAACCCTATTCGCCTATTCGCCTATTCGCCACAAACTGGCGAATAGACAATCCTTATATTTCAAGGCCTGGAGACCTCTATTCGCCTATTCGCCAATTCGCCGACGTTACACAGACCCCTGTGAAACGAAAAGCAGTAACCGCTCCTTCAGGAATTGGAGAAGACGGGATGTCAGCCCATAGCCGACATAGAAGTATTGTTCATATACGTTCATGTGTACAATTATTCGAAGTGCAATTAGAATAAATTGACAATTTATTCGAAACAGAATATTATATAATTACATAAAACGTTATTGTGAGGCGATGATCGCATGGCGATTTTCTCTGAAGCAGATCTGATTACTCTGATGCGGGTTCAAAATCCATGGTGGCAGACAGGGGAAACGGATAAGAGAAAGGACCTTCAGTTCCGCAGGGGTGAATACTATCTTTGCGGACAGGTGTTCTGGCACAAAATCAGAAGGTTTCCTGTGCTGAGCGGTCCTCGTCGGGTGGGAAAAAGCACGATTGTCCATCAGATGATCGGCGATTTGCTGGCATCTGGAATAAATCCATTTCAAATCCTGTATCTAAGCCTGGATACCTCCGCTATGGAGGAAGCGGGAATACTGAAACTTCTGATGATCTACCAATCTCAGATCAGCCAGTCAGAAGACTTCTATCTGTTCGTGGACGAAGTTCAGAAGGATGACGACTGGACAAGTGCGATGAAATTCATATATGATTCTTTTCCTGCAGTTCACGCTATGGCTACGGGCAGCGCTTCCTTCAAAATTGATGGAAAATACCGGGAAACCTGGGAAGGAAGCCTGCGGCTGATACGAATTCCCACACTTTCCTTCTATGAATATTGTCAGTTGCGTGGAATCAGGATGCAGGGAATCGAAGTTCATGATCTGTTCAAGCTGCATGATGCTTCTTTAGCTGACCAGTCTTCCATCATGATGAAGCTTTCCGGTGTGGAACCTGAGCTTAACAGATATCTGCGTCTCGGAGGATTTCCTGAGTATATTGACGTTTCACAAATGGATGAGCCTTATGCGCTTTCTTTGATTGAGGAGAATGTCATTAATAAAGTCATATTCAATGACCTGACAACAACAGAACGTGTTAATCCAACACAGCTGAAGCGAGTCTTTTCCTATTTCTGCAATACAACATCCAACATCGTTAACGTAGAAGAAATCTGCAGGGAATTGCAGGGAATTGCCAATGCCACCGTGATAAAGTATATGGATATTCTGGAGAGCGCAGGCCTGATTTACTGTGCGGAACAGGTGAACAGCTCAGGAAAAAAGATCCTTAAAACACGGCGAAAGGTACACATTGCCGACAGCGGAATTCGAGGGGCAGTGATGTCAGAACTCCATTCGCCTGATGATCCTGTTCAGAAAGGATACTTGATTGAGTCGGCAGCATATAAACATACGATTGATTATTGCAGATGCGTGGATCCGACACTGCGAGTGGGATATATGCTTCAGGCTGGTCGGGATAAGGAAATTGATATTGTGATCTGTGACAGAACAGGAATCCGGCAGTTGATTGAATCCAAGGTACGGAATCAGAGTATTGTTCGGGACAACGATCTGATCATAACGGCAGCGCTGGATCATCAGCCGGGATATGTGATTACAAAAAGCATTTCAGATTATGGCCTGTCAAGCAGAGACACAACAGAGATCTACAGAATTCCTTCCACAGCATTCCTGTATCTTTTGGGCCAGATGAAGTATCAGCATAACAGAAATGCATTTTCAGGAATACCGTCAGGAATATGATCCATGTTATCCTGATCAACTGATGAGGAAAGGCAGAACAGAAAAAATATATTTTGACAGGGAGGCGAAATCTATGCAGCAGGAAAAGGTTTACAGAGCAGAACTGACAGCGTGTTTTGGGGATCCGGTGGATGAAAATCCGTCTGGCGTGATCGCGGAGGCCGGTTATGATGCCCTGGGGCTGAATTACCGTTATCTGACCATCAGGGTGGAGAAAAACGGCCTGGAGGATGCTGTGAAGGGCGCCAGAGCGATGGGCTTCTGCGGCTTTAATCTGACGATTCCGCATAAGGTAGCCGTGATTCCCCTGCTGGATGAACTGACGGAAGCGGCACGGCTGATCGGGGCGGTAAATACGGTCGTCCGCCGGGACGGCAAATTGATCGGAGAGAACACAGACGGAAAAGGCTTTCTGAAATCCCTGCGTGACAACGGGATCGACCCGGCCGGGAAGACGGTAACGCTTCTGGGGGCCGGCGGGGCTGCACGGGCGATCAGCATAGAATTGGCACTGGCCGGCGCCCGGAAGATTAACATCATCAATCGCAGCGAAGAGAGGGGAGCGGAACTGGCTGCCGCTGTTTTGGAAAGGACGAATGCGGCTGCTTCCTATATCCGCTGGATCCCGCAGGTGCGCATTCCGGAGGAAACGGATATTCTGGTGCAGTGCACGAATATCGGGCTGTTTCCGGACATAACAGGAAAGCCGGATGTAAATTATGATACGCTTCGGCCGGAAATGGTGGCCGCTGATGTGGTTTTCAACCGGCCGAATACGCCTTTTCTGCAGGAGGCAGCCCGGCGTGGTCTGAAAACCATAACGGGGCTTGGCATGCTGGTAAATCAGGCGGCATTGAATTTCAAACTATGGACCGGGAAAGATGCTCCTGTTGAGGTCATGACAGAGGCACTGGCTAAGGAATTCGGATTATAAAACAAACCCCGGCAGCGGAGGAATCGGCTGCCGGGGATGTTTTTCAGTACGAGGCAAGGGAACAGCAGAGACGAAATGGCTTATCTGATTGTCAGATTTGCATAGGCCTGCCCCATCACAATATGGGCATATCCGGTTCCTTCCGCCTCACAGAGGAAATCCACATTCACACAGGACTGGAAAACCATCACGATATCGCTGCCGCCGAAAAGAAAGTATCCCATCGGATCGCCTTTTTCGACTTTTGAACCGACGGTGAGCCCTTTCTCCCAGTTGCAGGAACAAACCTGCGACATGCCGATGGGCAGTATGGCAACCAGGCCGTAGTCCTCCGTATCAATGACCACGCAGTCACGGGTTTCGATCATTTGCCAGCCGGGAATCGCGTCGAGCAGGATATAGCGCTTCAACTCGGGATCCCATTCGATGATTCCGCCGATTGCATCGATTGCAGGGATCTTTCGCAGCTCCACAATCGTTCCGCTGACCGGGAAATGGTATCGATGATAGTCATTCACGTCCAGGAATGTGTGGGTCAGTGTGCCGCCTTTGAATGCATCCGCGTATGCGGAATCCGGTCCGAGCAGCTGGGAAATGGAAGTGAAATTGGCCGACTTGATGACAACGCCTTCATTTTGGATCAGATTTCCGGTTTTATCAATATGCCATATTCCCTGAGGCCTGGAATCAGCGGGGGAAACCACGGTGCTGTCCGCAATCGGGCGAACGGACGGATCAATCAGGTAACGGGAGAACCATTCATTAAATGTATGCCATACGTTGGTATCTGCAAACCATCCATATTGCATGTTCATACTGGGATCCTTTTTAACCCGCTGATAGTAAATATCATTCCAGCTTTCTTCGGTGGAGAGGAATGCACCCCATTCATCGTTATACGTTTTCCACCAGGAGGCAATCGGCTCGTGATACTGCATCGAGGGATAGTAATAGCCCTTTCCTTCCAGTTCAGGCAGAGGCTGATCAAACAGGTACCAGATATAGTCGATGCTCTGATCGATGCAGTCATAGAGTTCGGGATAGGGGAGATCTGTCAGCACATTCCAGGGCATACAGGTAACAGCCCAATCCAGAAAATCATACAAATCATCGACATTTCGCACCGGATTGGTATTCAGATCCGGGTTTCTTTCTGCGGCAGCCGCGAGGCTTTTTTCCATCAGCATCATCAGCTCCGGATCTGATTCCAGGTAGCCCATTAAAGTCAGGGCGGCTTCCGAGCGCGGCAGGTCGGGCTTCAGGGCCGGTTCCGCCTGTGCTGACAGGACGGAAATCAGCAGAATGACCGAAAGGATCAAGCTAATGAGTCTTTTCTTCATGGTGCGCTTCCTCCCAAATGCGGAACACGCCCGGAGCCCCAGGGCCGTCCCTTATTCTGTCCGATCAAAATAGCACGTTGTATGTTACCATACTTTTACCACAAACTGGCAATATTTGCAAGAAAAGGCGTTTGAAAATTCAGGTTGATTTTCGGCGGGGAAGGTGCTATACTCATTGCAATCTTTCGGATGAAGGGAAACATGCCCTCAGGCCGTCGGTTCCCAGAGAGCGGGGAAAGGTGAAAGCCCGCAGCCGGCGCTGAAGCGGATACCATTCCCGGACGGAGGACGGGAGCCGCCCGTTAGCGCGGCGGAATGAGTGGTTTTACGACAAGCAGGGTGGAACCGCGAATGCTTTTTCAGCATCCGTCCCGGCACAAAATGCAGGGCGGATGCTTTTATTGTACAGACGCCCAAAGAAAGAGGAGGGGAATCTATGAAAATCATCTACAACGACGGCCGTGTTGCGGAATGTCCCGAAGAGGAAGAGCTGGAGGTGCTGCGGCACTCCGCGGCCCACATCATGGCCCAGGCGGTCAAGCGCCTGTACCCGGATGCCCATTTTGCCTATGGCCCCGCCACTGAAAAGGGCTTCCACTACGACATCGACCTGGGTGACGTGAAGCTGACGGACGAGGACCTGCCCGCGATCGAGAAGGAAATGCAGAAGATCGTGAAGGAAAACCTGCCCTTCAAGGTGTATCCGCTGCCCCGGGATGAGGCCGTGAAGCTGATGAAGGATCGGGGAGAAATCTACAAGGTGGAGCACATTGCCGACCTGGCGGAGGATGCCACGATCACGTTCTATCAGCAGGGCGACTACATCGACATGTGTGTCGGCCCGCACCTGACCTACACGAAGGCGCTGAAGGCCTTCAAGCTGACGGCCCTGTCCGGCGCCTACTGGAAGAATGACCAGAAGAACAAGATGCTGACACGGCTGAACGGTGTCGCCTTCCGCAATCAGGACGAGCTGAAGGAATACGAGAAGCAGGTGGAAGAAGCCAAAGCCCGCGACCACCGCCGTATCGGACGGGACATGCAGCTGTTCATGACGGACGACCTGATCGGCAAGGGCCTGCCGATGTTCCTGCCGAAGGGCTACACGCTGTGGCGGGAACTGGAAAACTATATCCGGGACAAGGAACTGCGGCTGGGCTATCTGCACGTTATGACGCCCTGCGTCGGCACGGTGGACCTGTATCGCACCAGCGGTCATTGGGAGCATTACAAGGACAACATGTTCCCGGCGATGGAAGTGGAAGGCGAAAGCTTCGTGCTGCGCCCCATGAACTGTCCCCATCATATGATGATCTATGCCAATCGGCTGCACAGCTACCGGGACCTGCCAATCCGCATCGGCGAGATTGCCCATGATTTCCGGTTCGAGCCCAGCGGCACGCTGAAGGGCATCGAACGGGCCCGGCATTTCTGCCAGAACGACGCGCACCTGTTTGTGACGCCGGAGCAGATCAAAGACGAGGTAGCCAACGTGGTCAGCCTGATCCGGGACGTGTACCGCGACTTCCATATCACGGACTACCGCTGTGTCCTGAGCCTGCGGGATCCGGAAGACAAGGTGAAATACCATCAGGACGACGAGATGTGGAACAAGGCGGAGAGTGCACTGCGTGAGGTACTCCGGGAGTTGAATATCGATTTCACGGAAGAAATCGGCGAAGCGGCCTTCTACGGCCCGAAGCTGGACGTTAATGTCAAGCCGGCTATCGGCGCGGAATATACGCTGAGCACCTGCCAGCTGGACTTCTGCCTGCCGGCGAAGTTCAACCTGAAATACGTGGATAAAGACGGTTCGGAGAAGACCCCCGTGGTGCTGCATCGGGCCATCCTCGGCTCCATCGATCGGTTCATGGCCTACCTGATCGAGGAGACCAAGGGCGCTTTCCCGCTGTGGGTTGCGCCTGTGCAGGTCAAGGTGCTGCCGGTTTCGGACAAGAGCATGGAATACGCTTCCAAAGTGACGGAGGAACTGCTGGACGCCGGCATCCGGGCGGAGCTGGACGAGCGGAATGAAAAGATCGGGTACAAGATCCGCTATGCGCGCCAGGAGGACAAGGTTCCTTATATGCTGATTATCGGCGAAAAGGAAGTCAATGAAGAAAACCTGTCCGTCCGCGACCGGGAGACAGACCAGACCACAGTAATGGGCATGAAGGAATTCATCGAAATGCTGGACAAACAGATCAGGGAACGGGCCTGAGACCATACCGTTTCAGGAAGGAACAATTGAAAGATCCGCCGGGATCTCCTTTCAGGGAGGTTCCCGGCGGATCTTTTTGTCGTCGGTTTGCGGAAGTGAAAAAAATAAATATCAAATTTTTGTTACAAAGCAGGAAATAGGGGAAAGACGAAGAATAAGAGAAATTGGGACAGGTTGAGAATATGTTTCAGCCACCCGTTACCGAAATCATTATCAGGAGGTCTTTCTTCTATGGCAACCGTCGATCTTACCCAATACGGCATCCTCGGAACAACCGAGATCGTCCACAATCCTTCCTATGAAGTGCTCTTCGCGGAAGAGAACAAACCCGGCCTGGAAGGCTTTGACAAGGGCCAGCTGACCGAGCTGGACGCGATGAACGTAATGACCGGGATCTACACCGGCCGCAGCCCCAAAGACAAGTATATCGTCATGGATGAAAATTCCAAGGACACCGTGTGGTGGACAACGGAAGGCTATAAGAACGACAACCATCCGCTGAGCGAGGAGAACTGGGCCAAACTGAAGAAGCTGGCGCAGGATGAACTGAGCGGCAAGCGCCTGTTCGTCATGGATGCCTTCTGCGGCGCCAACAAGGACACCCGGATGGCCATCCGCTTCATCATGGAAGTTGCCTGGCAGGCCCACTTCGTGAAGAACATGTTCATTCAGCCCTCTGAAGAGGAACTGGAAAACTTCAAGCCGGACTTTGTGGTCTACACCGCCTCCAAGGGCAAGGTGGAGGACTACAAGGCCATGGGCCTGAACTCCGAAACCGCTGTGGCCTTCAACATCACCAGCCGGGAGCAGGTTATCCTGAACACCTGGTACGGCGGCGAAATGAAGAAGGGCATGTTCTCCATGATGAACTATTACCTGCCGCTGAAGGGCATTGCTTCCATGCACTGCTCTGCCAACACCGATATGAAGGGCGAGAACACCGCTATCTTCTTCGGCCTGAGCGGCACCGGCAAGACCACCCTGTCCACCGATCCCAAGCGCCTGCTGATCGGCGATGACGAGCACGGCTGGGACGACAACGGCGTGTTCAACTTCGAAGGCGGCTGCTATGCGAAGGTCATCAACCTGGACAAGGACAGCGAGCCCGACATCTACAACGCGATCCGCCGGGATGCCCTGCTGGAGAACGTCACCGTGGATAAGGACGGCAAGATCGATTTCGCCGACAAGAGCGTGACCGAGAACACCCGCGTCAGCTATCCGATCGAGCACATCGAGAAGATCGTCAAGAAGGTCCGCCCCGTTTCCGCCGGCCCCGATGCCAAGAACGTGATCTTCCTGAGCGCGGACGCCTTCGGCGTGCTGCCGCCCGTGAGCATTCTGACCCCTGAACAGACCAAGTACTACTTCCTGAGCGGCTTCACTGCCAAGCTGGCCGGCACTGAGCGCGGCATCACCGAGCCCACCCCGACCTTCTCCGCCTGCTTCGGCCAGGCCTTCCTCGAACTGCATCCCACCAAGTATGCTGAGGAACTGGTCAAGAAGATGGAAAAGAGCGGCGCCAAGGCCTACCTGGTCAACACCGGCTGGAACGGCACCGGCAAGCGGATCTCTATCAAGGATACCCGCGGCATCATCGATGCCATCCTGGACGGCGACATCCTGAATGCCCCCACCAAGAAGATTCCTTACTTCAACTTCGAAGTGCCCACTGAGCTGAAGGGCGTGGACTCCGGCATCCTGGATCCCCGCGACACCTACAAGGATCCCACCGAATGGGACACCAAGGCGAAGGACCTGGCTGGCCGTTTCATCAAGAACTTCGTGAAGTACGAGAGCAACGAAGCCGGCAAGGCGCTGGTTGCCGCCGGCCCCCAGCTGTAAGATTTCAGCGGGCCTGAACAACTGAAAACAATGGGATGCCGTTCCGATCGGGAACGGCATCCCGTATGTACAAAAAGGATAGGGAGATTATCTTCATGAAAAAAGTTCAGTTTACCGAAACCGTGATGCGGGACGCGAACCAGAGCCTGATGGCCACCCGGCTGCCCTACGCGGATTTCAAGGACATCCTGCCGGTGATGGACAAGGCCGGCTACTACTCCGTGGAATGCTGGGGCGGCGCCACCTTTGACTCCTGCCTGCGCTATCTGGGAGAAGACCCCTGGGAACGGCTGCGGAATATCCGGGCCGGTATGCCCAACACCAGGCTGCAGATGCTGCTGCGCGGCCAGAACCTGCTGGGCTACAAGCACTACCATGACGACGTGGTGGAAAAGTTCGTTGAGCTGAGCATCAAGAACGGCATTGACATCATCCGCATTTTTGACGCCCTGAACGATTTCCGCAATCTGGAAACCGCCCTGGCCGCCACCAAGAAATACGCGAAGAAGAATACCGTCGCTTCCGGCTGCATCAGCTATACCCAGAGCCCGGTGCACACCGTCGAGAAATATGTCGAGATGTGCAAGGAACTGGTGAAGATGGGCTTCGACACCCTGTGCCTGAAGGATATGGCCGGCACCATGAGCCCCTTTGAGGCGGAGCACCTGATCAAGGGCATCAAGGATGCCGTCGGCAACGTGCCCGTAATCCTGCATACCCACTGCACCACCGGCATGGCGTACATGACCCTGACCAAAGCCATCGAGAGCGGCGTGGACGTGATCGATACCGCCACCAGCTGCTTCTCCAACGGCACCAGCCAGGCCGCGACGGAGACCATGTTCTACGCGTTGCAGCAGTATGGCATTGAAACCGGGCTGAACGAGAAGGTCATTAACCAGGTGAATGACTTCTTCAAACCCGTGAAGCAGAAATATGTGGACAGCGGCCTGATCAACCCCAAGAGCATGGCGACCGACAGCCAGGCGCTGGTGTACAAGGTGCCCGGCGGCATGCTGAGCAACATGATCGCCAACCTGAAGGACATGAACGCCATGGACAAGTTCGATGCCGCGCTGCTGGAGATCCCCGCGGTCCGCAAGGATCTGGGCTATCCGCCGCTGGTCACCCCGCTGAGCCAGATGGTCGGCAACCAGGCTGTGACCAACGTGCTGGTGGGCGAGCGCTACAAGAACATCAGCAACGAAGTCAAGAACTATTTCAAAGGCGAATATGGCAAATCTCCCGCGCCGGTGAATCCGGAGCTGGAAGCCAAGATCCTTGGCGAGGGCGGCAAGCCCGTGGACTGCCGGATCGAGGATAGCAAGCGCACCGGCGAAGACTTCAAAAAGGCGAAGGAAGCCCTGGGCAGCCTGGCTGAATCCGAAGAAGACCTGATGAGCTGGATCTGCTTCCCGGCCCAGGCGGAGAAATTCCTGAAGGACCGCAAGGCCAACCGCGAAAAGGTTGTCAAGTACACCATCGAAGAGGCGTAAGGAGGCAACTGTATAATGAAAGACGGCCGTTTAGTACTTGGTATTGGGGATAACCTGCTGGACGCGGTGCTCGGCTACGCTGTCGTGTTTATCGGCCTGACGCTGCTGATGACAGTGATCATCATCGTCGGGAAAATCATGACATCCAAAAAGAAGGCCGCTCCCGCCGCGAAGCAAGCCGCTCCGGCTGCCCCTGCCCCTGCCGCCCCGGCCCAGCCGGCCGCTCCGAAGAAGCTGGCTCCCGGCAGCGCCGGCGAGGTGAAGATTTATGACACGGATCCGCGGGATGCCGCGATGATCATGGCCATTGTCGCCGACAAGCTGCAGAAACCCCTCAACGAGCTTCGGTTCGTATCCATCAAGGAGGTCAAATAATCATGAAGTATAAAGTTACCCTGAAGGGAAAAACCTATGAAGTGGAAGTGAATCAGGGCGAGGCCATGATTCTGGACGAATACGAAGCCTTTGCGCCCGCTCCTGCCGCCGCGCCTGCTGCTCCCGCTGCTGCTCCTGCCGCGGCCCCTGCTGCCGCGCCCGCTCCTGCCGCTGCTCCTGCTGCCGTGGCCGGAGAGCAGGTCCTTTCCCCGATGCCCGGAACCATCGTCAAGGTGAACGTGAAGGCCGGCCAGTCCGTCAAGAGCGGGGAAGTGCTGGCAGTGCTGGAAGCCATGAAGATGGAAAATGAAATCATGGCGCCCCATGACGCGACCGTGGCCCAGGTGCTCACGGATGTAGGAACCAAAGTGGATACCGGAACGCCGATTATCGTTCTGGGATAAGGGAGGATACTGAACGATGTTAGATTCCCTTGGAAAACTGGTTACCGAATCCGGATTTGCCGGCTTCTTCAGCAATCCGGACGGATGGAGAAACCTGGTGATGATCGCGATTGCCTGCGTGCTGCTGTATCTTGGCATCAAGAAGCAGTATGAGCCGCTGCTGATGGTCGGCATCGCCGTCGGATGCCTGTTGGCGAATGTCAGCTCGGTGTTCATGACGACCGACGGCCAGCTGCCGGATGCGCTGTACCATCAGGAACTGTGGGATGCTTTCCTGGACAAGGCAAGCCCCTATTACCACAGCTACGGCCACATCATGGCCCACGGCGGGCTGATCGATATCCTGTATATCGGCGTCAAAGCCGGTATTTATCCCTGCCTGATCTTCATCGGCATCGGCGCGATGACCGACTTCGGCCCGCTGATCTCGAACCCGAAGAGCCTGCTGCTGGGCGCGGCTGCCCAGTTCGGCGTATTCTTCGCCTTCTTCGGCGCGAACCTGCTCGGCTTTGATGCCCAGCAGTCCGCCTCCATCGGTATCATCGGCGGCGCGGACGGCCCCACGGCCATCCTGACCACCACGAAGCTGGCGCCCGAACTGCTGGGGCCGATCGCCGTGGCCGCTTACAGCTACATGGCGCTGATTCCGATGATCCAGCCTCCGATCATGCGGGCGCTGACCACCGAAAAGGAACGAAGCGTCAAGATGGAACAGTTGCGCGAAGTCAGCAAAACCGAAAAGATCCTGTTCCCGATCGTGGTCACCATCTTCGTGGTCCTGCTGCTGCCCTCCACCGCGCCCCTGATCGGCTGCCTGATGTTTGGCAACCTGCTGAAGGAAACCGGTGTCACTGAGCGGCTGAGCGACGTGGCCCAGAATGCCCTGATGAATATCGTTACGCTGTTCCTGGGCATCAGCGTCGGCGCGACCATGGTGGGTTCCCGCTTCCTGACCCTGGATACGATCAAGATCGTCGTCCTGGGCCTGATCGCCTTCTCCTTCAGCACCATCGGCGGCCTGCTGGTGGGCAAGCTGATGTATAAGCTGAGCGGCGGCAAGATCAATCCCCTGATCGGCTCCGCCGGCGTGTCCGCCGTTCCGATGGCGGCCCGCGTTTCCCAGCGGGAAGGCCAGAAAGCCAATCCCTCCAACTTCCTGCTCATGCATGCCATGGGCCCCAACGTGGCGGGCGTAATCGGCTCCGCCATCGCGGCCGGCTTCCTGATTAGCATGTTCGGCTAAGCACAAAAAAACAGCCCCGCTGTCCTGCGATACGGACAGCGGGGTTTTTGCATATGGTGGGAAAGTGCAGCGAAAGGTTTGCAACGGATGGTTTACAGCGTGGCGGCCATCACAGCTTTGATCGTGTGCATCCGGTTTTCAGCTTCGTCGAAGACGACGGACTGGGGGCCTTCAAAGACCTCGTCCGTAACCTCCATGCAGTCGAGCCCGAATTTGTCATGAATCGTTTTGCCGATGGTGGTGTTCAGGTCATGGAAGGAGGGGAGGCAGTGCATGAAAACACACTGCGGGCCGGCCAGGGCCATGGCTTCGGCAGTGACCCGGTAGGGAAACAGGTCCCGGATCCGCTCTTCCCATACGGAATCACTTTCCCCCATGGAGACCCAGACATCGGTATACACCACGTGGGCGCCGGGCAGCGCCTTGTTCAGATCCGGCTCAAACTCCAGCACCGCGCCCGTTTCGGCGGCGATGGACCGGCAGGTTTCGACCAGCTCTGCATTCGGCATATATTTTTCCGGGGCGCAGGCGACAAAGCGCATCCCCATTTTGGCGCAGCCGACCATCAGGGAATTGCCCATGTTGTACCGGGCGTCGCCCATATAGACCAGCTTGAGCCCGGCCAGGGACCCGAAGCGCTCCCGGGCGGTCAGAAAATCGGCCAGGATCTGGGTCGGGTGGAATTCATTGGTCAGCCCGTTCCAGACGGGAATGCCGGAATAGCGGTACAGGTCCTCCACGATCTCCTGCCCATAGCCCCGGTATTCAATGCCGTCAAACATCCGGCCCAGGACCCGGGCCGTGTCCGCGATGCTTTCCTTTTTGCCGATCTGGCTTCCGGAAGGATCCAGATAGGTGCAGTTCATGCCAAGGTCGTGGGCAGCCACCTCAAAGGAACACCGGGTCCGGGTGCTGGTTTTTTCAAAAATCAGGGCGATATTTTTGCCGGTATACAGTGCATGGGGCGTCCCGGCTTTTTTCTTTGCTTTCAGATCATCCGCCAGGTCCAGCAGGCCGGTGATTTCCTCCGGCGTCAGGTCCAGCAGCTTGAGAAATTTGGGTTCCCTGAGGTGAAACATGCTTGTCATCCTTTCAGAAAAGAAGTAATTTATTATATCACAACGCCGGGAAAACCTGAAGTTTTTCCTTGGTATATCTTGCATGCTGTCAGAGAAAAACACAAAAAAATTGTGCAGAGGCTTTACAAGCACAAAATAATTGTGCTATACTGTGTTCGGCATAGAAAAGAAAGCGGGTGAGGGGATGGCGAAAGCGGATGCTTCGGGGATGAACAATGCCGCTGGGGTTGCCTATGGCGACCTGATCCGGAAGTACAGGAAGCAGGCCGGGATGAATCAGGAGGAGCTTGGCGCCCTGGCCCGCGTGCATAAGAACGCCGTTGGCGCGTGGGAAGCCGGGCGCAGCCGGCCGGATCTGGGGAGCGTTCCCCGGATCTGTGAGGCGCTTGGCCTGACCCTGAATGAGTTTTTCGGCACGCAGGCGGCGCCGGAATCAAAAAATGAAAGTGAAGCATTCATAAGCCGCTTTGAGCAGCTGACGGCGGATCACCGGCGCGTGGTCCTGCGGGAAATGGATTTGCTGCTGGCTCTGCAGGAAAAGCGCACCGCGCCGCGCCCGCTGGTGAAGGTTTACCGGAACGAGCTGAGCGCCTGCGCGGGCCCCGGTCTCGGGATCGGGGAGGCTGCCGGGGAGGAAGTCTGGCTGTATGCCGATACCCTGCCCGGAAAAGCGGACGAAATCATCCGCGTCAGCGGGGACAGCATGGAGCCGACCTACCGGGACGGGCAGCAGGTGTTTGTCCGGCATACGGGCTCCCTCCGGGAAGGGGAAATCGGGATCTTTGTCGTCGGGGATATGGGGTACATCAAGGAGTACAGCAAGGAAGGCCTCGTGAGCCATAATCCGGCCTATCCTCTGATGCGGTTCAGCGGGGATGAAGAAGTCCGCTGCATCGGCAAGGTGATCGGCGTCTTGGACGGCAGCCAGATTGCGGATGAAGCGGACATCGAGCTTTTTCTGAACAAATGAAACAGGGAGGGGAAACCATGTATCAGTGCACACCGAGAAATATTGAAACCAGGGATGTAATTGTCCATTATATGCTGTCCTTTTCCCGGGAAAAGGGGCGCCAGCCCAGCGTGCGGGAAATCAGCATGGCAGCGGGGCACGCCTCCCTGTCCACCACCGCGGGCTATCTGCGCCGCATGGTTCGGGAAGGGCTGCTGGAAAAGGGCGGCCAGCGCAACCGCAGCTACTCTGTCAACCTGTCGGCGCTGCCGGCGATGAAAAAGGGCGCCTGATTCGGGCTTACGCCTTCTCCTTGAACTGATGGCCGCAGCGGACGCAGGTGATGTCCTTCTCTCCGCAGCCGCGCTTGAGCCGGAGCAGCACTTTGCAGTTCGGGCACTTGAAATACTTATAATCCTTCCGGTTCTTCATCCGTTTGACAAACTGGCGGGTTTTGGTGGAAACATTGGAAGTGAGTTCGATATACTTCTGGTTTTCCTTCAGCCTCGCTTCATGATTCCGGGAGAACATCCGGAAGATGGTGATGATATACAGCGCCAGGCCCAGAATGGTGAACACGATGCCCCCGCCGAAGGCGCCGACCAGCGATAGAATCAGCCCGGCAAACAGCGTGACCATTCCCAGGTTGTCATTTCCGTGGCGGCCCTGCATGAACCGTATGAATCCTTCTTTCATCTTCTGCAAAAACGTCATTTTCCATACCTTCTTTCCAATTGCTTTTTTCGTTATCCCGGGCGGATGAAAATGGGCCTGGGCATTATTTCACGTACGTTTTTTATCAGCAGCAGTAGCCGAACCGGCCCACGCCGCCGAGGCAGCAGTTCAGGAAAATGTTCAGCGCGAAGCAGGTGAGGCACGGGTTCGCGCAGATTGCGGAGCGGAAGTCGTATCCGCCGCTGCGGGTTTGCCGGTAGGTTTCCCGGCCGGATTCCAGGGTGGAGAGGAGATTCTGGTATTCCGCATCCTGGGGCGCCATTTTCGCTGCGGCCTGGGCATGGTCCATGGCGGCGATCCTGTTTCCGAGCCCCATATGGGCCCGGGCATACAGCGCGTGCCAGTCCGCGTCGTGGGTCGGAACCCGGTTCAGCAGGTTGATGGCATCGTTGAACCGGCGGGACAGCACATACTGGCCGGCGGTCTGCAGGTCCGGATTCGCGTAGTTCCGCTGGCGGAAACCGGTTTGCTGCTGTTGCTGCCGTGCTCCGCCGAAAAAGGCGGAGAAGGGGTCAAACCCGTCAAAGTCCCCGAAGGGGGAACCGTAGGAATTTCGGTTATACTGCTGCCCGTTGCCGCCGGAGCCATAGGAACGGCCGGAAGAACCGTAAGGCCCGTAGGACGAACCGTTGGAGGAACCGTACGGAGAGCCGGAGGAGGAGCAGAAGGGAGAACCCCAGGAGGCATTGCCGCCGTTTTTCTTGTATTGGAGCGCCTGGGTATAGGCTTCATTGACTTCCCGCATTTTTTCCTCGGCGGCTTTATCGCCGGGGTTCAGGTCCGGATGATACTTCTTGGCCAGCTTTCGGTAAGCGGATTTGATTTCATCCTCGGACGCGGTGGAGGGAACTCCCAGTACCTGAAACGGATCACGATTCTGCATGCGCGCTGTCCTCCTTTCCTCCATTTTTGTTTCGTTTGTTTTCCAGCTGAATCCAGCGCTGCCAGACCCCGCTGTAAATCACATTGCGAAGGATGTCCAGATCCTTTTCCAGCGGCAGGATTTCAAACCGTTCAGCGGCTTCCGCCATGAACATTTCCAGCGTGTTGCCGCAGAAGGAAATGTAGTCCGGCCGTGAGCGGAATGGTTCCAGCGGATTGAAGCGCCGCTTCTTCCGGTCCGCGTCGAAATCATCGAAGGCGTCCATCCAGTATACAAAACGGCCGAGGCCTTCGCCGACTCCGTACAGGGCGGAAGCCCAGAGGTCATCCGGATCCGGAACGAAGACGGCCCCGAGCATCTGGCCCGAAAGGTTGCACAGCGCGTCCGGGTCAGGCGATGGCTCCTTTTCCAGAGCCCACAGTTTTTCCAGCGCGGCATGGACTTCATCGCACTGGCGGGGCCGGCGCTCCCGAACCAGGGTGAAAGCGTTCCGCAGTTTCTTTTCCGCCAGCTTTCCCGCGGGTTCCCCGTCCAGCACCTGGTCCGCCGCCTTATAATATGAAAGAATCAGGTTCATATCGGAGGCGAAATCCACGATGGTGGATTGCTCATACGGATGGGCGTGGAGCGGATGGATTGCGCATCGGGCAGGCTGGATGCTGCTTTCCGGCTCATACAGGGAGTCCAGCAGCACCGCCAGGAAGGTCATATCGTTGCTGAGCGTCAGCCGGGCGGCCTGGCCGTATCGGCCCAGCAGGGAATGGCAGACGCCGCAGTATACGGAGCGGTACCGGGCTTTGCTTTCATCTGAAAGGGCATTCAGCACCGGTGTGATATATCCAAACATCCGAAATTCTTCCTTATATATTTCGTCTCAGGTTCATCTGGTCTTTTGAGGCGGTTACGCGTCATAGGACCCGTCTTCATTCCGGTTGTCATCATCCTTCTGCGTGGCGTTCTGCCGGGCACGGCGGGCTTCGGCGGCGTTGGCGGCTTCCTGCTTCCGCTTGCGCTCCTGGTCCTCGGCGGCGTAGCGCTCCGCGTCCCGGATGGCCCGGTCGATATCTTCCCGGCTCATGTTGCCGGAACCTGAGATCGTGATGTCCTGCGAATGGTTGGTGCCGAGGTCCTTGGCTGTCACATGGACAATGCCGTTGGTATCGATCGTAAAGGTGACCTCAATCTGCGGCACGCCGCGCAGCGCCCTCCGGATTCCGTTCAGCCGGAACTTGCCCAGGGATTTGTTGGCGGAAGCAATTTCCCGTTCGCCCTGCAGCACGTTGATTTCCACGCTGGTCTGGAAGTTCGCCGCCGTGGTGAACACCTGGGAATGCTGGCAGGGGAGCGGCGTGTTCCGGTCGATAATCCGGGCAAAGACATCGCCGAGGGTTTCGATTCCCAGGGAAAGGGGGGTAACGTCGATCAGCACCAGGGAATGGATCGCGCCGGTCAGCACGCCGCCCTGCAGGCAGGCGCCCATGGCGACGCATTCATCCGGGTTGATGTCTCTGGAAGGTTCCTTGCCGGTCAGCCTGCGGACTGCTTCCTGCACCGCGGGGATCCGGGTCGAACCGCCGACGAGCAGCACCCGGTCCAGCTGGGAAGCGGTAATGCCAGCATCCGCCATGGCCTGCTGGACAGGCCCGCGGGTTTCCTCCACCAGATGGGCGGTCAGCTCATTGAAGCGCGCCCGGGTCAGCACCGTTTCGAGGTGCTTGGGGCCGGAGGCATCCTGATACAGGAAAGGCAGGTTGATGGTCGTTTCCTGGGCGGAGGACAGCTCAATCTTGGCTTTTTCCGCTGCTTCCGCCAGGCGCTGCATGGCCATGGGATCCCCGGAAAGGTCTTTCTGATGCGTCCTGCGGAATTGGTCCAGCAGGAAACCGACGATGCACTGGTCAAAATCGTCCCCGCCGAGATGGTTGTTGCCGGCGGTGGCCATGACTTCGATCGTGTCGGAATTGATCTCCAGGATGGAAACGTCAAAGGTGCCGCCGCCCAGGTCATACACCATGATCTTTTTCGGCTCCCCTTTGTTGAAGCCGTAGGCTAGGGCTGCGGAGGTGGGCTCGTTGATAATCCGGAGCACGTTCAGGCCGGCGATCAGGCAGGCGTCCTTGGTGGCCTGGCGCTGGGCATCGGAAAAATACGCCGGCACGGTGATAACGGCATCCGAAACCGGTTCGCCGATATAGCTTTCCGCGTCCGACTTCAGCTTCTGCAGAATCATCGCGGATATCTCCTGCGGGGTATAGGATTTCCCGTCCACCTGGTATTTATGGGAAGTCCCCATCTCCCGCTTGACGGAGGAAAAAGTCCTGGCGGCATTTGTGACTGCCTGGCGCTTGGCGGCCGTGCCGATGAGGCGCTCGCCGCTCTTCGTGAACGCGACCACAGAAGGCGTGGTCCGGCTGCCTTCTGCGTTCGGAATAATGACGGCGTGGCCGTTTTCCATAAAAGCGACACAGGAATTCGTGGTTCCCAGGTCGATACCGATCATCTTGGACATGGGGCAAATCTCCTCCCGCAGCAAATCATAAACTGTTCCAATGTCAGCATATCAGGATTGTTTCAACAATGGCCGAAGGTTTGGTGAAGGGACGGTGAAAAATCATTGCCAAGGCAGGAAAGCAGTGATAAGATGGGCGCAGGAGGTGCGTAAACAGATGGAAAGACCGAACGCATGGAAAACATACAAAAAAACCGAACTGAAAAAAGTGGAACAGCTTGGGGAAGCCTACAAGCAGTTTATTGACCACGGGAAGACGGAGCGGGAATGCGTCCGTGAGTCCGTGCGGATGCTGGAAGAAGCGGGATATATCCCCCTGGAGAAGGCTGTCGCGGATGGAAAGAAGCTGAAAGCCGGGGATAAGGTCTATGCCAGCATTATGAACAAGGCCGTGCTCACCTTCCTGCTGGGTAAAAAGCCCCTGGAAGAGGGCATGAATATTGTCGGGGCCCATATCGATTCCCCTCGGCTGGACCTGAAGCAGAATCCTCTGTATGAGGATTCCGATTTCGCCATGGCTGATACCCACTATTACGGCGGAATTAAGCATTACCAGTGGGTGGCCCGGGAGATGGCGCTGCATGGCGTGGCGGCGAAAAAAGACGGCACAGTAGTCGACCTGGTCATTGGGGAAAAGGAAGATGATCCGGTGGTGGGCGTGACCGACCTTTTGATCCACCTTTCCCAGGAGCAGATGAAAAAGAACCTGAAGGAAGCGATTGACGGGGAAAAGCTGGACCTGATCCTGGGCGGGAAGCCGCTGGAAGGGGAAGAAAAGGAACCTGTCAAGGCACAGCTGCTGAAAATTCTGAAAGACCGGTACGGGATCGAGGAAGAGGACCTGCTCTCGGCGGAAATTGAGGTTGTTCCCGCCGGAAAGGCCCGGGACTTTGGACTGGACCGCAGCATGATCATGGGCTACGGGCATGATGACCGCGTATGCGCCTTTGCCGAGCTGAAAGCGATCCTGAACCTGAAAGGAATTCCGGAATCCACCT
The DNA here is from genome assembly GCA_017404985.1 of Clostridia bacterium. Lineage (GTDB taxonomy): Bacteria > Bacillota > Clostridia > Christensenellales > Aristaeellaceae > Aristaeella. The sequence continues at coordinate 43,743 of JAFRBK010000033.1, read as the reverse complement.
GCTGCGGGATGCTGGTGGACAAGGAAGAAATCGGCAGCGTCGGTGCCACCGGCATGCGGGCGAACTTCCTGGAAAACGCCGTGGCGGAAATCCTGGCCCTCATGGGGGAATACAGCGAGCTGAAGCTGCGCCGGGCCCTCAGGAACAGCCGAATGCTGAGCTGCGATGTAAGTGCGGGATACGATCCCCTGTATGCTTCCGCCTTTGAGAAGAAAAACGCTGCCTTCCTGGGACGGGGTGTATGCTTCAATAAATATACCGGATCCCGGGGCAAGGGCGGTTCCAACGACGCCAACGCGGAATACCTGGGCAGGCTGCGGAAAATCATGGACGAAGGCAAAGTTTGCTGGCAGACTGCCGAGCTGGGCCGCGTGGACCTGGGCGGCGGCGGCACCATCGCATATATCTGCGCCCTGTACGGGATGGAAGTAATCGATAGCGGCGTGGCTGTGCTGAATATGCACGCTCCGATGGAAATCATCTCCAAGGCGGACCTGTACGAAGCCGCCAAAGCGTATCAGGTGTTCATGGAGAATGCGTAAACCGGGAAAAAACCGAAACAACCATAAAAAGGAAGGGAGCCTCAGACGGGGCTCTCTTCCTGATTCAGCAGTTTTTTCAGGCAGTCCAGTGCCGGCTCCATGGCGACCGGCAGCGGCAGTTCAGACAGCTCATTCAAATCCACGAACTGCCAGCCAACCGGGGCTGCAGCATCCGTCGGCACGCGGCAGGACCAGATCCGCATTTGCCATACCTGATGGGTGAACACATGGCGGCCGAACCCTGCCGGTGAAATGGATTCCGGGGACAGGCGAAGTTTCTTCTGAATCCACGCCGCGGGATCGTTTTCCTCCGGGCCGCATTCAGCCATAGGGAAGCACCAGAGCCCTTCCAGCAGTTTCTCCGTCCGGCAGCGCATCAGGACCCGGGATCCGGAAAGCACCAGGATCAGATGCCAATAGAGAACGCGGGGCGGTTTGGCTTTCGGCAGCACCGGCAGGTCGGCGGCGTCTCTTGCCCGAAACGCATCGCAGAAACCGGCAAGGGGACAGCGGCGGCAATCCGGCGTGCCCGGTACACAGAGCCCGGCGCCAAGGTCCATCAGCGCCTGGTTATGGTCTCCCGGCCGTTCCGGCGGCACCAGGGAAGCCGCCAGGGATTCGATCCGCTTCCGGTTTTCCGGCAGGGAAACGTCCTCTCGGAGGCCGTCGATCCGGGAAAGCACTCGGATAACGTTTCCGTCCACGGCAGGAACCGGCTGATCAAACGCAATGGAGGCAATCGCTCCGGCGGTATAGGCGCCGATGCCGCTGATGCGGACCAGTTCCGCCGGGTCGGAAGGAAGGGTTCCGCCGTATTGGGCCATGACCTGGCGGGCGCCCCTCAGGAGGTTTCGGGCCCGGGAATAATACCCCAGGCCCTGCCAGACCTTCAGAACGTCCGCTTCCTCCGCTTCCGCGAGGGCGGCCAGGGTCGGGAAGCGCTCCAGAAACCGCCTGTAGTAGGGGATGACCGTTTCCACCCGGGTTTGCTGCAGCATGGTTTCGCTGACCCAGGTCCGGTAGGGATCCCGGATATTCCGCCAGGGAAGCACCCGGGCATGCCGGTCATACCAGCTCAGAAGCGCCCGGGAAAGATCGTTCATAAACGTTCACCTCATTCTGTAACTAGGAAACCATATAATAGGGGAGCATTTATTAGGAGACCATTGTAACACAGGGAATCCGGGCCGGGAAGATATTAAAACGAAGAAAAATGAAGAAAAACAGAGAAATACAGAGAATAAAGAAATAAATCAAGCAATTTCGAACAACAGGCAACTTGCGCAACAGAGAGAAAAGCATTATATTACATGATGTTGTTAGCACTCACAACAAATGAGTGCTAAAACAAAGAATCGAGTGAACGGAGGACATAAAAAATGACCGTGAAACCTTTGGGTGACCGCGTTGTCATCAAGAATTGCGAAGCGGAAGAAACCACCAAATCCGGAATTATTCTGACCAGCGCCGCGAAAGAAAAGCCCCAGATGGCGATGGTTATCGCTGTCGGCCCCGGCGGAAATGTGGACGGCAAGGAAATCACCATGCACGTGAAGACCGGCGAAAAAGTGATCTATTCCAAGTATGCCGGCACGGAAGTCAAGATTGACGGCGAAGAACTGATCATCGTTCGGCAGAGCGATATCCTGGCCGTCGTGGAATAATCACAAATGAAACAGAGGAGTTGAATGACTATGGCAAAGCAGATTCAGTATGGAGAAGAAGCCCGCCGCAGCCTGGAAAAGGGCGTCAACGCGCTGGCGGATACCGTTAAAATCACCCTGGGGCCGAAGGGCCGCAATGTCGTGCTGGACAAGAAGTACGGCGCTCCCGTCATCACCAATGACGGCGTGACCATCGCCAAGGAAATCGAGCTGGAAGACCCCTTTGAAAACATGGGCGCCCAGCTGGTGAAGGAAGTCTCCACCAAGACCAATGATGTGGCCGGCGACGGCACCACCACTGCGACCCTGCTGGCTCAGGCCATCATCCGTGAAGGCCTGCGCAACCTGGCTGCCGGTGCCAACCCCATGATCCTGAAGAAGGGCATCGAAGCTGCGACGGAAGCCGCTGTCGAAGGCCTGCGCGAGCAGAGCCAGCCCATCAACGGCAAGCAGGCGATCGCTCAGGTTGCTTCCAACTCTGCCGCTGACGAAACGATCGGCTCCCTGATCTCTGACGCGATGGAAACTGTTGGTGCGGACGGCGTCATCACCGTTGAAGAAAGCAAGACCATGACCACCGGCATGACCACCGTGGAAGGCATGCAGTTCGACCGCGGATATTCTTCCGCCTACATGGTCACCGATACCGAAAAGATGGAAGCGGTTCTGGACGATCCGCTGATCCTGATCACCGATAAGAAGATCAGCGCCATCCAGGAAGTCCTGCCCGTGCTGGAGCAGGTTGTGCAGACCGGCAAGAAGCTGCTGATTATCGCTGAGGATGTCGAAGGCGAAGCTCTGAGCACCCTGGTGGTCAATAAGCTGCGCGGAACCTTCACCTGCGTTTCCGTCAAGGCGCCCGGATTCGGCGACCGCCGCAAGGAAATGCTGCAGGATATCGCTATCCTGACCGGCGGCACCGTGATTTCCTCCGAGACCGGTATGGAACTGAAGGAAGCCACCGTGGATATGCTGGGTAAAGCCCGCCAGGTGAAGGTGAACAAGGAAAATACCACCATCATCGACGGCGCCGGCAGCAAGGAAGATATCAAGGCCCGTGTTGCCCAGATTCGCGCCCAGATCGGCGAGACCACCAGCGATTACGACAAGGAGAAGCTACAGGAGCGGCTGGCCAAGCTGGCCGGCGGCGTAGCCGTGATTCAGGTTGGTGCTGCCACGGAAGTGGAAATGAAGGAACGCAAGATGCGGATCGAAGACGCCCTGGCCGCGACCCGTGCCGCGACTGAGGAAGGCATCGTGCCCGGCGGCGGAATCGCCCTGCTGAACGTGCTGCCGAAGGTTGCCGCCCTGCTGGACAGCTATGCCGGCGACGCCCGGACCGGTGTGCAGATCGTGCTGCGCGCCCTGGAAGAGCCGATCCGCCAGATCGCCCTGAACGCCGGTATTGACGGCAGTGTGATCGTGGACCATATCAAGAACGCCAAGAAACCTGGCTACGGCTATGACGCGCTGAAGGGTGAGTATGTGGACATGGTGGAACGCGGCATTATCGACCCGACCAAGGTGACCCGCAGCGCGCTGCAGAACGCAGCTTCCATCGCCGCGATGATCCTGACCACCGAATCCCTGGTGGCGGATATCCCCGAACCCGAACCCGCGGCTCCGGCCGGCGGCGGAATGGGCGGCATGTATTAATCTCCATCCGGAATCAAAAACCTGTGCGAAAGCACAGGTTTTTTTTTGTAAACACCTTGACAAATTGTGAAAAAATATTAAAATAATGTTACCAAATAAAGGAGGGATTTTCATGAACAAGCGAATTCTTTCTCTCGTTGCTGTTGTCGTACTGCTTGCATCGATGTTTGCCTTTGTGTCGGGTGCATCAGCCGCCGGTTACTATGCGGTGTATTCCAAATGCCCGAACGGCGATCCCCTGAACGTCCGCAGCGGTCCCGGCAAACAGTACGCTGTAATTGACACAGTTGCCTACGGTAAACCGATCTACGTGGTCGGCGAGACCTATCCCGGATGGCTGCAGCTGAACGATATCGGCTATGTTCAGGCTTCCCTGACCAGCCGTTCCAATCCCGGCAAGTATGATCCGTCCAAAAACCCGTCAGAGAAGACGAGCCTCAACAAGATTTATGAAACTGCGAAAAGCGTTACCCCCTACATGATCACCCTGAAAGCGACTGCCAAGAGCAAGGGCAAGGCGAATGTCCGCTGGGAGCCCATGAAGTCCGCTTTGCTGCAGAAGGCATATTCCGCCGGCCAGAAAATGCTGGTGGTTGCTGAACTGGACAAGTGGTATCAGGTTCAGGATCCCGACACGCAGCTGGTTGGTTATGTGAATGTTGCCTATGTTGAGAAATAATCGGGCCCGAAAGAATTATTGAAGGAGGACGACACCATGAAAAAATTCATCGCACTGGCTCTCAGCCTGATTATGCTTCTGGGCTGCGTTTCCGCTGTGGCTGAAACCGCCGCCAAGGAATCCATTACCATGATGGGTGCTTTCTCGATCAACTACGACAAGCTTCCTGAAGGCTATACTATGAACACCATTCAAAACACGGACATGCAGTATCATTCGGTCATTACGTCCACTGATGCGGCCAAGCCCATCATCTGGCTGGGCATCGGTTTCAACGATGCTTATTCCGAAGTGAAGACGCTGGCGGACGTGGATGAAAAAACCATGAATGGCATCAAGGACAGCTTCTATGAATTCACCGAAATGGATGAAGGAACGATTGAGTTCGAAGACGGAAAGACCGGCTTGGGCACGCCCCTGCTGATCGCGAAGGCTGTGGACGGCGATTTCGGCGCTGTGTACACGATTTACATGGGCCATGAGATCGAACTCGACTTCTTCCATGAGGGAGATGCCAAGGTTACCGAAGAAGATTTCAATACCGTAATTGCTTTCCTGACGGATGTTGAATTCGTTCCCGCGAAATAATCAACCAATGAACTCCTGAATGAAGAAACAATGAAGCCCGGGCCGTCGGCCCGGGCTTTATTCAATACGTTCATCCGTTGATTTCTTTCAGATCGTACGGTGTGGTCTGGTAAACCATGTAGTTCAGCCAGTTGGCATACAAAAGGTTTGCGTGGCTCCGCCAGGTGACCAGAGGCTCGCGGCTGTCGTCGTTATCCGGATAATAATTCTTCGGCACCTCGATAGGCAGGCCGGCGTTTTTATCCCGCAGGTATTCTTTCTCCAGCGTGCGGGGGTCGTATTCGCTGTGGCCCATGATGAAGACCTGCTTGCCGTTTTCGGTAATCACGGCATAGACGCCTGCCTCCTCCGAGGAAGCCAGAATCTTCAGCTTGTCGCAGGCTTCGATATCCTTCCGAAGAACGGTGGTATGGCGGCTGTGGGGGGCCATGAAAACATCGTCAAAGCCGCGGAGCAGGATATAGTTCTTCCTCTCCGCCTTATGGGGAAACACGCCGAAGAGTTTCTTCTCCAACGGGACCTTCTGGATGCCGTAATGATAATACAGCCCCGCCTGGGCGCCCCAGCAGATGTGGAAGGTGGAATGAACGTGTTTCTTGCTCCATTCCATGATGGCGCAGAGCTCCTCCCAGTATTCCACCTCTTCAAAGGGAAGATGCTCCACCGGTGCGCCGGTGATGATCATGCCGTCGAAGTTCTGGTCCTGGATTTCGGGGAAAGTTTTATAGAACGTGGTAAGATGTTCTTTGGATGTATTCTTTGAGACGTGGGACGCCATCATCACCAGTTCGGTTTCCACCTGCAGGGAAGTATTTCCGATCAGGCGGAGCAGCTGGGTCTCCGTGTCAATCTTGGTCGGCATCAGGTTCACAATGGCAATCCGCAGCGGGCGGATATCCTGTGTCAGCGCGCGGCTTTCCGTCATGACGAAGATATTTTCCTCCGTCAGCGTTTTGTAGGCCGGCAGTTCGTTGGAAATCTTAATCGGCATCTATCCTCATCCCTTCGGGAAAATTCGTTCATTACTTTAGCACAGCATGGAGGAAAAAGCAATCTGCCGGCGGTGAAGGACCGCGTTCCTTTGCGGGTTCCCGTCGTTTGCGTTTTGCTGCTACCAGCATCACCAGTCCTGTTAGGCCTACCAGCGCCAGGAAAACCCACAGCGCCGGGTTCGCGCCGTCCCCGTTCTTCGGCACCGGCTTAGAGTATCCTGGTGAATTTTTCAGAAAATTTTCGCCGCTGGCATTCATCAACAGAATGCCAGTGGCTTTCCGTCATGAAAACATCAATTACGGGTTATCGCCCCGTTAACTGTAAAGTTGGGAACCGATCCCAATTTTAAAAATATCCGGATCGAATAATCTATAAGTGCCAGGCAGACATTCAAAGCAACTTCTTCACATCCACAAAAGCAAACTGTTATGTCCAACAGCATTTGAATGACGTGGAAGAAAATCCGATTATATTCTCTTGACAGCCCTGTTTTCGGGACTATAATATATGCCGAACAAAGGAACAGCGATCCAATAAACCACCGTCCCTGTGCTCGATGAGACATCACCATCGGATGGGCGAAAGATCGCTGGATCAGACAGAACGGCGTCACGGCTCATCATGGATACATGGTGGGCCTTTTCATATGAAAGGATGCGATCAATGCCTATGCAAACACTTCTGCTGATTGCCTTTGCCCTTTTCTCCGGATTGCTGATGACCCGTCTGTTTGACAAATTTCATCTGCCTGACGTTACCGCCTACCTGGTGACCGGCGTGCTGATCGGCCCCTGCGTCCTGGGACGGCTGGGAATTCCGTGCCTGGGTTTCAATACCTTTGAGCAGGTGGATTCCCTTTCGATGATCTCGGATGTGGCCCTGGGCTTCATCGCCTTTGCCATCGGCCATGAGTTTCGCCTTTCCGCCCTGAAGCAGACGGGAAGACAGGCAACGGTAATCGGGATCATCCAGGCCTGCTTTGCCACCCTGTGTGTGGACGCGGCGCTGATCGCCCTGCACTTTATCATGCCTGACCTGCTGTCTATGCCCGTGGCTGTAACCCTGGGCGCGATCGCGGCGGCCACCGCCCCGGCCGCTACCCTGATGGTGGTCCGTCAGTACAAGGCCAGGGGACCGGTGACGGATGTGCTGCTGCCGGTGGTTGCCTTGGACGACGCGGTTGGCCTGGTCATCTTTGCCGTTTCCTTCGGTTTCGCCCAGTCCCTGAAAAACGGAGATACCGATATCGCCGCCCTGATCCTGGAGCCGCTCATGGAGGTTCTTCTGTCCCTCGCCCTCGGCGGACTGGTGGGCCTGGCGCTGACCTGGCTGGAGCGCTTTTTCCATTCCCACCGGAACCGGAACGCGCTCATTGTCGGCAGCGTCATCCTGACGGTTGCCGTCAGCCAACTGAAGATCCCGGCGGGTTCTTTCACCTTCGGGTTTTCCTCTCTGCTGGTCTGCATGATGCTGGGCACGGTGTTCTGCAATTTCTGCCCGCTCAGCGAGGACCTGATGCTGCAGGCGGACCGCTGGTCCGGCCCGGCTGTTACCCTGTTCTTTGTGCTCAGCGGCGCGGCGCTGAAGTTTGAGGTCTTCGGCGATCCGGCCGTACTCCTAGCCGGCGTGGTATACATTGTCGCCCGGTCGCTGGGTAAATACCTGGGCGCAGGCCTGTCCTCCTCCATGGTCCACAGTCCGGAACCGGTCCGGAAGTACCTGGGCGTCACGCTGCTGCCCCAGGCCGGCGTGGCCCTGGGTATGTGCGCCACAGCCTGCCGGGTGCTGGGCGGCGCCGATGGCACGCTGGTCCGGAATATCGTCCTTTTCTCCGTGCTGGTCTATGAACTGGTGGGGCCGAGCCTGACCAAGTGGGCCCTGACCAGGGCAGGGGATATCCGGAGAATGTCGGATGAGGTCGCTTCCCGCCGGACAAAGGAAGTGCGGGAGGCTGCCAAACCGGTTCCCGCGGCCTTCCGGAAATAACCTGCCCGGACAGCAAAACCCTGTCCTGACCATCCTGCGGATCAAAATGCCGGCGGGGCTCATAGAACCGCTTCCTGTCAAAAAACAACAAGACAGGCACAGGAAATCTCCGGCAACCGGACAAGGCTGCCGGATACTTTAACAGGGAACCATCTCCTGAAATGAACAGGGTGGAATGGCCCAGCCGGTAGAGCATTCTGTTCACACCAATTATTTCCAGTCGTATATGATCATGGTTTTCCGGCTAGCTGCGGAACAATCGTATTGTTAGCAGACCAGAATCAGATAAAATCCGGCTTTACAAACTGTACTCCGTGATTCAGCAAATCGTCCAGCAAAAGCCGATAATATATCATCAATTGTCAGCAGCGCCTGAATCATTTTTTCATCCTCCTTATCCTTTACTGGAATAATCCGCTTCCCCTTCGGAAAACCATTTCCGATAGAGGCCGGCAATTACAGTTTCGATGTTTTCAGGTTCCATCTGGATATCCCGAATGCCGGGAATACCGGCAAGCAGGGTAAACAGATGCGGAGAAGGGATCTTTGTACCGTCATAACGGTAGGTAAAGCGGTCGCCGCTTCGGTCCACCAGCGTCAAGCCCTCCGGCACGGGTGATTCCGCGGAGGTCGTCAGCCTCACCAGGCGGTGATCCCCGGTCATACGCAGGAGAGCATCGTAGCTGCCGTCGAAAGCCAGGCGGCCCCGGTTGATCAGAAGCAGCCGGTTGGCCATTTCAGCCAGATCATCCATATCATGGGAAGTGACCATCAGCGTGACGCCAAGCTCCTGGTTGGCCAGCTTCAGGAAATCGATCATTCTGCGCTTGGCCAGGACATCAAGGCCCAGGGTCGGCTCGTCCAGCAGCACCAGTTCAGGTGAGTGCAGCAGGGTCAGCGCGAGATCTGCCCGCATGCGCTGCCCGAGAGACAGTTCGCGGGAAAAGGTGTTCCAGAGCGGTTCCAGGTCGAGCAATTCCTTCAGCCTGCTTACATTGCTCAGATAGACATCGTCGGGAATATCCCAAACAGCCTTTTTCCATTCAAAGGAAGCACGTACGGGATGATCCCACCACAGTTCGTTCCGGTTGCCAAAGAGTACGCCGGTACGGCGCATGACCTCAATGCGTTTTACGCAGGGATCGGCGCCAAAGATTTTTACCTGTCCCTGCTGTGCCCGGAGCAGGCCTGCGAGCAGCTTGAAGGTTGTGGATTTCCCGGCGCCGTTGGGCCCGGCGTAAGCGGCAAACTCACCGCGGCGCAGCACAAAGCTTACGTCATTCAAAGCATAAATCCGGCTGTGTTCCCGCTTCCACAGGGAAACAGGACGGCTCTGGCCAAAGTATTTGGTTACGTGCGCCAGACTGACGATACATTCATGATTTGCTTTCATTCGTTTTTCCCCCTTTTTAGCTTCGATGGCCCATGCCTTTATAGCGATTGCAGCTGTATTGCAGATAGTGCCGCATACCCGCGCGGAAGCAGCATGCCGAAGCCAGTGCGAACGCAGCGGCGATACACACTGGAAGTGCCAGCACAATCCCGGTCAGCCTGCCCAGCAGCGCCAGTGACGGCAGATAAGCCAGCAGGCCTACAGGCAGCACCGTACACAACAGGCCTATCAGCCAGCGGGGCAGGCCGAACAGCGGAAAACGGCCCAGCTGACTGTTCAGGTCCAGAATCAGGGAGGACAGTTCCTCACTGGCGACTGGAGTCCGGAAAGCAGCTGATCCGAAAAGGAAACTCTGCCCCAGTGTTAACAGCGTATGACAAAGCGTATACAGCAGGAGAAGAGACAGACGAAGGAGCGTCACTTCCAGATGCAGCCGGGTCCAGGCCAGCATTGTCAGCAGGATTCCGATCAGGAAACCGCCGCTGCCGGAAACCGGCATGAACCCTTCGGTGAGCAGCTGCACAATCAGCGGACGGGGTTGGATCAGCATATGGTCCACCTGGCCGCGGCCGATCCTGCGGCTGATATGAAGCACGTTGAAGCCGCCGAACAGCATATAGCACAGCCCGTCCGCAAACTCGAAAAAGCCGAGCATCAGCAGGATTTCATCCGTGTTCAGCCCGCCCGCGCCGCCGAAACGCACGGCCAGCAGCAGTATGCCGGATACGGCAGTCAGATTATTAATGATCTCCGCACAGACCACGATCAGGGCGGCCTTAAAGTCCTGCAGTACCCAGTTCAGATCCATGCGTGCATACAGCCTGAGCAGCCGCAGGACCGATTGAATCTTATCCGCCATAGGACACCATCCTTTCCCGCATCGAAGCAAAACGCCACAGCGCCAGCGGCCAGAGCACCACGTTCCAGAACAGCTGCGCCGCCAGAACGGGCATCGGTTCTGCAAGCCCGGCATAGATGGATAATGGCCCGCCGGCCAGGGAACCCAGCGGTGTGAGCGCCAGAAAACGCCCGAGCCCCCATGGCAGCGCGGCAAAGGGAATGACAGAACCGGTGAACAGCGCTGTCAGCGACTGACGCATATCGTGCACAACCCATTCCAGGTTATTCAGGCGGATCAGCAGGCAGGCGAAAAGATAATCCACTGCGAACCCCAGCGAAACAGTCAGCACCAGAGAAGGGAGAAACCACAGGCTAGCCGGACGAAGATCCACGCCGCAGAGCAACGCGATCCCCATGACCGGAAACGACAGAATTGCAAGCGGCAGCACCCAGCCGCCCACGGTGTGGGCTGCCAGTTGGGCAAACAGGCTCCTGGGCCGCAGATACAGCTTCAGTACCGAACCGTCATGCAACCAGCCGGAGGCCGGCGTCCGCACGTCCAGCAGCGGTGCGAGCACTGTAGAGAGAATCGTATATACATAAACCTGATTGAGAGACAGACCCTGCATATCTGCACCCTGCATGAACAGCGAGCGCCAGATCATCAGCAGCGCGCCCAGCCCTGCAGCCCGCAGCAGATACTGAGCGATGATGTTGGCAAGACCGAAATAACTTTTTTCCTTCAGGCACATGCGCGCAGTCGCACGCCAGGCCATGAAATGCTTCATAACGAATCATCCTTTCTTTTTTCAGGCACACAAAAACGGCGGCCCTTATCGGACCGCCGGCAAATTCACAATGAAATCAGATCAGAGTGCCTTGACGGAATCCAAAAAGGGCAGACTTATCCCATCAAGAGCAAAATCATACGCGAAACAGCGCGCAACGCGGACAAGATACCTCATCTGCTTCATGGAAGCCGCCCCCCTTTCTTCATCGTCTGTTTATCATATCATACACTGTCTGTCCCGTCAATTCAGGAGCTTTTCATTACCCGCTCTTTCATTTTTCTATGTTGTTATCAATTCGCCAGATCAGAAGACTGCTTCAATTACCCTGTTTCGTATGAGCAAATCTCTTTGCTGCAGGATGGAAGATCTTCCGGAATACTGATGTCTTCATTTGACATAGTAGAAGACAAAATATCAGAATGGTTGCAGAGCCTGACTGGAAAGAGAAAGCAATAAGAAAAGAAAGAATAACAGAATATAATCCTTTGCCTGACGTAAAAGCAAATGCGTCAGGCTTTATTATTTTATAGAGAAGGTGGGAAGGTAATGTCCAGACGGACAAATAGAGAAGGAACAGTTTATTTTAATGCCAAACGAAATGAATATGTCGGATGTATCCGTTATGGCATGAAACCAGATGGGTCTCCGAACAGGGTCACCTTCTATTCAGGCAAAGACGGGAAGAAGAGCGATGTAATACAGAAGATGACTGATTGGCGGCTGCGTCATGAGCAGAACTATGCAGAAACCCATAAAGTGCGACTGGAAGACGGTATTATGGCATGGGCAGAGACGTGCAAAAAGCCTGATCTGAAGCCTTCAGCGTATGATCGCCTCGAATCTATAATCAAATGCCAGATTATTCCAAGAATCGGGTGGTACTATTTAACAGAGCTTGCGGATTCAATGATTCAGTCGGATCTGATCTCAGAGATTCTGGAAAAAGACGGATTGTCAGTATCAACAGCGAAAAAAGCCTATAATGCCCTGAATGAATTTCTGAAGTATTCAGTTCATAAGAAGGCAATACCAAGCAATCCGATGGCTATGATGAAAGCACCGAAGCCTAGCAGTACAATCGAACTGGATTGTTGTAATTCGGGTGAGAGCATTACCGGAGAAAAGGATAAAGCCCTTAGCCGGGAGGAAACTGAAAAGCTGCGTTCTATTCTGTATTCGCGATGGAAAATCGCACCGCAGAACAGAAGATACCCGAATGGTGGGGCGATGGAGCTGATCCTGAATACAGGCCTTCGATTAGGAGAAGCTTTGGCACTCCAGTGGTCTGATGTCAACTGGAAAAAGAATACTATTAGCGTCTCAAAGAATCTTATCCGGGTGAAGAACCGGAGTGGAAAAGGCAAAAAGTATAAGCTGATTTTGCAGGAGAAGCCTAAAACAGAGAAAAGCAAACGGATTATTCCCCTGAATAAGGCGGCACTGGCTGCGCTAGAGGATTTGAAGACTGCACCTGGCTACAAACCTGATGGATTCATAATTCATACGAATAAAGGTACAGCTGTCCTGCCCAGAACGCTGGAACAGACTCTGGAAAACATGTGCGCTGCGGTAGGTATCAGAAAAGTCGGGGTTCATGCGCTCCGTCATACTTATGCGACTCGACTGTTTGAGAAGGGCGTAGACATCAAGATCATCTCCGAGCTGCTTGGTCACAGTTCGACTGAGATCACGTACAGAATATACGTTCACGTCATTGATTCCCTGAAGGAGTCGGCAGTAGAGGCATTGGACTTAGATTGAAAAGGTGGATTGGCATCGCTAATGATGTCAATCCACTTTTTTTTCGCCGCTCAGCGTTTCATATTTCAACGGGTATAGCAGTTTTTTTGACAGTCAGTTGACAGTCAGTTTTTGAAAAAAAGTCTGAAAAAGATGGAAAAAACGAAGAAAAATCAGACAAAACCTGTCGAATCTGGGTAAGCGGTGTTAATTTCGTCTATGGAGCCAGTTGAAGCCTCCTGCTACAATTGGAGCAAACCAAGAAGCAGGAGGCGGTTTTCATGAATAAGAATGAAATGGTACATCTGGAGAGAAAGGAATATTGGAGAAATCTGATCCAGCAGTGCGATGCCAGCGGACAGGCGCAGCAGGACTGGTGCAAGGAGCACAGCGTGTGCGCTGCAAGTCTTAGCCGGTGGCGCAATCAGATTTGGCGGGAGGAGGAAGCAGAAAAAGAAATCGCTGCTGCCAGAGAAGAACGCTGCTTTGTGGAAATAATACCGGAAGCAGCAGAAGACTCCGGAAAAGAATCAAAGTCGGTGAGTACAAATAAAAAGGCATCGGGAGTCCGGAACACAAGTCAGGCCAAACAAATCCGGTACAGCCAGGAGGAGCCTCACCTGATCAAGCCGGATGCGATCATTGGATGCAGGGAATTCGTGATCGGCGTATATGAGCATACGTCAGTGCAACTTCTCCAGAAGGTTGTGGAGGTGCTGAAGTATGCTTAAGAATCAGCTCCATTTCAAGAAAATCTACCTTGTTACAGGCAGGACTGACCTCCGGAACGGAATCCAGGGACTCGCGGCCCTGGTTCGGCTGAAGTTCGGTAAGAATCCGCTGGAAGAAGAAACTCTTTTTCTGTTCTGTGGGAACGATCGGAAGACAGTAAAAGGATTGGTATGGGATAGTACGGGGTATGTTCTGATCACGAAAAAACTCAGTTACGGGCATTTCCAGTGGCCGAGGAACAGTTCTGAGGCCAAGTCGCTGACACAGGACGAATTTAACCGCCTCATGGATGGTTTCTCCCTGGTCAGCACGATTCCGAGTCGTTCGCCGCATGGGAACGCGGCCGCGTAATTGGGATTGTATTTCCGGATAAACAGACAATACAGTCGTCCCTTCATCTCGGATGGGAAGAAGCAGAAAAAACGACAGCACATGGGCCGAAACAGCAGTGTTTACAAGGAACACTGCTGTTCTTTGAGGGATGAAATAATTTAACATAAATGTAATCGTTTATCGTTGACAGGGGACTAATTTTATGATACAATGAATACGATCCCATGAAGAGGAGGCGACAGAGATGGGAGAGGTTCATTGCAGGGATCCCCGGACCGGAATCGTGTACGTTTATTCCAGTGAAAGCTACTGGGACAAGGAGGCCAAGAAGAAGAGAGAGCGCCGGAAACTGATCGGGAAAATGGATGAAAACGGCAACATGATCCCGACCAACGGAAAGCCCGGGAGACCCAGGAAACAGCGGGAGGATTCTTCCCCGCAGGCACAGGACGAGAGCAAACTGCAGCAGGAAATGCGGCAGATGAAGGAGTCCTACGAGCAGCGCCTGCAGGCGCAGGCCGAAAGGATTACCGAACTCGAAACCATGCTTCGTGCGATGGAACGGGAAGAAAAGGCAACCGTAGACGCGCTGGAGAAGATCCTCAGCAGAAGGACCGCATTCCGGAACAGTCGGCAGCAAGGCTGACAGGAATTCATTCTGCATCGTTGTACATGGAGGGAATCGGGCATGACATTGAAGGAAAGCCGAAATGCTGGCCGTAAACAGCAGACTGCGCACAATGTCGTCCCGATCACTTCCGTTTTGGAATCTCTTCGCCAGGAAAACACGAAACTCCATATCCTTGGCGACCTTCCGGGCCATGTACGCGCCGGAGCGGTCGACCTTCGTCGGATCCTTCCCGGAGAACGCCCCACCGCCGTGACGGCACACGCTGCCGTAGGTGTCGCAGATGATTTTTCTGCCGGTGACGCCGGTGTCGGCGAAGCTGCCACCGGTTACAAATCTGCCGGTTGGGTTTACCAGCACACGGAAATCTTTATTCAGGCTGTACGCTTCCGCGACCTGACGCATGATCCGCTGACACAGATAACGCACGTCTTTGGGATCGACGTCCTCCTTATGCTGTGTGCTGATCAGAAAGGTGTCGATGCGCTTTTTCCCGTAGTCATAGGTGACCTGGGCTTTCGCGTCCGGCAGCAGAGCCGTGTGATCCCGGTCCTTCAGCCGGGAGATTGCCTCGGTCGCCAGTACGAAAGGCAGCGGCAGCATCTTCGCGGTTTCGTTCGTCGCGTACCCGAACATCATGCCCTGGTCGCCGGCACCTTTTTTGTCCACGCCAAGCGCGATGTCCGGGGACTGCTTCGTAATCTGTACGGTCAAGTCGAAGTCCCGGTAGATCTGGGGCTCCGCCGTGAACAGGACGGACGCGACCAGGTCTTTGACGTCAGGCTCATGCTTGCCGGTGATCTCGCCCGCGACCGTAACGTGGTTGTCCTTGATCAGGGCTTCCACAGCCACACGGCTGTTACGGTCGTGCCGCAGGCAGTCCGTGACGACCGCGTCCGAGATCTGATCGCAGATTTTGTCCGGGTGTCCGTGGGACACCTGTTCCGAAGTAAACAGCATCCGGATCCGCTCCTTTGTTCTGAAATAGGAAAAGCCCCCACGGGCGCGCGGTCCGTGAAGGCTTTCATCGTCTGTTTCGACAGCATAATTCTATCAAATGTCAAATGCGTACACAAGTGAACTCAGGTGAACTCAGGTGCACACTTTTGCCGTTTTCCGAGATTCCGCGCCGCTTTCCGGCAATTCCTCTCTTTCCGTCAGCAGCCGGTCCACCACGTCCAGCGCCCTCTCGTGCCGGTTCAGCACCCAACGCCGGCTGTAATGCATGTCTTCCGCGATCTGATCCCAGGGAAGGAAACACAGATACCGCTTTTCCAGAATCAGCCGGTAGTTCTCGTTGTGTACCTGATCGATCAGTTTCGCGATGTCGATCTTCATGTCCACCAGCCGGTCGATCTGGCGGTTCAATTCCTCTTCCGCTTCCATCAGCCGGATGATCGCGTCCTCCAGGGAGGTGACGTTCCGGGTGTGGCTGACAACCTCGCCGTCGAAGGACGCGGTCACTCTCTGCGTCAGCGAACGGAGGCTGGAGATCTGCTGGAGTTTACTGTTGATGCGCTGGTCAAGCCGGTAGGCCTGACCGAGATAGTCTTTTGCGTTCATGCCGCTTCCTCCTCTCGAATACGGTCCAGAATATAGTCGGGGTCGACGCCGGTCAGCTGGCTGTACCAGCGGGAATGGAAGAACCGCTCGCACTCCCGCTTCATCGTGGTGGCCTTCTGACTGTCGGGGTGCTTTTTCAGCTGCCGGACAGCCGCCCGGTAATCCTTCGCGGCCTGCGCCACGATGGCGTTGGCGAGCGCCTGGCAGCCTTCCGTGGTAATGGCCGGCGCGCGGGTTTCGTTTTTCATCCCGTTCATGATTTCACCTCCAGCTGCGCCTTCACCGCGTCGATCAGCGCGGTCTGTGTTCTGTCTTTGCTCTCCAGGGCTTTGAGTATCTGTTCGTCGATGGTGCCGGCGGTCACGATGTGGTGAATGACGACGGTGCCAGCGCGCTGTCCCTGGCGCCAGAGCCGCGCGTTTGTCTGCTGATACAGTTCCAGCGACCAGGTCAGCCCGAACCACACCAGTGTGTTGCCGCCGTCCTGCAGGTTCAGTCCGTGACCGGCCGACGCGGGGTGAATCAGGGCGACCGGGATCCTTCCGGCGTTCCAGTCCGTGATGTCTTTGGAGGACTTCAGTTCCCGAGCCTGGGGGAAACGCTCCCGGATCCGCTGCAGATCATGCTTGAACCAGTAGGCGATCAGGAGGGGCTGGCCGTTGGCTGCCTCAATCAGATCCTCCAGGGCGTCCAGCTTCCGCTCGTGAATGCGGACAGCGTTCCCGTCATCGGTGTACACCGCGCCGTTGGCCATCTGACACAGCTTTCCGGACAGCGCGGCGGCATTCTTGGCGTCGATCTGCGTGTCCTTCATCTGGATCACCAGATCCTGCTTCATCTCGTCGTACAGATCTTTTTCCAGGAAGTCCATGCACACGGGGACGCGGTTCATAAGGCACTCCGGCATCTTCAGAAAGTCGACGCTTTTCATGCTGATGGTGATGTCCCCGATGCGTCGGTAGATCTCCTCCTCCGCGCCGGGCAGCGGCTTCCAGGAGTACACCTGCATGCCGTTCGTTCGGTCGGGACGGAAGAAGGATTCCCGGTACCGGGTGATGAACCGGCCCAGCCGCTGTCCCATATCCAGAACCCGGAACTCCGCAAAGAGATCCATGAGGCCGTTGGAGGAGGGCGTTCCGGTGAGTCCCACGATCCGGCTGACGCGGGGGCGCACCTTCAGGAGACTCTTGAACCTCTTAGCCTGCCAGCTTTTGAAGCTGGAGAGCTCGTCGATGACGATCATGTCATAGTCGAAGGGAATCGCGCTGTCCTCAACGAGCCAGGAGACGTTTTCGCGGTTGATGATGTACACCTGGGCTTCCCGCATCAGGGCGGCGTTCCTCGCGTGTTCGTCTCCGACCGCAACGCTGTAGGTCAGCCCTTTCAGGTGATCCCACTTCTCAATCTCCGCGGGCCATGTGTCGCGGGCGACGCGCAGGGGCGCGATCACCAGAACACGGCGTACCTCAAAGCGGTCAAAGATCAGATCGTGAATCGCGGTCAGCGTGATCACGCTCTTGCCCAAACCCATCTGAAGGAATACGGCGGCGACGGGGTGCTCAAGGATGAACCGGGTGGCGTAGCTCTGATACTCATGAGGCTGATATTTCATCCAGAACACCTCCGATCATGTCGGTATTGTCAATCACGTACACCCGGAAGCCCAGAGCCCGGAGTCTGTGAATCCGCGCGGCCTGCAGCGGACGGGGTTTTTCGCCGGGGGCTTTCAGTTCGGCGAAGGCTGCCTTTCCATCGGGAAGAAGGATGATGCGGTCGGGTACTCCGTCGAGGCCGGGGCTGACCCATTTGGGGCAGAGGCCGCCGCGCCGTTTGACGGCTCTGACCAGTGTCTGTTCGATCTGCTTTTCTCTCATCCGTGTGTCCTTTCCAGGATGTTTGATCCTGTGATCCTGCGCTCGCGCGTATGTGTGCAAACGGGCGTTTTTACGCGTGTGCGGTTTCTTTTTCTGACTGTTTTACGATTACACAGTTTTTTGGGATCTCAGGATCAGAGTGCCGGAGAAGCCTTATGCTGTCGGCATTTCCGGGTTGATCCCAACTCTGATCCTGACATGATCCCCGCGCGTTGGGATCATCGGGAAGCTGATCCCGGGTGATCCCAACAGGGCTGTTTTTGATCCCGGCTTGATTCCGACTTTTCATCGGGAAGCTTCTCCGCGCTCGAAAAGGTACTGCATGCCGTACAGCGGGATGCGTTCCTTCTTCTCCCGGCGTTTCCACCCCAGCCTTTCCAGAATCGCGGTCAGTTCATTGGAATCGGACCGGCGGAGGCCGGCGCGGTCGCGGTACAGACACTCGCACCAGATTTCCAGGGTGCACACGGTTTCGCGCCTGGTTTCGCCGGTCAGCTTGTCCCCGACGAGGGAATCCTCGCCGTGAAGGAAATCCTGACGGTCGCGCAGACTCATGCCGTTCCATTTATCGGGCAGCGGCGTTTCCAGGTAATCCTCGATGACGCCCTCGCGCTCGTCCGTCTCCAGAGCGTTCAGCTGTTCCTGCTTTGCCAGCAGTTCCATGGCGGCGTTCAGATACAGCTTTTCACCGCGCTCCACGTACAGCAGCGTCTCCGCCCAGATCTGGTCGACGGTTTCCTGATCCAGCTCCCAGGAGTGAAAACGGGCGCTGTCCGTGGTTCTCACGGGCCAGAACCGCCGGTTGCCGGTCGTGTCGCGCAGATAGCCTGTTTCGGCGTTGGTCGTTCCGAAGAAGACGCACTGCCGGGGATGCGGCGTCACGCGATGGCCGAAGGAAGCCCGGTAGATATCGTTCTGCCGGGACAGGAAGGAACGCAGCGTTTCAACCTCCGCCTTCCTCAGACCCGCCAGTTCGCCGATCTCCATGATCCAGTAGCCCTGCAGCTTTTCCGCGGCCGTCTTGTCCTTGGTGTCTCCGAGGCTCAGACTGTCGGAGAACCATTCGCCCGCCAGCTTTGCGATCAATGTGCTTTTCCCGATGCCCTGGGGGCCGTTCAGGACCAGCATCGTATCGAACTTCACCCCGGGATTCCGGACCCGGCTCACCGCCGCGCACAGCGTTTTCCGGGTCACGGCCCGGGTGTAGGGTGTGTCAGGAGCGCCGAGGTAGTCGATCAGGAGTGTGTCCACGCGGCACTCGCCGTCCCAGGGAGGGAGGCTGCCGAGATAGTCCAGAATCGGATGGAAGGCTCTGTCGTCCACCACCTTCGTGACGGCAACGTCATAGTTTCTGGCGGA
The DNA here is from genome assembly GCA_017404985.1 of Clostridia bacterium. Lineage (GTDB taxonomy): Bacteria > Bacillota > Clostridia > Christensenellales > Aristaeellaceae > Aristaeella. Next base: position 24,382 of record JAFRBK010000033.1, on the reverse strand, counting down.
GAACGTGCCGTAATTGGCGTCGATGTAGGAGATCAGCTGCGCATCGTCCGCGTCCCGCCAGAAGCGGTCCGGATGATTCCAAGGGACGGAGCCGATCACCTCGATGTTGTCCGCCAGCCGGTTGAACCGGATGTCCCGCAGCGCGGGATCGTTCTGAAGGATCAGAATCAGATTCTGCAGCGTGTTTTCCAGCCTGCCGGACCGCTCAAAGGTCAGTCGGCTTTTCCAGCTTTCGTCCTCCTCCGGGAGATCGAAGTCGCCGGCAGTGGTCGCGGCGCGGCGTTCCTCCAGCAGTTTCACCCGGACGTTCTCGTCCGCAGCGGCGAACTCCAGCATGGCTTTCACCGATGGCAGCTTGCTGTCGGGAGTGTCCACGGCGGTCTTCTCGTCACGGTCGCCGAACAGATGAATCCTGACCAGGTCAAAGGCGTTGAGCAGCTGGCCGCCAGCGGGATCGGTGGCGTGGTGGCTGTAAAGAAAGGTATCGCCGTCGTACACGATGGCGCCGGAGGAGCTTTCCCCGGCGGCGTAGGTGTAGCGGTTCTCATAGGCCGAGGGTACGTACACCTCTGGCAGGAATCTTTCGATCGCCTCGCGGATGCCGTAGCACCGGCAGAACGCGCCGATGACGCCGGTCTTCGCGCGAGGATCCTGAGCCTTTTTTCCGGGAGCGCGAGGTACGCTCTCCCGGGAGGAAGTCGGCAGCTGTGTCAGGTCGTGCCATTCCGGGTGCGCCTCAAGGATCCCGTCTGGATCCAGCCAGGGGCCTTCGTAGCGTTTGAACACGAACTCCCCGTTGGCGGGCGTGGTCGGCCAGTACATCAGCTGATGCGGCATGTAGGAACACTCGTCGATATAGTCGATGCCGATATCCTTTGCGAGATACCTGGCTACGGCGTTGTACTCTTCCGCGCTGACGTCGCGGGTCAGCGGGAAGCCCAGCCTGACGCGGGGATTCTCCGGCGTATGGCTGTGCGTGGTGTAAAGGAAACCTCCGTACAGAGGGGCCGCGCTGTAATCCGCGATGAACGTTTCCGGCACCTTGTCGCCGTCCAGGATTACCATGGAGCGGCATTCCACATGGTCGCGCTTGCGGCGTCCGCCCCGAAGCGCGCCGCCCACGAAGCCGCCTTTGTCTTTGATCCGGTCGCGGACGGGCTTGGAGGCCTTCGCGTATTCCTCAGCGGACTCGCTGGTGCGGACCGTTGTTTCCAGTCTCCGGCACAGATCGTCGAAGGACGTGGTCTTATTGATCCATTTGACGGCGTGATTGCTGTCGCCGACGGCGATCTTCAGTTCACGCATGCGTTTCCACCTCCTCGCAATCCTCGGTAAAGTATCTGACCGGGATCCCTTTGCTTTCAGCCTTGGCGATCTCCCGGCTCATGCCGCGGGAGATCTTATCGCCGAACACCCACACCTGTTCGCACTTCGTCAGCAGCACCAGTCCGAAGAACAGTCCCAGATCCCGGTCCGCGGGGTTGTTCTCGTCCATGAACTGCGGGTAATGCAAATGCGGCGCGAGCGGGATCGCCCCGCGTCTCACCGCGAATTTGCAGAAGACCCTGGCTTTCCGCTCGTTGTTCAGGATGTCGTCCGAATAGGGCGAGCAGATGTACACCAGGGGACGGTAGATTTTTGTCCTGACAGGAGACGAAGGCGGCGTCTGCCGGAGCGCCGCTTTCGTTTCGGTCATGATGTTGGTGAGGGCCTCATACGGGGTGGGGTCCATATAGCCCTCGCTGTTCCGGCAGTTGATCTTCATTTGATCTCACCGGCCAAGAACTTGCGGCTGCACTTCTCGCAGGCAACCTCGCTGCTGGCGACGGTGAAGTCTTCATCCCCGGTGAAATCGTCCAGGTCCACCGGCACTTCCTGCCCGCAGAAGGGGCAGCGGCAGAATACGTTGGTGTCGGTGATGTCGACCTCGATCATGGCGTCCCTGTTGAGCTGGGTCTTGACGTAGAACATACGGCTTCCTCACTTTCCGCCGGGAAATCTTTCCCCGGCACAGTAAATGGCGGGAATTGGTTGCTTTGGACGGACAGAAATAAAAAAAAAGGCCGGCGGTTCACAAAGCCGCCGGCGAAGTTGATTTCCATTCAGGGCATAGTAATGACCGCTGTGCCATCGGGTGTGCGGATAAACATCTGCGGCCAGTAAAGCAACTGACTGTATTTCTTAGCCAATTCATCTGAGATGTCTTCAAAATCCTCTTTCCCTATACCACAGATGAAAAACGTTCCTTTGATGACCAAGCCTTCACGAATGTATCTGTTCCATGCTATATCTTTGTACAGTCCCTCCTCATCGCAGACCAGTGCGACAGGATCATCCCAGGGATATACTGCCTGGAGCGGGCCGCCGACCAGCGACTGCATTTCCTCCAGGGTGCGTTCGATGTTTGTGCTGCGGGGATGTTTTCCGGGCTCAACGATCAGAATCTTCATGACAAGCTTCTCCTTTCGGTTGGTGTGGACATATACGCTCTGATTCGGAAGAATATCAAGTCCTGTTTTGCAAAAAACTCAGTCTTTTTTATAGAACGGCGTGGTGTATCCGTCTGCGCGGAGGATCAGGCCGTCCGCCCAGGGCGGTGTCCTGCCCATCTGTTCGCAGAGCGCCTCCAGCGACACGGAGGGATCCGCCTCGATGATCAGTTCGTCGTGTACGTGGGCCACAATGGAGCAGCAGCGCAGTGTGGTTATGGCGTGGCAGAGAATGTCCCGGGCGATCGCCTGGGTGACGTTCTCGCACAGCTTCGGACCGTAAGATTCCAGCCGTTCCCACTTTTTCGTACCGCCCACGCCGAGGTACGTCAGGGATGGGCTGCCGAATTGGTTCTCGCCGATGGCCGGCTTCACGTAGGCAAGGTTCCGGCCGGAAGGCAGCGTGATAAACAACATCCCGCTTCTGCAGGTGAAGCGGATCCCGTGCGTCTGCGTAGATGTCTTTTCCCGCACCGCAGTCATGGCCGCGGAGTCCACGTCCCACCACAGCCGGACAATGCGCGGATTGGCGTTTCTCCACGCTTTGACCAGCGGCAGCAGCTCGTCCTCCGACAGCCCCATCTCGATGGCACCCATCGCTTTCAGTGCGCCGACGGAGCCGCCGTAGCCGAGGGCGAGTTCGGCGATCTTGCCCTTCTGCCTGAGATGGCCGTTGACGCCGTGCTTTTCGACCGGGACTCCGAACATCTGACTGGCCGATCCACAGTAAATATCTCCTCCGGTTTTGAACAGATCCAGCCGCCACTGCTCTCCCGCAAGCCAGGCGATAACCCTGGCCTCGATCGCCGAGAAGTCCGAAACATAAAACAGCTTGCCTTCCGGGGCGACGAAGGCGGTGCGGATCAGCTGGCTGAGTGTGTCCGGAACGTCCCCGTACAACTCTTCCACGCCCTCGTAGTCCCCGGAGCGGACGAGATCCCGCGCGGCTTCCAGATCGGCGAGGTGGTTCTGGGGCAGATTCTGCAATTGAATCAGCCGGCCCGAGAACCGGCCGGTCCTGTTCGCGCCGTAAAACTGAAACATGCCTCTGGCTCTGCCGTCGGCGCAGGCGGCGGACTGCATGGCGAGATACTTTTTCACGGAACTCCGCGCCAGCTGCTGGCGGAGGGAAAGCACCTCGCGCAGTGGGGACGGCGCGTCCTTCAAAAGCGCGGCCACCTGCTTCTTTCCGAGAGATTCGACCTCCAGACCGTTCTCCATCAGCCAGCGTTTCATCTGCGCCACGCTGGAAGGGTTGTCCAGCTGTGTAAGCTCCTTCATCTTTTCGGTCAGTTCCTCATGGGACTGCTCATCCATGCGTATGGCGTTTTCCACCAGGGTCATATCGATCAGGATGCCCCTGTCGTTGATCTCCTGGTCGATGCAGTACTGATCCCACACTTCGTCCGGCACGGGATAGTTGGTCAGGCGGCGCTGGATCTCCATTTCCGTTTCTACGTCGCGCCTGTTGTAAACGATGAACTCCTCCCAGCGGTCGGGGGCGTGCACGGGAAGATTCCGTGTGCGCTGCCCGTTGGACTGAGTCGGCGCGCATGGACGGCAGAAGTAGCGAATCAGGTCGCGGCCCGTTTCCAGCTTCTGCTTCTCCAATCCCAGCACCGCTCCGGCGCCGGCGAGCGAAAGCGGAAGACCGAGGTAGGCCGACCAGATCATCGTGCAGTGCCAGGAGCGGGGATTGAGGAAACGGGCCTTTTCGCGGGACAGCGGATGCCGATCCGCGAAGGGATCCAGGGAGACACCCAGATCCGACAGATACCGGCTCAGACACACACGTTCGAAATTCGCGTTGAAAGCCGTCTTGATCACCGCGTTGTCCGTCAGAGCATCTAGCACCTCCGCCGGGATCTTCTCGCCACGGGCGAGGTCAACAACCTGCACGTCGCCGCCGTCCACGCTGTAGCCGAACAGCATAATCTCAAAGGAAGGATCTTCCGCGTACCGGTACACGCCGGTCCGGTTCAGATCGGCTTCGGAATACGTTTCAATAGAATACCAGTACCCGCCATCTCCGGTCTGAGACGCTTAACGACAGGCCCCGCGCCTCCAGCAGCAGGATCACGAGACACAAGATACGGGCCAGATTCATTTACTCTTTCGACCTCCTGTTTGGGGCATGCTTCCGCTGAAGCAAAGCGGTTGCCTGCAACCCGTTCCCGATAAGTCCTTTATTCCTGTTTTTCTCCTCCTGCCAGCCATCCGATGATATCAAATTGCAGGTACGCTTCCGCAACGTCCCGGTGCTTTGCATTTTCCAGGATGGTGAGCTGCGCATCCGGATTCCTTTTCTGCAGTTCCGGGAAAAACGCGGTATTGCTATTGTATGCGTTTTCATCCGACGGGTCGGAACCGACGAATGACCAGATGGGCATGGTTAGTGGATTTGGATTCCGCTGAATCTTTCTGCTGATAGCACCGCTCAGCGGAGCAATGCGGCAAAAGACGTCCGGATCTTCATAAGCAATCATCCATGTGCCGATTCCGCCCATGCTATGTCCGGTCAAGGCGACTTTCTCCGGATCAACGTTATATTGATCAGTGAGGATTTCAGTCAATCCTATGATTTCCTCTCCGAGTTCATCCCAGGATCGAATTTCTTCGGGAGCTTGAGGCATTGCGATAAAAACGCTGGGCTTCAGCCGCCCCTGCAACAGATACTGCGGCAATCCGCCATGGCTGACAAGAAGATCCAGGTCATCTCCTTTGCTGGTTCCGCCATGCAGATAAATGATCAGCGCCGGATCTTCCGGTATGTTATCCGGCGTATATAGCCAGAAATGGAAATCCATTCCATTCAGGGAGATTTGCTGTTTTTCCATTCGGGAGGACACTTTTCCCTCCTTTAATCCTGTGCTGAATTTCTCAAACGCCAGAACAGATCCGGGCTGATCAAAAGAAAACTTACGCCCTTCCGTTTCTCCGCCGCGCCAGTAGATGTAAAGCCAGGGACCGGCGTCACCACTTTCCAGGTGCTCTTCACGCATGCCGGCTTTGCCGCCATTAAGCAGATCGCAGAATGCTGCCCATTGCTCCTCTGTCAGTTCCACCGTGCCGGAACAGGTGATATCCGCCTCAGTCTGAGGCCAACCGCCGCCTTCCCGGGTCTCGTGGTAGAAATAGTGCTTACCATCTTCAGCGAAGAACCTATACCGCTGATAGTGCGGCGGTGCTGTCGAGGCATCATAGGTGTAAAAGAAATCCGTGATGTCCTCAAAAGCTATATCGATGCCGACGGTTTTGCCTGTGGAGGCTGCCGCTGACCTTTCCGTACAGGGAAACATCAACACAAGAAGCAAAACAATACACAGCAACACGACCCTTCTCACAGAGCTTTCCTCCTTTACCGCCAGACTAGTCTCAATACGCATCCGCATGGTCGTATTCTCCATATTCGCAGCCAACATGAGTAGCCTCGATTTCATCCACCAGGACGAATTGCCCTTCCTGTCGATCATACAGCTTTACGGTACCCCAGCCGTTACCGCCGTTCCACAGACGATTGTGATGCCTGCTGCCATCCGGAGCTTCATAGTTGATTAGCAGCATGTCCTTCTTCAGGCAGTGTACCTCTGTTTCCATGGCAGCGTGGATACTTTCCTGCCGCACGTGCCAGACGACTTCATTCTCATGTTCTTCAAAGGAGAATGTGGTTTTCACCATCAGGTGAAGCTTGGAAAAGTTGAAGTCGTATTCCTTGCCTTCATAGAAAAATACACCCAGCAACCGTCGATCCAGCGGCACGAAATAGATCTTCGGCCTGCCGCCGCCAATGTCGAATACACTGTTATGGAGCTGTTGCCCTGTCTTTTTGCTTTTCAGACAGTTGGAGGACAGCCAGACCCATGGGGTAGTGAAATCCCGGCCCCAGTTCTTATCCGCGTAACCATAGGACTTTTCCGGTGTCACGGTATATTTCCTGCCATTGAAGGTAACAGATCCTTTGTAGGCGCTCTTCATGCCCTCTGCGTGCCAGTACATGGCGAAAGCCTCCGCGTCCCGCAGGGGCTTACTGGCTCCGTAGCCCACATTGAAGGCGACCTGCTTGTCGATGGTTAGATCCCATGTCATTTCACCAGCGTTACACATCCATTCAGGGTGCGCGGCGACCTCCTTGGGCGTGATGGCTACGCTGCCTTTCAGGGCCGTTTCGCAGGCCAGACAATCCGCCGCTTCGATCCGGTACGGCGCGTCCCCTTGAAGGGCGACGTTCTTCAAGGAAAAGAACCGGTGCAGCTGGCAGGCGTTTTCGCCCCAGGTGCCTACCTTGACCATCAGGTAGGACGGCTTCTTTCCCGCAGCCTGGTTCTCCGGCAACTGCCCCAAGACAGGCTGATCCTCTGCCAGCGCCGGATTGCAGACGAAAAACTCGATGAAGAATGGCTTATCTTCACCCGTTTCTGCGTCCTGTGCGGTGAAAGAGTGCCACCACCAGTCGTAACCGTGGTGGGCAAGCGGGCCGTGGAGCATGAATTCGTCGCGGGTGATATCGTGATGATTGAACATTGGGTCAGGTGCGCTTCCTCTCTTTGGTTTTTACGGATGATTATCTGATTTCCCGTAATTCGTCCAGAATTTCGGCTTCAGTATTCTCTTCCACGAAAGCGGATATTTCATCCATCAGGCTGTCCGCCATGGCGTTATGCGACACAATGGCTGCAACTCCGATCACGATGATCTGGTGAGTGCCCTGCTCATCAATTTCAGCTGCGGAAACATGAAACCGGTTCTGCAATTGTGCGACAAGACTTTTGACAACCATTCGTTTTTCTTTTAGGCTGTGTACCCAAGGAGCATGTAGTCTGAAAGTGATTGCTGCGATAATCATTTCCGCCTCCACCTAAGCAATCCGCCGGTGCTTATCTCCTGATCCAGCCTGGCGCTCCTGGGCCGGGTGACCGGGGATCTGGGTCTGGACTGGATCACCACCTTTGGCACCGGCGTGGCCAACGAATCCTACGGGTTTGATATGGTCGTTGAACTGGCGGACGGCAATATTGCCGGCTGCGGGTGGATGCATGGGTCCTCCAGCGGCACGCTGCCGGGCTTTGGCAAGCAGGACTTTTATGTGGTAAAGACCACAAAGTCCGGCCAGCTCCTGGACATGGTGTGCCTGGGCACCGGCATGCAGGAGATTCCCGACAGCGCCGTCGCCACGCCGGACGGCGGCATGATCATGGTGGGCAGCGCCCGCAGCGGCTCCGGCCCGTCCGACGGCCTGATTCTCATCCTGGATGCCCGTCTGAACCAGGTCAACCGCATCACCTACGGCGGCGAGGGGGAGGACACCTTCGACAATATCCGCAAACTCAACGACGGCACCTATATTGTCACCGGCTTCACCAACAGCCAGTCCGGCAATGGCGTGGGGCAGAGCCGCGGCGGGTATGATTTCTGGGTGATGAATATCGACGACCGGGGCCGCTCCATCTGGACCCGGCGCTTTGGCGGCAGCGCCGATGAGGAACTGTGCGGCACCACCATCCTTGAGGACGGCAGCGTCGTGCTCCTGGGCAGCACCCAATCCAGCGACGGGGATGTCACCCGGGGCCTGGCAGCGGGTACCGGGAAGGATGCCTGGGCGGTGTGCGTCAGCGATACCGGCCGCCTTCTGTGGGATTTTAGAAGCTGTCCAGCAATTTCATCTTGTTCGGCACACGCGGCTCGATTTCTGTCCCGTAGGGCGTGATGGTCACATACCAGAACTGATGAAAGGGCTCCAGCAGCTCCGTGTATTTCAGCATCGGCTCCGGGTTCTTGGTACAAAATCCGATGCAGTCCACTATGTCGGGCGTCAGGCGATAGCGGGTAATGCTTTGAGGATCGTAGGGATTGCGCACCAGTACGAAGCCTTCCTGCAGCCGGTTCGCGAACCAGTCGGCGTAAAAAGCGGGTATATCCGTTCGCTGCCCTGTGTTGATGATCATACGCTCAGATCCTGGATCACCCGGAACGCGTCGCCGCTGATCGTGATGGCCCAATCCGTGATTTCGTTGGGCACGAGGGTTTCCCCCATGTTCAGGCAGCAGTAGACGGCATTTGGATTGTCGTGTGTCATTTGCCAGAAGGGATACTTGATGATCACCGGCGTATTGCCGCCGACCCCGATCTCAAAAAACAGAATATGCTTCCCCTCATGCTGCCGGAGGAAGCTCCCATAGGCGGCGGATGCCCTGTGCCAGCCTTCGTCTTCCACAAAGGTATCGTCCACCCTCAGATTGGGGACCACGGGCCTTCCATCCTCGGGATCCCGTGGGATCAATGAGGCTGGAATCTGCAGGCTGATCCTGCCATTCTCAGGAAGGGCGAACACCCCCGCCGGATTCCTTTCAAAGCCCTGCGCGGCAATGGCCTGCAGCACCCAGGCTTCGTTGTCCCATGTCTTCTGCCTGACTGGCTGTTTCTGCTGGAAGAGGCCATAGTCCCCCTGAGTATAGAACAGACGCTCCCTGTCAAAGCCCGCTCTCTGGAACAGGTGGTCCACATTGGTGGTGATCACAAAATAGTTCTTGCCGGAAACGAGCCGCAGCAAATTTTCATAGACGGGCTTTGGCGGCTCCACATAACGGTTGCAGTAGATATTCCTGCTCCACCATGCCCAGTAAGTCACCTCGTCCGGGAACGGATAGAAACCGCCGGAGTACATATCCGTGATCCCGAACCGCTCCGCGAAATCCGGAAAATACCTCATGAAGCGTTCGCCGTTGTAAATAAAACCCGCTGCGGTGGACAGTCCGGCTCCTGCGCCGATGACGATGGCGTCTGCCGTGCTCAGCTCTTTCTTCAGTCGTTGGATCTGCTCCCCGCGGGATCCTGTGCTCCGGGACAGGCCCTCCCGGAAGCTTCGTACGCCGTCCAGCCCTTTCTGAATGGTTTCCAGATAGCCGTTGGGCTTCTCAGCATAATTCCTGTTCATAGTATTTTTTGTCCTCGTCCTTGAAAACATTGAAGATCACCCGATCCATGCCCCCCGGATGACGCAGCATCCAGTCTTGCACGGTTTTCACCGCGATTTTAGCTGCCCTTCGGCCCGGAAAGCGGAAGACGCCCGTGGAGATGCAGCAGAAGGCCACGCTTTTGAGACCGCTGTCCTTGCACAAATCCAATGTATTCGTATAGCATTCAGCCAGCGCCTTCTCCAAGGCCGGTGTCAGCCTGTTTTCCACGATGGGCCCGACCACATGGATCACCTTCTTCGCAGGCAGATTATAGGCATCCGTCAGCATCGGGACGGCTGTCGGCTGTTCGTAACCCGGCCCGTACTGCTGCCGCAGTTTCTCCATCTGCCGGTGACAAGCGGCGCGCAGCTGGATGCCCGCAAAGGAGTGGATGCAGTTGTCTATGCAGGTATGCATGGGCACAAAGCACCCGAGCATTTGCGAATTGGCGGCATTGACGATGGCATCCGCCGAAAGCCGTGTGATGTCGCCCTGCCAGAGGGAGAGGCCGTCCCGAAGTACCGGGAGATCATCCGGCGATATAATCCCCTTTTCCACTGCCCGGGCCTGCAGGTAGGCATCCTGTATCCGCAGGACATTTTCGGGCATGATGCCGGGGCTGCGAACATTCATCAGAGAGCGGAGGAGGCGCTGCCTGCCCCCGGTATCCCTGGGCGTTTCCAGATTCCTGTACCCATCTGAATCGGCTTTGAAGGCCTCCACCAGAAAGGTCAGCATTTGATCCTGTGTCATGGTTTTTTCCATCGTGTTTTCCTCTTTTGTGCGGCTCATGTCGGGCGGGCTGACCTTTCCGGCAGCGCAGATGATGAACTGGACCGATGCGGCGGATATCCTGCGGCGCAGCGGCATCTCTTGCTCGGGGATCGATATGAAAGGCGCGCTGTGTGACCGGCAGGAGGCAGACATCCCGTTATCCCATCAATGAGCATATCTCCTGCATGCGCTCGCTCTGGCACACCGAGAAGGGGCAGCGGCTGTCGCAGTGACCGCACCGGATGCAGTCCTTGGCGTTCTTTTCCAGGGTCTTGTAGTGCTGTATCGCAAGTTTGTCCCCAGCCCTTGCCAGATCGTAATACTTATTGACCAGACCGATGTCGATCCCAACGGGGCATGGCTTGCAGTGGTTGCAGTACACGCATTTTCCGCTGGCCTGGGGTGGGGCGAAGGAGCTGATGATGGAGTAATCCAGCGATTCTTCCGGCTGATGTTCATACGCGAGCAGCTTTTCGATCTCCCCGACAGTCTGTGCGCCGGGCAGCACCGTCAGCACGCCGGGTCTGTCCAGGGCGTACCGGATGCACTGGTAGGCGGTGAGCGCCTGGCCGAACGGGGACTGCCTGGCGTCCAGCAGCTGTCCCGCGGAGAAGGGCTTCATGACCGATATACCGATCCCTTCCGCTTCACATCGGCGGTAAACGGCTGCCCGTTCGTCGGCGCTGCCGTTTGCAAACTCCCCCTGCCCGTAATCATAGGCGGGATTGATGGAAAACATCAGCATATCCACATCCACGTCATTCAGAATGCGCTCAATGACGGTGGGTGTATGGGAGGACAGCCCTATATGACGGACGACCCCAAGCTTTTTCAGCTGCAGGATATAAGCAAAAATGCCTCTGTTCTGATAGGTTTCCCAGTCGGCAAGCTCGTCCTGGCAGTGAATAAACCCATAGTCAATATAGTCCGTGCGCAGTTCCTTCAATTGCATATCGATGGAGCGCTTGACGGTGTCCAGATCCAGGGACCATCCGTATGTACCCCCGGAATAATCCGCTCCGAAGTGGATCTGGTACAGGATCTTTCCGCGTACGCCGGCAAAAGCCTCGCCGAACATGGGAAAAGCTTTTCCATCGCCCGCCGCCAGGTCGTAGTAGTTGATGCCGCCCTCGTAAGCCCTTTGCAGGGCGGCAATGGCCTTTGGCAGCGGGGTTTCCGGCATGTAGGCCGAGCCCAGACCGATCTCGCTGATTTTATCGCCGGTTTTTTTGCTGATGCGGTATCTCATTCGCCAAACCTCCGAATCATTGACAGGTGGCTTCCGGAACTTTTTCCGGTCATCAGAGATTTCTGCCAAAAGGTCGTTTTTCCTGCCAGGTTTCCGGAAATTTGTTTTTCACCGTCGGCCATGGACGGCGTTCCCCGCGCCCCGGTACATCACAATGGGCAGATAGAAAGGATGGCAGGGGCGTATGGCACGGCTGCCATCCGGTTTACCCAGAAAGCGCCGACAAATGGAGTTGTGCGCGGCGCGTTCTTTGAAACCTTTGTTCATTTCAGAGATTCTGCAAAGTGATGGCGGTAGCCAATATGTGTCCCGGGCATACCGGAAACCCACGAAAAAGCTGCAGCTGTGCTTCAGCCATAAGGGGTTCCCTGTGACAATGACTGCATCAAATCCTTCCACTCCACGATCAAGCGGGAATGGCTGAACCCCTTCCGTATTGAAACTAACGCCCGGCCCCACACGCTGATCTTTGAGTATATCGAGGCTCTCCGCAATATCGTCCGGATTCAGGCCACTGTGCCCCGTAAACAGTTCGAACATCTCTGCCAGAAGGTTTGCAATGCTGTCTGATGATTGAAACGATCCCCCCTTCATGATATGATTCCGTTATCAGTTGGGGGATAGAGCTCCGGTGAGGCCGGCTCGAGCGCCATTTGGTCGGCGGGTGCGGTTCCATACGGCATCGCACCTTTTTCAGGGGGGTAAATGGTGCCGGCGGTCTGACCCGCCGGAGCTATAGCGATCAGCCTCGGGGTCTGGGGCAGAGCCCCGGTGCAACGGTTCCCAGCACCTCAGCTAACCCAGAGTTTCTTACTTTATTGTGTAGGAATCTTGACATAGAATCAGAATAAAAGGTATAATTTATCAGCTCGAATGCATGGCGGAGTGAATCGGCATGAGAAAGAAAGGTGGGCTAAACGATGGATCTGAGGAAGATGCTTGAAGGCAAAAGTGTGGACGAGGTAGCCAAGATGGCCGCCGAGAGAGGACTTCAGCTTTCGCGCGAGGAAATTGTTGCCTACATGGACGGCAACCGCGTTGAACTGTCGCCGGATCAGCTGGAGAAAGTCAGCGGCGGATGGGAAATTCACGGCTGCTCTGGCTGATTTGCAGGGCGTTCGTCCCTGAATCCACACCAAAGAAGGGCGGCGTAAAATGAGAGTAAGCACATATACCCGGGCCTATCCCCTCCTTCGCAAGAACCGCCTGCCTGATCCGGACTATGCTCTTCTTGTGAATGGACTTTACCTCTCCTTTGATGTGGTTCCTGTCCAAACCGGTTCTGCCCTCTCCCAGGGCAGAACCGATTTTTCAAAGGAAATCACACTGCGGCTGAAAAGGCGCGGCCATCTGACAGAAATGGGAGAACGGGAGGAAACAGATGTGCTCCGGTTCCTGTCGGCGCTCGTGCGGTGTATCAGCAGACAAAACCTGAATATTCACTTGCTGCCAACCTATAATTGTAATTTCCGGTGCCCCTACTGCTTTGAAAGCCACAGGCTGACAAATGGGGAGGCCTGGCTGACCAGGACGATGCCGCCTGAAACCGTGGACGCGGTTTTTAAAATGCTCCAAAAAAAGCAGGAGCAGGGGATTGCAATTTCGAAGGTGAACCTGTACGGCGGCGAACCGCTGCTGGAGGAAAACATGAAGCTGGTCCGCTGTATCTGCGATCGCTGCTCCGCACTTCATATTCCGGTGGAAGCCGTCACAAATGGATATGATCTCGGGGAGTATCTGGATGTGATTGTCAGCACGCCTTTTGCGTGCCTGCAGGTTTCGGTGGATGGCTATGGCTGGCTGACGGACCGTTGCCGCCGGCACAGGGATGGCCTTCCTACCTATGAGCGGATCATGGATAATGTGAAAAAGGTATATGACCATGGAATCCAGACCCGCTTATGGATTAACACCGACCGGGATCGGCTGCCACAGATCGGGGCCATCCTCGCGGACATGCGTGCCAGGGGTTTGCGGGAGGTTCCCCGGAGGTTTGAATACAGGGTCAGAGGCGTAATGCTTCCACCGGGGAGCGGGCTGAATGTGACTCCGGAGGAAATCGTGGATGCCCTTATGGCTGCGGGGTTAACACGAGAGGAAGCGTGTATGCACACCCCTCCATATGACATGCTTTCCCGCCGGCTCTCCCGAATCATGAACAGGGAAGGATATCCCGGCCCACGGCCATATCGCTGCAAGGCGCATAATTCCGGACAATATGTGATCGATCCATTTGGCAAGGTATACGGCTGTACCCGGATCGTCGGAAACGATGCAGCGGCCATCGGCCATATCGATGTTGAAACCGCGGAATTTGTGCCGGATGTTGACGGCCTTTTCTGGGATCGCAGGGATGTGGCCTCTTTGCCAAGGTGCAGGGTCTGCGCCAGTGCGATGCTGTGCGGCGGAGGATGTGCCCAGAGGGCTTTTGCTGTCTCCGGCAGCTATTTTTCGGAAAATTGCCGGGAAATGGATGTGGTTTCGAAAATGCTTCCGTATATCGCGGGGGAGCTCTGGCATCCTGGAATGAATGAAGAGCTTTCTCTCAGCTGGGTGGAAGTGCTTGCGTCCATTTCCGCCGGGGATCGGGAACGGTTTATGAGGGGCGGCTCACTGGCGAACCAGATAGCCATCCTTCGGGAGGAGGCATGGAACAGAACCCTGAAGCAGCTGCTGCGGACGGGACTGGTTTAATGCTTGAAACAGCCGGCCGGTTCTGCGCGGTCAGTTGATCAAAGGGGAAGGAGAAACGGAAAATGGATCCGGCACTTCAAACGGTCATATTCAGAATGCTTCTCACAATGGCATTTTCCACCGGACGCGGGTATACAATGCCGGGATTCCGAGAGAAGCTGCTTACGGAAGTCTTTCGCTGCGCGGCGATTCCCGGAGCTTTTCCGAGCGTCTATCTTGAGTTTCCCCTCATTGGAGAACCCGGATGTGACATGTCGCTCGTCTACGGCGATTTTCAGAGAGAAATGCCCTTTGACGAAGGATCAGCCTGCGGCGCCGGTAAAATACTGAACAGGCTCAGGAGTGTACCACGGGGCATGTGCTTTCCGGGACTGGAGCTGGATATCGGTTCGGATGGAAGATTTCGCACGGCCAGGGGGCTGAGATTTGACAGTCATACGGAGCTGATCCCGGTTTTGCTGGAAAGCTGTGACGCCGCCTGGCGGATCGGGGAGCTGGAAAAGCTGATGAGCCGCCTGCCGGAAGGGTGGGATCCGTATTACATCGGTCTTTTTACGGAACGAGACGGAAGCCCGCTGCGACTGGGCATCGCCCTCGGAGAACGCGAAGCCCTGGCCCTGAGAGAATCGCCGGCCCGCTGGACAGACTGCTTTCACAGCATTGGTTTTGAAGCTTTTGATGAGGAAATGCTGAACAATCTTTCACGCTGTCTGCTGCCGGGTACCCACTGGGAAATCGAGCTGGATCTGCATCCGAACGGGAGTCTGGGGGAGAGCCTCGGGCTGTGCGTGGTGCAAAACCGGATGCAGGCCCGTGATCAGACCCGCTTCCTGGCCGGAGACACCGCGCGCCTGCTCAGAGAGCTGGAAAGCAGAGGACAGGTGGACAAACGCTGGCAAATCCTCCCGCTCTGCATTTGTGCCAGAGGCTTGCCTGTGCGCCGCGCTCAGGGAGAAAAAGCGCTCATGGCTCTTTCTTCCTCTTTTCACTCGTTCAAGCTGAAGTACAGAAATGCCGCGCTGCTCCAGCCCAAGGGTTACCTGCAGCTGATGGGTGTTGTTCTGCCCTGATATCACTTTAGCCCAAGAACGCAGAAACTGATATCATGACCTTTTTCTTTGCGCGGGTCATGGCGACGTACAACAGACAACGTTCACCGGCTATGGCCGCATCTCTTTCCGCCGGATCCGTTCTGTTATTGACTTACCAATAAAAATTTGAATAGTACAATCGTGTATGTTATCATGTTTCCGTGGAAAACGAGCTGAAATCCGATGCTTTGAACATGGGGCCCAAAGGACAGCACGACCTCCGCAAAACGATCATACGGATGCTGAAGGACGGCAAGAAGGACAAGGAAATTGCAAAAGACCTGGGCGTGAGTGTAGGACACGTCTCGAACGTCAAGAAGCTGTATGAAACGGGCGGAGCGGCGGCGCTGAAGCCAAAGAAGCGCGGCAGGCCTGCAGGGAAGAACAAGGTTTTGACCCCGGAGCAGGAAAAAGAGATTCAGAAGATCATCGTGGACAAGACGCCAGAGCAGATGCGCTTCAAGGAGTGCATGTGGACGCGGAACAATATCCGGCAGCTGATCAAGGAGAAGTACGGGGTTGATATCAAACTGTCCACGCTGGGCTACTACCTCGCCCGGTGGGGCTTTACGGTGCAACGCCCCGTGAAGCGGGCCTACAAGCAGGACGAGAAGAAGATCGAAGAGTGGCTGAATCAGGAGTTTCCCGGCATCACACAGCGGGCTGAGGAAGAGGATGCGGAGATCTTTTTCGGGGACGAAACCAACATCCAGAACACGGCCAACTATGCCCGAGACTATGCGCCGAAGGGGCAGACACCCGTGGTCAGAGTGGAAGCCCAGAAGCTGAAAATCGAGATGCTGTCAGCCATTTCCAAGCGCGGAAAACTGCGGTTTATGCTGTATAAGGACAGCATGAACACGGATAAGCTGATTGACTTCATGACCCGGCTGATCACGGACAGCAGGAAGAAAGTCTTTCTGGTTCTCGATAATCTTCGGGTTCACCACGCAAAGAAGGTTACCGCATGGTTGGAGGAACACAAGGATCGAATTGAGCTTTTCTACCTCCCTCCCTACGCACCGGAATATAATCCGGATGAGCTGCTCAACAGCGACATCAAGCGCAATGCCGGCGCAATGCAGTCACCCCGCACGCAGGCAGAGTTCGAGGCCAATGTGCAGAACCGTCTGGATTACCTGTCTTCTTCACCCTCTGTCATTGCCTCCTTCTTCCAAGCGCCCTGCACGCAGTACGCCGCTTAAGTTTCACGTTTTTATTGGGGGAGCAATAATAATGGCGTCCTGCTTCCAGAGTCTCTGGTGTCAGGATGCCATTTTGTATTCCTGCCTTTGGGTATTTGCGTCGATTTTCAAAAATGCGTCGATTTTTGGTTTCGACTCAAAAAATGCGTCGATTTGCGTCGATTCATAAGTTTCGTTGGTTTGTATCAAAGTTGGCAGGGTTTTTTCTGTGACCAGAGCAACTTTGATACAAAGGAATATGGATAATGCTTGTAAATCAAAGGGTTTCAGCACCCTGGCCATCTCCTTTCTGCTGGTCTGATAGTCGGCTCCATACCGTCAACTCCGGATCGTTTCACTCCCCAACGTTACTCCCGGGTTTCGTTGGGGAGTGTAGTTTCGTTGGGGAGTTCGGGGTTTCGTTGGGGAGTGCAATTTGCTGCTTGTTCTGCTGCCATCAACTCAGCATTAACATGCTCTACAAAATCATACAGTTCGCCTGAACGGATTCTCCCGATGACGGTCGTGAAGCGCTTTCCATGCTTCCGTGGGTGTTGCAGTATCTCCCAAGTTGACAGGGTATCCAACCGCACGCTTCTGCTCATTCCGTTCTCCCCAGCATAGGCGGGAGTTTAAGCATGTCAATAAATCTCGCCTTCTCCGAAAAGCTTATGGGAAACCTTCATTCAGATGCAAATCACAGTTGATCCTCCAGGGGAAAAAAGATCAGATTTGCAGGTCTTATTCCACAGGCGTCCGATCAGAGTGGTAAGCTTTGAAGTCCTCATCTGAAAGATAGAATGTCATTTAGGGCTGCAAGATTTCAATTCATATATGGTTTTCACATTTTCCGCAAATCATTGTGCAATCCTTTATTTCACAATAATCCTCGGTTTGATCTGTTGGCTTTATTTCTCCCGCGATCGCTTTTTGTATCTCGTTACATAATGATTCTTTGATATATGAGCGGTCAAGTTTACAGTAGACAATTCTATTATTTTCGATAGGTTTTTGATTTCCATCTAGGCTGATTCGAGGATTACTTTGGGATAATGAGTCTTGTCTTATAGTAAAATTGCTTTCATGATTATTCTTTTCTGAAAATGTGTGTGTTCTTTCGATATAATGTTTTCTTTTGAAATAATACACATATTTTTTCTTTTCCGAACTGTATATGAGTGTTTTTTCCAAAATACTCAAATCTGCTAAGCGTATCATTTCTTTTTTTATATCGTCCTCAGAATAAAGCTGTAAAGTGGAAATCGGTAGTATCTGTTTGAAAAACTCATCAAATGTAAATCCAGTGTGTGCTGATTTGATCTTTTCAATAATCAAATCCGTTAGATACTTATCTTCAATGCCAGCGATTACAATCGTGTTGGAATCTATGCCATTCATGCATTAAAACTCCTGGCTATGGATAATCCTGATATGAAGGTCTTAGCCATGCTCACGGCCGCATCGAACTACTCAATTGATTCGGCGAAAACGGGTCTGGCAATCGAACTGCCGAGAACTGTCGAAAAGGCTCTTCGTAAGCTGGATAAGCCTTATTGGTGGCGGTACAACAGGCAAACGGAAGATCATCCTTATACCGATACCGAGTATTGGGATGCCGAGCTAAGCAAACCCGGTAACGGTGCAATTGATCGCATCGGCAGAATTATCCAGCGTTCAGTCCCTGCAAAGGCAGAACTGAACGTTACTGCTGATCCGAATCTCTGGGCGAAGATGGTCATTGACCCATGCCGCAAGACGCTTATCGGAGTCGTGGATGCCTTCAAGGATTGCGCTCGCCGCAACGCTCAGGAGTGGAAAGAAATCTTCCGCAAACGTCCTGATCTCAAGGAAAACTGGGAAGAAGCTGCTGTCATCGCAGACAGAAAGATTCAGGCTGCCAGAGATGAGATCGTTGCCGCTGCGCACGGTGACATCATGGGTGCTTTCGACACAATCACCAGAGCTTTATTCAAGTATCCGACAGAAACCGCCTTCAAGCGGTTCTATTGGAGTGTGTTCGGCGATATCGCTGCAGAAGTTATTAGGGCCAATCTGGAGAAGGCTGTTGACGCCGCCTAATCAATACGCTGTGCTACCGGCGATACGGGCAGGAAGGAAAGCATATGCAGATCAAGATTTCTGAAAAAGGCTTTGAAATCATTGTTCAGACAGCCGGTACGAAATGGTTAGCAACCGTCAACAAGCCGGAACTGCTCGGCTGCACCGGAGACTACGGAAACACACCAAGAGAAGCAGCACTCGATGCAATCAACTATTTTGCTGAATCCTGGCCGGGAGTACGCTTCCCGTACAAACGTGCGCTGAAGGCTATCAAGAACTTAAAAAATTGAAAGGATTGGTGAATCCCATGAAAACGAACTTTATCACTTTCGAAGACGTAGTCGGCACACATTACCTGAGACCACTCGGGGAAGCAGTATGCATCGGAGCCTGTGATGATGCGGATGAATTGCTTGCTGACGGCTATGTCGATGTGTTCACTGGAGAGCTGTACGGCAAATCCGGCAACAGTATCACCAGAGCAACACCCACATACGCCCAGACATGGAAGATAAATGAGCACAAGGTAGACAAGAAGGCCCTGCGTCGCGCTCGTATCGATAGAATGTGCGGCATACACTGGGACAAGAATGGTATGAAAGTCCAAGGTGCGAACCGGATGCTCCGGCATCGTATGATGCCAAACGCGGAGATGATGGCAAAGTTTGATGGATTCTTGCCATTTTGAAAGGAGATTTGAACATGACTCGTGAACAGGAATACCTTTCTCATGATATGACCGACGAAGATATCGAATACTGTGAAGCCGAAGCAAAGAAGCTGGAGAAGATGTTGCCCTGGGCAGAACAGGACAACTCTGAAACCGATGCCGATTCATGGTTGACGGTTGTTATGCGGACAGTCGCCAAGGAAATTGAGCACAATCGTGGACTGTACTGTGCAGAAATGGAAGGGTTGGTATGAAATACAAGGTTAGAATTCGTCCGATTGCAACGGATATCGCAATCATTCTCGGTTCTTTCGAGTCGGAAGAAGCAGCCTGGAACTGGGTTGAAGCAAATAATCTCCCGTTCGTCGATTATGATGTCGTTCCAGAATCCGAAATACCAAAAGAATAACACGCTCAGAGTCAGCTCCGGCTGGCTCTTTTTTTTTCCCCGAACGAAATGCTGTCCTATCAGGCAAATACGGGGAGAAAGGGGAAATTCTATGTTTATCGTCAGAGTACAGTCAGGAGTTACAAAGCAGGAAGTCAGGACATTCACTTTCGAGAACGAACAGGATATGGACAAAGCTGTCGCCGTACTGAAGAAGACTACCTGCAAAGGGTTCTCAGCAATTGTTTCAGCCGTGGATGCTCTCAAAGGACGGATGGAGGCTAATGCAGAATATGGGCATAGAAGAAGTTGTAAAGGATTTATTATGGGACACGGATGTAAAAAATAATTGTTATACACTATATGTTGGTGATCTTGAACTCCAGGTCATACTTAATGCACTACGGGAAGAAAAAAAGAAGCTGATCAAAGAAGGTAGATTTAATCTTGATTCAGACTGGGATTGGCAAACTAGTGCCTTTTTGCAATGCACACTAGAAACAGTCGAAGAACTGGAAAAAGTAAAAGAAACCATTAGATCCACTCAAGTTGCAATAGATGCCTATAAAGACAGATTTCGCTCAAGGATTGAAAAATATTGCAAAAATCCTGAAACTGAAGATCAAGAATATCCTGATGAGCGACCTTTCTGATAATTATTCCGATGCTGCGGAGCCATGCTCTCAGCATGCGGATTAAACATTTTCAACAACATGGGATCCGGCACTTTATATAGTGCTGGATCCTTTTTTAGGAAAGGAGGCCGAGAACAAAATGGCAAAAAGAACGAATGGCGAAGGAACGGTTTATTATGACCCCAGACGGCAGGAATATGTTGGGTGTATTAGATATTGGTCCGATGATGGGGAAATGCATCGGAAGATGTTTTATTCCGGTAAAAGCAGGAATAAAGGCGATGTGACCAAAAAAATGAACGACTGGAGGCTTCGTCACGAATCTGATTATGCTGAGACGCATAGGGTTAAGCTGGAAGACGGGATTAAAGCCTGGCTTGAAACCTGCAAAAAGCCGGATTTAAAGCCCTCTTCTTACGACAGAATCGAATCCACGATAAACTGTCAGATCATTCCCAGAATTGGATGGCGGTACATTACAGATCTTTCTGACTCAATTATTCAATCAGAGGTAATAAACGCGATTATAGAGGAAGATAAGCTCTCTGTGTCAACAGCTAAGAAAGCCTATAACGCCTTAAATGAATTTCTGAAGTATTCCGTGCATAAAAAGGCAATAACCAGCAATCCGATGGCAATGATGAAAGCACCAAAGCCAAGTAATACAGTCGAACTAGATTCTTTTTCAGAGTATACTGTTATCGGGGAAAAGGATAAAGCTCTTAGTAAAGAGGAAACAGAGAAACTCCGGTCTATTCTGTACACGCGATGGAAAATTGCACCTCAAAGAAGGAGGTATGTGAACGGAGGCGCTGTTGATCTTATCCTGAATACCGGCCTTCGAATGGGAGAAGCTTTGGCATTACAATGGTCTGATGTTAATTGGAAGAAAAACACGATCAGTGTGACAAAGAACCTTATCCGCGTCAAAAATCGAAGTGGAAAGGGTAAAAAGTATAAACTGATCCTGCAGGACAAGCCCAAGACTGAAAAGAGCAGACGAATAGTTCCGCTGAATAAGGCTGCACTGGCAGCTCTGGAAGATCTGAAAACTGCTCCTGGGTATAGGCCAGAAGGATTTATTATCCACAATAAGGATGGGGCTGCTGTTTTGCCCAGAACTCTCGAGGAGACTTTGGAAAATATGTGTGCTGCTGTTGGGATCCGCAAGATTGGCGTTCACGCACTCCGGCACACCTACGCCACGAGGCTGTTTGAGAAGGGCGTGGACATCAAAATTATTTCTGAGCTGCTTGGTCACAGTTCGACTGAGATCACGTACAGGATTTATGTTCACGTCATCGATTCACTGAAGGAAGCAGCGGTTGAGGCGCTGGATTTGGACTAAAAATTTAGGATTGACCTGGCAAATGAGGGTCAATCCTTTTTTTCGTTCTCATTCTGGCCTTTATTTTCAATGGGTATAGGATTTTTCTTTGAGGGGCATTTGAGGGGCATTTTTTGAAAAAAAGTCCGAAAAAGATGGAAAAAACGAAGAAAAATCAGACAAAACCTGTCGAATCTGGTAAACTCGTTTTAGGGCCAAAACACGAGAAAAGCCTTACAACTCAACGGCTGCAAGGCTTCTCTCACTGGCAGGGGCAGAAGGATTCGAACCCTCAACAAAGGTTTTGGAGACCCACGTGTTACCATTACACCATGCCCCTTCAGACAACAGGCATATTATACGTTCCTGTTTTCGGTTTGTCAAGCATAAATTTAGGCTTCAAATTGGCTTTCCCTGCCTTTCCGTGCCGCTTTCCTTGCCTGGTTGGTAATCTGACCTTTCTTGTGGTTGGCAGAGGAATCGTGTAGAATAATGAATGCCGGTTGATGAACAGGCAGGAAAAGTCAGGGGGGATTCGGGTCAGAATGCGTAGAACAACTGTGTGGATTGCAAACGTGTTGTTTGCGGTTGCGCTGTCCTTTTTTTCGATCTGTGGTGCTGTGGCCGATGAAGTGAACCTGAATTCTCCCGCGGAAACGGCTGCGCAGCCGATAACATCGGTGAATCTGCTTTTTGATGCGCGCGACGGGCGGAAACTGAACCTGATCATGTACGGCGTGCGGGAAGGGCAGAAGGAAGTGCTGAAGAATGCGCTGGAAGGCCATTACGGCAGTCAGCCGCTGAAGCTGGTTGACACGGTTTTTACGGACGCGGAGAAATACGATAATGAACCGGAGCGGAAAATTGATAACGGGTACTGCTGGGCTGGCTCCATCAGCAACATGCTTTGGAATTCCGGTTGGGCGAAGAACTATGTAAATCCACAGACGGGCAACAAATTTGCTTCGGAGGACGAGGTTTTTGCGTATTATTTTTCAAAGTTCAGCAACTTCGGAGTCGGCAATATCGCGGGGGCGGTGGACTGGTTTTTTATGGGAGAATACTACAATCTGACTTATTCCCAGGGGGCGACGCTGATAAAAGACAACGATCCGCTGGATGGCCTGGATAAACAATTTGTCAGCTCCCTGGTCCAGACACGAACCAATCTGCCTGACGACGCCGGGATGATCAGGATCCTGGAGCTGTGCGACTGGACGAAGGAAGACGCCTCCGTTTTTCAGGCGAACATCGGTTCCGTGCTTGACGATGAACTGGCAGAATCGGAGCATGCCGTTTCCGTTGTCGGAATCATAACGGACCCATCTGCTTCGTCCATCAAGGATTATTATCAGGCGATTCTGATTGTCGATTCCGACAATGACGCGACGCCGACAGACGCGGAAAGAGCGGAGGAGGCGTCGCACAGCCATACGGATGAATATGGATATACCGTTTATGACGAAACTTTTTTGCGGGAGTCCAGAAGAATGCGGAAGAATTCCGTGACCGTTTATCCGCTGAAACTGCTGGAGGATATTCATCATACACCCTACTGGAACGTTGTCGGATACGGCTCGGGTGATCCGATTGCCATATACGACATCAACCGGCTACCGATATACAAAGAGGGTCTGACGGCCTCATACGAGGAAGAGGAAGGAAACGCGCAGGTTTACAGCACTGTTGACCTGACGCTGGAAGGGCTGTTTACCACGGACAGGACGGAAGCAATCAGGGATATGCAGGGAAAGAATGAAAAGGAACTAACTGTAAGAACCTTTGATCCGGGAGCCCGCGTAAACCTGAACTTCTTCATTGCCAACAGGTCCGCCATTGATCTGAATGACGGGATCAGAAACGGACAGAAGGTGACGGTTGACTGGCGCGTTGTGCGGGATGAGGACGGAACCGTTGCCGCCTCTGGAAGGTATGTCTGCGAAGGCGAATTGATGCATCAGGATGAAACAGGTTTCATGATCCATCTGAACGAGAAAGACGGAATGCCGGAAACCTGGCTTCCCGGTTCCTATACCGTAATGCTGGATCTAAACAAGGCCCGGCTGTTTACAGAGAGTTATTATCGGAACAATCTACAGAAACGGTTTACCTTTACCATTCGCGGAGAAATGCCTGTACCGTCAGCCACGCCGGCACCGGAGACGTCTTCCACCACTGCACCTGCCAGCGTTCCGAAGACCGGGGATGAGGCGAACCCGGTGTTTTGGGGCGTGATGTCAGTCCTTGGAATGATTGGGATCATCATGCTTCCCGGGAAGAAGTGCAGGAACCATAAACAATAAGCGGAACGTCCATATGCCCTTCCAACTGCACAAGTAAAAAAAGTTTGTTTGCTTTTTTCGATTTGTCGCTGCCATGGCTTCCGGCTGGTGCGTATATAATAATGAGATCATGTATTAGGAGGATGAGAACATGGAAAAGAAGAACGAAATGATGCCCCTGGACGAAGAAATGCTGGATATGGTGAGCGGAGGGATGTCAGTCTCTGATAACCTTAAATGCCCTTATTGCGGTGCGGCATTCCTTCTCAGGGATAAGAGATCATCCGATTACCAGGACCACGTAAATGAATGCAGGAAAACCCACAACAAATAATCATGACGGAAACGGAGGATGAGAACATGGAAAAGAAGAATGAAATGAAGCCCCTGGACGAAGAGAATCTGGATCAGGTGAACGGAGGACGATCTCCCATTGAATGGGATCTTAGGATTAGTCACGAAACATCCTGATCATGTTTCAGTCCTTTGATAACATAATTCCAGCTGGGATTTGTCTCAAGATGCTCGATAAGTATACCATCATAATCTTCATCAGATACCTTCGTCCCAGTAGGATAAGAATGT
>JAFRBK010000002.1 GCA_017404985.1 Clostridia bacterium | reverse complement strand
CTTTGGGGGTTATCTGCCCTTTTGGGGCTTCAGATTTCACTTTGTTCAGTCTGCTTTTGCTGACTTCAGTGCCTCGAACTGAAATGTCAGCACTTCAGCAGGCTTTTTTCGTGGTGGCGAATATCCGTGAATAATTCAGGGAAAAGGAGCTATAGCATTACCGCGCGAGATATCTGTCGCGGGTCAGAAGGCAGGAATCGATCTTTTTTGGGGACCCATCCCATGGACGAACCATTTCTTCCGTATGATCATAAACAAATCCAAAATATTCAGCAACCATCTTTGATTTGATGTTGTCCTGAAAATACCCATACCGGACATCTTCAGCCCCCAGCCGGATAAAGACCAGCTCCAGCAGAAGGGAAACAATTTCCTTTCCGTATCCCTTCCCCTGAAACACCGTCCCGATACAGATGCCGGATTCCTCATAGTGTCCCGGCGTGTTTTCCCTGATGGCGCACAGGCCGATGGCTTCATCCGTATCCTTTAATGCAACAAACCATGCCAGAT
This sequence comes from Clostridia bacterium, assembly GCA_017404985.1. Classification (GTDB taxonomy): domain Bacteria; phylum Bacillota; class Clostridia; order Christensenellales; family Aristaeellaceae; genus Aristaeella. Next base: position 114,247 of record JAFRBK010000002.1, on the reverse strand, counting down.
GGTCTTTCTGAAACTGGATACTTCTTCTGCACCTTTCCTCAGCGTCCGGTTCCGTCAGTGTGGGTTGGTACAGCATCCACCGGTATACTTCTTCATCTCCCCAGACATGCTTCAGCATGGAAAGGGCGTCTTTTTCTTTTGCTTTCCGCAGAACAATATGTTCTCCAACCAATGTTTCATACATATAAAACCACTTCTTCCATATCAGGGTTTTGCAAAACGGGGTGGCCTTTCCCCAACGACCTGTCCGGTCATTCAAGCCAGCAGGTTATATAATCTTCCAATCTGTTAGTTTTTTCAACCATGCGAGGGCAGAACATGATCGCTTCTGGTATGCGAACTGCGATGATTCCTGCGGAAGAAAAGCAGCTCAATCAGGCTCTTTTCATAGGGGATAAACTGTCCGTCATCGATCATCTTCAGAATCTCTTCCAGGGTGGCCCATCGTACTGCCAGCACTTCTTCATATTGCAGATGCAATGAGTCCAGATCCACCTCCTGCGTCAGGATATAATAATCGTCAAAGCCGTGTTCCCAGTAAATCGTTATCGTCGGGCGGACGTCAGTCAGGTGAATGGAAAGCCCCAGCTCCTCGAGCGTTTCCCGTTCCGCTGCCGAACGACTGCTGTCTCCGGATATGGCGCTGCCGCCAACAGTGATATCCCACAGATTTGACCAGCCTTGCTTAAAAGGCTGACGCTGTTGGATCAGCATCTGTCCTTCGGGATTGAAGATACAGACGTGAACAACCAGGCGATAATATCCTTCCGGCGTCGGTTCGCCTCGGACCATTGTTCGGCCCGTCTTTACCCGATCGGCGGTGTAAAGATCAAACAGTTCCACAACAGATCAACCTCCTGCTCTGAGTGAAATTCCGAATCTAATAATACCATACAAGAGAAGCTTCGGTCAAAGGAGAACAAACGCTTGCAGCGTTTCTCCGCCCATGATATGATATCCTTGACACGGTCGGAAAAGTGTTATTTGTCGTTTGCGCATTCAGAGAAGGGAATGCGATCAGAATGAGTTTAGCAGAGATCGCTATACCAATGGAGAATGAGCAGTACGGAGACACTGAAGCACATTGAGCATAAGGATGTCAGGGAAGTACAATAACGGCGGGGCCTGAAAAAGCATAGTTGGGAGTGGGAAGATGGCAGAACAGTTTTTGACGCTGATGGCAGACTTGGATGAAAATACTCAAAACACCATGTCCGAGTGGTATAACACGTTGAAAAATGCAGGATTCATCGGAATCCAGACACAGGGACTTCCTTTTCATATCAGTCTGGCGACATTTCCCCTGGAGCAGGAGCAAAAGGCGATTGAACTGACGAAAAAAACTGCCGGTGAGTTTTCACCGATCCAAGTGCATATCAGCCATATTGGGATATTTGCTCCAGGGAAGGTATTGTTTGGAGGACCTGAAAGAAACGCGAAATTGGAATTGCTTCACGATGCATGTGATATGAATCCGGATCCGGAGCACCCGTGGACGCCTCATATAACTCTGCTGATCGATGAACCGGCGATCATTTGCAATGCGTTACCTCTGCTCCTGAATTCTTTTCACCCGCTTGTCGGGAAGATAACCCGATTACATCTGTGCGCTTTCTGGCCGACGCGGGAGATTGTGTCTGTCGAATTGAAAGGCGAAAATGAATGCCGGTTAACGGACAGAATATGAACCGGAAGCTTTCCTTGGTAGCCTTAATGGATGAAGAAGGAGAAAATCACGATGAGCGAACGCGAACAAATCATTGAAGAAGTCAGGCAGCAGATGATGCAGTCTCAGGCACCTCACTTTGAACATGAGAAAGAAAAGAAACGGAAAAACTATCATCAGCAGAATGCCTTTGTTCGGAAAGGACAGACGCTGTTTACCGGGTCCTCCCTGATGGAACAGTTTCCCATTTCGGAGTACTGCGCGACTGAAGGTTATCCAACGGCATATAACCGTGGAATCGGCGGCTATACGACAGATGAGTTTCTGAAAGCGATAGACGATGTGCTGCTGGACCTTGCGCCATCGAAGCTTTTCATCAATATCGGTACCAATGATATCCGTCCCATGCCGGAGGGCGAAGACTGGTTTGAACATCTGTCCGAAAACTATCGGAAAATCTGCACGATCATCAGGGACAGGCTTCCGGATACAGTTGTCTATATGATGGCGTATTATCCTGTGAATGGGAATGCACCGGGTGCAAAGGAGAATCCGGGAATGCAGGTTCGCACCAACGGGAATATAGCCAGGGCAAACCGCATGGTTGCGTCGCTGGCGGAGGAATTTTGTTTCCACTACATTGATGTAAACGATGGGCTGAAGGATGAGGCAGGCAATCTGCAGATCGAGCATACGGAAGATGGCATCCACTTTGACGCGGCTGCATATCGAACGGTCTTTGAAAGGCTGAAGCCCTATCTGTAAACGGAGAAAAATACTTGGCGTGAACCGGGCCGTTCATACGTGAAATCGAAAATATATCTTCTCTCCCTGACAGGTGGATTAACTTGCCAGGGCTTTTTTTCTTTTCCTGCAGAAATATGGATATGTATTTCTCCGATCCCGTTCTGTTTTCCGCTGCTCCTCCATGGTAAGATACAGCCATGGTCCGGGAGCAAGCCATCAAACCGGTAGGCCCCGAACCAGATTGATTTGCAGGAGCAATCCCATGGACAAAGAGTTGAAGAAAGCGATCCTGGAAAACCGTAAGGCAGAGCACGAGCAGAAGATACAGGCCATTCATACAAAGATTGAAGCCAGGAGGGCTGAACGCGAACAGCGGATTGCTGAAATCCATGAGGCCGTACAGGCAAGGAAGGAAGCACGGCTTCAGCGGAGAGCTGAAAGCATGAAAGCAGCGTGCCATCAGCAGGAGGCTGTGGTGACTGTAGCGGAGCGGGAGAACGTGGACCGCCGGGAGAGGTGGAACGCTATGATGGCAAATGTCCCGACCATTCAGTTTCCGGAGGATGACCCAAAGTACAATTCGGCTCGGAAGTACAGCCATGTGTGAAGAAGTAAGGATTATGAAAGGCAGGACCCTGTGGAGGACTGGAATTGGACGATTCGGAATAAGAGGTGAGAGCTTTGGCCAAGATGGAAAGGATGCTGACCGGCGATTTTGACCTGATCCTCAGTAATATCGAGCATGGGATCATGAAGGGCAGTGTTTCGGCGTCTTTGGAGGATGGCAGCGATTTCATCAGTGACGGATGCCGCTGCTCGGTACGAGTGTTCGAGAGATACAGTGCACTGGGATCCAATCGTGTCTCCCTCAGCGTGACACTGTTCCAGGGAAAGGATGGAATAATTCATCTGAGCGCGATCACTTCCGGTGGATCCCAGGCAGTGTTCTTTAAAATCAATACATTCGGTGAGCAGGCATTCCTGGACAAGCTGGCGGAGGTGCTGTAAGCATGCCCTGCCCATGCTGTGGGAGAGAGATGAAAGCAGGAATCCTCTCCGGCGATGGCAGAAGCCCGGTTACCTGGAAACAGGGCGAGAAGAAGGCCGGTCTCATGGATGCAATTGTAGGTTCAGGAACGGTAACCGCGGCAAGGAGAACGCTGACAACGTTCACCATTGAATCCTGGTATTGCCCGGACTGTAAGAAGATGATCTTCGATACGGAAGTGACGAGATAATGCAGACCCAAGAACCGTAATAACGGAATCGGCGGATGGGTGTGTTTTTCCCTGGTAAGCTTTGTGCTTACCAGGGATGTTTTCATCTTCACCTTCAGAACCGAATTGTTGAAAGCACTGCAGAAAGGAGAAAGTGACCTGATCATATATCAGACGCCCTCAGCAATAAAGGATTTTGACAGCTTTGCGGAGAAATAACAAGCAGGAATTTCAGCATTGGATTTGAAACAAATTGATTTTTCCACAAGCCATGGAAAAATGATGAACCATCCGGAGGTGTTAACCCTATGAAGCGACTCATCGGCTGTCTGGCCGCACTTGTCCTGTTCATCATCGCAGTTTCCGGTACTTTTGCCGAAGGGATCAGCACGACAGACAACATCCTGTTACAGCCAACTTCCGCGCCGCAGAAAACGCCTGCTGCGGAACGATATTCGGCTGCAGTGCCCACTCCGGCAACATCATCCGCTTATCCTGTCTCCGCAAAAACCAACATTCAGAAAGTCAATGTCAGAAAAGAACCCAAAGGGGACTCCAAACGCGTTGCCCAGATCGAGAAAGCCGGCACGTCTGTTACCATTATCGGTTCCTCCTATGACGATAACGGGACGCAATGGTACCTGGTAAAGCTGAAGGACGGGAGAACCGGGTATGTCCGGTTTGATTTGCTGACCATTGTCAACAACGCGCCAACTGCCACGAAACAGCCTTCAACTGTAAATAATGCGCCACGAAACAACGGAGGCGCAAACCGGGGATCTTCTGATTCAGACTGGCCAACCGCGTATCCCCGTCTCCAGTTTGAAGACTTTGCCTTCGAGAAGAACCAGATCCTCAATGTTTATTCCGCTCCGTCAAAGAAATCCTGGCGTGGGGCAAACGGCAAAGCTTCTGTCGGAATGGTCGGAGGAGTCTATTGTGCCGGCGGGGAAAATGGCTGGTACCTGATCATTTATGAGAACAGCAAACGGATCACCCGGGTCGGATATATCTGCGGCGAGGATATCCAGGGGCCGGTGCCATATAATTCCCTGCAATTTCCCTATATTCCCGCTACGGTCAATACCGATGCAAATATGACCGACGACCCGGCGCATTTTTATTCAACCATCACGGTTTTGCAACCAGGCACCACCGTCTACCTGTTGGCGGATTATCGCCGAAGTGATATGACGCTGGCATATATTGAAGCGTACGTAAACGGACAGCAGGCGAGGGGATTTATCCCCATGGCTTCGCTGGACTGGTGAATGGCAACACTTATCGGCGATATAGGCTCAGGGTATTACATCAAAGATGTGATGGTCAGGTCGGAGTATCAGAAAAAATGGATCGGACGCACAGCGCCTGCGGCTGTTCCACAGGGCTGAGAAGGAGGAAATAAAAAATGATCAGAGAAGTCAGACGTGAAGAGCTTTCAGCCTGTGCGGATTTGATCAGAAAAAGCTTTCAGACTGTTGCGGATGAGTTCGGTTTTACTCGGGAAAATGCTCCCCGTTTTACGGCTTTTGCCACCACAGAAGAAAGATTGCTCTGGCACATGGACGGAGAGCATAGGCTTATGTATCTGTACGAAGAGGACGACGGGCTCTGCGGCTATTATTCACTGCTGCTCAGGGATCAGAATGAATGTGAGCTGGGCAATCTCTCTGTGCTTCCTGAATATCGCCATAGGGGAATTGGTGGCAAACTGCTTCAGCACGCAATGAAAACAGCGGAAGAGCAGAAGTGTACTGTGATGAAGCTGAGCATCGTGAAAGAAAACACAGTTCTCCGGAAATGGTATGAAGGTTATGGCGCAATCCATACAGGCACGGAGAAGTTTGATTTCTTCCCGTTTACCTGCGGATATATGAAGATCATGCTGCAGGAAACGGCTGGAATGGATTTCAGGATCATTGAAGGTGCTGACCAAATCAATATTGATGAAGTTGTTCGGCTTCTGAAAACAACCTACTGGGCGAACAATCGCTCCAAAGAACAGATCCGGAAATCCATGGAAAACTCATCCTGCTATGGCATCTGGCTGAATGACGAACAGAAACTGGTTGGGTTCGCCCGGGTAATCAGTGACTTTGCAACCACCTATTACCTTGCCGATGTGATCATCGATTCGGATTATCGACATAGGGGACTTGGAAAATTGCTGGTATCTCATATTGTCTCGCAGCCGGAATATACATGCCTTCGCGGCCTCCTGCTGACAATGGATGCGCATGGACTGTATGAGAAATATGGTTTTCAAACGGTAAACGGCCGGGCAATGGTGAAATCGCCTGATCGGTAATTCGATCTTTGATATGATGGCAGATATAACCATGGAAACGGTGGGCTGGGGAGGATGATGCCCAAAATGATGAATCGTGATATGCTGGAAGTTGCGATGGAGCAATCCGCGGAGGATATGGGTTGCGCCCCGGACAGTTTCGGGTCCGGCGAAAACGTGATCGTTCCCTTCCGCCTTGGCGCGAACGCACGCAAGTATTATAAACTGCCGATCACCTGCCATTTGGTTTCGTATGGAAACAATATCGTGGCGGCAGTGACAGACGAGGTGGCCGGCCTGGTATCCGAGTACATAGGTCGGTATGAGTTCTTCCATTGCTTTGAAACACCGAATATGCACTGGCTGAATGATCGTCTGGCGGAAAAAGGCCATAAAATCTGTTTTATGGCGGAGTATTATCTCTTTGATGCAAACAGAGCTCAGGAACTGTCCTGCGCTTATGAGATGCGCATGCTCGGCTCTGCGGATTTTGAGAATTTGTACCTGCCGGAATGGGGAAATGCGCTTTGCAGGGACAGGAAGCATTTGGATGTCCTCGGTGTTGGAGCGTATGATAAAGGGAAACTTGTCGGCCTTGCAGGTTGCTCAGCGGACTGCGAAGAGATGTGGCAGATCGGCGTGGATGTGCTGCCGGAATACAGGCGGAACGGAATCGCGTCTGCATTGACAAACACGCTCGCAAAAGCAATCATGGACCGGGAGAAAGTTCCGTTCTATTGCTCTGCCTGGTCAAATATCCGGTCGGTTCGGAATGCCGTGAAAAGCGGCTTTATTCCAGCCTGGGTGGAAATGACCGCAAAGCCGACGCACATTGTTGATGATATGAACAAAACAAACAGGGAACAGAAGATAATCGCTGCCTGCGGGAATGATTGCTCTGCATGCCCCAGGTATGTAGCACATCCGTAGCTGCCCATCATTCCATGCTATTGCACTGCTTCGGCCGGCTGTCTTTTTCTTGACAGGTAAACGTTGTACGCAATAATGGAAAAAACAACGATCACGGATCCGATCACAGACAGCGCCGAAACGTTCTCCCCGTAAAAAGCAGCGACCAGAAGCGGATTCAGAATGGGCTCCAGCCCGGTCAGCAGGCTCGCGGTGACCGGCGGCGTATGCCGGATTCCGATCGTGAACAGAATATATGCGAGCCCCACCTGAATCACGCCCAACCCGGTTACCGCCGCGATCACGGGAAATGAGAAATCCGTTTCACGGAAGCAGAAGGGTGTGAAAATCACCCCGGCGGCCAGCTGTCCGATGAAGCAGGAAGAAATGGCATCTGCATTCTTTCCGGTATTCATCATGAAAACCCCGGCGTAGCAGACTCCGGAAAGAACCGCGATCACGTTTCCCAAAAGGTTCCCGGCCCGGATGCCGTCCACAAAGAACAGCACAACCCCCAGAAGAACGGCGAGGCAGGTTGCTACATCCGCCTTTCCGGGTCTTTGTTTATAAAGAACGGCCATGAAAAGGATCACGAAAACCGGCGCCGTAAACTGCAGGACAATCGCGTTGGCTGCGGTGGTCAGTTTGTTTGCAATCGCGTAAAGCGTTGTCACGCCGATCATGGAGAGTGCTCCGACCAGCACCCGGGCATTAAAGATGATTTTCTTCCCGGTCGCAAGAAGATAAATCCCGATCACCGCTGCTCCGATCAGGTTCCGGGCGCCGTTGATGGCCAATGGCGACCAGGGAATCAATTTAATGAAAAGCCCGCCGGTGCTGAAACAGACCGAAGCCAGAAAAACGCAAAGCGGATACCGCCATTCCCGCGCTTTCTCCATGGGTCATCCCTCCCGACAACTGTTCTCAGTTCTCCTCATCCAGGATCGGATACAGACCGGCAAACGGATCCTCTTCCATATGAATGTCCGTATCCAGCACCAGCACCCTGTTTTCCGCGCCGGTGTTCGACGGCCATTCCGGAAGCCATTCTCCGTTCGGATTGCCTGTTCGGATAAAGTTGATAAAATACTGCTGCATGACCCCGCTCAACGTTCTGTCATCCGATGTGTAGAGGCCGGAGTTTTCCGGAATGTTTCCATAGAAATAGACTTCTTCGCCGCTGTGCCAGCACCCCAGACGGCCGTTTGTTTTCGTGAAGAAGTATTCATAGGAAGGAATCCGGTTCATTGCGGCTTGCTTTTCCCAGACAGAGTGGCCGTAGGTAAAGAAAAATGCCGAATAGATGTCCGCCCAGTTCCGCTTTGCCTCCGCGTCCGATCCGGCCGGATAAAGCTGCAGAACCTTTTCCGCATTATCCCCAAGGAACAGTTTTCGTACCTTTTCTTCGTAGTTTTTCAGGTTTGCCTGCTCGAAGAGAATGAAAGCTTCCGACTCCTCGCGGTTGAATCCGTGCAGCTGTGCTTCCTGATGATATGCGCCCTTTTCATAGGATTCATAGGGCGTTTCTGTCAGCGCATAGCCGTCCACTGTTATGTGATGGTGGGCGGACAATTCTCCCACGATCTTCTCCGCCGGAAGTTTCCGTAGTTCTTCAATCGACTGAACCCCAAGGCGTTTTTTCGTTTCCGCCCCGGCTTTCAGCGCCGCGTCCATTGTCCGGAAGGAATGTGCCGGGTTTTTGGCTGTTACAGTAGAACTTTCCGCAATGACCCGGCGAAACAGTCCTTTTGCCAGCGGGGAAGTGGAAAGCGCGGTCACACAGGCAGCGCCCGCTGACTCTCCGGCCAGCGTTACGTTGTCAGGATCCCCGCCGAACGCGGCAATATTATCCCGTACCCACTGCAGAGCGCAGATCTGATCCAGCAGGCCGTAATTACCGGTTGTCCCGTTGGGAGACTCCGCCGCCAGCGCTTCATCCGCGAAGAATCCGAAAACGCCCAGGCGGTAACCCATGTTGACGACAATGACGCCGTTCCGGGCCAACCCTTCGCCGCTGTAATCCTGATACCAGGGCTGCCCGGTCTGGAGAGAACCTCCGTGGATATACACCAGTACCGGAATGTTTTGCGCTTCTCCTGCCGGTTTCCAGATATTCAGGTACAGGGAATCCTCGCTGGCAGGCTCCCGATGATTGTCTTCCGTTGAAAAGAACGCATAATCATGATATCCGATGATCTGTGCCAGGGAATCATAGATCGGAAGATTCTGCGTTTGCATGGACATGGGTTTGAAGTGATCTGCAGCCAGGACGCCCTCCCAGGGCAGCGCAGGCTGCGGCTCTTTCCAGCGAAGCACCCCGACAGGCGGCTGAGCGTAGGGGATTCCGGCATATACTTCGACTTTTCCGTCGGCTGTCATGACACCTGTGAGATCGCCCTGGGCCACATGAATCACACCTGTCGTTTGGGGGGAGGATCCCTTTACCGCAGGGACAGCCTGCACCGGAGGCCATGAAATCCAGAGAATCGCGGCAAAGCCGGCGCCCAGCACACAGACCCACGCAAGAATCCGTTTACCCGCGCTTAATGTCTTCCAGCGTTTTGTACGCAGAAAGCAGAACCCGGTCAGAAGAAGCGCAGTCAGAATCCAGCCCCAGACGGTATGCTTTCCAAGCTCCAGGACAGTCGCCATCAGCAGTGCGGTTATCACAAACAAAACCCGCCAAAGAATGCCCTTTGACTGTTTTTTCTCCATTTTCATAACCTCCGTGAATTCTGACAAACAGATGGGGATGGTTCATCCGTGTTCATCCTGTTCATCGTTTCTGCCTGGTTCAGTATATCATTAAAAAGCGATTCACGGTATACAAAAATGTGTTCTGAAAGCGGCTGATTTGTTGACAGGGATGGGCCATTCTGTTATTGTAATAAGACAGGATGCGGGGTAGGGCGCTTTGCGCCGTGCGCAGAAACAGCAGAAAAGGAGACATGGATATGTTTAAGGACATCGGTCGGAAAGTCAGGGGACTGGCAGTGGCAATTTTTGTGATCGGGATGTTGGCGTCCGCGGGGTCTGCGGTGTTTTTGTTTGTCAGCAACATTCTGGACTGGCCGATCTGCGTTTCCATTCTCGTGGGCGGCTGGATTGTCAGCTGGCTTACTTCCTGGGTGCTGTACTGCATCGGGGATACCCATGTGAAGGTTGAAAAGATGATGGACAAGCTGATTCCGAAGCCCGGGTACACGCAGTATCTGTCGAACCGGGGCGGAAACCGGGGCACCTGCGAGCTTTGCGGCCGGACGACCGATTTGATCAATGCCCGCATTGAGGACCAGATGGGGACCCGGTACCGGAAGGTTTGTCAGGAGTGCTTCGGGAAATATAATTGTACGGAAGCGGAATAACAGACGGGGCCTCGGCCCGCCCATGCGGATGGGGCTACTTGCATAACGGACGGCGAAGAAACAGAAACGAAGGAAAAAAAGGAGCCTGCGGATGCAGGCTCCTTGAATATTTGGCTGATTACTTTTTCTTGGCCAGGTTGTCCTTCATGCCCTTGCCGGGTTTGAAAGCGGGAACCTTGGAGGCCTTGATCTTGATCTGCTCTCCGGTGCGGGGGTTGCGGCCAACGCGGGCGGAACGGGTACGGACTTCGAAGGTGCCGAAGCCGGGGAGAACCACTTTGCCATCTTTCTTCAGGCCGGCGTTGATGCCGTCCAGCGTCGTATTCAGCACTTTCAGCGCTTCCACCTTGGAAACTTCAGCTTTGGTAGAGATAAAATCGACCAGTTCAGTTTTATTCATACGATTCGTCCTTTCTGCCCTGGGGGCATTGTGTTTAGCTGGATTATAACACTTATTTCCTGCAATGGCAAGAATTCAGGAACAAAAAGTAAGAAAAATCAAGGACAGGAGGCCTTCTTTTCCAAAAAACAGAAAAAAATCAGACAATTTGATGAACACTTTCCGCCACAGGTGACTTTTGGCTTCTTTTTTGGTATGATAAACATGGTTGTTCGGACATTTTGAAAAAATGAAAACGGGGTGCTCATTCGGTTTTCATTCATAGCCGGAAATGCCGTCTGACCGCAGAGAAAGAAGAAGCAAACTGACGAAGGAGGAGGAAAACACCATGAAAAAGTTGGGAATCAGAATCCTGGCACTGGCGCTGATGCTTTGTATGATGGCAGGGATCATGCCGTTATCAGCCATGGCTGAAGGGGATGCCATCATGTTCGGCACAGCGAACTGGCCGACAAACAATTTGCCGGTGAACAATAACACAAACGATCTAACCCCGAGCACATTTGTGCACGAGCATACCTGGGGGCCGTGGGAAGTGACAAAGGAAGCAACCTGTACATCGACGGGCGAAAAAACCCGGACATGCACAACCTGCCGGGAAGGAAAAGAGACCGAAACCATCCCGAAGAAGGACCATTCCTGGGGTGGCTGGATGACCACCAAGGAGGCAACCTGTAAGGAAGCCGGAACCCAGACGCGGACCTGCTCCGTCTGCGGGACGACCGATACCCAGTCCATTCCGAGGACGGACCACAAATGGGGCGCCTGGAAGACCGTGAAGGAAGCCACCTGCAGCGAGCAGGGCAAGCGGCAGCACCGCTGCGCCGTCTGCGGCGAGCTGGAGACCAAGGTAATCAAAAAGACCATGCACACGGCGGACGAATGGGTCGTCATCAAGGAGCCTACGTGCAAAACGCGGGGCCAGAAGGAAGCCAGCTGCGTCTACTGCGGAAAGAAGATGCATGAAGAGCTCCCGAAGGTGGACCACGAATACGGCGAATGGGAAGTGACTAAGGAGCCCACTGACTTCTCCAAGGGCAAACGGCACTCCGCGTGCCGGTTCTGCGGAAAGAAGAAGACGGAAGACTTCTATCCGGACGGCACGCTGGCCAAGGACCTGGACAACGACCCCGCGGCGGTCAAGGAGCTGCAGGGGACGCTGGCGGCCATGGGCATGTTCTCCGGAAAAACCACGGGCAAGTTTGACAAGGATACCGTGGCGGCAGTCAAACGGGTGCAGCGGGAGCTGAAACATAAGCAGGACGGTATCGCGTGGCCCGGGCTGCTGAAGATCCTGGGGCTGCTCGGAAAGATGGGCAAGCCCATCAAGGAAGGCGGCGAGGGCGCCAAGCTGACGCTGGACGTGGAGCAGGTTTCCGCTGAGCAGACCTACTATGGCGTCGGCGACGAAATCGAATACAAGTGGACGCTGACCAACGCGGCCAGCAAGAGCGCAGCCAAGAATCTGAAGGTATACTGGTTCAGCGGGCTGACGCCGAATAAAAAGAGCGATACGGAGATCGACGCTCCCGCGGACCTGGCGGCCGGGGAGTCCGTATCCGGAACCTATACCTACATTGTGACCAAGAAGGATGCCCTGGCCGGGAAATTCACCTTCGGGTTCATCGCCCGGGGCAAGATGGGCGGCAACGTCGAATCCAACAAGGTACTGTTCGTGAACGCGGCCAGCGCCGGCATGGGCGGTACCGGCGGTTCCGGAACCGGGAGCGGCGGATGGACGCCGCCGTCCGAGGAAGAGATAAAGATCACCAAGTCGGTGAAGAACTCGCCGAAGGGGCTCTTCTTCGTGACGGACGAAACCATCCAGTGGGAGATCGCCGTGACCAACAGCACCTCCAGCAGCGTGAAGAACGTGATTCTGACCGATGCGCTGTTCGGTACCTGGAAGAAGACCATTCCGACCCTGAGCGGCGGCGCAACCAAGAAATACACCGTGGAATACAAGGTGAAGACCGGGGACCTGACCTACAGCGACCTGGAAAACACCGCGCTGGTTTCCTACACCGGGGCTGATGGGAAGCAGAAGCTGTCCAAGGCCACTGCGAAGGCGCCCGTGGGCAAGAACACCGACGCGCTGTACATTGCCAAGACGGAGATGAGCGCGCCGGCGAACGGCAAGTTCTACGTGCCGGGTGAGGAAGTAACCTTCGAGATCGCGATTCAGAATCCCACCACCCGGACCTTTACCGACATCGAGATCTATGACTGGCTGGAAAGCAAGACGAAGCCGATCAAGAAGATCACATCCCTGGCGCCCTCCAAGAGCGCGACCGTCATCTTCAAGACCAAGGCCACCTATGTCCAGGCCAAGCATAAGAAGATGATCAACACCGCCCAGGCGAGCTACAAGGATCCGGACAAGACCAAGCGGCAGAACGTGCTGGCCCAGGCCAAGGTGCCCTGCGGCTTCCCGGATGAGGACGGCGTTCTTGTGACCAAGACCGTGATCAGCACGCCGGCCAACGGCAAGTATTACCAGGACGGCGAGGAGATCCGGTACCTGATCGAGGTGGCCAACAACACCGAGAAGGACATCCAGGAAATGGACATCCGGGATTCGCTGGCGGAGATCGACACCAACGGATATCGTACGATCCATACCGGCGAAACCCTGAAGGCCGGCGAGACCTTCCAGACCCACTTCACCTTCGTGGTCGGTCCCTATGATGTGGAAAACACCGTGGTGACCAACATGGCGGATGCGTACTGGACCCTGGACAAGAAGGAATACTTCGATACCTACTCCGAGCCGGTGACTGTGCCGACGGCGGAGGAAACGGCGAAGCGGAAGCCCAAGCCCGTGGCCCTGGAGGGAGACGCCTGCGAAACCACGCTGACGGCTGTCGGCGACGGTGTGACCCAGCGCGACCTGAGTGAATGCAAGGAACACGCCGAAACCGCGGAGGCGGCCGGAAAGCTGCTGGAGGAAGGCAGGCCCGGCGAGGCGAAGGCCCTGTGGGAAAAGGATATCGACGAACTGTATAAGGAATGGGAAGACGCGACGGAAGGCGAGCAGAAGCGGATTGCTGAAAATGAGCAGGCCGCCTTCAGCCGCCAGGCTGCCGCGCTGGAAGCCTCCATGGCCCTGGTCTGCGATGCCCAGACGGCGGAAACCATTGCCATGGAAGAGCGGATGGACAAGGTAGTCGGCCTGTGCTACGAGCTGCACGCCGCGCCGGAAAGCCGGCCCGACCGTCTGGAAGGCACCCACAGCACGTTGGCCAAGAGCAACAGCAGCGACGAATGCGCACGGTCCGTGACTTACAGTGAAGCGGGTGCGGCGCGCTTCGTCGACGACCAGTGCGAGAACCACACGCTGACCATGCAGCTGACCCAGTACCTGCTGGATATCGCCGCGGACGACAGCGACCGGGAGCTGGCATGGCTGCGGGCCCAGGGCAACTGGCTGCTGGAGCTGAACTCCATGTACGACACCTGGTACCTGTCCGCGGATGCGGAACAGCGTACGGTGATCGCGGCCGACCGCATGGCCTTCGACGACCTGATCAATGCCCGCAGGGAAGCGCTCGCGGAACTGTATCCGGACGATCCGGCGACTGCCGCGGAAGTGCTGGCCAATATGATCATGAACCGTACTGTGACCGTATGCCGCGTGCTGCACGAGGCTGGCATCCTGAAGGACTGACCCTTCGGGAATGGCTCCGGAACCACCGGAAACGAAGCATCAGCAACCATAAGGGAACAGAATAAAATTTCAGGCAGCGGAGCCGATAGGCCCGCTGCCTGATTTTGTGATATGGGATTTGGCCGGTCAGCCCAGCAGCTTACGGGCGGCGCCGATGCCGTCCACCGCGGCGGAGACGATGCCGCCGGCATAGCCCGCGCCTTCCCCGACGGGATAAAGGCCGGGAACGGAATCCGCCTGGCCCGCCTCACCGCGGGTAAGCCGCACCGGGGAGGAGGAGCGGGTTTCAGGGCCTGTGAGCACCGCGTCCGGCATGGCGAACCCGGCCAGCTGGGCGTCCATGGCCCGGATGCCCCGGCGGAGGTTCTCGACAATAAAGGGCGGAAGTACGGCCCGCAGGTCTGCGGGGGTCACGCCGGGACGATAGGAGGGAACCACCTCGCCGAAGGCGTTGGTTTCGCGGCCGAGGAGGAAATCCTCCACCCGCTGGGCCGGGGCGCGGTACGTTTCGCCGGCAGCGCGGAAGGCCGCCTGTTCCAGGGAACGCTGGAGGGCGATGCCTGCCAGGGGATGGTCGCTGCCGAAATCCTCCGGCTGCACCCCGACCAGAAGGGCGGAATTGCTGTTCGCTTCATCGCGGGCGAAGAGGCTCATGCCGTTGGTAACGATGCCGCCGGGTTCGGAGGCGGCAGCGATGACCCGGCCGCCGGGGCACATGCAGAAGGTATAGGTCCCACGGCCGTCCGGCGTATGGCAGATGAGCTTGTAGGAGGCGGCGCCCAGGGCCGGATGTCCGGCGAAGCGCCCGTACTGGGAGCGGTCCACCATGGCCCGGGGATGCTCGATGCGCACGCCCATGGCAAAGGGCTTCTGGACCATGGCTACCCCCTGGGAAAAGAGGCTGTGGAGCGTATCCCGGGCGGAATGGCCCACACAGAGGAGAACGGCTTCCGTAAGGATTTCCCGGCGAACGCCATGACAGGAGACGATAGCGCCGGCAACCCGGCCCTCCCGAAGAATCAGCTCTTCCATCCGGGTTTCAAAGAAGACCTCGCCGCCGAGGGAAAGGATTTCCCGGCGGAGGGAGGCGACCACGGCCTTCAGTCGGTCTGTGCCCACATGGGGCTTGGGGTCCGGGAGGATTTCCGGCGGGGCGCCGTGGGCCACGAAGGTTTCCAGCACCTGGCGGAGATACGGGGATTTGATACCGCAGGTGAGCTTACCGTCCGAGAAGGTGCCGGCGCCGCCCTCGCCGAACTGCACGTTCGACTCCGGATCCAGAATGCCCTCCCGTTCCATGGCGGCAACGTCCTGCGTGCGGCGTTCCACGGGCCGGCCGCGTTCCACCAGGATCGGTCGGGCGCCGGCCTGTGCCAGGGTGAGGGCCGCAAAAAGGCCGGCCGGGCCGGCTCCGACCACTAGCGGCCGGAAGGGCAGCCGGGAACGGGGCAGGGGCAGCACAGCGGGAGCGGGAACTGGGGAGAGGAAGCGGCACTTTTTCAGGAAGGCTTCCTCGTTTTTCAGCGCCAGGTCCACCGAGAGCACAAAATGCACATCCTGCTTATCCCGGGCGTCCACGCTGCGGCGGACAACAGAGAAAGACAGCAGGGAAGCGGGCGGGCACTTCAGTTTTTTCAGGATCAAGGCGCGGAGGGCATCCTCTGTGGTATCCAGGGGAACGGGAAAATTCGTCAGGCGGACCATGGCTCAATCCTCCTCATGCCAGCGCAGGGAAGCGGGGGAGACAAAGGCGGCCTCCGGATAAAAGACCTTCGTCAGCTCCAGGCCGTGGGCAGGGGCTGTCATGCCCAGGGCGAGGCGGTCCAAAGTCTGAAACGCCCGGGAAAAGGCATCCGGAGAGAGCTTGCCAAGGCCGATTTCCGCGGCCGTGCCGGCGATAATCCGGACCATATTATACAGGAAGGCGTTGCCGGAGACCGTCAGCACCCACTCGGGGCCGTCCGTGACGAGGGACGCCTGTGTCAGGGTGCGGACCGTGGTCCTTGCCGTGCCGCCGGCGGCCTGGAAGGCGGCAAAATCATGGGTGCCGGGCAGGGCCTTCAGGGCTTCAAGCACCGGGGTGGAATCCAGGGGCACCGGAATATGCCAGTGGGTATTCCGCTTCAGGGCGCTGCCGTGGCGGGAATTGATGATCCGGTAGGTATAGGTTTTGCCGGAGGTCAGGAAACGGGCATGGAAATCCGGCGGAACCTCGCGGCCGGTGGTGACCCGGATATCCGGGGGCAGCAGGTTGTTCAGCACGAAGGGATATTTGTCCGGGGGAATCGAACAGCCCGTATCAAAATGGACCCGCTGGTCCAGGGCGTGGACCCCGGCGTCTGTGCGGGAAGAACCGGTGACCGTGACCGGATGGCCGCAGGCGGCAGCCAGGGCTTCCTCCAGCACCTGCTGCACGGCGAGGGCGTTCAGCTGGCGCTGCCAGCCGGCATAGGCGGTCCCGTCATATTCGACTGTGAGCAGAATGCGTTTCAAAGCAGGATACCCTCCAGGATCAGCAGGGCGACCAGGGCAGCCACGACGAGGCAGGCGATGCCGTCGTTGCGGGTAAACTTCAGTACGCGCAGGCGGGTGCGTCCCTCGCCGCCGTGATAGCAGCGGCTTTCCATGGCCATGGCCAGGTCCGACGCCCGGCGGAATGCGCTGACAAAGAGCGGTACCAGCAGCGGCACCATGGCCTTCGCCCGGGTAATCAGGTTGCCGCTTTCGAAATCCGCGCCGCGGGCCATCTGGGCCTTCATGATTTTATCCGCCTCCTCCAGCAAGGTGGGGACGAAGCGGAGGGCGATGGTCATCATCATCGCCAGCTCATGGGCGGGAAAATGGATCACCTTCAGGGGGGAAAGCAGGATTTCCATCGCGTCTGCGAGGGCGACGGGGGAAGTGGTCAGGGTCAGAAGGGAAGTGCCGATGACCAGGAACACCAGGCGCAGGGAATAAAACAGGGCCTGGAAGAAGGCCTCCTTCGTGATGCGGATGACCCAGAAGGAAACCCAGACGGTATCGCCGGGGGTGAAGAAGAGGTTCAGGAGAAAGGTGATGATCAGGATCCACTTCAGGGGCTTGAGTCCGCGGAAAAGCATCTTCAGCGGCACATTGGAAAGCCGGGCCGCCAGAACAATGAAGGCGAAGAGCAGACCGTAGCCGACCCAGGTCTTCGCCAGGAAGACGGCTACGATGAAGACGATGGACAGAATCAGTTTCGTGCGGGGATCCAGCCGGTGGACCCGGCTGTCGACGGGATAATACTGACCCAGGGTGATGTTGCTCAGCATCCGGCTCCCTCCTTCCTTTCGCCGAAGAGGCGGAGCAGGTGCTCCTTCAGCTCTTCGGGCCGGTAAAGGTCGGCGGGCAGGTCATAGCCTTCCTGCCGCAGGCGGGCGCAGAGGCGCGCAGCCTCGGGCACGTCCAGCCCGATGGAGGACAGCAGCTCCGGCTGGGAGAAGATTTCCCGCGGGGTGCCGACGGCGGCGATTTTTCCCTCCGACATCACCAGCAGGCGCGTGGCCAGACGGGCCATGTCGTCCATGCTGTGGGAAACCATCAGAATCGTGATATGGTCCCGGGCGTGGAGCTCCTCCACCATGGTGAGAATCGCGTCCCGGCCCATGGGGTCCAGGCCGGCGGAAGGCTCGTCCAGGATCAGGACGGAGGGCTTCATGGCCAGCACGCCTGCGATGGCCACCCGGCGCATCTGGCCGCCGGAAAGCTCGAAGGGGCTCTTTTTGCCGACGGTTTCCCGGTCCAGATGGACGCACTCCAGGGCCCAGGAAACCCGCTCCTCAATTTCCGCCTCGGGAAGCTTCATGCTCTTCGGGCCGAAGGCGATATCCTTCTCCACCGTTTCCTCAAAGAGCTGGTATTCCGGATACTGGAACACCAGGCCGATGCGCTGGCGGAGGGCGCGCCGGTCCGTTTTTTCCGCGTTCAGGTCCTCGCCGTCTATGAGGATTTGGCCGGAGGAAGGCTTCAGCAGGCCGTTCAGATGCTGGACGAGGGTGGACTTGCCGGAACCGGTATGGCCGATAATGCCGAGAAACTCCCCATCCTCCACGGTGAAGCTGACATCGTTCAGGGCGACCGTCTTCAGGGCGTTGCCCTCGGAATAGCAATGGGTCAGGTTTTTGACTTCGATGGGCATAGGATCCGGTTCACCTCCTCCACCATATCCTCCACGGTCAGGATGCCTTTTTTCAGCGGGACGCCCGTGGCGCGCAGCTCATTCGCCAGGGCGGCCATATGGGGGACGTCCAGGTGCATCTCGCGCATTTCCTCCACCCGGTCAAAGACCTCGGCGGGGGTGCCTTCCAGGCGGATGGATCCTTCCGAAACCACCAGCACCCGGTCCGCCAGGGCGGCTTCTTCCATGAAATGGGTAATCCAGACCACCGTGATGCCCTTGTTGCGGTTCAGCATGTGGATGGTGTCCAGAACTTCCTTCCGTCCGGAAGGGTCCAGCATGGCGGTAGCTTCATCCGCGATGATGATGGAAGGTTCCATGGCCAGAATGCCGGCGATGGCGACCCGCTGTTTCTGGCCGCCGGACAGCATATGGGGCGAGGTATCCGCATATTTGTTCATCCGGACCGCGGAAAGGGCGGATTCGATCCGGGGAATCATTTCCTCCGTGGGGACGCCGAGGTTTTCCAGTCCGAAGGCCACATCCTCCCGGACGACGGTGGCTACGATCTGGTTGTCCGGATTCTGGAAAATCATGCCGGCGCGGCGGCGGATTTCCCAGACCAGGTCCTGGCTGCGGGTGTCATAGCCGCAGACGACCACATTGCCCTCCGTCGGAATATGCAGGGCGTTGAAGAGCTTGGCCATGGTGGATTTGCCGGAGCCGTTGTGGCCGAGAACAGCAACAAATTCCCCGGGCCGGATTTCGGCGCTGACGCCGGAAAGGGCCGGGGAAGACGCTTCTTCATAGGTGAAGGAAACATCCTTCATGGTGATGCGGGTATTGGATTCCATGGTATTCCTCCTGAGATGCCGGGGTGCCGGCAATCAGTTCACAGTCAGTTCAATCAGATGGATTTGGGCCGGGCAGAACAGGCGGGCGGGAACCACGGAGGTGCCGACTCCGCGGGAGATGCAGAGGTCCGCCCGGTTTTCCGTGAGCCACCCGGAATGGTAGCGCGCGGGGATGTCCTCCGTGAAGCCCAGCAGGTCGGAGAAGAACATCATCTGGCCGCCGTGGGTATGGCCGAAGAGGCCGAGGTCGAACCAGCCGATCCGGCCGGAGGAATCCGTTGCCAGGTGGGCATCCGGGATGATGCTGGGGTTATGGGAAGCCAGAATGACGAAATCCTGGGAGGAGACCCGGGAGGCCACGGACCGGACATTTGGGGAGCCCAGTGTGGAATCGTCTACTCCGGCGACCCAGATGGAGGAAGCTCCGACCCGCACTGTAGCGACATCGTTGACCAGGGGGATCACGCCGGCGTTGCGCATGGCGTCGGTCAGGTTCTCCGTTTCGTAATCCGTTTCGCCGCGGTCCGTTTCCCCCAGCACGCCGTACACTGCGTAGCGGGCGTGGATTTTCGGGAGCTTGCGGAAAAACTGAAGGGCGGAAGAGTGGTTGGCGCCGTAATCCCCGCCGAAGATGACAATATCCGGCTTGAGGCCGTTGATGCTGTTGACCAGGTTGTTCAGATTCCCGTCGGAAAACCAGAAGCCGTAGTGGATATCCGACACGAAAACCACGTGGAGATGGTTGGCGTCAGTAGGCAAATCGTCTGCTTTCATCATCCGCTTGTCAGTGGTGAGGAAACGGGCCTCCGCAAAGGGATAAATCACTATCAGCAGGATCAGGACCAGCAGGACAATGATCCAGCGGCGGCGCCGGCGGTTTTTGACCTGATGCCGGCCGCGGCCGGAGGCGGAGGAGGCAATAGCCCAGGACTGGGCGGAAGAATGCTTTCCCTGATAGGGTGGCATGGGCTTTCCTCCTTTCTGAAGCGGCTTTCCGAATGCATCCATGGGTGCCGAAAAAGGTTTTCAGCACATTCAATTATTATACATCTGAAACGGAAAGCCTGCAAGGCTCAGAAAGCAGGCGGTTCAGGCCCGGAAGATGGCTGAAGGGAAGTATTTGTGCTGAAGAATTGCTTTTAAATCCAAGCATACATTGAAAAAATGCAGCTTTTGTGCTATGATTATTAAGGCGAAATTCGAAACTGACTGTTCTGGATATGAAAGTCCATCTGAATGACCAGAAATACATTCTTGTGGAGATGCAGGTCCGGAAGTTCGGGAACTGGACGAACCGTACCGTGGTTTACACATGCCGGCAGGTTGCGGATCAGGCGAATGGCGATTTTGATTACGGAAAGCTCGAACCGGTCGTACAAATCTCAATTTGAAGACATTGTTCAGGAAAAACTTGGTGATGTGGACGCGTCAGTCCCGCAGGGAATGTGCAATCACAGTTGGACTACGCCTTCTTATGTCTGGTCTTTCGATCTGTCTTCCGTCACGGCTACACGCATATGCAGATTTGATGTGTCGCACATAGAGGAGGAAACTGTATCAGCAGTTATCACGGTCACTGCTCCGTCAGAGGAATCGGGAGGAAGCGCCAGTTGTATTTCAAACGAGTTTATCAATACGGGTTTCACTGCTCAAACCCTTATCGTTGGTATTCCGGTGCTGAAAGATATGTCAGTTCTTTATTTACCGTCCATGTTGGAGGAAATCGGTGAGGAAGCGTATGAAAACACCGCCGGAGAAGCGGTTATCGTTCCGGCTGGATGCGAAATGATCGGAAGATATGCGTTCCGTAACAGTCAAAATCTGAGATATATCCGCATCCCGGAAAAAACGGTGATAGCTCCTGATGCATTTGAGGAGTGTGTATGTGTTGTAATTGATCAATATGCGGATCAGTAAATAATCATTGAAACAAACAGGCTGCGATAGCCTGATCAGGATAAAGGGAAAGGAGAATGAGATGATGAAACATTACGCACTGCTCTCAGATGATCATTCCTTTGCGTTTTCAGCTGAGAATCCTACCGGAACACGCGCCGGCGGTTCCCGGGGCGGCGATTGCACAAAGCTGTCCCCGACGGTGGCCATCAAAGCGGGAGAAACCGTGACGCTGGCAGAGATCAGGGGTTCCGGCATGATTCAGAATATGTGGTTTACCGGATATGTCGGCCACAGTTTCATTCTGCGGATTTATTGGGAAGGGCAGGAGTATCCTTCGGTTGAAGCGCCGTTGTCCGCCTTCTTCGGCTGTGCATATGATGAAAACTTCATTGACCGGGACGGATGTTATCCTGTGCTGAATTCGGCGGTCATGCTGGTCGCTCCGGGACGCGGATACAACTGTTTCTTTGAGATGCCGTTTCGGAAAGCCTGCAGAATAACGATGGAAAACCGCGGCGGAAAAGATGAAAGCCTGTACTATATCATCACGGGCTGCTACAGGGAAATGCCGGGAAATATAGCGTACTTCCATGCATCTTACAGGCAGGAGCATCCTGTTAAGAAGGGGCGCAGTTATACGATTATCGATGGAATCAAGGGAAAGGGGCAGTTTCTCGGCGTTACGCTGGCAACCGGCATGAATGGGAACAATACCTGCTGGGTGGAAGGGGAGGCAAGGATGTATATTGATGATGATCAATACCCCTCCATCCATTACACAGGAACGGAGGATTATTTCACCGGGTCATACGGATTCGGAAATGATATATACAGGAAGCAGTACCAGACGTTCAGCGGGCATTACAGCGGCCTGTTCGCGATTCTGGGAGATAACCGGGAATTCTACAATGGGCAGCAGCGGTTTCTGCTTTACCGGTTCCATGTGCCGGATCCGATCCATTTTGAGGAATCATTCCGCATGACGATCGATAACATGGGCTGGACAGGGCCCCGATATGACGATTACACAAGCGTCGCTTACTGGTATCAGTCCCTGCCTTCAGCAAGGCTGAAAGCATTGCCGGAAGATTCTGAAATGTGCATGCGGTAAACGCTGGACTGGGATAAGTAACAGAGCGTATGATCCGATTGACTTACGGGAAACATTGACTGGGAGGTGAATGCGTTGACCATCCTTGTGGATATGGATGATGTAATTGAAAGGCTTCTGGCGAGACTGGTTGAATGTACGAATGAGAAATTTCACCGAAACGCGACGGTGGATCAGGTCACGGACTGGGATATCATTGTTGCGTATCCGGGAATGACAAAAAAGCAGGTCCTTGATTTTATGTTTGAGCCTGGTTTCTGGATGACGGTTGAGCCGGTTCCCGGAGCGGCTGAAGCCCTGAAACACTTCATGGATGAAGGGCATGAGGTTTATATTGTTACTGCATCGGAATATGAGGTAATAAACGAGAAAATGACTGAATGCCTTTTCAGGCTTTTTCCTTTCCTGTCATGGGATCGGGTAATCGTGACCCGTCGCAAACAACTGATCCGCGGGGATGTCCTGATCGATGATGGCATTCACAATCTCGAAGGTGGGGATTATAAGAAGATCCTGTTTACAGCGCCGTACAACAGAGATTATGATGCGGAAGCCAACGGTATGATCCGTGTGAAAAACTGGGACGAGATCGTAAGGATTATCGACGGAATGGAATAAGAATTCTAACCAGCCCGTATCGTCATTTGCATTGGACCGGCAGGCAGGGAATCCGGCACGGTGTGTGGAATATGATTCCCGTGAACCGGGCGACTGGAGGAGGAAACAATATGACAACAGCGCATCAATTGGTTGCAGACTTGCTGGATGCGGTTGATTCAGTGGAAGGGGACTATATTCAGATTCCGAAAACGGACGCAGTTCGGATCGCGGAACTGCTGGTCAAAGCGCAGTTTGTCGGTGAGGCCCCAAGCTATCGCAACGGAAAGATGCTGTTCTTCTGCCCGGTCTGTGAGAAGAGCTTCAGCGCGGACGGCCGGGAAGATAAGGAATGCTTTGAAAAGTGGCATTACCATACCTGGTACGCCGAATGCCCGTGGTGCAAACGCGAGATTTCGCAAAACGACGGATACTGGAGATAACAGCTCAGTCACACGATTCCTGCGGGAAAACAGGACGAGGGTATTCTGCAGGCGGCGGAGGCGCGGCCGGGAAATGGAGGCGTGACGAATAATATGGTCCACAAAGTACAGTACTACGAAACGGATAGGATGGGCGTGACGCATCATTCCAACTATGTCCGTTGGATGGAAGAAGCACGGATAGAACTCATGGATCGGATGGGGTTCCCGTATATAAAGATGGAGGAAGAGGGGATCATAGTCCCTGTGAAGAGCCTGAGAGTGGATTATCTGAAACCGTGCACCTTTGGGGATGAGGTGGAGATTGAGACGCATATCACCGATTTCAACGGTGTGGTGATCACAATGTCTTACGAGATGCGGGTAAAGGATGAATCTGTGTGCAAAGCCGCATCCGAGCACGTTTTTCTGGACCGCAACGGGAAGTTTGTGAGAATGAAGCGCGTCATGCCGGAATTCTGCGCAGCGGTGGAGAAGGAGACAGGAGCATAATCATCAAAGCCTTTGCGAAGGTGAAGGCGGCGGAACTGAAGACTTTTCCCCACATATCCATATATGCTCACCGGAGGATCATCATGAAGCTTTCTGTTACTGCAGGATTTCTGTGGCTGCCGATCAACAGAACCAGCCCCGTTGAAAAGCTGCATTTCCTGTCCGAAGGAGTAAAATTCCGGGAAATAGATATCTCTCTTGATCCGGACCATCCGGAATACTATGCTGCAATGGATCTTACGGCCCATGTCGGGGATGTCATCGAAGTATGCGGCAGTCTTCCGGACAGGATGCTGTCGGCCCTGCAGTTTCATGACACGCAGCCTGATACCGGTTATTCCGGCAGGCCGCTGATCCACTTTACGGCGCCAACCGGCTGGATCAACGATCCGAATGGCCTGGTTTATGCGGATGGGGTCTGGCTCCTGTATCATCAGTGGAATCCATACGGTACAGAATGGGGCAATATGCACTGGGGATATGCGGTAAGCCGTGACCTGATCACATGGGAACATAAAGGCGTTGTGATGGAACCGGATGAGTTCGGTACGGTTTTTTCCGGATGCGGATGGCAGGACGGTGAAAATACAGCCGGATTCGGTAAAGATGCACTGCTGTTCTTCTATACGGCCGCAGGTGGCTGCAATCAGTGGTCCGTGGACGCCGGGAATCAGCATACCCAGCGCCTGGCTGTTTCATTGGATGGCGGAGGCAAGCTGCTGAAAAAAGGTTCGGTCCTGGATCATATCAAAAGCGGCAACCGTGATCCGAAAGTGTTCTATCATCAGGACAGCAAGGCCTATATCATGGTGCTGTTTCTCGATGATTACGATTTTGCCCTGTTCCGGTCGCAGGATCTGGTTCATTGGAAGGAAAGCCAGCGTTTCTCAGTTCCGGGGATGCGGGAGTGTCCGGATCTTTTTGAACTGCCGGTGGAGAATGAGCCCGGCCGGAAGAAGTGGGTGTTCTGGTCAGCGGATGGATTATATCAGACCGGACGCTTTGACGGATATCGTTTTGATCCGGAATCTGAAGTGCTTTGCGCTTATAATACCAAACTGCCCTATGCCGCCCAGACATACGCCGGTGTCACAGACCGGAAGATCAGTATCGCGTGGCTGAGAACGGAAAACGACCGGGGAAACTTCCGGGGGATGATGTCCCTTCCGGCAGAGCTGTCGCTTTTCAGGCAAAACGGCCGGTACAGAATCTGCTTCCGTCCGGTCCGGGAGTTGTGGGATTGCTTCAGATTGTGCCATGAATACACAGCAACGGACCGCAGCCTGATCCTTCCTTTGGCCGGAAAGCCGGTTATCGTGAAAATGGTCTGGAAGCCGGGACAGGAAAAAACGGTAACTGTCGGCGGGAGAAGGATCATCGCCGGTGCGGAAAACAGCAAACTGCTCCTCTTAATTGACCGCGGCATCATTGAATACTGGATGGAGGACGGTTTGTTTTACGGTGCAGTGGAATCAGATCCGGATATCCTGTCTGATCAGATGGAAATTCATTCAGGAACGGAAACCGTACAGGTATTCGAATACAGCAGGCCTCTTCATCTCCCTTGAAATTATTCACATTCCGTTCATCTTGCCGTCATTTTCTTCTTGTACACTGTACTCAGATGGAAGAGGCCCGGACGAACCGGAGCCGGTAGAACGGAAATGACGGAAAGGAGCTGATCAGGATGTCATTCGGAGCGAAGCTGAAAAACCTGCGTGAAGCCAGAGGACTGCCCAGAGCGGGGATCGATGAAGTGTTCAATCTGATGCCGGGGACGGTATCGAACTGGGAAAACGGATACAGAGAGCCGGAAGAAGAATTGTTGCCGGACCTCGCCAGCTTCTTTGGCGTGAAGGTTAGAGAGCTGATGGGGGATGCGGCGTAAGAACCAGCTTGTGCCGGCTTTTCCCCTTTTTGCCCTGGCAGGTTTTATACTTGCCAGGGAGTTTTTTTGACACAAGCCGGAGAAAAGTGATATGATAATGACATAGACAGGAATCCATCCTGCAAAAATGCATTCGGAAGTCTGCTGTCCTTCCTGTTCGTTTCGGCGAACCAACCAAACAGAAAAGGAGTCAACGACAGTGAAACATACCAGATGGGGGATATCGTTAGCCGCAGATGTTTCTGTTCCGTGCAAGGTCTGATAAAGGACGAAACCTGTACGGAGCGATCGGGACCTTTTCGTCCGGTCAGGCTTTGCGCTGCATGAATGAATAAACATGTAAGGAGCAAGGCCATGAATAAACATTCTTATAAACAACTTCAAAGTTTTCTTCTGTTATGGGGCTCACAGACCATATCCCAGCTTGGGACAGCCATGACGGATTATGCGGTCATTATCTGGGTATACAGCCGTAAAGGAACCGCGTCCAGTGTAACCCTGCTGAAAGTATGTACTTTCCTGCCGACAATCTTCTTCCGCTTCCTTGCCGGAAGCGCGGTAGACCGGTGGAACAAAAAGCGGATTATGCTGATAGCGGATCTGCTGGCAGCCTGCGGAACGCTGGCTGTGTTTGTGCTGCATTCTGTTGAAGTGCTGCAGATCTGGCATCTGTACGTGATCAACTTTCTGCTCAGTCTCATGAACGCTTTCCAGGAACCGGCATCCTTTGTAGCCGTCAGCATGCTGGTGCCAAAGGAGCATTATGCCCGGGCCGGCGGCCTGCAGGGATTCAGCGGGGCGGCAGTTTCCATACTGGCTCCGGCGCTGGGTGCGCTGCTGATGGCATCCGGTGGACTGGATCTGGTGCTGATTGTTGACCTGGCGACTTTTGCCGTTGCTTTCCTGGTGCTGCTGTTCCTGATTCAGATTCCGGAAACGGAACGAAAGAAACCGGAGGAGGAACCATTTTCGGAAACCTGCTTGGCGGGGATCCGTTATCTGAAAGAGCATACGGCGATTCTGAGGATCACCCTGTTCCTGGCGGTGATCAATTTCCTGGCGAAGCTGGGCAACGACGGAATGCTCTCTCCGTTTATCCTGGGCCGCACGGACAATAACCAATCTGTGCTGGGTGCTGTGGAAAGCTTTACGGCCATGGGAGTGCTGGCAGGGAGCCTGCTGGCAACCCTGATGAAACCGGCAAAGAAACGAATTCCGTTAATCTTTATTACAACAGGTCTGGTTTTTGCCGGGAACCTTGTCCAGAGCCTGACTTCCCGCCCATGGCTGTGGTGTGCCGCGGCGTTCGCCAGCTATCTGCTGGCAGCTGTAATGAATGTAAACGAAGAGACCCTGTTGCGGGAAAAGGTTCCGATGGAAATGCAGGGGCGGGTGTTCTCTGCAAAGAGTACTTTGCAGAATTTCACGATTCCTCCTGCGCTCCTGCTGGGCGGGCTGTTGGCGGATACGGTATTTGAACCGTTTATGATGACAGATTCTCCGGTGCAGCAGGCGCTGTCCGGACTCTTTGGGACAGGAAAAGGAGCCGGTATCGGGCTGATGTTTTTTATCATCGGGATTGCCGGGATGCTGATCAGCTTTACCCGGCTGCGGAAGCCGGTTTACAGGGAACTGGACCGGGAAAAAACAGATACAGTACAGACAGAACTGAATGGAGGAAACAATGATAATCAATCATAAAGCAGTCGCTTTTTTCAGCGGATTCCCGGATCGCAGGTTTACAGATGACCGGCTCTGAGACCGCGGTACGAAGTTGAATATAGAAAGGCCACCGGTCCGATACAGGATAAAGGAGAAAATGGTTGCCGGATAGACACAGGCCGGCGGATTTGATAAAATAATGGAAACCAAAGGAAAACCAAAGGATATGATATGGAAACGACTCCTGTGATGCAAAGTCACGAAAGGACCGTATGGAGAACGTAACAGGAAAGAAACCGGAAGGAACAAACATGCCCCTTTTATACCGGGCAGCGCTGCAGGGGGCTTTCGGCAAAAGGGAAGAGTATAACCGGAGCAGCGTCACGGACGCGCTGTTTGTTTATCTGGACGGGGAACCGGAACCGGAATCCATAGCCCGGGTGGATTCCGGTTTCAGGGTCAGGCCATTGGTGTGCCTGACAAATGCCTGGGAAAAAGAGATCAGGGCGCGGTATCCCGATGCGGCAATATACCGTCGAACAAGGATGAAGCCGGCATGCCGCTTTATCATGCTGGAAAACATTGATATTCCGGAGGGCTACCGGCTGGCCGACCTGGATGAAGCCGGGTTTGAACAACATCCGTTCTCCCATGGGATGAATTATTCCTGCTGGGATGCATTCCGGGCGGAAGGCTCCGGTGCTGTAATCTGTCATGGCGGAGAGATTGTGGCAGCGGCGTCTTCTTTCCTGAGCCTGAACGGTGAAGTTGAAATGGACATTTCCACAAAAGAAGCTCACCGAGGGAAAAAACTGGCGACGGCCTGTGCCGCCCGGATGCTGCTGGACTGCATGGGGCGCGGCATGACGGTTCATTGGGACGCGCAAAACGATGTTTCCCGGCACCTGGCGGAAAAATTTGGCTTTGAGATCGAAAAAGTGTATTCGGTATACTGGCTGCCCCAGTCATTACCGGACAAAACAAAGCAATCCGGGACAGGATTTTTCTCATGAACAGCCTTATGATCCATTGTGAAAGGAGGGAGACCGGATGGACTGGGTCAGGACAATCAACGAAGCGATCGGGTATATGGAAAGCCATCTGACGGAAGAAATCACGCTGGCGGATATCGCGAAGCATGTACACCTTTCGGCTTTTCATTTCCAGAGGGCATTTTCCCTGCTGACGGAAATGTCTCCGGTGGAATACCTGCGGAAAAGGCGCCTTTCGCAGGCCGGGGCGGATCTGGTCAGCGGAGAGGAAAAGATCATCGATGTCGCTTTGAAGTACTGCTATGATTCGCCGGAGAGCTTTAACAAAGCATTTACGCGGTTCCATGGCGTTTCACCGATGCAGGCAAAAAAAGGCAGCCCCATTCAGTTCATGAACCGGTTCACCGTCCGCATGACAATTGAAGGAGGCAGTATCATGGAGTACAAAATTGAAAAATGGGAAGCGATGGACCTTCTCATGCACGCGAAGGTTTTTCACGCGGAAACAAGCGAAGGCGAGATCCCGAAGTTCTGGGACGAGTACTGCGCCCATGAGGAAACCCGGAAGATTCCGGGATATCTCGGGCTCTGTGCGCAGCAGAAAACGGACAGCGATGAGTTCCGGTACGGGATCGGCTGCAAAGCATCGGACGTGGAGGGCATTCCGGAGGGGTTCGAGATCATCCATATTCCGGAATACACCTGGGCGGTTTTCAAGTGCGTCGGACCGATGTCCAGGGCGATCCAGGCCATGTGGGAACGGATTTACAAGGAATGGCTGCCGGTTTCCGATTATGAACTGATTCCGGATTATGATATTGAGAACTACCTGCCCGGCGATCCGTCTTCACGGGATTATGTCAGCGAGATTTGTATTCCTGTCAGAAAAATCAGGTGATGCGGAGGAGAAAAAGATGGATCGATCGATATTAGACTGGCTTCTGGAGGAAGAGACGCCGGAAGTGCGGCTCAGAACACTGAAAGAATATATGAAACTGCCGGATGATGATGAAAAAGTCATTGAGTGCAAAAATCGGCTGCTGCAGAGCAAAGTGTATGAACGGGCGCTGAAAAAACTCAGGAAGGATAAACCGTGGGATAAGTTTGACGCCATCATGGCCTTTGCTGAGTGGGGACTGACCCGGAAGGATATCGGAAAAGATATTGATGATGAAGTATTTGGCCTGATCCAAAGCACAGGCTTCAGGATGCTTTGCGGAGAACCCTACCTGCTCAGGAATCTCGTGAAGCTGGGATATGATCAGGAGGATATCGTAAAGAACGAAATCGCCAGTGTCCTAAGCGGAATCAAGGAAGACGGAGGCTTTGGATGCATCAGCACAAATAAAAAGATCAATGATCCGAGGAAACCGCATAAGAGCTGTGCAAGGCTGACGGTGGAATACCTTCTGCTTGTTGCTGAACTGCATCTGCTGGGATACAGGACGGAATGCGGGAACAAACTTGTTCAGTATTTTACGAAAAGGAACATTTTCTACAGGACGGACGATATGAAAACGCCCATGGTGGACGTGGTGCTGGGCACGTTCTATCCTTCAGACCCGATCAAGGTCGGAGCACAGAACATCCTGTATGCACTGAGGGTTTTAGGATGCCGGCCGGACTCTGAAGCAATGCAGGCCGGATACAAAGTACTGGATCAGCATCGGACAGCAAACGGAAGATATATTTTAACAGGTTCCAAAAGTGTACCGGCATTCAAGGCGGGCAATGTCGGTGAAGAAAACAAGTGGGTAACGCTTTACGCCTGTATGGCGCATGAGTAAGCAGCAAACGGATGGATGATGCCGGCTGTTCTTTCCTCTTGAGCGATTTCGCCGGTTCTCGATAAAGCAGAGGATCCATGATCATGAGGCTGGCTTATTCGAGATCGGAACGGAGCAGGGACCAGAGCACTACATCCACCAGTTCCCCTTTATTGAAAATGCGGCTTCGGAGGAGACCCTCCTTGCGGAAGCCGCATTTTTCCATGACTCGGCCGCTGGCGGGATTGCGGACATCGTGCTGGGCTTCCAGGCGGTTCAGGGGCAGGCCGGCAAAGGCGGCACGGGATGCTGCGGCAAGGGCCTGGGTGGCCAGCCCGTGGTTCCAGCAGGGGCGAGCCAGGCTGTAACCGATTTCCGCGGAGCGGTTCAGGGGGGAATACCAGACAAAGCCGATGGAGCCGACCACCTTTCCGGTGGACTTCAGTTCCAGGACCCAGGAGGAGGGAAGGCCTTCCCGGTACTGGCGGCGGAGCCAGCGGATATAGGACCGGGTTTCTGCCAGGGATTGGTGCGGATCCCAGAGGACATAGCGGGCAACTTCCGGATCGGAGGCATAGGCATAGATGTCCTGTGCATCCCTCCGGGCGGCGGGGCGCAGCACCAGGTCCCTCGTCTCCAGCCGGGGAAGATGGCAGAACCATGCTCTTTCCGGGACAGCGGGGGAGGCGGGCTCCACATCCAGCAGGCGGGAAAACTTCGAAAACATTTTTTCCCCTTTCGTTCGAATTTTTTTCTTCAAACTTTTTTCCTTGCACGGAAGAGAAAAGCCCCTTCCATCGTTGAATTCAGTGAAACCGGTTGAAGTTTTCGACGGGGCAGGCGGGAATCCCTTCCGGGGGATTCATTTCCGGGCCTGGGAGATTCGTTGACAACCGAGGCTGGAGAGAGGTAAAATAATCAAGTTGTACCCTGATTAATACTACACCAGGAGGACCACACCTATGAACCGGAATCGCCATCATGGAATGAACAGAATTCTGGCCCTGCTGACCGCCCTGATGATGCTGCTGGCGGCTGTGCCGGCAGCCTTCGCGGAACAGGACCCGGCCGTGCCGCTGCTGCAGGTGAGCTGGCAGGATGCGGAAGGCAATGTGCACGAAGCAGCCTCCATCCCTGTGGAACAGGCGGAGAACAGCTACTGGATCACGGTGCCGGCCGGGACCGACCTGAGCCAGCTGGCGCTGAACATTGCCTGGGGCATTCATCCGGATTACGGATATACTGTGACCGTAGGAGACATGACCGGAAGAAGCCTGCAGGAAATTCCGGTGCCTGACGCGGGAACAGAGGGCAACGCGGGCAACCAGATTGCTGTGACCTTCTATACTCCGGAAGGGGAGCCGGCCGGCGTGGTTTACCTGTATATTTCTTCAGCCAGCGACATTCCCGTCGTGGTGACGCCGACGCCGGAACCGACGGAAACGCCGACACCGGAACCCACGGAAACGCCGACGCCCGAACCTACCGATACACCGACGCCCGAACCGACAGAGGCGCCCACGGAGGTTCCCACGGAAGTGCCGACGGAAGTACCGACTGAGGTCCCGACGGAAGTGCCGACGGAAGTCCCCACGGAAGTCCCGACGGAGGTTCCCACGGAAGCCCCGACAGAAGCTCCTACAGAGGCGCCTACTGAGGCTCCGACGGAAGCCCCGACGGAAGCCCCGACCGAGGCTCCCACGGAGGCGCCGACGGAAGCCCCCACAGAGGCTCCCACCGAAGCTCCGACGGAATATATTGACGAAGCCCAGCGCGGCACGCTCTCCCCGAATACAGACGAGCCGGACTATACCCCCGACGAAGGGGAGGAAGAGGAACCCACCGAGGAGCCCACGGAAGAGCCTACGGAGGAACCTACCGCCGAACCGACCGAGGAGCCGACCCGGGAACCGATTCCGGAAATCGTGGACGGGGAGCTGATCAACCGCTTCGCCACAACCATTGACCAGGTGAACATGCGCAGCAAGGAAAGCACCAAGGGCCGGTTGGTTGAGAAGCTGAAGGCTGGCAGCTACGTATACATGATTGACCGCCATGCCGACGAAAGCGGCGAAGAATGGCTGCACATCTACTACACGACGAAGAAGGGCGAACGCAAGGAAGGCTACGTGATGGCCAAGTACGTGGACCAGTACGCCATAACCCCCTCCGAGAGCGAAGCCTACAACGCGAGCCTGAAGAACCCCATCGAAGCCGTGACGCCGGCGCCGACAGAGGAACCGACGGAAGAACCGACCCCGACAGAGGAGCCCACGGAAGAACCGACTCCGACGGAGGAACCGACGGAAGAGCCGACCCCGACAGAGGAACCCACGGAAGAACCGACGCCGACGGAAGCCCCGACTCCGACCGAAGCCCCGACGCCGACGGAGGAACCCACGGAGGAACCCACCCCCACGGAAGAACCCACCCCGACGCCCGAACCGACGCCCACGCCCACGAGGGAGCCCATTCCCGAAATCGTGGAGGGCGAGCTGATCAACCGCTTTGCGCTGACGAACGACAGCGTGAAGATGCGGAAGGGTCCCGGGACGAACAAGGGCGTGCTGACCACGCTGAAGGCCGGTGCCCACGTATACATGATCGAACAGGAAGACGGATGGATGCATGTATACGCCCAGGTGAAGGGCAAATGGACCGAAGGTTACGTGATGGCCAAGTACATCGACCCTGAATCCCTGACGCCTTCGGAGAGTATGGCATACTATGAAACCCTGGGAGAGAAGGCCCCGCCTGTGGTGACGCCCTCGGTAACCGAAGCCCCGACGCTGGAGCCCACCGAGGAGCCGACCCAGCTGCCGACCGAGAAGCCGACGGCGACACCGACGGAAGCCCCGACCGAGGAGCCGACAGCTACCCCGACCGAGGAACCGACGGCCACGCCCACGGAGGAACCGACGGAGACGCCCACCGCGACGCCCACGGAAGAACCCACCGCCACGCCGACCGAGGAACCCAGTGCGACGCCCTCGGAACAGCCAAGCACAACGCCGGAAGAATCGCCCAGCGTAACGCCGGAAACCTCGCCCACGGTATCGCCCACACAGGAACCGGTACAGCGGGTCGGATACGGAATCACCATCGGTGACGGCGCGTATGTCCGGAACTGGCCGAGCAGCATGAGCGTGATTGACGCGGAACTGGACCCGAACAAGGTCGTATACGTCTATGGCCAGGTGTATGTGGACGGGGAAGCCTGGCATGAGGTTCGCTACGATAACCTGACGGGCTACATCCGGGCGGACATGCTGCGGATGATGAGCGAATCCGAAGTAACCCAGTACATGGAGAAAATGAACGCCACGCCGGCGCCCACCGCCGAGGTGGTGACGCCCGCTCCCTATGACGGAAATGCGCTGAGCAGCTACGGATATGTCTCCGCCGGCAGCGTGAACTTCCGCGACAAGCCCGGCATGAATACGGTGCGGCTGGGGCAGCTGAAGCAATACGCCTTCTGCCTGATTCTGGGATCCGAAACCGTGGATGGGGTGACCTGGTACCGGGTCAACTATGAAGGCAAGGTCGGATATATCCACGGCGGATACTTCAAACAGATGACCCTGAACGAACTGGAAGCTTTCCTGAACTCCAGTGACTACACCCAGGGCATCGCCAACAACGCAGCCGGAACCACGACCAGCACGAACAATACGGGCAACACCCAGACGAATACCGCTACCGGCGCGAGCGCCACGGGCATTGTGAGCGCGGAAGACCAGAAGGTGAACACCTGGGTGAACCCCAACAGCGGGATCCAGGTCAGCTATGAGCCCTTTGACCCCTTCGCCACTCCGGCCCCGCTGCAGGAGAACACCGAGACGGTCAAAAACAAGGAATACCTGGATTCCCTGACGGCGGATGTTCAGAGCGGCAAGCTTTCCGCGGATACCCTGCGGACCACGCTGGAGGTATATTACAAGGACAGCGCGAACAAGGAACAGGACGTCAAGGACGCGATGGCCTATATTGAGGAGCAGACCGGTGGATTCGGGGATGCCGAAGCCACGGAGACTCCCGAAATCAATCCGCTGGCAACGGATGGCGCGGTGGAATACCCGCAGGACAAGGGCGGAAGCAGCGCCACCGGATGGATCATCGGCGGCGTGCTGGTGCTGGCGGCCGGCGGAGGATACTACTGGTATTCCACGATGCAGCGGAAGCGGCGGGCCGCGCAGCGGGCCGCCCAGAAGAAGGCCCAGGCGCAGCGCAACGCCCAGCAGGCCCCGCAGAAGTCAGCCCAGGCCGCTCAGGCCGGACAGGCTAAGCAGCAGGCGGCCTCCAGGATGCGGACAGGGACCTATACGGACCGGAACGGAAGCGTGGCCTCCAGGCCGGACGGCGAGGCGAAGGAAACCGCGAAGCCATACGGAAAGCCCATCGAGAATCCCTACGGACGTTACACCAGCGGGAGCACCGAGGAGGAGAACAAATATACCGCCTCCTTCAAGCCGGAGGAACCGGAAAGCGCCGGCTCGGCCCGCAGAAGGACCCGGACCGGAAGGACGGGCAAGAGTCCTGCGAACAACGGAAACGACGGAAACGGCGGCTCCGATGACTGGGAATAATCCCGCATGAACCCCACGGAAGGCGCGGCTGAACCGCGCCTTCCGTTTGATTTTCCCGGAGGGAAATGATAAAATAATGGGCAGTATAACCTTGGAGGTGCAGATATGGCGAAGAATAAGGCGGACCGCAGGAAGCAGATGATCCGGATCTGTGCGCTGGCTGTGGCGGGGATCATGGCGGTGACCGTGCTCCTGGCGGCAGTGCTGAAATAAGCGGGAAGGCTGAATCGGGCTTTTCCGGCGGGACTTCGGAGAATGAGGAAGGAAGGGAGGGATCAGGATGAACCGGAAACGCCGCGGCGTTTCCTTCGGGACGGTTTTCATGCTGTGCATGGTCGTGCTGACGCTGGGCGGAAGCGCCTTTGTGCTGACCCGGCTTTCCGGCGGAGGGACGGTGGACCTGGCCCGGCTGGGCGCTACGCTGCAGCTGGATGAGGAAGCCCCGAAGCAGGAAGTGGACGACATCCTGATCCGTGAAGAAGGGAAAACCGCGGAAAAGAAGCCGACCGTGACGAAGGCGCCGGCGGAGAACAGCGAGAAGAACACTTTTACGCTGGCAGTGGGCGGCCTGGCCGCTATCGAGACGGAAGTAAGGCGGAGCTGTTACTCCAACGACTCGAAGAAATATGATTTTTCCGACGTTTTTGCCGCGCTGAAGCCGGCTTTTTCGGCGGATCTGAGCTGCATTTTTCTGGAGAACATCCTGAGCGACGATTACAAGGTGAGCACGTCCGTCGTGCCCGCCGCAGCGGCGGACATGCTGCGCGGGGCCGGGATTCAGGCAGCATGCTGCGGATGGAGCAAAGCCTGGGAAAAGGAAGGCGCGGGGACGGAGAGCACCCGTAAGGCGCTGGAGGCGGCCGGCATCAAGGCACTGGGCCTCGGCGGCGCGGGAGACATCTTTGAAGCGAACGGGATTCAGGTGGCGATGCTGCAATACACCGGCACGCTGAGCGCCGCTACGAAGAAAAGCCTGGCGAAGAACGGCCAGGAAGCCATGCTGCCGGAAGCGGAGATGGAAACCATTGCTGCGGGCATTCGGGATGCCCGAAGCCGGGGTGCGGGCGCGGTGGTGATCCTGGTGAACTGGGGAAAGGACGGTAAGGCGCCGGACAAGGCGCAGAAAGCTCTGGCCCAGCAGATCGCCGACGCCGGCGCGGACCTGATCATCGGGGCCGGAAGCCGGATTCCCCAGGCGCCGGAGGTGCTGAAGGCTGCCGGGACGGGCAGGGAGGTGCTGTGTGTATACAGCGCTGGCACCCTGCTGAGCGACAACCGGAAGAGCGCCAAACGGCTGGGGAGCTACCTGCTGCATGTGACCTTCACCGGGGACGGGGAGGGTACGGCAGTATCCAAAGTTGAATATACGCCGGTGTACATCTGGCGGTACAAGCAGGACGGGAAGTTCTACTACCGGTGCGTGGCTGCCAACGGAGCTGCGCCGGACGGGATGGACAGCGAACAGATGAAAACGATGGAGAAAGCCGTAGCCGCGGTTTCGGACGCCCTGGAGGGGACGAGCCTGACTGTGCGCGGGGCGGAAGCCGGGCGATGAACCGGCTGCGGGAGGAACTGCTCCTTCGGCTGCGGGCACTTCCGGCCCGGCGGCCGCCGGCCTTGCGCCGGAGCCTGCGGGATGATTGGCTCTATGCCACCGACCTGCCGCAGGCGGCGGACCGGGAGTCCGTGCGGCTGTTTCTGGAAGCCGTGCGGGGCGCGGGCTGGCGGGCAGAAGAACTGGACGGATGGATTGAATTGGATCAGCGGCTGGATCGGCCGCCGGAAAACTGGCAGCCGGGCCCCCTGGGGCTGGAAACCGCCTGCTGCCTGAGCCTGCTGGCCCGGCAGCACCCGGACCGGGAAGGCGGGGACGGAGCGGAAACCCGGGAGGCCGCCGCCCGCGCTGTGCGGAAGCTGATGAAGGCCGGGGAGGCCGGCGGCGCCACGTGGGAAAAAGCCTGCGGGGAAGTGCACCGGGAATGGGCGGCACGGCTGCGGGAGAGAAAATGCATCCCGGAGATGGATGCGGGATTTTTGATTCGAAGGGAGAAATGAACCATGCTGATCCGACATATCGGGCATGCGGAATTCCTGGTTGAAACGGAAAGCGGGCTCCGCATCGTGATCGACCCTTATGACGAAAGCTGCGGATATCCGGTGGAAAAGCTGCAGGCGGACGTGGCGCTGGTATCCCACCACCATCATGACCATGATGCGGTGAACCTGCTGGAGGGCTCGCCCCGGACCATCGACAAGGCCGGGGAATATACCCTGGAAAGCGGGATCCTTCTGACGGCCGTGGCCGGTGACCACGATGACGCGGGCGGGGCCAAACGGGGCAAGACGCTGCATTTTCTGCTGGAAGCGGAGGGACTGCGGGTGGTGCACCTGGGGGATCTGGGATGCCGCCTGACGCCGGAAAACGCGGAAAAGCTGAAGAACCCGGACATCCTGATGGTACCTGTCGGCGGATTCTACACGATCGACGCGGCGCAGGCGAAGGAAACCGCGGAGCAGCTGAACGCCCGCACCATCCTGCCGATGCACTACAGGACGAAATACAATGCCGACTGGCCCATCAGCGGGCCGGAGGATTTCCTGGAGCTGTTTGCCTCCGGGGATATTCAGAAGGACGGGGAAATCCTCCGGGTGACCCGGGGAGACAGGACTTGCCAGCCGAAGGTATTCATGTTCAAAGAATAAAAAGCATAAAAAGCAGCGCCACCGGATTCAACCGGCGGTGCTGTTTTTTATGAGGCAGTTGAACCGGCCCATTCCGGCGGGAAAGAGAGTGCAATTTCATCGGTAATCCCGGCGGGAAAGGGGCAGGAAGGTCCGGCGGAGGACATAGCGCAGTCGTGCCGGGGCGGAAAGCTCCTTCTTCACCGCTTTCGCGGCACTGCGCATAAGCGCGGTATCGCTTTCCAGCGGGTGGACCCTGGAATAATGAATCAGGGAGAGGCATTCGCCGCAGGGGGCCAGGGGCACGGAGAATCGGGCGGTGCTGTCCACCCGGCGGGTGAAAGCCATGGGGGTTTCGCTGATTTTCCGCTTCAGGTTCTCCGCCCGGAGCAGCTCGGCCAGGTCCTGGACCCAGATTTCAAATCGGGCATCCTCCGACTTCGCCTTCCTTTCCCGGAAGGATGGGGAGGAGATGCGGATCCGGAGCGCCAGGGCGGCCAGCAGCAGGGCGGCCAGCAGCCAGAGCCAGGGGAAGGAACCGTTGCCCGTAAGGCCCGGGTTTTCCGGCGGCGGGGTGGGAGACGGCGCCTCCGGCGGGGGAGACGGCGGCTCGGGAGACGGGGTTTCCGGCTCCCCGGCGGGGTCCGGGGTCGGCGTGGCTTCCGGCGTCGGTTCATCCTCCGGCTCGGGAGTGGGTTCCTCCGTGGGTTCCGGGGTCGGCTCCGGCGATGGTTCCGGAGAGGGTTTGTTCCCGTTTTCAGTGCGAGCGGTATGCGGCGTGGCATCGAAAGTGAGCCAGCCAAAGCCGCTGAAATAAACTTCGGTCCAGGCGTGGGCTGAACGGCCCGTGACCAGCGCCGTGCCGTTTTCATCCGGTTCGGCCAGATAACCTTCCACGTACCGGGCGGGAAGGCCTTCCATGCGGCAGAGCACGGTCATGGCGGAGGCAAAATAGGTGCAATAGCCCTCTTTGGTGTCCATCAGGAAGCGGGTGACAAAATCGACATTGGCGGGCTGGTCTTCGACCTCCATCGAATAGCGGTAATTCCGGGACAGCCAGGACTGGATGGCCAGGGCCTTCTCATAGGGGGTGGTTCCGGCGGAGGCCGCTTCTGACGCCAGGTCATAGACAGGCTGCTCCAGATGGGCAGGAAGCTGCGTGTAGGTTTCCAGGATGTCCTGATAGTTGTCGTCCCGGAAAGAGGCACAGGCATCGATCAGGCGGCCGAGGCCCGCGTCGCCGGCCAGGAAGAGAGGCGCGGACACCGACCAGGTATCGCCGGGCTGGAGGTTCCGCGTGACAAATATCTCGGAGGCATTGGAAAAATAGGGAACGAGGCCGCCGCCGGGATCCAGGGAGCGGACCCGTTGGGGCACGAAGATCGTCGAGGCGCTGCCGGACAGCATGCGGACGGAAACAGAGAAAGATTCGCAGAGGGAGTTGCGGACGGATTCGGCCGGCAGATCCTGGTCAAAAATCAGGGTGCGGCTCTTTTCCAGGCGAAGGGACTGCCAGAGATAGCGCCGGCCGCCGGTGGTGTTGCTCCAGGCGCGGCCGTCATAATCGTTCAGGATCACGCCGCGGAGGTACACTGTCCTCGGCGTGGAGACCTGCATGACCTCATGATCGGAGATTTCCGGCGTGCCGCCCAGCTGGCGGGGGCCCTGTGGATAATACCCTTCGGAGGACAGGGAGAACACATCCCGGGGCTCTGTGAAAAAGAGGCGGTCCATGATGGCCTGGCGAAGCTCATCCGCCTTATCCCGCAGGGGGCCGTAGATCGCGCCGTCCGACGGTGTCAGCAGGAAGGCCAGGGCCATCAGCAGCGCCGTCCAGGGCAGCACATGCAGGGGGGCCATGGATTCATGGCGGTCCAGCACCAGCATCATCAGGAGGGCGGAAAAGGCCGGCAGCAGCCAGGGAAGCAGGTCCATGCGGTTCGAGAGCCAGACCAGCACTGTGATGGCCGCGGTCAGGATCAGGGAAGGGATCCAGGTGGCCTTCTGTATCATGGCGAAACAGGCGACCAGGGGCACGAGGATGGCAAAAAGGATCTTGACTTTGCCCGCGATCAGGGGCAGGGCGGCCATCTGGCCGGAGATGCGGAGGGAGAGGGCAATCATGACATCGCCGGCTATGGTGATGCCGCCGAAGGCCAGGAGCCAGGCGGCGATGCCGGCGGCGAAGAGGCCCGCGGTGATGCCGGCCGTCAGCTTGTTGATGGAGGCAACCTCAAAGAGGAGGACCACCAGCGCGGCCGGGATCAGCATCCGCGGATCGGCAAAGGAGGGATCCAGCACGCCCAGCAGGGGCATCAGCAGCCCGGAGGCGAGGAAAAACGCCGGCAGGGCATGGTTCAGTTTTCTTTTCAGCAGGGCCACCGGGCGTTCTCCCTCCTTTCATCGGGTTTTGGTCAGGGAAATCTCAGTCCGATCCCGGGGTAACGTAGGAAACCTCGATGCCGGTATGCTGCAGCCGGGCAATCAGCGGCAGGAAGTCCGGATCATCCGGGGCAAAGGTAATCAGATACAGCCGGAGGTTCGGGCCCATCCGGTGCATCCGCGACATGATGTCCACCATGGCAAAATTCAGCCGTGCGGTGATGACGGCCACGCAGCCAACCTTCCGCAAACGGCGGCTTTCCATCACCAGGACCCGCTCAAAACGGTCCGCTGCGGAGAAATCCACCCGGGCCAGATAGTCAAAGGCGATCGGTGTGCCCATATTCCGGTCGATGTCCACCGGAACGGAACCCAACAGCGGCAGGCGCAGGCTGTGGTCTGTTTTCATCTGTTCGGCATAGACGGAAGCCGCGGTTTCCAGCAGGGCATCCCGGATATCCGCCCCGGCCTGGGCATGGCCCCAGGAAGGCGGCGGGGAGCAGTCCATCACAATCAGCACATCCTGGAGGATCGGCTCATCGAACTTGCGGACCATCAGTTCGTTTTTACGCAGAGAAAGCTTCCAGTGAATTTTTTTCATCGGGTCCCCGGGCTGGTAGGCCCGGACGTCGGAGGGGGCGTTCAGGTCCTCGGTGGCCCGGGACATGATATCGCTGCCGGGATCTCCGGGAGCGAGGACCAGGGGGTCGGTTTCGAAGGTCCGGGGCAGCACCGTCAGTGAATACAGCGAATCCGGCGTATTGATCCTGCGGCGGACGAAGCCGAGGAGCCCTTCCACCGTGCAGGAGCGGATGCCGGAGCTGAAAACGCCCACATGGCTGGCTTTAAGCGGCATCCGCAGGGACTGTTGCCGGCCGGGCTGATTCTTCAAAAGGATATCCCGGGTTTCGCCGCCGGAGAGCGACGCGAGGGAGAGGCAGACCGGGGCGATGGGAAGGTAGCCCTGATGGCGGACCCGGAGCACCAGCGTGGCTTCCTCGCCGCGATGGACGACGCCCTCGGAGATTTCCGCGGAAATCCGGAGGGTGGCGGAGGCCCAGAGGACGGCCAGAAACTCGGCCAGGATGATCAGCACGAGGGTGATGGCCAGCAGAAGAAAGAGCGGGCTGCCGGTGGCCAGGGCTGTGACGGCCAGGAACGCCGTGAGCGCCAGCGGCAGGCTCAG
The DNA here is from genome assembly GCA_017404985.1 of Clostridia bacterium. GTDB lineage: Bacteria > Bacillota > Clostridia > Christensenellales > Aristaeellaceae > Aristaeella. The sequence goes on along the minus strand of JAFRBK010000002.1, from coordinate 73,311 downwards.
ACGGAACCTCATAGCTTGACGGGAACGGCGGTGTTATGCAGGATGGACAAAAGCACCTGCTCCGCCTGGACATTTTTCATTTTTGCCTCCGGGGCGAGCACCATCCGATGGGCCATGACGGGAAGGAACATATGCTGCACGTCCTCCGGAAGGATGAAATCCCGGTTATCCAGCAGCGCGCAGGCCTGGGCGCCGCGGATCAGGGCGATGGCCGCCCGGGTGGAGGCGCCCAGCTGGAAGGAGGGCTCCGTGCGGGTGGCGGCAGCCAAAGTGGCCACATAGGATCGGACTTCCGGGGAACAATAGACCCGGGTGACCTGTTCCTGCATATTCAGCACATCCTGGGCCGAACAGACCGGATCGATGGTGGTCATCGGGTGCACGGAACCGGAATAGCGCTCCAGCACGTCCATTTCCTGTTCCACGGTCGGATATCCGATGGAAATCCGCAGGAAGAAACGGTCCACCTGCGCCTCCGGCAGGGGATAGGTGCCCACGAACTCGCCCGGGTTCTGGGTAGCGAGGACGATGAAGGGCTTCGGCAGGGGATGGGTGATGCCGTCCACGGTGACCTGGTGCTCCTCCATGACCTCCAGCAGGGCGGACTGGGTCTTCGGGCTGGTGCGGTTGATTTCGTCCGCCAGCACGATCTGGCTCATGACCGCCCCTTCCTTGTATTCCATCTCCCCGGTTTTGAAATTTACCAGGGTGAAGCCTGTGACATCCGAAGGCATCAGGTCCGGGGTGAACTGGATGCGGCGGAAGGAACAGTCCAGGGAGCGGGCCAGGGCGCTGGCCAGCGTGGTTTTGCCGACGCCGGGCACATCCTCAATCAGCACATGGCCGCGGCAGAGCAGGGCAATCAGCGCGTATTCCACCGCTTCCTCCTTGCCGACCACGGCTTTGCCGATCGCTTTCTGCAGGGCAAGAATCATCTGTCCCGGATTCACCATTTTCGCAGGTCTCCCTTCCGGGCTTTCCCGGGCTCGGAAAGCGGGCCGGAAAAACCATGATTAACCTGCATATTATAGCCGGAATTGATGAAAACCGCAAGTTGTGGTAGAATGCGGGAAAAGGAAGCGGCGGGAGGCAGGGCCATGGTCAGGGGAATCGGGATCGATCTGTGTGAAATCAGCCGGATGGAACGGATGCGGATGATGACCCGGTTCACGGAGCGGTATTTCACGCCGGAAGAACAGGCCTATATCCGGAGCCGGGGGGCGAATGCCGCCCAGACCATGGCCGGGGTTTTTGCCGCAAAGGAGGCCCTGGCCAAGGCGTTGGGCACCGGCATTGACTTCAGCCTGCAGGAGGCGGAGGTAGTCCATGATGAACAGGGATGCCCGGGCTATCGTTTTCACGGCAGCCTGGCGGAAAGGACGGAGGGGGACGCCTTCTGGCTGAGCATCACCCACGACGCCGGGGTGGCCGCCGCCGTATGCATCCGTGAAGGCGGCGTGAAGAACGCGTGAAGATGCGCCCCGGCGTCTTGAAAAACAGGATGAAAACCAATATAATAGACTTATGTTAACCGTTTCCCATGAATAACAGGAAAGGTGGTTTCAAACATGACAGTCCGGGAAAGATTCGAGGAGTGGCTGAAGGATTTTGCGGGTGATCCGGAGACCTTGAAGGAGCTCGAGGGCATCCGGAAGGACGACAGGGAAATTGAGGATCGGTTCTATACGGAACTGAGCTTCGGCACCGCGGGTATGCGGGGCGTTTTGGGCGCCGGCATGAACCGCATGAATAAATACAATGTGCGCCGGGCGACCAAGGGCCTGGCCGGATACCTGAAGGAAAAACCGGAGGAAGCGCAGCGGGGCGTTGTCATCGCCTATGACAGCCGCCACTGCAGTGCCGAGTTCGCCCGGGACACCGCGCTGGTGCTGTGCGCCGAGGGCGTGCCTGCCTTCCTGTTTGACGCGCTGCGCCCCGTGCCGATCCTGAGCTATGCGGTGCGGCATCTGCACGCGATCGCCGGCGTTGTGATCACCGCCAGCCACAATCCGCCCCAGTATAACGGATACAAGGTCTATGGGGAGGACGGCGCCCAGGTGGGCCCCGAGGCGGCGGAAGGCATCACGCGGATCATCCGGTCCACGAAATACACCGACGTGCGCCTGATGGATGAGCAGGAGGCGAAGGACAAGGGCCTGCTGAAGATCATCGGCAACAAGGAAGTGGACGACGACTATATCGCCGACGTCAAGACCCTGAGCATCAATCCGGAGCTGCTGGCGAAGGAAGGCTCCAAACTGAAGATTGTCTACACGCCCCTGCACGGGAGCGGCAATGTGCCGGTGCGCCGGCTGCTGAAGGAAATTGGGCTGACGAACGTGTCCGTGGTCAAGGAGCAGGAGATGCCCGATCCCAACTTCAGTACGATCAAGGTGCCGAATCCCGAGGATCCCGGCGCCTATACCCTCGCCTTCAAGCTGGCGGAGGAAGTCGGCGCCACCGTGATCTTCGCCACCGACCCGGACTGTGACCGCCTGGGTGTGGCCGTCAAGGACGGGGAGGGCGAATGGCACCTGCTGACCGGCAACCAGATCGGATGTGTCATGCTGCATTACATCCTCTCCAGCAAGCAGAAGGCCGGCACCCTGCCGAAGGATGGCGCGGCCGTGAAGAGCATCGTCAGCACCAGCCTGGCTAACCGGATCTGCGACCGGTACGGCGTAGCGATGTTCGAGACGCTGACGGGCTTCAAGTTCATCGGTGAGAAGATCCAGCAGTTCATGGACAAGGGGGACCACACCTTCCTCTTCGGCTTTGAGGAAAGTTACGGCTTCCTGAGCAGCACCTTCGTGCGGGATAAGGACGGCGTCAACGCCAGCCTGCTGATCAGCGAAGTGGCCTGCGCCTGCATGGCGGAGGGCATCACCCTGTACGACCGGGTGCAGGAGATTTTCAAAGAATACGGATATTACGTGGAGAAGGTGGCCAGCACCACGCTGCCCGGCAAGGACGGCCTGGCGAAGATGAAGGAGATCATGGCGAACCTGCGGGCCAATCCCCCGAAGGAGCTGGCCGGCCTGAAGGTGACCGCCGTGCGCGACTATCTGAAGGGAACCCGGACGGCGGACGGGAAGGAAGAGCCCACGGGCCTGCCCACCTCCGACGTGCTCTATTTCGAGCTGGAGAAGGGCGACTGGGTCTGCATCCGGCCCTCCGGCACGGAGCCGAAGATCAAGCTGTACTGCAACGCCAACGCCGCCTCGAAGGAAGAGGCAGTTGCCGCCAGTGAGGCGCTGGCTGTGGCCGCGTCCGCGCTGATGGCGTAATACCAATGCATCAGGACGCCCGGCCGCCTGAAAAGCAGCCGGGCGGATCTCATTTTATCAGATAAGACCGGGGTTATCATATACCGGACGGAGGAATCAGGATGTTTGGCAGATTCATGAACAACTACTACTATGGGAAAAGCGGAAAGGGCGATTTCCGGAAGGAGGATATGCCGGAAACCCGGATGCAGCTTTTCTGGGATACGCTGCGGACAAGGCTGAGTGCCCTTTGCAGGCTGAATCTGATGTATGCCCTGGTCTTCCTTCCGGCGATGGTGGTGCTGATGATTGGCACCTATAACCTGATGACCCAGGTGAACGTGATCTATATTGCCCAGCAAGGGAACCTGCAGGAATATGTGGACACCATAAACGAGCAGCAGAATGGGGAAAACGCGGAGAAGGTGACCGTATCTGACGAGGTGCAGGCGGAGATTGCCTCCACGGACGTGGTGCAGGTGGTCAACAGTCTGATCCTGCGCACGCTGCTGTGGCTGATTCCGTGTATCGCCATCACCGGGCCGTTCACCGCCGGTGTCAGCTACGTGACGCGGAACTGGGCCCGGGACGAGCATGCCTTCATCTGGAGCGATTTCAAGGACGCGCTGAAGGCCAACTGGAAGCAGAGCCTGGTGATTTCTGCGATTACCTCCATCCTGCCGGCCGCGGCCTACGTCGGGTGTCGGTACTATGGGCAGGCGGCCGCGAGCTCCGTGATTATGATCGTGCCCCAGGTGTTGGTGGTGCTGGTTGGGATCATCTGGGCGCTGAGCGTGACCTACATGCATCCGATGATTGTGACCTACGAGCTGAAGCTGGGAAATGTGCTGCGGAACAGCCTGCTGCTGGGTGTGGCGCGGCTGCCCTTCAGCATCGGGATCCGGCTGCTGCACTGCGTGCCGACGGGGATTCTGTTTGTTGCCGTCTGGTTCTTCGGGCTGGATCCGATGATCGGCATGCTGATTCTGGGCGGATACTATATCCTGATCGGGTTCGGGCTGAGCCGGTTCATTACTGCCAGCTACACCAACGCGGTGTTTGACCGGTTCATCAATTCCCGGATCGAGGGCGCCAAGGTGAACCAGGGCCTGCGGGAGTCCGACGAGGATGAGGATGACGAGGACGAGGAAGAGGAAGAAAAAGAGAAAGAACCGGCGGCCGCGGAGACCTGAGCGGGAGGAAACATGTATCAGGGGTTTGCTGAAATATACGATAAACTGATGGACGACGTGAACTACGAAAGCTGGGCGGATTATTATACCCGCCTTCTTTCCATTTACGGCGTCAAAAGCGGAAAAATCTGCGAATGCGCCTGCGGCACGGGCAACCTGACGCTGGGGCTCTTCCGCCGGGGATTCCAGATGACCGGCGTGGACCTGAGCCGGGAAATGCTCTGGCAGGCGGCTCAGAAGGCCCGGAAACAGGGGATCGCCATTCCCTTCGTGCAGCAGGACATGAAGGCGCTGAACCTGCATCGGCCCGTGGACGCGGTGCTCGCTACCTGCGACGGGGTAAACTACCTGCTGAAGGACGAGGACCTGCTGGGCTTTTTCCGGGCGGCGCACCGCAATATCCGGCCGGGGGGCGCACTGGTTTTCGACGTATCCACGCCCCATAAGCTGCGGGATGTGCTCTGTTCCGGGCTCATGTGCGACGACACGGAGGACATGACCTGGCTGTGGGGAAACAGCTGGAACGAGCGCAGCCGGACCGTGAACCTGGACCTGTGCTTCTTCCTGCGGGAGGAGGACGGGCGGTACCGCCGGATGGAGGAACACCAGGTGCAAAGGGCCTGGGACCAGCAGACGCTCAAAGAGCTGCTGTGGCGGGCCGGCTTCCGGGCGGTGAGCCTGTACAGCGGGATGTCGCTGAATGCCGCGCGGGAAGAGGACCAGCGGTGGCATATCGCGGCGACCCGGCCCGCGGATGAATGAAAGAGGAAGGATCGGAAAAACCATGGGAACAAATCAGGAAAAAGCGGCGCCGGAACAGAAGCCGGACGAAATGCTGCAGATTGACCTGTGCGGCGGCCAGGTGCGGGTGATGCTCTGCGAAACGACCCGCACTGTGCAGACCTGCGCGGACCTGCATGCCTGTACGCCGGTGTGCACGGCGGCGCTGGGCCGGCTGATGACCGGCACGCTGATGCTGGGCGTGATGATGAAGGGGAAGGATGAATCCGTGACCGTGACCCTGAAGGGGGACGGGCCCATGGGCACCCTGATGGCGGTTTCCGAACCGGGTCGGGTGCGGGCCTGCGCGGATAATCCGCAGGTGGACCTGCCGCCCCGGGCGGACGGTAAGCTGGATGTGGGCGCCGCGGTGGGGCACAGCGGGCGGATGTCCGTGGTGAAGGATCTGGGGCTGAAAAAGAGCTATATCGGCCAGAGCGAAATCGTCAGCGGCGAAATCGCCATGGACTTTGCCAACTACTTCACGGTATCCGAGCAGCAGCCCAGCCTCGTGGCGCTGGGGGTGCTGACCAGCGGGGACGCGGTGCTGAAGGCCGGCGGGCTGCTGATCCAGCCCCTGCCGGGATGTCCGGACGAGGTCATCGACCAGCTGGAGCTGCGGAGCCCCATGTTCGCCGACATCAGCCGGGAGATGACCTTCGCGGATATTGACACCCTGTGCCGGGACTGGTTCCGGGGCATGGAGCCCCGGATTCTGGAGCGGACGCCCCTGGAATACAAGTGCACTTGTTCCCGGGAGCGCATGGAGCGGGCGCTGATTTCCCTCGGGGCGAAGGACCTGCAGAGCCTGATCGACGAGGGAAAGGGCGCGGAGCTGACCTGCCATTTCTGCCACAGCAGGCATTTTTTCACCACGGAGCAGCTGCAGGCAATGATGGACAGCGCGAAGAAGCCCGGAGAGCCCCGGGAGGAGGATGAACCATGAGCCAGATGCCGGTGATCAACTTTGATGAACATTTTGCCGATTATATGTCCGCCTGGATGAAGGAGCACCGGAACCGGTATAAAAACTACGACGAAATGGAAGCGGACATGCCGCGGATCTACATGGCGTTCCTGAACGCGCGGGCGCCGTGGCTCGGCAGCGTGACCCCCGGATCGTATTTCACCCAGTTCGAGGACCCGAAGGTGCTGGTGGACTGGCTGGAGGAATACTGCGAGGAAGGCGTCCCGGTGCCGGAACTGCTGATGGAGCAGATTACCACCGTGGGCCGCCCCTGCGAGAAGCGGCTGCTGGAACTGCTGAAGAACGATGACGCCCGGGATGAAGCCCGGATGACCGCCATCGGCCTTTTGCGGGAAATGGGCAGCGAGCTGCCGAAGATGCTGTATATTACCTGGCAGCTGGACCGGGCGGAGAAGGACGAAATGAAGGATAACGCCCTGGAGAGCCTGGTGGAGATGGGTTCCCAGGTGGTGCAGCCGATCCTGCAGAACATCCGGGCGGCAAACCCGGCCGGGCAGGAAGCCCTGCTGGAGGTGCTGAGCCATTTTCCCGGCACGCCGGGGGTGACGAAGCTGGCGATGAAGCTCTTTGAGGAGCGGAAGGACCGCCGGGCGGTGCTGGCCGGATACCTGGCCAAACTGGGGGACGACCAGGCCCTGCCGCTGCTGATGAAGGCTGCGGAGGAGCCGGGGCTGCGGTACCTCACCTTTATCGAAATCCGGAACGCGATTGAGGAGCTGGGCGGCGTATGCCCGGAGCGGGAATTTGACGAGGATCCGGAATACGAGGCGCTTCGGGACCTGGACCTGACCTGACAAACAACGGATACAAGGAGATCGTCTGCATGCTGTGCCCTAAATGCGGTTATTACGCGGAGAAGGAAGAGTCCGTCTGCCCCAAGTGCGGCGAGATTCTGAAAAAAGAATATGATCTCCGGGAAACCGGCGCGCAGGCCATCCGCCAGGGAAAAAGGGCCCGGGAGGCCGCGCTGAAGCGCCCGTCAGCGCGGGAGGAGGAAACCCGGAAGGCCCGCGCAAGAAGAAGCGGGGCCAGCCGGGCTGACACGGAAGTGCAGGCTGCGGTCAGGGATAAGGAAGCCTTTGAGCGCGACCTGGAAAGCCTGGGGGTTTCCGAGGAGAAGGAAGCGGAGCGCGGCGCCGGGTTCGAAAGGCGCCGGCGGCCCATGTACGACGACGAGACGCTGGAAACGGAGCAGGCGCAGATTGACGAAGCCCGGTATCAGGAAAGCAGGGGAAGCCGGTACCATCTGGTGAACTGGATCAAGGTGGCGCTGATTGTTTTTGTTGTGGCGGTCCTGGCGGTCGTGGGCGGATGGTTCTTTCTGAAGAAAACGGATGCGGGCCAGAAGATCATGGCGCGTATGGGCCGGGAGGCCAACTCCACCGCCCTCTGGGCTGTGGGTGAGGACATGATGAACGAGGGCGACATCGACGGGGCCATCTCCTCTTTCGAGCGGGCCAAAGCCCTGGATGAGGCGGAAGGCACCGTGGATGTGGACGGCCTGCTGCTGCTGGCAAGCGCCTACGAGGCCGCGGGGCGGGAGGATGACGCCGCGTCCCTGTATGAGCAAATCTATACGGAAACACCCTCCCGCACGGAGGCGTACATCAACCACATCCGGATCCTGATGCTGGGGCGGCATCCCGGGGACCTGGCGAAGGCCGGGGAGCTGATGAAGCTGGCCTATGAGAAGACCGGTGACTCTTCCTTCCTGACCCAGCGGAACGACCTGCTGCCGGCGCCGCCGGAGGTGGACCTGACGGCCGCTTACTATGAAAGCAGAAAGCATATCCAGATTACCTCCTACCAGGGATACGATGTATACTACACCTTTGACGAAAACGCGGAGCTGCCGGCGGGGGGCAACCTGTACCGGGAGCCGGTTTATCTGGACGAGGGAACCCATAATCTGCGGGCGGTGGCTGTGAATGGGGAGTTGGTCAGCGACGAGCTGCGCGGCACCTATAAAATCATCATGCCGTCGCCGATGACGCCGCGGTGCACCCTGGCGCCGAACACCTATAAAAACCGGCAGAAGGTGAAGCTGAAGCCCGGCAAGGACAACGAGAACGACGATGACATCGTGATCTACTACACGGTGGACGGTTCCAACCCGGACGCCGACTGCCCGATCTATACCGGGGAAGCGATTCAGCTGCCCTCCGGGTGGGTGACGCTGAAGGCAGTGGCTGTGAATAAATACCATAAGGTGTCCAACATGCTGGAAGTCAAATACAAGATCGAGGCGAAGCCTTTCCCGCTGTCGGCTTACGATCCCGCGGAGGACCAGATCGGCAAAATCCGGCTGTACGCCACCAGCCTGGCGGATTTCCAGAAAGAGTACGGGGAAGGCACGCTGAAGGAAGAATTCAAGCGGGAAGGCTTCACCGGCGGCATGCGGACCTATGAATACCCCTGGGGCACCGTCACCGTGACGCTGAAGCAGGCCGCCTGGACCGTGGTCGAGATTGATATCCTCCAGGGCGGCACATTTTCAGGCCCACGGGGAACGAACATCGGGGATGCGGAAGCCTTTGTGGTCGGCAAGTTCCGGGATATGGGCCAGGTCGCCTCTGCCAGCGGCAACCGCGGCCTGTATGCTACGGATACCACCAGCGGCAAGATATGGAAACAGGATGACGGCGGATCCATTATCCGGTACCGGTATTATACCGACGGCCATTGGATCCAGCTGGACTATACGACCGGCAAGGGCGGCACCGTGCAGGAGATCCACCTGCAGTACATTCCGTAAAGCCAACAAAGTCAAAATGCCAAAACGAAGAGGGCGCCTGCGATTCATCGGGAACGCAGGCGCCCTTTCTGATTGCCTTGCCAAAGGTGCCGGGGCGGCGCCGTTATGCGGGCTGGGCAAACTTCTTGATAATCGTCATTTCAACCACCTGGCCGCGGATGGAAACCTTCACGTCGTCCGCCACCCGGGCGACCACGGATTTCTCCAGCTCGTCCCAGGCTTCGCGGGCCTGGATGTCGTTCTTCGTGATCCGGGTGGCCAGCTCGTTTTCATACCGCATCATGGACCATTCCCAGTCCAGGGTCGGGGAGGAAGAGGTCTCCAGCGCTTCCGGCAGCATGATCGGGCTGGAGAAGCAGGCGACATCCTCGTCAGCCCCCCGGTCAAAGAAGTCCCGCAGGCGACCCATCAGGCCCTTGGCGGATTCGTTCTTGCCGGAGGTGGAAGCGGAAAGGAGCTGGTCCCGCTTTTCGCTGTCCATCCGGGTGGTCACCTGCAGGTGAAGGCGGTATTCGCCATGGTCGTCATCCTCGATCCAGAAAAGGCCTTCCGTCTCCCCGGTGATGGAGCGCATCATGCCCATCATTTCCTCCGTCAGCAGGCGCAGGTGCAGGGCTGCCTTGGGGGGAAGATCCTTGAACGCAGCCATTTTATCCGCCTGAGTCAGGGCTTTTTCCATCTGGGCGCCCTTGCTTGAAACTGTAATCACGTCTGTTTTCATGGTTGAACGTCTCCTTCATGCCGGATCCGTTCCGGCTCATCCCGGCGGAGTGGATCCTGAATGATAATATCATATCATTCTCCGGCGGTTTTGTCACGCCGGTTTTTAAGGTTGAGGTTGAATAAATCATGATGAATGGGTATAATATCAACAAAGTCTATGAAAGGAACACGGAGAATGAAAAAATGGCTTGCATGGATCCTGATTCCGGTTCTGGCGTTTTGCTTCCTCCCGGGCGGCGCGGCCGCTGAGGAGGAAAACGCTGACATTCAGGAAACCGTTGTAACCCGTGAGGACCAGGGAGAGGCGTCAACCGCGAGCGACGACCTGATGCTGCTCGTCACCACACTGCGCTCCGACGAGTTCAAGGACCTGATCCGGAACCCGGAGGTCAAGGACGTGATCAGCGAGGTCGTGACGAATCTGAGCGTATACCTGATTGAGAACCGCCCGGTGACCATGAAGATTCTGGAAGCCTGGGGGCTGAAGGAGCACGAGCTGAACGCCGTGGGCGCGCTCTGGGATTCGGCGGACCGGTTGTACCATCTGGAGCAGGAATATGAGCAGACGGAAGACGGGGAGATCCTGTTTGTCGAACTCAAAACGCTGATCCACAATCCCGTATTCATTCAGTTCTGCGACGATTACCGCCGGATGCTGGAATCCAGCGATCTGCAGGTGCTGCTGGAAGGCATCAGGAAAGCCGCTCAGAAGGGAAAGATGACGGACAGCGGCGAGGTGGCGGAGCGGTTCCGGGAAAAAGGCATCTCGGAGGACAGCATTTCCGCCGACCTCATGAAGGCGATTCTGTCCGTGGCCGAGCTGGAGACGGATACCCGTGAGTCCCTGAAGCTCCTGCTGAAGGAGCCGGATTTCTGGAAAGTGGTAAACCATGTGACGGGCAACCAGCTGAAAATGGACATGGCCCCGATCACCGAGGAGCTCAATAAGCTGCTGGAGAACGAGGACGTGATGAGGTTTCTGCAGGAAAACGGCCGGAAGGCGATCGCGTTCCTGAACTTTATGCAGGACGACCTGAAAAAGGATGAGGATACCCAGAGCGCCGTAGCAGGCAGCGATGAAGGCGCAGAGGAAGTTGTCGCAGATGTGGGCAGCGATGAAGGCACCCAGGAAGCTGCCGGCAATAAAGCGGGCGAAGAAGCCAGGGAGGGAGAATAATGGCCAAGAACAAACCAGGCATTCCGGCCGGCCTTGTATTTTTCGAGGGGCTGGAGAAACCGCGGCAGTATGTGATTTTTCAGAAGGCTGTGATCCGCGGCCAGCAGGAGATGGATGTGTTTACCCCGTCCGCCCTGCAGCTGAGCTATCCCTTTCTGGATCCGGAACAGTGTGAGATCCGTTATGAGGATGGAAAATGGATCTACCGGAACCTGAGTGAGAACACCTTCACCTTTGTGGGCGGCAAGGCGCTGCCGACCGGGGAGGAGCGGGAGCTGGGGGACCACACCGTGATCCGCCTGTCCAATGACCGGATGGTGACGGCGGTGTTCCTGAAGGAATTTGCCTCCTCCACCGACTGGCAGATCATCAATATGGATGACGGGCGCCATGTGGTCGTCATCATTGACGAAGCGGCGGAGGGCCGCTCCGCCATGACCCTGGAATACGAAAACAGCCGTTGGTGGCTGAAGGAAATCGGCGTCGGCAGCCTGAAGCTGAACGGGCAGGAATGCAGCGAGGGCACGGCCCTGCAGTTTGACGACTGCCTGCAGATCGGCTCGGCGTGCTTCATCTTCGAAGGCTCCGGCCTGCTTTACAGCTACCGGACCTCCATGGGCGGGCTGACCATCCAGATTGACGAACGCTCTGTGCATAACGCGATGAAGAAGGTCGTCCTGCTGAAGGATATCAACCTCTCCGTTGAGCCCGGGAACATGGTGCTGATCCTCGGCGGCTCCGGCGCCGGCAAGAGCACCTTCGTCAACGCCGTCACGGGATACGAAAAGGCGGACGCCACCATCACCGAGGGCGGCGTGGACTACTACAAGCATTTCGACCAGGTCAAGCACAGGATCGGCTTCGTGCCCCAGGAAAACCTGATGCGCGAGGAGGATACCGTGCTCTATACGGTGCGCAACGCCGCGGACCTGCGGCTGCCCGCCGATATGCCGGATGAGGATAAGGACCGCCGGGTCCGTATGGTGCTGGAAACCTTCGGCCTCACCGGGCGGGAGAGCACGCTGGTGAGCAAGCTTTCCGGCGGCCAGAAGAAGCGCCTGTCCATCTGCACCGAGTTTGTGGCGAGACCGAACCTGTTCATCCTGGATGAGCCGGACTCCGGCCTGGACGGCATCATGGCCATCGGCCTCATGGAAAACCTGCGCCTGATCGCGTGCCAGGGCAAGATGGTCATGGTCATCACCCACGCGCCGGACCGGGTGGCCCACCTGTTTGACAAGGTGATCGTGCTGGCCAAGGGCACGGAGAATAAAATCGGCCAGCTGGCCTTCTACGGGGAGATTCCGGAGGCGCTGGAGTTCTTCGGCACGGACTCCCTGGAAAACGTGGTGAAGCGGATCAACGCCGTCAACGAGGGCGGCGAGGGCCGGGCGGACGAATTCATCGAAAAATACAAGGAATACGCGCCGATCCAGGCGGCCCGGGAGAAGAACTCCTTCCGGGAGTCCGGCGCGGAGATTGTCCAGGAGGCGCCTCCCGTGGCGGAGGAGGGCGAAAAGGTCCATTACAAGTCGCGGCTGGGCCAGATCCCGATTTTCCTGGGCAAGCACCTGCGGATGTTCATTACCGAGGGGAACTGGAAAGTCCTGCCCCTGTCGGCCCTGATCGCCTTCCTGGTGGTTTATGTCATCGGGCGGCGGATGTTCATCAATATGGAGGGCACGTCCTACGCGGCCTTCGCGGTTACCTGCGTCTGCCTGTGGAACGGCGTGTTCAACTCGATCCAGGTCGTGTGCAAGGAGCGCGGCATCATCAAGCGGGAGCACCGCGCCGGCCTGCATATCTCCTCCTATCTGATCTCGCATATGATCTATCAGGCGATGATCTGCCTGGTTCAGGTGCTGATGACCTCCGCGATTTTCGTGATCTTCAAGGTGCACCTGCCCGCCGAAAGCGCCGTCACCGGCAGTTTCCTGGTGGATATGATTATTACCATGTTCCTGATCACCTATGCCGCGGACATGATGGGCCTGATGATTTCCTGCATCGTGCACACGCCCATGACCGCCATGACGGTGATGCCGATGATCCTGATCGTGCAGCTGGTTTTCGCGGACTTTGTGATTCCGCTGAACGCGATGGGAAAGAAGCTTTCCAACCTGACCATCAGCAAATGGGGCATCCAGTCCATCAGCTCCATCGCGAATTATAACGCCCAGGAATCCTCCGTGCTGCTGACGGCCCTGAACACCATGAAGAACAAGGACCCGGACAGCCTGGTTTCCAAGGTGCAGCGGGTGCTTTCCATCGATGAGGTGAACCATAAGGTGGGCCAGTTGACAGCCTCCCAGCTGCAGAACGAGGCCTATGCCTTCAGCTCGAATAATATCCTGAAAAACTGGCTGATCCTGGCGGCGTTTATCGCGGCCTTTATCCTGATCGGCCTCGTCTTCCTGGAGATGGTGGATAAGGACAAACGGTAGGCCCATCCTCCCATCCTGGTGAAATCATCCTGGTGAAATAAAAAACGCGGATGAATGGAAAAAAGAAGGACGATGGAAGCCACAATCTATGCCGTCAGGACGGATACCGTGCGGGAGATTGGGCCGGCGGCGGCCGAAAAAGTGGAAAAAGCCATGCCGGCCCGGGCGGCCCGGGCGCGCCGGTTCCTGTTTGAGAAGGACCGGCTGCTCTGCCTGGGGGCCGGCCTCCTGATGATGGAAGCGCTCGGAATCCGGGGCGAAGGGGAGCTTCGTTATGGCCCTTACGGCAAGCCCTATGCCCCGGGCTATCCCGCCTTCAGCCTGTCCCACAGCGGCGCGTGGTGCGTGCTGGCAACCGGGGACGGCTTCGCGGAGATCGGCGTGGATATTGAGGAAGTGGATGCGCGGCATATCGGCGTGGCCCCGACGGTCTTCACCCCGGCGGAGCTGGCCTGGATGCAGGCGGATCCCGTGGAGCGGTTTTTCCGTCTGTGGACGTGGAAGGAAAGCGTAATGAAGGCAGCCGGGCTGGGTATGGCCCTGGAACCGGCCTCCTTTGACGTACTTCCCTTTCTCTCCGGCCGGGCGGCCCGGATCGCCGGCCGGGAATGGCATGCGGCCGGTGAACCCTGGGATAACTGCATCTGTAGTGTATGCGCGGACAAGCCCATCGGAAAGCTCCGGTGGGCTGAATGCCGGTCCTTCTCTTTCCGGAATGAATAACATCAATTCAGCAGCATCTTTCAACAGTTTCACAAAAGAAAACGCCTGGCGGCTTCCTCCGCATGCTATGAACGAAAAGACGGGAAGAACCTCTTTATCCTGTCCTTCCCGGTATAACCGTTATTCTGTTTTCCCGAATAGCCTTTGCAGCCGGGCTTTTTCAGCATACCCTTTTTCAGAATGGCGCCTGAATCCGGAATTCCTTCCCGTCGATGTCCGGCAGCGCGCCGCCGGTGTCCACCTTCAGCCCCACCGCGCACAGCTTCAGGCTGCGTGCCTTCATCCGCCGATTGAATTCCCGGTCGCCGTATACGTCGTCCCCGAGCAGGGGGTGGCCCAGCGCCGCCATGTGGGCGCGGATCTGGTGCGTCCTCCCGGTGTAGAGCCTCACCTTCAGCCGGGATACCGGCCCCTGCTCCAGCGTCTCGTATCCGGTCATGATTTCCCGGGCGCCGGGCGCCGGCCGGTCCGTAATCCGGACCCGGGCCTTTTCCGCGTCCTTGATCAGCCATGCTTTGCATATGGCGTCCGGCGGCTTCATTTCGCCGCGGACCAGGCATTCATAGGTTTTCTCGGTGGTATGCCTGCGGAAGGCTTCCGTCAGGCAGTCCAGCGCCCGCTGGTTTTTGGCGAAAAGGCACAGCCCGCCGGTGCGCACGTCCAGCCGGTGGCACGGCATGGGCGGGAACCCGTCCCCCGTGTGCCTCCGGCAGAGCTCCGTCAGGCTGATGGCGTTTTCCGTCGGCTCCACGGGCAGCCCCGGGCGCTTGTTGACGATCAGCACGTCCCCGTCTTCGTATATGATATCCAGCTCCGGCGTATTTTCGCCTTCCGGCAGGTAAAGCGTGATTTCCTGCCCGGGGGCCACCCGGGCGTCCCGGGAAACCCGTACGCCGTCCAGCCGCACGTCCCGCTTCTCGAACAGCTTTCGGATGGTGCTTTCCGCCAGATCGGGCAGAAGCCGGCGGATCAGGGCCTGAACCTGCATTCCGCCGGCTTCTGCCGGAACAGTCATGGTTTTTTTCTGCATCGTTATTGTACCCTGTGGGAGCTTAAGTCAATCCAGCGGGGCGTCCGTTCGGACAGGTCCCGCAGCGTGTTCAGCATTTCCGCCGTCGGCATGCAGATCAGCATGCTGGCCAGCACTTCTTCCATGTCCTTGGGCGGCACGCCCTGCTTGGCCAGGATGATCAGGTCTTCCACCGCGTCCTCCGGCGCGATTTCCGGGCGCACGCAGTCCATCAGCAGGAAGAGCATCCGTTCGTACATCGGGTTTTCCAGGTCGCTGACGCTGTCGGCCGCGCCGGTCAGCTCCCGCTCGTTCATGGACAGGAAGCCGGCGTGCTCCGCGTCCGGATGGCTCATCAGCGGCAGCATGCGCTCCGGCTCCGCCAGCCCCGGATGAATCAGGTAGAGCCTCCCGCAGGGGCCTTCCGCATAGTCGTATCCGGCCATCAGGAACCGGCGAATCAGCTCCGGATGGTTGTCCGCGTGGGTGCCCTCCAGCAGCTTTTTCAGATGGTTTTCCGGCGCGGAAATCTGCATCATGCCCATCAGATACAGGGTGTTGTCGATGCTGTCGTGCACCTGCTCCACCAGGTCCCGCACCTTTTTGTGCTGGTCTCCGGCCAGCAGAAGCAGCATGGTGGAGCAAAGCTGCCGGGGCATCACCAGCGTCAGCCGGCCCTCGGGGCTCCGGTCCACCCGGCACCACAGCCGGCGCACCAGGGATCGGGCGGTCGGGTAGGTTTCCCAGTCGAACAGGGGAACCTGCCCGCCGAAGAGCACCAGCCGAACCATCAGGTCGTGCTCGTCCATGCTCAGCAGCGCCGCTTCCGCGGCGAACGTGCTCAGCACCCGCACCCGCAGGGATTCAATCGTGTGCAGGGCGGCCTTGCCGGGCTTCCGTTTCTGCCCGCGGTCTTCCGCGGCGTAGTAGGACATCTCGAACAGCGATTCCGCGTCGACGTCGGTGCAGTCCGCGTCAAAAAGGCTGTGACAGGGAAGGCATGCGAGGTCTTTCTCGCATGCCTCCAGCTGATTAGCCCTCAGTACGCTCATGGTTTTGTTCGCCCAGTGCAGCGGCGTGTGATTTCCTTGTCTCAGCATTTCCTGTCCTTTCAGTTTACAGCTTGACGATCCATCCGTTTTCGTCCGGCAGGCGGCCGTATTGGATTCCGGTCAGCGTGTCATAAAGCTTCTGGGAGATTTTGCCGATGCCGCCGTCTCCGAGCACTACCTTCTCGTCCTTCAAGGCCAGGGTCCCGACGGGGCTGATCACCGCCGCGGTGCCGGTGCCGAAGGCTTCGGTCAGCTTGCCGGATTTGGCGTCCGCGAAGATTTCGTTGATGTCCAGCCGGCCTTCCTCCGCTTCGAATCCCAGCTGCCGGGCCAGCTTCAGCACGCTGTCCCTCGTGATGCCGGGCAGGATGGACCCGTTCAGCCGCGGGGTCACGATCTTGTTCCCGTAGGCGAACATCATGTTCATGGATCCGACTTCCTCGACGTATTTCTGCTCCACGCCGTCCAGCCACAGCACCTGGCTGAATCCCTTCTGCTCGGCGATGTCGCCGGCCAGGATGGAGGCCGCGTAGTTGCCGGCGCACTTGGTGAAGCCGACGCCGCCGCGAACCGCGCGCACGTATTCATCTTCGACATAGATGCTGACGGGCTTAAGCCCTTCCTTGTAGTATGCGCCGACGGGGGAGAGAATGATGAAGAACAGATACTTCTTGGAGGCGTGCACGCCCAGCCCCACGTCCATGGAGATCATGGTCGGGCGGATGTACAGGCTGGTCCCTTCCTTGTGGGGTACCCAGTTCGCGTCGACACGGATCAGCTGCTTCAGGCCTTCCAGGGCGGTCTCCTCGTCCAGCTTCGGCATGCACATCCGCTCTGCGCTGCGGGACATCCGGGCCAGGTTGTCGCCCGGCCGGAACAGCTGCAGCCCGCCGTCGGCCCGGCGGTAGCACTTAGTTCCCTCAAAAATCGCCTGGCCGTAGTGCAGCACCATGGCGGCGGGATCGATGGCGAAGGAGCCGTAGGGAACGATCCGGGCGTCATGCCAGCCGCGTCCGGCTTCGTAGTCCATCAGGAACATATGGTCGGTAAAGATCCGGCCGAACCCCAGCGCGGACTCGTCCGCGGGCTTGGCTTTGAGATGATCGGAGAGGGTCACTTTGATATCCAGCATGAAACCAACCTTCTTTCGTTTCAGATAACATGCCTATTATACGACAGATATCGAAAAAATGCACTGTCTTTTTCATGTTCACTTTAAACTATGTATTTCCTCAAACCGCCGGGCAACGCAAGCGGAACTGAGGGAACTGTCGCGTGTGGTGCGCGAGGCGGGGATCCCGCCCGCGGTGCGCGTGCGATTCCTTACCTTTTTTGTTTCACTTGCTGAAACATAAAAAGCCCGTCCCTTCTGTTCCGCCTACCACAGGAAAAGAGAAAAGGGGACGGTTCCTTTTTCTCTTTTTTTCTTTCGTTTCTTCTCCAGACGTTCCGTGGCGTTTGAGTTGCAAAATTCTTGAGTTGCAAAAGATTTTTTCGTCATCTCAGCAGCGTTTTCTGAAAATATTCCCCATCCATGTCCCCAACATCACACTATCATTATATACCGGTTTTCCCCAAAGATCCTCTCACAAATCGGACAATTTTCCGATTATAAGCCAATCCCATTCGTTACAGATAACATGGATCTGGCACAAACAATACTTCCCACAATGACGCCCCGAACTCCGGAATCCACCCGTTTTGCACCTTAATGAACAAGTAAGCTGATCCCTCGGAAAGCAGGAAGTTACTCAGCGCAAGAAACAATACTGGAAGAGGCAATTGCAGCCTTCTTCCGGTTTTCCTGTTATCTACGCCGGCGGTGGTGGATCTACGACGATGCCGAGAATCACCTGGAGGGTGAAGACAGCATCGTCGACGGCCGGGAGCTTGCCGGTCAGGGAACAGGTCCAGAACTACATTTGAGTATGGAAAAGCGTCTCATAAGAAAAGAGTATTCGAACAATAGCTTTCTCTGTTGAAAGAAGCCTTCTTCAATGATATAATTTCCTTCGAAAGCATAACCCAATATGGAGGTGACCAGCATGGCGTCTGCCCCTCGGTATTCAAAACCCAATATGGCCGCGATGTCGGCCGATATTGGGCACGTATTACATACGTGAACTGGAAAGGCAGATTCAGAGCGCATATTATGAGCGGTATGTGCTTTTGAGGCAGAGGAGATGCTGGCATGAAGCTGCATGCAACCAAATGCAACACCCGGCTGTTTATCGGCTTTTTGCTTTTGGGCGGTCTCTTCCATTATTTTGATCCGACGGAGAACCTGTTTCTGAACTCCTTCCTGTTTTGCGGAAGATTTACCATTTTTTCCGGTCTGATCCTGTTCTGGATACAATCTGTTCGCTCCCGGCTGCTGCCGACACGTGTCAGGACATACATGATTTCAGCAGGGCTTATGATGCTCTGCCTTTTGGTCGTGCAGGTCTTTAACAACCGGATCGTCGGGGATGCTGCTGACGCTCAGGAAATCAATCGTTTCAGCAGATATGTATATTGGATTCCGCAGGCAATGAATCCGGCATTATTCCTTATGTCATGCATCCGGATTTTCCGGGGCGGTTCCGACAAAGAAGGATGGGATGAACGGCTTCTGATGATTCCCGCGGGGATTCTGTCGCTGATGGTGCTGACAAACGATCTTCATTATCTGGTATATTATCCGAAAACGGGTTTTCCGGAGCTTACGATTGTTACCGGAAAATACGCACAGGGGATCGGATTCTATCTGCTGTATGCATGGATGATCCTGGCATTTATCATTGGGCTTGTTCTTCTGTTTCGGAGAATAGGCCGCCGTCCCGCCAAGGGGATCGCCCTGTTGACAGGGATGACGCTGGCGTGGCTCTTTATGCTGCTGATGAATATGCTTGTCTGGGACTGGCTGCATGTGCATCAGCCTTACAGCACACAGGAAATCAATATCTTTGGCATGCTGGGCATCTTTGAGATCTGCATTCGGAACCATCTGATTCCCAGCAATGAAAACCACATCGGCTTCTTTGAGCAACTCGGACGGCCTGTGATGATTACGGACCGGAACTTTTCTCCGGTTTACAAGACCAACCGGGCGGTGAATGCCTGCAAGGAGGACCTTCGGGCATCGCTGGAACAGCCTGTATATCCGCAGGAGGATATCCGGTTGTCCGGTATGGAAATCAGGGCCGGTTATGCTTTCTGGACAGAAGATGAAAGCGAACTTCACAGGGAGAACAGGCGGCTGGAATCCGCCAATGAACTTCTCAGCGAAGAGAATGACCTGATTCACGCGGAGAATGAACTGAAAGAGAAGAAAGCCGGCATGGACGCTCAGAATATGGTATACGACAGGATCGCCGCCGAACTCTATCCGCGCCAGAAACGGATTGAAAGCCTGCTGGAATCAGCACAGCCCGATACGGAAGAATTCCGAAGGGCACTTGGTGAATGCTGCGTACTGAACGCCTGGTGCAAACGGAAGAGCAATCTGCTCCTGTTGGACGAAGCAGCCCTTCCCAGGCGGAACCGGGAGCTGTTTCTGGCGCTTCAGGAATCCGCCCGATTTCTGAAATGCTGCGGAGTGAAAGCAGCAGCCGTCGGGGAGGAGATGGCGGATTTCCCGCTTGCGGAGATCCATGATTTATACGATTCCTTTGAGGCGATTATCGAGGACTGGCTGCCGTCCATGCGCCAGATGGCGGTTTCCCTGCAGGAGGACGGCATCCGCCTGGCCGTGATGACAGATCGGGAATTGCCGCTGCCGGAAACGATCCTGCCCGTGGAGAAACAGATCAGCGAAGATACCGTTTTCCTGACGATTCGCAGAGGGAAGGGAGGCAAAGCGGCATGAAAGCGGTCTGGCTTCTGAAAAACTCTTTCCTCTGGTACGCGGTGACAATGATGTCGCTTGCTCTGGTCATTGGCGGGCTGATTGCCCTGGCCGACAGCATCCGTTCACACCGCGGCAGTCAGAGGACGATGCTGACAGGATGGATTGCTTCCGTGGCGTTCGCAGTCTTTATGATTCTGATGGACTGTGCCCGGTACGCCTATCTTGCCGAACCGGATCCCCGCTATCAGCCCTTCCAGTTAACGCTGTTCAGCCTGCCCTGGGCGTTCTATGCAGGCATCGAGGCGATTCTTGCTTTTCTCCTGATTCTGATTCTTCGGAACGGTTTTCTGTACCGTCGTTCACATCTGACCCAGGATGCGATCCGGGAAACCGTGAACCTTCTTCCGGAGGGGATATGCATCAGTGCGCCGGACGGTACCGTGCTGCTTTCCAATGTTCAGATGGATGACCTGTGCAGGATGCTGACCGGCAGCGCGCTTTCTGACGGGGCCCTCTTCCGGCGTTGGGTGGAAGCTAACGGTGAAAAGCAGAACGCAGGCCGGTTGCTCCGGACGCCTGACGGGAAAGCCTGGCGCTTTTCAGGTGAAATGCTGACAGAAAGCGGAAAAAACGATCACCTGATGACCGCGGAGGATATGACGGAGCAGTACAGAATTACGGAAACCCTGAAGGAAAAGAATGAGCACCTGCAGGAGATTCAGCGGCGCATGAAAGCAGTCAGCGACCTTTCGGGCGAAATATTCGTTGCCCGGGAAAAAGCCAATGCCCGTGCGGCACTGCACAACCAGCTGGGGCAGGTCTTGTTGATGGGGCAGCACTGGCTGGAGCATCCTGAGAGCACCGATGCGGAGATGGTCCGGATGACTACCCGGGAGATGAACCGTTACCTGCTTCGGGAGGCAGAGGAACTTTCGGAGGATGGAGCGGAAGCATCCGAGCCCGGAGCGGATTTGTTGCGGATGACTTTGGCCATGATCAAGGATATCGGCGCACAGGCGGAAATCATCGGTGAACTGCCGGAAGACCCTGCTAGGAGAACGCTGCTGGCTTACGCAATCCAGGAATGCGCCTCCAATGCGGTCAAACATGCGGAAGGCGACCGGATTACGGTATTCCTGGAAGAAGACGGCAATAGGTTGACCGTACGAATCAGGAATAACGGTCGGATACCTGAAAGCCCGATCGTCGAGAGCGGAGGCCTGCTTTCCCTGCGGCAAAAAACAGAGGCGGCAGGAGGCCGGATGCTGGTGGAATCCCGGCCCGGGTTCAGGCTGACGCTCATCCTTCCGTAAACCTTTTCGGAAGATGGATTCTCATCTTCCTGCTTTTTACCTTCTCAGGCAAAAAAATGGGCCGTGTGACCAATATACAGCCGCTGCCGGAACGCCTATACTGTATTTGGGAATTTTTGCATGTACGGAACAGAATACAGGAGGGGTAAGGTATGAAACGGAATCTGTGGATCGCGCTGGCGGCAGCGCTGATGCTGGTGGTGCTGTGGTGCGGAGTGGCGCTGGCAGACGATTACGCGTTCAGGACGCAGCCGCGGAACATTACGCTGGATCCGGAAAATGAAACGACCCTTCGCTGGAGCCTCACTTTTAATCCGGTCAGGACGGAACTGGTTCTTTACGCGAATTATTACGGGGGGTATAGCTCGGATCATACGATCCCCGTCAAGGAAATCGGATCCAACAGCTTCCACTGCACCCTGACCTATGAGGAAGCGCGGGAAGCGCTGCGCGAGGTTCCTGCCGGCGTATCCTGTACCTGGTATCTTGATGCCTACGTTTATGAAAACCGCAAAGTTCGTTCCGATCCGATCAATATTACGCTGAATCCATACGCGTTCACCCTGCAGCCCTCCGGCGGAAGCCTTGCACCGGAAGGAACGCTGCACCTGAGCTGGAGAACGAATTTCACGCCGGAGGAAATCCGGATCAACTATGTCAAAGAGCAGAATTTTTTTTCTGAATCCATAGTGGTGACGTTAAAGTCGCCTGCGGCCTCTTCCACAAGCGCTGATCTTTCCTACGGCGAGGTGGTGACCTTCCTTCAGAATCATCATGCTGCCCCGGATGAGGATAAATGGTTTATCCAGGCATTCTACGACGATGATCAGTATGTTGCCTCCGATTATTTCAGCGTCCCGGTGGAGGATCTGCGCTTTCGGATGCAGCCGCAGGGAGGGACCCTTGAATCAGGGCAAGATCTGACCCTGAACTGGGCGACAAACTTTACGCCCACCTGGAGCGAAGTGGTCTATGCTTATGGGTGGACTGATTCCGGTTTTGCCCATACCGTCCAGGTGAAGAAAGTCATGAATTCCGGCTGTACCTGCGATCTTTCCTATAACGAAGTCAACGCCGCCCTGTCGGATATTCCGTATTATTCATACATCGATTCAGAATGGATGGTGGTTTCTCATTATAATTACCAGAGTGATCTGCAGGTTTCCTCGAAGGCGTTTGACATTTCCTTCACAGGCCCGCAGTTCACTTCTCTGACGGATGAAGGGTATGATCCGGATTCGCTGAAGTGCACCGTGACCTGGGACACCAACTTTACCCCGAACTGGTGGGAGCTGGAGAATGTCACCACCGGGGTAAGGGAACGTCTGAACGACACCGGGACGGGCCATAACTGGTATGAGCTGGACACGGATACGATCGGGCAGGAATTCCGGGTTCGCGCCTACTACGGGCAGATGGAGGACCAGTATATTGCCTCCGCGAAATTCAGCGGGAACACGGACCGGCTGAACTTTACGGTGCAGCCGAAAGACTGCTGGATGGGAAACGGTACCACGGCCGAAATCACCTGGGCGACGAGCTTTGCGCCGGTCAGGGTTGAACTGAAATGTTTCAGGACGCGATATATCGGCAGCCCTGGTGCTACCGAAGTGTTTCCCGTGGAGACGGATTCCTTCGAACTGAAGGGGAAATGGGGAAACGCTGCGTTCCAGCCCCTGGAGCGGGAATGGATTAGTTTCAGCCGCACCTATGCGACAGATTCCTATTATCTCTGCGTGTATTACACGGAGAACGAATATGCTGTGTCCCGGTATTTTTCCTGCCTGGAGGGCAGTCCGCGTTTTACCCGTCAGCCGGAAAACGTCGTTTATCAGCCGGGGTATGGCGCGGACGTCATCTGTGAGTCCAATTTCAGTCCGCAGAAAACCAGGCTGGCGTTGGTGGACACGGCCGGAAACCCTCTGCCGGAGGATCCGGAGGATCCGTTCACCTTTTACAGAACCGGCGAGCACGGAGAGATCATCGCAGTTTTTCTGCATGAAGGCACGGATAGCTGTGATTTACGCGTCCTTCTGTGGTACGATATGGAAAAAGACCCCATTGTCAGCGACGTATTCACGGTCTCAAGATATGCATTTACCACGCAGCCAATGTCCGGTTATATCCAGCGCCGCGCCGAGGATGAACAGCATACACCTATGTACAGCGTCAGCTGGGAAACCAGTTTTGAACCGGTTAGCGTTCAGATCTGCAGCGTGGATGAAGAGGGCGAAGCGGAGCCGGAGGGCATTTGCGCCATCCTGTGCCCTGAAGCAACGGATAAAACGTTTGAAATTCCGATGACAGAAGCGGTCGGCGACCTGCGTTCCTTCCGCATTCGGGCTTCTTACGGCACCGGCGCGAACGAATTTGTTTCCAGCAAGGTCTTTACCGTCACGGATCCGTTGGTTATCAGCGCCGATCCGGTGGTCTATGTCGAAGAAGAAGAGGGAGGCGTTTTGCGGTTTGAAGCCAATTACCTTCCCGACGAGGCCAGGCTTTACCGGTTGCCGCTGACAGCTTATAACCAGATGGCCGCGGAGGGAGATGTCCCGACAACGGCATTTGTACAGGTGGCTGCCTTTGTGCCGGAGAGCAGTTCCATGGAGTACGTGATTCCCTATGCGGCCGTGGTGGATCAGGACTATGTGTACCGGATCCGGTTGCATTACAGCGATGAAATCACCTCCGGCTGGACTGAGTGGGAAAAGCCTGTCCGGGTATATGCCGATCGCAGAAATGCCCCGTATGGAATCAAAGGCGACTTTACCCAATGGAAAACCATCGGAATGACCTGGAACGAGCAGTCGCAGCGCTATGAATTCACTGTGGAACTGGATCCCGAGACGTACTGGCTCTGGCGGGGCGTGTTTGAATTCACCGTTTGCTTCAACGGTCGAAAGAAATATACGGCGGACCGCACCGTTTTTGATTCGGCCGCGGGTCTGCCGATGCACGAACAGACGGATGCGGACGATGCGAATATTTATCTGGCCGTTTCCCAAAAAGGCATGTATACTTTCACCGTCAACGCGACAAATCCAAATGCGCCGACCCTGACGGTTACAAATAGTCTGGACAGCACGGACGCCTTCCTGGTGGGATTCCTGGGCGTCCTTCCGCAGCGCATGGTGGATCCCCGTACGGGTGAACACGGGGGCGGGGAGGAAGACGTCAATCCTCCGTTCGAGCCGTATATCTTCCCCAGCGGTCGGACGCTGTGGGCCAGCGCAAGAATCTCGGGTGGCGAATGGCTGGAGGACGTTTCTGGATTCTATATCGGTGAGAACGGCAAGCAATACGGTTGCTCTTCTGTAACGGAAGATCAGGTGCTGTCCCTGACGGAGGGCCAGACCTGTCCGGTCTGGGTCAATCCTGGAGAAGACACTGTTGAATATGACTTCTTCTATTGTCCGGAAACGCATCAGCTGGTGATTCGGAGGCATGTTACCACCTATGAATTGATCCTGACTCCCTGTGATATTGAGGAGGGCCTGATTTCGGTATCCTGGTGGTCTGTGGAAGAAGAACGGCATCATCTGCCGAACTCCTTCATTGTTTCACCGGATGCGCCTTATCTTCCGGTAAACGCCACAGTCACGGTAACCGCCCCGCAGATCCCGGGCTATTCTTTCTCCTGCTGGTATGAGGGAAAGGCGAATGAGTCTTCCTATTCCCTGTATGAAGAGGAGCCGCTGTCCCATGCACAGACTTATACTTTTGAGATGAGCGATTTCTGCCGTGATGTCAAACTGCTGGCGATGTACACAAGAACGGGCGCCGATATCTGGACAGTGGCCTTTGACTCGATGGGCGGAACGATGATTCCGGACGCTTTTGCGGAGGATGAAGAAACTGTGCAAAAACCCACGGATCCGGCGAAAATCGGCGCATGTTTCGGCGGATGGTACACGGATTCCGATTGCACGGAAGGAAACCTGTTCAGTTTCGATACGCCGGTGACGGAAAGCCTGACGTTATTTGCGAAGTGGACGATCCCGGAACCGGTCGGCTTCCTGAATCTTCCCGCCGCGCTGACAACCGTCGAAGCAGATGCTTTCCATGGCGTCAGCGCTGAGGCCGTCATCATTCCGAAGACGGTGACCGCCATGGAAGGCAATCCGTTTGCAGGCGGCTCGGTACAGTATATCTATGGATTCAACCGTACTGCACAGGAATTTGCAACTGCAAACAACTATGCTTTCATTCTGATTGACGATGCATGGATGGCCTCGAGGACAGAAAAAGGCGGTGAAGGAGATTGAGCGCGCGGATCAGGGTCGTGGTGGCGGATGATCAGAATATCTCCCGGGCTTTCTTTGAAATGTACGTCCGCGCAGATGCCCGGTACCAGCTGCTGGCTGCCTTGCGGACAGCACAGGAGACGGTTGACTATGTTGACGTCCACGAAACAGAGCTGGTGATTCTGGACATCATGATGCGAAATGGGATTGACGGGCTTACCGCAGCCGGGGAAATAAAGCGGAAGCACCCGGAGGTTCGGATTATCCTGACCACTTCATCTTTGGAGACCACCTGGGAGGACCGGGCCAGGGCGATCGGTGTGGAAGGCTTCTGGTATAAGGAATACGAAGTTCACAGTCTCACGGAGATGATGGACCGGGTGATGGCCGGAGAGAGTGTTTACCCTTCTGACCCGCCTGAACTGAACCTGGGGAAAGTGAAACGCAGCAAACTGACAGTCCGGGAACTGGACGTGCTGCGGGAACTGACCGGTAACCTGACCAATGAAGAAATTGCCGAAAAACTGAATGTGTCAGTGTCTACGGTGAAACGCCACATCGAGAACATGCTGCAGAAGACCGGATTCAAAAACCGGATCGATCTGGCCATGAACGCGAAGGCGCTGGGACTGGTGGTCAGCGAAGAGGACCGAACCCGGGGAACCCCCATAACATAACGGAACGGAGCATGATTCCGGTTTTCCTGTTCATCATTTGCTCCGTTTCGCCCCCCCCCCCACTGCCCTATAGAAAAAGAACCCGCAGCATCCGCTCCGGATTCTTTCTCATTCCCTTATCGTTTTATTTCGCGATTAACCCTTCACATCAATTCCACATAGCCCGGTAGGCAACCTTCTCCGTAATCACAACCGAAGTCCCGCCTGGGATCAGCTCGGTATTATCTCCTGTAGACCATCCAAGGAACGTTTTCCCATCCTGAACAGGAATCGGAAGCGTCAGAGAATCGCCTTCCTTGACAGACTTCGTAAGTGTGCTACGCCCGTCAATTGTTCCGCCGTTGCCGACCATAGCCACCATGTAGTGCTTGCCAGTCTTCTTGTTCGGGTTAACAGTGAGATATCCGCCAGCATATGCAGTCGCGCTGTCCGCAGGATCACGGTATGTCACCGTAATATTCGGACGCGTGCATTCAGGCTTCTGCGTCTTCTCCAGAAGCGCAGACAGCACCACTCCGCCACCATGTGGCACCACCATGTAGAAGGTCCTGTCATTCAGCGCTGTCATCAGCTCGCTCTGGTATTCATCCCAGTAAGCGTTCAGAATCCGCCAACCAGGCATCATCACCGCATTCAGGAAAACCGTATCACCTTCACGAGCTACATCGTAACCTTCATACTCCGTAGTGCCGGAAACGGAAAGCGTAGCGCCGGCATCGGGCTGAATCACGCGGATAATGTAGTTGATGTTCTTTTCCGCTTCCTTATTCTGTCCGGTAGTTGTTACAACAATACTATTATCTCCGTATTCAAGTGTTCCATTCAAAAGCAAAGCGCCATTTTCATCCGGTATCATTTTCCAGACCGTAAGCACAGTACTAGAAATGTCTGCATCTTCTTTTATGACAACAGCGGCCTTTCCTCCTTCCACTGTGCCATCGACGATAATATCCGTGTTAGGAGCATCAATAATGCCTATCGCATAATTTTCTGCTGTAAGATCGCCAAGAATCTCTACTCGTGTTTTTGTAGCAGATTCTGATTCTTCATCTATAGCTTCTGCTTGATACATAATAGGGGTTCCAATTACTAGCCCATAGCCTGTCGAAGAGACATTTCCACCAACTAAGACATTAACTGCACTTTCTTTATCATTTTCACTTGTCACTCCTGGGTTAGCATTATTTCGAATGGCCAGTCCTACAGCGTTCTCATTACCATTAGCAGTAACATCTCCAAATATTGCCGCATTAGTAATCGAGTTAGAATTATCAATATTTACAGCTATAGCTTGTCCGTTGTCTGCATCGGCAATCACATTGCCTTCAACGTATAAATCAGCTTCACCTTTGACAGTAGTGTATATATCAGTAGCAATTGCATGTAAATCATCATTTGCGTCAGATCCCAAAGATATTTCCTGTGCAACAACATTCCCTCCGATTTCTGCTTTTGCAACTGAATTTTTACCGGATGGATATAAACCTATACCGTGAGCAGAAATTCCTTTACCTATCGCAATAACATTATTTGCAACCGATAAAAAAGCTTCGTAGCCATAAGAACCGAGCAATTCTGCAGCTGCAGTATAGTTGCCGTGGCTGACATCACTTTCTGCCGTGCTTTTTATACTATCTAAAACCGTTAATGATGCATTTTCAGTCATTCCTCCAGTCCAAGACCAAGCTCCAACTGTTACTGCAGAATCACGTAGAATTTCTACATCAACATTAGAGACAGTTTCGCTACCACCATGGACAATAATTGGCTGATTCTGTTCCGCCGCCGCCACAACCGACACCGACACCATCACCAAACAAAGCACCAGCGCCACCGCTGTCTTCATCCATTTCATCTTCATGATCATTTTCTCCTATCATTCGTCGTTCAGGAAAACATCGTTCCCGTGTCAGTTCAGCCCGATGCCGTACAGCCGTCCGCAGCCGTCATACTTGGCGGTCACAGACTTGTACGTGCCGTATTCAAAGTCCATCCGGACCCGAACCGGCGTCCATCCGGCGTTGTTCGTCTTGAAGGTGAAGGTCGCGGTGCCCACGCCGATCCCGAACAGGTCCACATCCGGAACCGTCTTCTCAAAGTACTTCACGCTGCCGTTCCGGCCGTAAACCACTTTGAAATCGCCCTGCTTCGTGATGTAGGCATAGTCCGGCGCGCCGACCGTCTTGTAGTATTCCCGGCCGATCAGCTTGCCCCAGGCATATCCGCCGTAATCGCTCATGAAAACTTCCTTGCCTGGATTGGCTTTCACGTACGCCTCATAGGCCTTTTGGATGTCTTCCATCTTCGTGCCGTAATCGAAAACCTCCAGTTCCGTCCTCTCGAGCACGGGGCCTTCGTCCGTCTGCGTTTCTTCGAGGATATAGATGCCGTACTGCGGCAGCACGATCTCCACATCGTGGGAGACTTCCACGAACTCGGAAGCAAACTCCTTGCCGGTTTCGGTCTTCAGATAATCCCCGGTATTCATGTACTTCCAGACCGCGGCAATCCCGGCTTCGATTTCCTCCTTGGAATCGTTGAAGGAGAAATACACGTCATGCACATCTTCCCAGGCGAAGGGCTCCCAGTAGCCGTTCGTCCATGCGGTGCCCAGCTGGTACCGGTGGCCGGTGTGGTCCACTGTCGCCGTCAGGTCCGTCACCGTCAGCTCTTCCGGCTCTTCCTGGTATCCCATCCAGTTGGCCTGGATGCTGTCCACGGCCTTGGACAGGGTGACCGTCGTGGTTTGGTCGACGTGCTTCGTCTTGATCTTGGCGAAATCGTCCAGATTGAAATCCGTCAGCCCGTCGTAATCGCTTACATTCTGGGGAACGTCCAGCGTCCCCTCCGCGGAAGCAAAGGAGAACACACACAAGGCCATCACCAGGGCCAGCATCATCGAAATGAATTTCTTCATTGTTTCATCAACCTTTCCTTTGGAGTAACCATATTGAATCGGAAATCATCCTATGGTTCATTCTACCCGTAGTTCCAGCAAAAAGCAAGGAAAATTCCCAAAGATTACTAAAAGAACAGCTCTGGTTTATTTCCGTTTTTTGAATTTGTTATGTCCATCCCGTTCACGGATGCTGCAGGCCGTGTGTATTATGTATCGCTGCTTTTCAGATACGAGATAATTCCTTCCGGAATCTCCGGGGTCTTGAAGATTTCGAGTCCATCATCCAGCTGCATGATCGTCTGGCCGAAGACGGTTGCCATGATCTCTTCCGGATCCTCGGTATATTTCGTGTTCCGGCCGACCACATCCCAGAAGTCTTCCACCTCGTCTGTCCGGTAAATCACGGATTCGCCGACCGGCACAATCCCGACATAGGCGCCGTCGATGAAAATGTCTCCGGGCTTTTCAAAAACGGTATCCGTCAGGAATACCAGGTAGCATTCCTTTTTCTCGCCGTTGATTGTGAAGACGGCGGTGCTGTTGTGGTGCTCCACATCCGGATTGGCCATAATTTTGTCCCAGATTTCCTGCGGGATGTCGATGTCCTGATCCAGCACATTGAAATGGATCAGGGAATACATTGCCTGCCGGAATTCCGGGAACAGCCGGCTCAGGCAGTGGAAAACCTCATGCATCATGATTTGCCGGGCCTGGTCCTCCGTGAGGTTCGTGAAGAACGATGTGGCAAGGAAGATCGCCCCCTCGGTGGTATACCCGTCGGCTCCGGTTGCTTCCTTTCCGGAGGATTTCACAAAGGTAATGGTTCCCGGGTTCGGCAGCGCCAGCCCGTGCTTTTCCAGCCGCGCTTGCATCCAGGCCAGGATATCGTTGATCCGCTTTTCCTCTTCCGGCTCAAAAGGCTGTACCTGCTCCGCCGCGTAATCAATGAATTCCTCCAGCGTTCCGCCCTTCTTCTGAAGCAGGAACGCCAGGTTCTTTTCATTGATCTGCTCGTGGTACAGGGTGCGGTTGCGCATCAGCTGCTGCCCCTCTTCCACGGAGGCAAAATGCGCTTTGATCTTTGCGGTCCGGGTGGGCGCTTCTTGATTGTCTACGCTTCCTGCTGCGGGAACGGTCTCTGCCATCGCGGGCAGCAGACTCGCCATCATGCACAGGGACAGGACAAGGGCAATCAGCTTTTTCATGGTTTCTTTCCTCTCTTTCTTTTTCCGCCGCTGCCCGTTCGAAAGCGGCGGAAGGGTGACAACAAGAACATTATAACAGATAAAACGTCGCAAAAGCGTAACAAAATCACCCTGCAAAAGGGAAAATCGTGAATTTTATTCACCAATCACCTTCAAAGTTTTGCATGGATCCGAAAAAGACGGTGAGATCTCCTGTATGACCTTGCCAACGAGGTTTTTACCGGAAAAGCAGCGTTTAGGGCTTCTGAGCGAAGTACAGTTTTGCTAAAACAGTTGTACACATAGGCATATCATGATATAATTATGATATATCATTGAGAAGGGGCTTTTATATGATGACATTTCGGGAATCGATCAGGCCTTCGGCTGATCTCAGAAACCATTATAATGAAATATCCAGACAGTGCA
Source organism: Clostridia bacterium (assembly GCA_017404985.1). Taxonomy (GTDB): domain Bacteria; phylum Bacillota; class Clostridia; order Christensenellales; family Aristaeellaceae; genus Aristaeella. The sequence continues at coordinate 42,626 of JAFRBK010000002.1, read as the reverse complement.
GGGAAAATAAGGAAGCTGTTGTGATTACCGTGAACGGCCGGGGGGATACTGTCTCTATTGCATATGAAGAATACCGGAGAATGAGGGCGAGAATTGAACTGCTTGAAATCCTTGCTGAATCAGAAGAAGATGTTAAATTCGGCAGGGTAGCGCCGGTACAGGAAACCTTCGATGATCTCAGGAAAATGCTGGCGGAGGATAACCTGTGAAATATAGAGTATACCGTACAGATACAGCAGATGCGCTGATCAGGAATATCGTGCTGTATATTGCTGAAAATTTCGGAAATGAAATCGCGTTGAATAAACTGGACGATCTTGAAAAATCCATTCTGAAACTCGAAGAGAATCCGTATATCGGGACAGATCCAAGGTATACGGTGCTGAAGCGGCAGGGATATAAAGTGCTTATCCTTGAGAAGGAGCTGGTTTTTTATAAAACAGACGAAAATCAGAACGTGGTAACGGTTTATGCGGTTATTGACCAGAGACAGGATTATCTGAGCATTATCCGGGGTTTATGACGTTTGGGAGGGATCCAAATGGATTATCAATCGGAAAACCTGATTCTTCATTTTGTCACGGAGGATGACCTGGCAGAGGTCGCCCGGACCTGGCCTGCTGATCATCATCCGCTTTCTGACAAAGAGGCACGGGAAGCGATCGCCTATATGCGCGGAAATTACGAAAGGAATACGAAAGGCAGTATTTGTCATCTTTGCCTGGCGGTATGCGGAAAGGAGCGTCCCGGAACCATCATGGGCTGGTGCGGGCTGGACGGCACAAGGAATCATGCAGAGCCTGAAATCTTTATTCTGCTGGATGAAGCATACAGAAACCGGGGATATGGAACGCAGTGCGTCCGGGAACTGCTGCGGATTGCCGTGGAGGATTATGCGCTTCCCGGCGTTCACGGCGGCTGTGCCAAAGAGAACATCGCTTCCGCCCGAGCCATGGAAAAGGGCGGCATGGTGCAGTACGGCACGGAGGATAACGGCGATCCGCTGTTCAGGTTTTGCGTAAAACATTGAGTCCGTTTCATTTCAGGAGGAAGCCGTTATGCAAAAGAAACTGATCCTCATCAGCGGGTCTCCCTGCGTGGGCAAGACTGCTGTGGGCACAAGGCTCTTTGAAAGCTATGACAACAGCGCGTATCTGGATGGGGACTGGTGCTGGTGCGTGCATCCCTTTTCCGTGGCGGACAAGCGCCTGCGGAACGGAGACAGAAGCATGTCCTTTGTTCTGTCCAACTATCTGGATTCGGATTTTGAATATGTGTTCTTTACGTCGGTGGTGCTGACAGACGCGAAAATCCGTGAAAACATTATGAATGGGATTACAGCCGGAGATTATGAAACCATTGCCTTTACGCTCACCTGCTCGGAGGAAACGCTGAAAAACCGGCACGACAGGCGCGGCGATAAAGGCGAAACGAATTACTACTGGCTGCATCTTCCGCCCTGCCCGGGAGATATCGTCATTGATACGGACAGGAAAAGCATCAGGGAGGTTGTCAAAGAAATGAAGAAGATGATCGATACGGGGTTTGGAGAAACATCGTGAATGGACGTTTTTCGGCCCAAAATCTCAATAAGTGTCATCTGACGGCGATAAAAAATCTCAATAACTCAAACTTCCCGTGCGCCCAGCAAAAGGGCAAGATAGTTAACCGGTGGAAATCCGGTCTGAAAAGATCCCAGCCAGATCATCATTATCAACCCTATGCGGCAGGCGGCAACGACTGACGTAAAGCGTGGGAAGGAAGGCAGTAGGGATAGTATAGAGCACCGAAACTGAGAAAAAGCCGTGAGCTGACCCAGTGGGAAGCGGGGAAGGCAACACTTTGACGGACGTTAGAGGCGAGACCGACAAAGCCACGGCGGTGTCTGAGACCTATTCATGCTGAACAATGCTATCGAGTCAACTGGGGAGAGCCTACAATGTCCACGAAAACGTGTGAACCGTGGTATGTGGACACAACGAAAGGAGGGAAACAAACGCATTGTAGGCAGTCGGATGGCCGAATAGTACCAATGAAGGCGTGAAGTTCCCGTAAAACGGATATAAACGCCAGAGGGAAGTCGAGAGGGAATCGTACCTTTTGCGATTCCTGCCATGCAAAGCCATATCAGCCAAGGAAACATAGACCATACACAGAGATGGAGGAACCTATGCCAACAAAACTGGCGAGAGTATCACAGATGTCTCGCGAGAACCCAACGATGATCTTTACATCAATCGGTCATCTAATTGATAAGGAAATGCTGAAATCATGTCATGAAGCCATGGATGGATCCGTTGATGATTCGCGCTGACAGTGCACAGGTAAGTCTCTCCCAGTTTGTTCTGGCTGAATTCAGAAACCGATAAACGGTATTCTTTCCGAAAGCTTCGGAGTATCGCCCTGTTATGATCTGCATGTACATACTGCGGTCACAGAAGACAAGGCACAGCAGATACCGGAAGATCTGGAATGCAGAATGTCCTTTCTGCTTCTCAGCCCGGCAGCCTTTCAGGAGGTCCCTGACCCTGTAGTCAATGAAGAATTTCCTCAGAGTTCCTTCAATTTCCCTCTGTTCATTCTCGTTGATCTGTGCTATGCTTGTCATGGCAAAAGCCTCCTATGGTATGTTGTTTGGTGGTGCTTACATTATACCATATTTAGTGGGCTCTTGCCTTTATTTTTCAATGCTTTCAGCAATTTTTGCTTGGTTTCTGTAGAGTTTTCAAGGTCCGATCCACATTATTCATGTGGGAAGTGTGAGTGAGTAATTAATAGCCAGATTCTGTATGAAAAGAACTTTTTTCTTATTTTCAGCATGCCTTTTGATTGTGCCAGTCATGATTTCATGTTACAGTAATGACAGATCAATCAGAAGGGAGCCCTGAAAGGATGAATACCTATTTAGAGACAGTCATCCAGCCCCGGATTCAGGCTGACGGCGGCTGGGTGGAATGTGTTTCCGAGGAAGGCAGCCGGCTGACGCTGGCGTTCCGGGGGGAGTGCTCCAAATGCGAAGTGCTGGATCGGTGCGCCGACTGGATTGCCGAAAAAATCCGGCAGGATCTCGGACAGAACGTTGAAATACGGATTGTTCGGAAAAAACCGTATTTCCAGGATAATGTGTAACGGGGGAGGGGACAGAGGATGGCTCATGTGGCAGTGGTTCGCAGATCCATGCGTCCGGAAGAATGGACCGATCTCCGTTTTGTCTGGCTTCAGCGGGGCATCGTGGAGGACCGGGAGGAAATTACCGGCCTGACCATCCTGGACGGCCGGCAGATTTCGGAAAATGAATATGAGTATCCCGACGGGCCGGAACGCGCCCTGAAAAAAGGCGATCTCTATTTTACCCCGGACGGAACGGTGTTTATCCGGGGAACCGCAACGGTTCCGGAACGGTTCCGCGGACGGCCGGTCTGGCTGGGGCTGAAAACCGCTTCCGAAATGATCGTCAAAGTCAACGGGAAGTACGCAGGCGGGCTGGACCCGAACCGGGACCGGATTCTGCTGACGCCCTTTCTCAGCGGCCCTGAACTGACGATCGAAATCGAAGGCTATAACCGTTCCAAACCGGATGATGAACGGAATCCGGCCGCACTGGGGCGCAAGGGCTGCCGGCAGGTTTTTGACGGCCTGTACTTTGAAACCATCCGGGAGAATGTCCAGTCGCTGGTCTATGATTATATTCTGCTGATGGACATCGCCCATTCAGCATACTTTAATGAGGATTACCGGGCGTATCTTTCCCGGGAGCTGAGCCAGGCGCTGAACTTTGTGGATTTTGAAGCCTGGAGCGGCGTGGATGAGGCGGCAGCCTATATTCAGAAGAAGATCTATGACAACACGGATTTCAAGGGCGCCGGCGACGTGGCGCTGGTCGGCCATTCCCATCTGGATCTGGCATACTATTGGCGGCGGATCCATGCGGTGCAGAAAAACGCCCGGACTATTCTGATCCAGCTCCGGCTGATGGATCAGTACCCTGAATTCCGATACACCCATACCCAGGCTTACACCTATGAAACGCTGGAACAATATTACCCGGAGCTTTTTGCCGAGCTGAAGGAAAAAATCGCCGCCGGCCAGTTCGAGCCGGTCGGGGCCATGTATGTCGAACCGGACTGCAATGTTCCGGCTGCGGAAAGCCTGATCCGCCAGTTCCTGTACGGCCAGCATTATTTCCGCCGGGCTTTCGGGAAAACGCTGGATAATGCCTGGCTGCCGGATGTGTTCGGAAACAGCTGGATCATGCCGCAGATTCTGAAAAAATGCGGCGTGGATTATTTTGTTTCCAATAAAATGTCGACCTGGAACGATACCAACCGTTTCCCGCACAACAATTTTCTCTGGAAAGGAATTGACGGCACATCGGTGTATGCCTGCGTTCCGCCGACGCACTTTATTACCTGGAACATGCCCAGCCAGATTCAGGAAAACTGGGAGGCCTACCAAGATAAGGAAACCGGCGGCCAGACCCTGTCCATGTACGGCTACGGCGACGGCGGCAGCGGCGTGACGGCGGAAATGCTGGAACTGGCCCGCCGGTTCAGCAAACTGTCCGTCATGCCGAAAACTGAAATGGCCGGCGCCGCGGACTTCCTGCATAAGAACCTGAAGGATAACCCGAACCTGGCCACGTGGGACGGAGAGCTTTATCTGGAGATGCACCGCGGCACCTTCACCACCAAATCCAATCTGAAAAAGATGAACCGTGCCCTGGAGTTCAGGCTTCGGGAAGCGGAGCTTCGGTGCGCCTTTGCCGCCGCATTCGGCGGGGCGGCTTATCCGGCGGAGGAACTCCAGACCTGCTGGAAAAAGCTTTTGCTGAATCAGTTCCATGATATTCTTCCGGGTTCCCATATTCATCCGGTCTATGAGGACGCCATGGCGGATTACCGGGAGGTTTCCGGAAAGCTGGATGCTGTTCTGGAAGGCCTGCGGACAGATATGCCGGAACCTAAATGGTTTAATTCTCTGCCCTGGACGAGGAATGACCTGACCTTCCTGCCGGATGAACAGGGGACGGTCTGCCGGGATGGTGTCACAGGCATCTGGGCCCGGCCGGCCCTGGAGGGGCTTTCCTCCGGTGCTGTTGCTCCGCTCGCGGGCGTTCCCGGCTGGCTGCAGGCCAATGAAACCGGGGAGGGGCTGCTCCTGGAAACGCCGTTGTACAGGCTGGAGCTTCGCGCGGACGGCAGCTTTGCCTCCTGGGTGGATCGGGCTTCCGGGCGGGAATGGGTTCGTCCGGGCCGGAATTTTAATACACTCTGCCTTTGGGCGGACCATCCCGGCACCTATGACGCCTGGGATATCCTGCCCAATTATCAGGAAGTGAAAGTCCCGCTGAAGCTGGCGCGGAAGGCCCGGATCACCTATGCCGACGACGTCAGCGCGGAAATCACGGTGGACTTTGCGACGGAAAAATCCACCTGGACCATGATTCTGCGGCTGTTCGCGGATTCTGCGGGAATCGAAGCGGAGCATCTGGTCAACTGGCAGGAGAAGCATACGCTGGCCAAGGTACATTTCAGCCCCAATCTGCTCACCCGTGAACTGGTCTGCGATACCAGCGCCGGATTTATCCGCCGTTCCCTGACGAAAAACACCTCCTGGGAGCAGGCGCGGTTTGAGGCCTGTCATCATAAATGGTTTGACATGAGCGAAACGGGCGCCGGCATCGCGGTGATCAACAATGGAAAATACGGCGTGGGGCTGGACAGCGACGAGGTCAGCCTCAGCCTTCTCCGGGCGACCATCCGCCCCGACATTGTCAGCGATATGGGCCGCCATGACATGCGCTACCTGATTCTGCCCCATGAAGGAGACGCGGTGGACGCCAGCATCAACCGCCGGGCGTTTGCCTATAACATTCCGCTTTTGCCGGGAGACCTTCGCATGCCCGAAGCCTGGCGCCAAACGCTGACGTCCAGCGGCCTCTGGCTGCAGAGCTGCAAAATATCGGAAGACGGGTCCATGCTGGTTCTCCGCCTCAGCGAGCAGGACGGGCGCCGCCTGTCCCTGTCCTTCCCGTGTATGGTCCGGGTGCTGAACATGCTGGAGGACACGGAAGGCGAAACGGAAAGCCTGTCTGTGCGGCCCTTTGAAATTGTCACGGTTGGACTGCCTTTGTAAAAAAGAGAAAAAGGGACGGTTCCTTTTTCTCTTCAAGAAAACGAAAGGAGAAGAAGTTTGAAAACAGTTTATGATTTCACGGTGAAGGACAGGCAGGGGCAGGAAGTCAGCCTGTCAGCGTATCAGGGCAAAGTTCTGCTGATCGTCAACACGGCGACCGGCTGCGGGTTTACTCCGCATTATGAGCCCCTCGAGGCGATGTATAAGGAGCTGCGGGACCGCGGCTTTGAGATTCTGGATTTCCCCTGCAATCAGTTTGCGGGCCAGGCTCCGGGCAGCGATGCTGAAATTCATCAGTTCTGCACGCTGAAATTCGGCACGGAATTCCCACAGTTCGCGAAGATTGACGTGAACGGCGAAACGGCGGATCCACTGTTTGCATTCCTTGCTTCCGAAAAGCCGTTTGAGGGCTTTGGCAAGGGGCTGAAGAATGCGGCGCTGAACAAGTTCGCATCCATGAACAATAAAAAATATGGAGACAAAACTTACATCGGCTGGAATTTCACGAAGTTCCTCATCGACCGGGAAGGCAAGGTCATCGCCCGCTTCGAGCCCACCGCGGATATGGACGAAGTGAAAGCCGCCGTCGTAGCAGCGCTGTGAGCGGATATCCGCCTGAATCTGTGAAGGGAGAAACCTTCCTGACATGGCTTAATCTGTAGGACCTTTCCATCGGCCCTGCTTCTCCGGAGGCAGGGCTTTTCCTGTTTTTGGCGAATAAGGATACAGGGATGTCAACGTAAAGAACGAATTCCGGCAGGAGGAATCACGGCAAATGACGGAGCGAAAAGCATTTACTGAAACCAGCCATCAGGAAACGGTGGAACAGCTCATCGCCTTGCTTTCCGAAAAGCTGAAGTCGGTTGATCATCCCTTTGTAACGGTGGACGGGCCTTGTGCCTCCGGGAAAACGACGCTGGCGGAGGAAGTGGCAAAAAAGATCCATGCGTCCGTCGTCCATACGGATGAGTATGTTGTTCCCCACGCGCAGAAAACAGCGGAACGGCTTTCTGTTCCCGGCGGGAACTGCGATGTGGACCGTCTCGTGAGGGAGGTCGTTGTCCCCTGGAAGAAGGGGCTTCCTGTGTTGTTTCAGCGTTATGATTGCAGAGCGGACCGCATGATGCCTCCTGAAAGCCTGCCGGATTGCAGCGTGCTGATTCTGGAAGGAAGTTACAGCAATCTGCCGGCGATTCGGGAGCATGCTGATGTGAGAATCTTTTTGAACACTCCGTGGCAGATCCGGGAAAAGCGGCTTGCGGAGCGCGAGTCTGAAGCATCTTTGCGGCGGTTCCAGGACCTGTGGATCCCCTTGGAAAACGCTTATTTTGCCGCATACGGGCTTCCGGATGATTTATGCATTGTATTCTCCCCAGGATAAAGCTTCGGAGGGAACAGCAGATACACTTTACCGGTTTTGAAGCGGCAGATATGCTCAGTGTGCCGTGCCGGATTGATGGATGACCAGGACATGGAATCCGGGAAAAAACGATGAACGCAGGAGAAAAATATGGAGAACGAAAAAGCAATCAATCTCGAAGTCAATCCGTCTTCCAACACGGCGATCACGACCCTGATTATGCTGGCAAACGCCGGCTATGACCAGGCATCTGCCATCCTTGAGAAAATGGGCGTTGAAAAGGAAAAGGTCTTCCATGGGATCGACCGGAAGGACATGATCAACCGGCCGGTTGATATTGCCAGGGAGCTTCGGTATGTTGCGCTGAACAGGACGATCGAGGAGAGCGGATACCAGACGCTGATGGACCTGCCCTGCGGCTATACGCCGAAAGTGTTTGAGTTTACGGAAAAGGGCATGCGCTATATCGGATGCGACCTTCCGGCGGTGATCGATGATTTCGCGCCGATCATTGATTCGATGACGGATGAGGAGCAGAAAAAGAAGATCGATTTTGCTGTTGTCGATGTAACCAACTATGAAAGCCTGAAAGCGGCGGCGGACAAGGCGGACGGGCCTGTCTGCATTGCAACGGAGGGGCTTCTTGCATATCTGTCATCGGATGAGAAGCAGCAGCTGTGGAGGAATATCCGGCGTATCCTGAGCGAAAAGGGAGGCTGCTGGCTGAATACGGACGCCGAGACGATCAGGCGTTATTTTGCCGTATTCAAGGCGGTTGCCGGAGACGGAGCCGGGGATCTGATGGCCGGATTGATAAAAGGCTTCAGCGAACAGTCCGACACGGATCTCCGGTCCAACTCTTCCGAAGTATTATCCGGCCAGATGAAGGGAACAGGCGAATCTGTACGCATGGATTATGAAAAGCTGGAGGCTGCCTATCATGCGGCCGGTCTGCTTGTGGAAAAGGTCCCTTATTACCGGGAGGACCTGGAACTGCATCTTTTTAACAGCATGTCTCCGGAGGAAATTGAAAAAGTCAGGGAAAACATCAAGCATGTCAACATATGGAAGTTTACCGTTGACCCGGCTTATCAGGAGAAAGAGGACGCCGGCTTCTCCGGTGCCGCTGCCGGGCCGGTGGATCCCAGCCTGCCATTTCAGGTAAAAAGCGAATTGAAGGACGGTGTGCTTTCAGTCAGCATTCAGGGCCGGATGGATACGATCACCGCGCCGGAGCTGCTGAAGCAATTCCAGGAGGCCGGAGAGGGAATCCGGTCGATTCATGTGGATGTCAGCCGGATGTCCTATGTGTCTTCTGCCGGTCTGCGTGTGCTGCTGATCATGTACAAGTCCCTGGCGGATAAGGACAAGTTTGAAATGGCCGGCGTCAGCAAGGCTGTCCGGGAGATTCTGGAAACAACCGGGTTTGACCAGTTCCTGCTGAAGGAATAAGAATACTGAGACTGTAACGAATAAGAAATATACAAGTTTAATTCAGATTAAACCAGCAATCCGAGCTGAGAAAGGGCAAAAATGAAGAGGAAAATCGTTGCGAGGGAAGCGACGGTGCTGACAAAGACCAGCTGCCCCGCAAGCTGCCCGTCTCCGCCCATGTTCTGGGCCATTGGATAGGAAGAGGTCGCCACCGGTGTTCCGAAGATCATCAGAATCAGGAAAAGCTCTACGCCGCGCAGGCCGATCAGATAAGCAAAAGTGACCATCACCAGGGGCAGGAGGAGCAGCCGGATAACCAGTACAGCGGTTACTGTGCGGCTGTTCTTTTTCAGTTCGTCAAACCGAAGGTTGGCGCCGAGTACCACCAAGGCCATGGTCGTGGCCATGCTTGCGAGGGAAGACACCGGTGATGCGATGAAGGATGGCAACCGAATCTGAAGCAGATAAAAAAGCAGGCCCACGACGCATCCCTGAAGGAGCGGATTCTTCACCACGCCGAGCACCAGCTGTTTCGGCCGGATTTTTCCGCCCTCCCGGAACATTTCCAGCACAATCACCGCTGAGACATTGAACAATGACACCATGATCATAATCATCATGCCACAGACAGAAGATTTCTCCGTACCAAAGACGTAGGTGGTCAGTGGAATGCCATAGATAATGAAGTTGCTGCGGAAAATTCCCTGGATGATGACGCCCCGCCGGGGATTTTCCTTCACGATTTTCGGAACGATGATCACCAGCAGAACCACCAGCAGGCTGACCGAGAGCACACCCGTGACCATAAGCTTCACAGAGGGCATGTTTTCCGGCTTTGCGCTGTAAACGTTATTGAACATGAGAAACGGAAAAAAGAGTTTATAGTTGAAGGTATTCAGTTTGTCCATGAAAGCACGGTCCGTCAGTTTCAGCCGTACCGCCCCGAAACCGATTCCCAACAGAAACAGGAAAGGCGCCACCGCGTTGAAGGCAACCATGAAACTATCCAGCATCTGTCTTCACTCCTTTTCTTTTTCCGTTTCCGGATAGCAGCGCAGCATGTTTGCCATGCTGCGGGTGATATGAAGCTCCATAGCCTGGCGTGCCTCTGCCGCCATACCGTCCCGGATAAACTGCAGGATCGAGATATGTTCGAAGGTGGAATTCCTGTAATGCTCCAGGATTTCCTCCGGTGAACCGGCCACACTGGGGCCGTTCCACATCTCCAGCAGGTATTTGCGCAGCCGCTGGTTGTCCGCGGCATCCCAGATTGCGGAATGAATATCCTGGTTCAGCTTTTCGTAGTCCTTCCGGCTTACCTCAGCGATATGATCCCGCAGATGATACAGACGCTGCAGCAGGGATTCCGTTTCCATCCCATTTTTGGCCGCACGGATGACGGCTTCCGCTTCCAGCAGACGGCGCATTTCAAAGGTATCCCGGATAAATTTCCGGTCAATCGTGTTCACCACAGCGCCGCGGTTCATCCGGAGGGTAATCAGGCCCTCGGCTTCCAGCTCCTGGAAAGCCTCCCGTACCGGCGTACGGCTGATCCCCAGTTTTTCAGCCACTTCCGTCAGGCTCAGTTCGTCCCCGCTTTTGAATTCCCCGGCATAAATCGCCTTTCGCAGTTCGGAAGCAATCCGCACGCGTGCAGGCATCATTGACAACTGCTCCATTCTGGTCCCTCGCTTGCATATCGTATACATTTCAGAGACAAACTATACAGCATTTTGCGCAGCTTTGCAAGAGACGTTTTTGCTTAAACGTCATAATATCCAATTAAAAATGCATGATTTTGTTGACAAAGCTGAGTTTGTTTGTGATATGCTGTTTTCGCTTAAATCGTATACGATATACGATATGCAATGCAAAATTACCAGTACAAACTGCAATTTCCCCGACTGGATAGGTTCAAAGGAAGCCTGCCTCTACCTGGCCTCTCCCGCAACCGTGGCGGCGAGCATGCTGAACGGAAAGATCACCGATCCCAGACCTTATCTGTAAAATGGAGGACAACGTGATGGAAACGAAACTGACCGGAAAAGTCATCGTCGTAGGAGACAATATTGACACGGACCAGATTTATCCCGGCTGTTACCTGGCCCTGACGGATCCTGAAGAAATCGGCAGCCACTGCCTGGAAGGGGTCAGCAAAGAGATCGCACATACCTTTCCTTCGGGAGGCATTGTTGTTGCCGGAAGGAACTTCGGATGCGGTTCCAGCCGTGAACATGCGCCGATTGCGCTGCTTGCCATGGGAGCAAAAGCTGTTCTGGCTGATTCTTTCGCCCGGATCTTTTTTCGGAATGCAGTCAACCTTGGCCTGCTGCCCGTGATCTGCAAGGGGATCAGCAGCCATGTGGCTAACGGGCAGACGCTGACCCTTGACCTGGACGAAGGAACCGTTACCGTGGCGGAAACCGGAGAAATCCTTCCGTGCGAAAGGCTTGGCGAACAGGCGATGCACATCCTGGAGGCCGGAGGAATCAAGCCGCTCATGCGGGGACGGTTCGGAAAATAGCTCTTTTACAGCAATATATTGATGTTTGTATGTTTTTAGTCTGGTTTTTTCCAGATTTTCCGTTATAATAAGGGTAACAAAAGCTTTACAGAAGGAAGGAATCCCTTTGAACTACGCGGAAGAATCCCTTCGCCTTCATGGCGAATGGCAGGGAAAGATTGAGGTCGTTTCCCGTGTTACTCTGAAGACCAGGGAAGATCTGTCTCTGGCGTATACCCCGGGTGTTGCCCAGCCCTGTCTGGAGATTCAGAAAGACTATGACAAATCCTTTACCCTGACCCGTCGGCATAACCTGGTGGCTGTGATCACAGACGGCACGGCCGTACTCGGCCTTGGCGATATCGGTCCGGAAGCCGGCATGCCGGTGATGGAGGGAAAGTGCGCGCTGTTCAAGGCCTTCGGCGATGTGGACGCGTTTCCGCTGTGCATTCGCAGCAAGGATGTAGACGAGATCGTGCGCACGATTTACCTGATCTCCGGCAGCTTCGGCGGCATCAACCTGGAAGATATTGCTGCGCCCCGCTGCTTCGAGATTGAACGTCGGCTGAAGCAATTGTGTGACATTCCCGTGTTCCATGATGACCAGCACGGCACCGCTGTGGTCGTCGCCGCAGCATTGCTGAATGCCCTTAAGGTGGTCGGAAAAGAAATTGGTGAGGTAAAGTGTGTCATCAACGGCGCCGGCAGTGCCGGCATCGCCATTGGCAAACACTTGCTGAATCTGGGCGTGAAACATCTGAAGATGGTAGACCGCTTTGGCATCCTGTGCGAGGGTGAACAGATGAATCCAGCCCAGGAAGAGATGGCCCGGATTACCAATCCAGAGAAGTTCTCCGGCAAACTCGCGGACGCAATGAAAGGAGCCGACGTATTCATTGGCGTCAGCGCGCCGCATATCGTCACCCGGGATATGGTCCGTTCCATGGCGGAAGGCCCGATTATTTTCCCGATGGCCAATCCCGTGCCGGAAATTGAGCCGGACGAGGCGCTGGCTGCCGGCGCTGCTGTGGTGGGCACAGGCCGCAGCGACCATCCGAACCAGATCAATAATGTGATGTGTTTCCCCGGCCTGTTCCGCGGAGCGCTGGACGTGCGTGCGAAGGATATCAATGAGGAGATGAAGCAGGCTGCTTCCTATGCGCTGGCTGGTTTGGTCTCTGACGAGGAACTGCGGAATGACTATATCCTTCCACTGGCCTTTGACAAACGTATCGGACCTGCTGTAGCGGCAGCCGTGGCGAAAGCAGCCCGCGACAGCGGTGTGGCCCGGTTATAAAGCATCGGCCTTGTTTTTTCGGAAGCAAGGCTGTTTTTGTTTTTGGATAATAAACAGATGGGCCTAAAGATTCTTCTCCTTCTTTTTGCTGTCCATCCTGTCATTCAGGATCCGCCAAAGGGTGGAGCGGCTGATTCCCAGCTTCCGTGCGGTTTCGGACTGGTTACCCCGGTTGGCGGCCAGCGCCTGTTCGACCGCGTTCCGGGTGATCTCCTCCAGCGTCATGCCGGCTGGCGAAAAGGCCGGGCTGTCCGGGGCTTCCCGGAGGAAGGTTCTTTCCTGTTTCAGCACCTCCGCGGCATCTGTTCCGGAAATATAGTGGCTGTTCGTCATCACGGACAATTCATGCAGCACCCGCTTGAACTGGGCGTAGTTCCCGGGCCAGTCATACCGGACCAGCATGTCCAGGGTTCCCGGCTCGAATCCGGAAATCTGTTTGCCCAGCTCCATGTTCAGATTGGAAAGGTAGATGCTGGCCAGCGCAGGGATTTCATCCCGCCGGTTCCGCAGTGCTGGAAGCTGTACCGTCAGCAGGTTCAGCCTGGCGGAAAGCTCCCGGGTAAAGGCGTGCACCGCGCGCCCGTCCATCACCTCGCAGGCGAACAGGAGCCACAGCCGTTTCGCCAGGCTGCTTTCCTCAATCATGGACAGCAGCGTGTGCTGCCGCTGGGGCGAAAGCTCCTCCAGGTGGTGGAAAAGCACCGTTGTCCCGAGCGTTCCGAGCGGGGAGTCATCGTGCTCCGTCAGGAAGTTCCAACTCCGGTCGTTGATTCTGGCGCCGTCCACCACCACAAACGGATGGTTTTTCAGTTCACTCTGCAGGTACATGGCCCGGGCGGCCTGCTCCCGTCCGGTGCCCTCCTCGCCGAGGATCATGACGGGCTCTTTCTGCTTGGAAAAATCCTTCAGGCGCGACTGTAGTTCACCGTCCGACCCGCTCAGGGTGAAAAAGCTGCCGGACAGAAGCTGCTCAGATTCCGCCGCGTCATAGAACCGGATGCCGGACTGGGCAGAGCGCAGGGAAATCCGGGCCGGCTGGTCCCGAAACAGGTACAGCTGCCTTTCCCGCATCCGGGATGTCTGGAATATTCCGGTCATGGAAAAAGTGATCAAAGAACGGTTCAACGGGAAGTATCCGGCACGGAAATCCATTCAGACCAATTTTGCGCATGTGGGCGGCCCGGACGGCCTGCAGTTCCAGGCCGATGCGGTAGCGTACTGCGGATGAGGGTTTTCGGACGGCGTGGCGGAGGCGACGAACAGCCAGAGGGAAAGCGCAGGACCGGCAGGACGGGTGAGAGAAAACAATCAAAAAACATTTCCAGCCTTGACATTTTCATGCCGGGTTGGTACAATCCGCCTAACTTCATAGGAAACCGTTGAAGCGGAGATCAAAGCGGCCATGCCCTCACAGAGAGCCCGGGAAGGTGAAAGCCGGGCAGGAAACAAACCGCCAAATGGACCGCGGAGGGCGCAGTCAAAGGCGAAAGCCGAGTATTCTGCGACGTGGGGGCATACGTCAGTTGCCGGGGATATGAATGTATCCCGCAGAGCGCACGGGGAACCGTGAAACAGGGTGGCACCGCGAATGTAATTCGTCCCTGACAGAGATATTCTGTCGGGGATTTTGTTATTCAGGAATGATTGCCGGAGGGGGGCAGACGATGAGAATTACACCGGGGCTGGAAGAACTTGCCCGTTACAGGGAATCGGGGCTTTACAAGGTTGTGCCGATCAGCTGTGAATTACTGGCCGACATCTGCACGCCCGTTCAGGCCGTGCGGAAACTGAAGAACGTATCTTCCCATTGCTTTCTGCTGGAATCGGCGGAAGCGCAGGAAAACTGGGGACGCTATACTTTTCTGGGGTTTGATCCGAAACTGAGCATCACCTGCTCCAACGGGGAGATGCGTGTCGGCGAGCTGACATTCGCTGCAGACCATCCGTCAGATGTGCTTCGCCAGATCCTTTCGGAGTATAAAAGCCCCCGGATTCCGGGAATGCCCCCTTTTACCGGCGGATTGACCGGGTATTTTTCATACGATTACCTGAGCTATTCCGAGCCGTCCGTGAAGCGCGATACTGAAGACAGCGAGCATTTCAAGGATGTCGACCTGATGCTTTTTGACAAGGTGATTGCCTTTGACAACTTCCGCCAGAAGATTATTCTGATCGTCAATGTGCGGCTGGAGGAAGGGGAGGCAGGCTATCACCGGGCGGAAATGGAGCTGGACGAACTCCGAAGGCTGATGACAGAGGGTGCTGAAGCGAAGGAGCAGCCGGGCCGCCTGACCGGGGAAATGAAACCGCTGTTCGGCCGGGAAGCATTCTGCGGCATGGTGGAGAAGGCAAAACACTACATTAAGGAGGGGGACGTTTTCCAGATCGTTCTGTCCAACCGGCTGAGCGCACCCTATGAAGGCAGCCTGCTGAATGCTTACCGGATGCTGCGTACCGTGAACCCTTCCCCTTATATGTTTTACTTTTCCGGCACAGATGTGGAGGTTGCCGGGGCCAGCCCCGAAACGCTGGTAAAGCTGGAAAACGGCGTGCTGCACACTTTCCCGCTGGCCGGAACCAGGCCGCGGGGAAAAACACCGGAGGAAGACCGGAACCTGGAAGAGGAACTGCTTCAGGACGAGAAGGAACTGGCAGAACACAATATGCTTGTGGACCTGGGGCGGAATGATCTGGGAAAGATTTCCCGTTTCGGCACGGTGCAGGTGGAAAAGTTTCATGAAGTCCTGCGGTTTTCCCATGTAATGCATATCGGATCCACGGTCCGCGGGGAAATCCGGGAGGACAGGGATGCCCTGGATGCCATCGAGGCGGTGCTGCCGGCCGGAACCCTGTCCGGAGCGCCGAAGATCCGTGCCTGCCAGCTGATCGCTGAACTGGAGAACAACAAACGCGGCATCTATGGCGGAGCGATCGGATATATCGACTTCACAGGGAATATGGATACCTGCATTGCGATCCGCATCGCCTACAAGAAGAACGGCAAAGTATTTATCCGGTCCGGAGCCGGCATCGTTTATGATTCCGTTCCGGAAAAAGAGCATGAAGAGTGCCTGAACAAAGCCCGGGCCGTATTGAATGCTTTGGAATCGGAGGTGGAAGAATGACGCTGCTGATCGATAACTATGACAGCTTTTCCTACAACCTGTATCAGCTGGTCGGGGAACTGAATCCGGATATCCGGGTGATCCGTAATGATGAAATGGCTGTGGAGGAGATTCGGGCGCTTCATCCGGATCGGATCATTCTTTCCCCGGGACCCGGCCGTCCGGAAGACGCCGGCATCACGTTGGAGGCAGCAAAAGAGCTTGGGAAAGAAATTCCGATGTTGGGGGTCTGCCTGGGACATCAGGCGATCTGTGCGGCTTTCGGCGCCACAGTCACTTATGCCAAAGCACTGATGCACGGGAAGCAGTCCGTTGTCCGGCAGGAAGGGGCGTGCCCGCTGTTTAACGGCTGCCCGGAGGCGTTCCCCGTTGCCCGGTACCACTCGCTGGCTGCCGCGCCGGAAACCATCCCGGAATGCCTGCAGATTACCGCCTGCACGGAGGACGGCGAGGTGATGGCTGTGCAGCATAAAGACTATCCGGTTTTCGGGCTTCAGTTTCATCCGGAAAGCATTCTGACGCCGGACGGGAAGACGATTCTGAAGAATTTCATGAACTTATAAAGGAGGATCAGAACAATGATCAAAGAAGCCATCGTCAAGATTGTGAGTAAGGAAGACCTGTCCTACGAGGAAGCCTACACCGTGATGAATGAAATCATGAGCGGCGAGACCACGCCGACCCAGAACGCGGCATTCCTGGCGGCGTTGTCCACCAAGAGCGCCCGGGCAGAGACCACGGATGAAATCGCCGGATGCGCGGCGGCTATGCGCGAAAAGGCAACCCGTGTGGAAGCCGGGGATCAGCTGTTTGAGATTGTCGGAACCGGCGGGGACAACGCGCAGAGTTTCAACATTTCCACCACGTCCGCCCTGGTGGCCGCCGCTGGTAGGATGCGCGTCGCAAAGCACGGCAACCGAGCCGCTTCCAGCAAATGCGGCACGGCGGATTGCCTGGAGGCGCTGGGCGTCAATATTGACCAGAGCCCGGAGAAGTGTGTTGAATTGCTGGATGAGGTCGGCATGTGCTTCTTCTTTGCGCAGAAATACCACACCTCCATGAAATATGTCGGGGCCATCCGCCGGGAGCTTGGCTTCCGCACGGTGTTCAATATTCTGGGGCCGCTGACCAATCCCGGCCATCCTTCCATGCAGCTGCTGGGCGTCTACGATGAATATCTGGCGCAGCCCCTGGCGCAGGTGCTGATGAACCTGGGCGTGAAACGGGGTATGGTGGTCTATGGCCAGGATAAGCTGGACGAGATCTCCCTCAGCGCGCCGACCACGGTGTGCGAGTTTCAGGATGGCTGGATGAAAAACTATGTGATTACCCCGGAACAATTCGGCCTGCAACGCTGCAGCAAACAGGACCTGGTGGGCGGAAGCCCGGCGGAAAACGCAGCGATTACCCGTGCCATTCTGGACGGTGAAAAAGGCCCGAAGCGGGACGCCGTCCTGATGAACGCCGGCGCGGCCCTGTATATCGGCGGGAAAGCGGCCTGCATGGCGGAGGGCATCGGCCTGGCGGCGAACCTGATCGACAGCGGCAAAGCGGCGGAAACGCTGGAAAAGCTGATCGAGGTGTCCAACCGATGAATATTCTGGAGAAACTGGCGGACCTTTCCCGGGAACGTGTGAAATCGGAACAGGAGCGTCTGCCCGCAGAGGAGCTCCGGGAAAGGGCCAAAGCGCTGGGGCCGGGCGGCGGGAAAGCCTTTCTTGCCGCCCTGGAGAAGCCGGGGATTTCCTTCATCTGTGAGATTAAGAAAGCTTCTCCGTCCAAAGGGCTGATTTCCCCGGATTTTCCGTATCTGAAGATCGCTTCGGCATATGAGCAGGCGGGAGCGGACTGTATTTCCTGCCTGACGGAACCGGCGTATTTCCTCGGCTCTGACCGGATTTTCGAAGAGGTTCGGAACAGCGTGGAACTCCCCATGCTCCGCAAGGATTTCACGGTCAGCGCGTACCAGCTGGACCAGGCGCGGGCCATGGGAGCAAACGCGGCGCTGCTGATCGTCTCCATCCTGGATCCCGGAACCCTCGAAAAATACCTGGAGCAGTGCGAAGAACTCGGAATCGCGGCCCTGGTGGAAACGCATGACGAAGCGGAGATTCATACGGCCGTCTCCGCAGGCGCGCGAATCATCGGGGTGAACAACCGGAACCTGAAGGATTTTACCGTGGACTTTGACAATGCTTCCCGCCTGCGGGATCAGATTCCTGCCGGGTGCGTTTACGTGGCGGAGAGCGGCGTGAAAACACCGGCGGATGTGGAGCATTTGCGGACAATCGGCGCCGATGCGGTGCTGGTCGGTGAAACGCTGATGCGTGCGGAAGACCCCGCCGCCATGCTGCGGGAGCTGAAAGGAGAGCTGAAATGACGCGAATCAAGATGTGCGGACTGCGGCGGAGGGAGGATATCGACGCGGCCAATGAACTGCTGCCGGAATACATCGGATTCGTCTTCTTCCCCGGCAGCAAACGGGCGATATCGGCGGAAACGGCCCGGGACCTGAAAAACGGGCTGTCCCCGGCCATTCAGGCTGTCGGGGTGTTTGTCGATGAAAAGCCGGAAACCGTCGCATCCCTTCTGGAAGAGGGGACCATCGATATCGCCCAGTTCCACGGGCATGAAGATGAAAGCTATCTGAACCGCCTGCGGAGCCTGACCGGCAAGCCGGTGATCCAGGCGTTCAGAATCCGGAACGCCGGAGACATGGATCCGGCACAGGCATCCGGCGCGGACATGATTCTGATGGACGCCGGCGCGGGAGACGGAAAAACCTTTGACTGGAACCTGCTGCATTCGGTCGGCCGGCCGTATTTTCTGGCCGGCGGGCTGAATCCGGAGAATGTCGGCCGGGCTGTGAAGCAATTGAAGCCCTATGCCGTGGATGTATCTTCGGGGATTGAAACAGACGGCTTCAAGGATGTTGAAAAGATGCGTGCATTTCTGCGCGCAGTCAGGGAAAGGGGATGAAAGCATGACCAATCAGAACGGACGATTCGGCATCCATGGCGGACAGTATATTCCGGAAACGCTGATGAATGCCGTCATTGAGCTGGAAGAAGCCTACAACCGTTATAAGGAGGACCCGGAATTCAACCGGGAGCTGTCTGCGCTCCTGAATGACTATGCAGGAAGGCCCTCCCGGCTGTACTATGCTGAAAAAATGACGAAGGACCTGGGCGGCGCAAAAATATACCTGAAGCGGGAAGATCTGAACCATACCGGCGCCCATAAGATCAACAACGTCCTTGGCCAGGCGCTGCTGGCGAAAAAGATGGGCAAGACCCGACTGATTGCCGAAACCGGCGCCGGCCAGCACGGCGTGGCTGCAGCAACCGCCGCCGCCCTGATGGGGATGGAGTGTGTCGTGTTCATGGGAGAGGAAGACACCATCCGCCAGGCGCTCAATGTCTACCGGATGCGCCTGCTGGGGGCGGAGGTGATCCCTGTGAAAACGGGTACCGCAACCCTGAAGGATGCCGTCAGTGAAGCCATGCGCGAGTGGACGCGGCGAATCGATGACACGCATTACTGCCTCGGTTCGGTCATGGGCCCGCACCCTTTTCCGACTATCGTCCGGGATTTTCAGGCCGTGATTTCGAAGGAAATCAAGGAGCAGCTGATGGAGAAGGAAGGGCGCCTGCCGGACGCGGTTATCGCCTGCGTCGGCGGCGGCAGCAACGCGATCGGCAGCTTCTATCACTTTTATGAGGATAAAAGCGTTCGGCTGATCGGGTGCGAAGCCGCAGGCAGGGGAATTGATACTTTTGAAACCGCTGCGACAATGAACACAGGCCGCCTCGGCATCTTCCACGGCATGAAAAGCTATTTCTGCCAGGATCAGTACGGGCAGATTGCGCCGGTCTATTCCATTTCGGCGGGGCTTGATTATCCGGGCGTCGGCCCGGAGCATGCCTGGCTGCATGATACCGGCAGGGCAGAATATGTCCCCGTCACGGACGAGGAGGCCGTCTGCGCCTTTGAGTATCTGGCGAAAACAGAAGGAATTATTCCGGCCATCGAGTCTGCGCATGCGGTGGCCTGGGCGAAGAAAATCGCGCCGGAAATGAATCCGGACCAGATTATCGTGGTGACTGTTTCCGGCCGGGGCGATAAGGACTGCGCAGCCATTGCCCGCTACAGAGGGGAGGATATTCATGAGTAGGATTGCGTCTGCTTTTGACCACGGCAAAGCGTTTGTTGCCTTCATCACCTGCGGGGATCCGGATCTGGAAACGACAAACAGGGCCGTGCATGCTGCCGTTAAGAACGGCGCAGACCTGATCGAACTGGGAATTCCCTTTTCCGACCCCACCGCCGAAGGCCCGGTCATTCAGGAAGCCAATCTTCGCGCACTGCAGGGAGGCGTGACGACGGACCGGATCTTTGCCTTTGTGCAGGAGCTGCGGAAGGATATTGGCGTGCCGATGGTTTTCATGACCTATGCCAATGTGGTTTTCTCATACGGCGCGGAGAAATTCATTTCCGCCTGCGCCCGAATCGGAATAGACGGGCTGATTCTTCCGGACCTGCCCTTTGAAGAAAAAGAGGAATTTCTTCCGCTCTGCCGGCAGTACGGTGTGGACCTGATTTCGCTGATTGCACCGACCTCGCAAAAACGTGTCGCCATGATCGCACGGGAAGCGGAAGGATTCATTTATCTGATTTCCAGCCTCGGCGTGACAGGGACCCGCAGCGAGATTACCACGGATCTGGCGCCGATTATCCGGACCATCCGGGAAAACACCGGCGTGCCGGTTGCGATCGGCTTCGGCATCTCATCCCCGGAACAGGCCAGGCGAATGGCTGCGCTGTCCGACGGGGCCATCGTGGGCTCGGCCATTGAGAAAATCCTGGCAAAAAGCGGACGGAACGCTCCGGAAGAGATCGGCCTATTTGTGCGTTCGATGAAAGCTGCGCTCGAAGAACTGAATGGAAACCAGCATGAAAAAACAGAATGAGAAACAGAATGAAGAATGGAATGAAAGAGGGGATGAACCATGATCCGTCAGCTGTCCATTTTCGCGGAAAACAAAAAGGGCGCCATGAACCGAATCACCCAGATCCTGTCTGACGCCGGGATCAATATGAATACGCTGATTACCAATGACAGCGCCGAGTTCGGAATCATCCGGATGCTCGTGTCCGACACGGACCGGGCGGCGGAAATCCTGCAGGATGCCGGATATATGTGCCGTGCGGAATATGTCGTTGCTGCGGAAATCGGTGATGAATGCGGCAGCCTGAACACCCTGCTCTCCGCGGTGAACGACGGAAACATCAATCTGGACTATCTGTATGTGACATACAATACCCTGAGCCGGCTTCCCGTGGCCATTCTGAAGACAACGGACCTCATGGAGGTGGAAGAATTCCTGCACGGCAGGGGATACAGCATGCTGGAGCGAATCGACTGAACTCAGAGCGAATCCGCCAGATAAAGCATCAGGTCTCGGCTCCTTTCCCAGCCGAGGCACGGATCGGTAATAGACTGGCCGAAAACGCCGCCGCCGACTTTCTGTGCACCGTCCACCAGATAGCTCTCCACCATCAGGCCCTTGACCAGGGAGGAAAGCTCCGCATTGTGCTGCCGGCTGTACATGACGTCCTTGCAGATACGGATTTGCTCCAGGTATTGCTTGCCGGAGTTGCTGTGGTTTGTATCAACAATCACAGCAGGATTGGCCAGGCCGCTTTCCTGATAGAGCTTCAACAGGCTCTGCAGGTTTTCATAATGATAGTTGGGGTGGGACCGGCCGAAGCTGTCCACATATCCCCGCAGGATGGCATGGGCCAGCGGGTTTCCGGAGGTGTGCACTTCCCAGTTGCGGTAGATGAATTCCTGGGGGCTCTGGGCTGCCGCGATGGAATTCATCATGACGGAAATATCGCCCGCGGTCGGGTTTTTCATGCCGACCGGGATGCCTACGCCGCTGGCAACCAGCCGGTGTTCCTGGTCCTCTACGGAGCGCGCCCCGACGGCCACATACCCCAACAGGTCCGACAGATAGCTGTAATTGGACGGATAGAGCATTTCTTCCGCGCAGATGAAGCCGGTCTGCTGAATCACCCGCATATGCAGCTGACGGATTGCGATGATTCCGGCCAGCATATCTTCTTTCTTTTCCGGATCCGGCTGATGCAGCATGCCCTTGTATCCCACACCCTTGGTGCGGGGTTTGTTCGTATAGACGCGGGGAACGATCAGCAGCTTTTCTTCCACCTGCCGGTTCACTTCGGCCAGCCGGCCCATGTATTCCAGGATCGCGTCTTCGCGGTCCGCGGAGCAGGGGCCGATGATCAGCAGCAGGCGGCTGTCTTTTCCCGTCAGAATGTCTGCAATCTCCCGGTCTTTTCTTTTTTTGATTTCCTGCATGTCTTTGCTCACGGGATAATCCCGTTTGATTTCCTGCGGCAGAGGCATTTTCCGGACAAATTCCATGGCTGGCATCGTTTCTCTCTCCCTGCTTGAAGATTCAGGCGCTTTCTTCTCCATGCTAAATCATGAAGCATACTCTAAGTCAAGTTTTTCCTGTGCTTCTGAAGCCGTCAGGCAGGAAAGGGTTTTCCCGTCTGTTCGCAATTTATTCAGGCAGACTCAGCGCACGGCGCCGCTGGTAAAGATGCCCTTGGTTTTCTGCGGGCTGACAAGGCCCTGGCGGAAGGCAGAGAGCAGGGTCAGCAGGTCGTCCATGCGCTCCTGAAGCACATGGCCGTAATCGGTATCCCGGACATAGCGCCGGCTGGGATAGGAGGCAAACTCGAAGGACTGGGAGTGGATATCCGCACCGGTTTCCTTCGCGGCCTTCAGAGACGTGAAGGGCTGGTGGGACATGAGCCGCATGCCGTGGCTGTTGGCAATGAGGGTATAGCCGGCAATGCCGGTGGTTTTCTGGTAAGCCCGGCAGAAGCCGCCGTCGATCACGACCAGCTTTCCGCCGGCCTTCAGCGGGCTTTCGCCATGGGTGACCCGAACGGGGGTGTGCCCGTTGATGATTTTGCTGGATTCATCGCGAAGGCCGAATTCCTCCAGAATTCCGATGCAGGTTTCTTCCTTGTTGCAGTGGGCATAGTAAGCGTTTGCCGGTTCCGCCCATGCAGCCTTGTCCGGAATAAAAGCGCGGGCAAAGGTTTTGATTTGCCGGCCGCAGACCGGGGAATCGGCACCGCACCACAAATACCACATGAAGTCCAGCGCCTGCTGGTCGCCGGTGAAGAAGGCCCGCCGGGCCGTCTGGTCCGCGTAATCGAAGAATGCTTTGCCGCGGAGCATCCGGCCGCCCAGCTGCTTTGCCAGGAAAGACCCGTCCGGATTCAGCGGGACGCAGCCATGAAACAGCAGGTTGCCGTTAAAGGCACGGTACAGCCAGCCGCGACGGTACAGAAAGCTGATATGCTCCCGCAAACGATAGCTGTGCCGGAACGCATGGCGAAGGTCGGAAAGCAGGGTTTGCTCTTCCTCGGTGAGCCTGTATGGGTCAGCAGGATCGACGGTCGGGAAGGGAAGGTCGCGGATAGGCCATTCCTGCCCGTCGATCTCAACGGTCCGGCGCTGATGGTCAATTCGGTGGAGAAGCAGCCTGTCCTCCAGCCCAAAGTCCGGATTCCGTTTCACAAGCTGCCCTTCCAGTTTGAACATCAATACCGTGACCGCATGGCGCATGGCTTCTGCCACGGGCATGCCGGGATAGTTCTTTTCCGCGAAGAGGCTGAGCTCCCGCAGGGGAATGCCGTAGCCGCGCTCCAGGATTTCCGTGTTGCTGTAGCTCAGGCAGTTGCGGACAACACCGGTAATGCAGGCCTCACTGCCCGCGGCAGCGCCCATCCACAGAATGTCATGGTTGCCCCATTCGATATCGACGGAATGGTGGTCCATCAGGATGTCCATGATGCTGTCCGCGCGGGGGCCGCGGTCGTAGATGTCGCCCACGACGTGCAGCCTGTCCACCGCGAGGTTTTTGATCAGCCGGGCCAGCGCAATAATCATGCTGTCCCCGCTGGAGGTCGTGATTAGGCCGTCCAGAATGGCGTCCCGATATCTGCGCTGGTTGTCATTTTGCTCAGAAAGGGACAGATCCACATCTTCCTGATAATGCATCAGTTCATCCAGCAGAAAGCTCCAGTCCTCCGGCATGGAGCGGCGGACTTTTTCCCGGGTGTATTTGGAGGACAGCATCTGGGCCAGGCGGACCAGATGCCGCACCTGCTGGCGAATCCATTCCGGGGTGGCGGTCTCCTTATGATGATGCAGGCGCAGAATGGACTCCGGATAATAAATGAGGGTGCAGAGCTCATCGGCTTCGGCGGCCGTCAGCTGGTCGCCCAGCCAGAGCTGCACTTTTTCCCGGATCACGCCGGAGCAGTTGTTCATGATGTGGCAGAAAGCCTCGTATTCGCCGTGGATATCGCTCATGAAGTGCTCGGTGCCCTTGGGCAGGTTCAGCTGAGCGTTGATCCGGGTGATTTCGGTGCACAGCGCTTCCACAGAGGGATACTGTTCTCCCAGCAGTTTCAGATACTTCAGGCGTTCCGGGGTGATCGCTTGGCTCATCGGTTGGCACTCCTTTGCTAGGACAAAGCCGGGCATTCCAGTGCCCGCCGCATGGGTTACGGCGGCCTGGGCGGCAGTATATTCCTCAACAAGAACCATATTCTGCTTGCTAGCCGGATGTTCCTGCAGTAAAATAAGAAAAAACCTTCTGACAGTCGGGAAGGTGCGGTATGATGTTGAAAAGGAGAGAATCGGATGGCGCTGCATGTCATGGAAGAGGCGAATCACTGTCTGGGATGCAAAAAGCCCCGCTGCCAGCAGGGATGCCCGATCCACACCAATATTCCGGAAGTGATCCGGCTGCTGAAAGAGGGAAGGCTGAACGATGCGGGTTGGATGCTTTTTGAGAACAATCCGCTGACCACCGTATGCTCCCTGGTATGCAATCATGAAAACCAGTGCGAAGGGCATTGCGTACAGGGGATCAAAGGGCGGCCGGTTCATTTTTCCGTCATTGAAAGCTATATTTCCACCACCTATGCCAATCAGATGGTAAAGGGGCCCGCGCCGGCGAACGGCCGGAAAGCGGCCGTTATCGGGGCCGGCCCTGCCGGGCTGACGGTGGCGATCATTCTGGCCCGGTACGGGTATAAAATTACCATCTTTGACGGGAAGGACCAGATCGGCGGTGTGATGCGCTACGGCATCCCGGATTTCCGTCTGCCGGACAGCGTGCTGGACGATTTTGCCTACCGGCACCTGGAGTTGAAGGGCATTCAGTTCCGGCCGAACACCTACATCGGGAATGCCATCACGATTGACGATCTGTTCCGGGACGGCTACCAGAGCATCTTTGTGGGCGCCGGCTTATGGAAGCCGCGCAAGCTGGGTGTCCGGGGAGAAAGCCTGGGACATGTCTGCTATGCGATCAATTATCTTGCGAATCCGGGCGCTTTCCGGCTGGGGGAACGCATCATCGTGATCGGCACGGGCAACAGTGCCATGGACTGCGCAAGGACAGCCATCCGCCACGGCGCCCGGTATGTCTCCTGCGTCAACCTGACGGACACGCTGACCGCAAGCCAGTACGAGTCAAGCTATGCCAGGTTGGAAGGCGTTACGTTTATCATGAATAAATGCACGCTGGAAATCCGGGAAGACGGCGTGATCCTGGCCGACAGCCAAAAGGACGAAGACGGAAAAATCATCCCGGTTCCGGGAACGGAAAAACTGTATCCTTGCACCGGGGTGATTGTTGCGGTCAGCCAGGGCGCTGAAAGCAATCTCATTTCAACAACAAAAGGCATCGATACCATCCGAAGCGGCCTGCTGACCGTGGATGAAGACGGCCATACCAGCCGTCCGGGCGTGTTTGCCGCAGGCGACGCCGCCAGCGGAGCCCGCACCGTGGTGGAAGCTGTCGCCAACAGCAAGCGCGTGGCCGAATCCATGCACGAATACATGCAGAGCCTGCCCATGCCGGTTCTGACTGATTATCCGGATGCCCCGGTTGTCGAATCGATAGAAGCCGCCGCGCAGGCAGAACAGATTTTGAAGGAGAGTTAAGAGTAGAAAAAAACCTTCTGACAGTCAGGAAGGTTCAGTATGGAGGAAAACATATGAAACTGGTTTGCAGGATCTGCGGGTATACCGTGGAGGGAGACAAGGCACCGGAAAAATGCCCCATCTGCCGGGCACCGGGCGAAGGATTTGAAGACTATGACCTGAAACAGCAGCCCCAGGAGGAGCAGAAGCCGTCCGGGCCGCCGAAGGAACAGGTGTGTTCCGTCTGCGGATATACCTGTCCCGGGCCTTATGCGCCGGAACGCTGCCCGATCTGCAAAGCCCCGCCGACGGCATTCAATCCGGTATACGGTTCTTCTGAACAGTAATCGATCGATGCAGACGGATTTATGTATATTGACTGTTTCTGAAGCCGGTCGGCCAATAGCCCGGAAAGACGGAAGCTTACGGCTTCCGTCACCCATATGGGCCAGTATTCCTGCAGAGGTGGTATTTATGAGGATCGTCATCGCCTTGCGCTTGTGTATAGCAAAGATGGTACGCTGCCGGAGGCTTTCAAACGTCACACTTGCATATGAAGATCCGACAGGAATGTCGGATGAAGGTAACGAGAAACTTTCTCAAAAGGCAGGGACCGATTCCCATGATCCGTAAATCCTCAGACCCGAAAAGCACCGCCAGCAAGCAGGAACTGTTTGCTTCAACGCCTGTTCCGAAAGCGCTGATGACCATGGCTGTTCCCACGATCATCAGCCAGCTGATTAACCTGATCTATAACATGGTGGATGCTTTCTTTATCGGGCGCACAGGCAACTCCTACATGATGGCCGCCACCTCCCTGACGCTGACCATGGTCATGATGATTGCCGCGCTTTCCAATCTGTTCGGCATCGGTGGCGGCAGCCTCTTTGCCCGGCTGATGGGCGTTCGGAAACCGGAAGAAGCCCGGAAGGTCAGCGCTTTCAGTTTTTACGGCGCCATCTGTATCGGCGCTGTCTATTCCCTGCTGGTCGGCGTTTTTCTGGATCCGCTGCTGCGCTTTCTCGGCGCTTCCGACGCAACCATCGACTATGCCCGCAGCTATGCGCTGATCGTTATTGTGATCGGCAGCATTCCCGCCATCCTGTCCCAGGTGCTGGCCCATCTGCTGCGGAACGCCGGTTTCTCCGGGCAGGCCAGCGCCGGCCTCAGCGGAGGCGGCATCCTGAACGTGCTGCTGGATCCGCTCTTCATGTTCGTGCTGCTGCCGAAGGGACAGGAAGTCACGGGAGCTGCCATCGCCACCGCGCTTTCCAACACCTGCGCATGCGCATATCTTTTGTTTGCATACCGCAGGGCTTCCCGAAACGCTCCTCTCAGCATCCACCCAAAGAGTGCGATCTCAACAGAAAAGAAGAATATCAGGGCGCTGTTCGGTGTCGGCGTTCCTTCCGCCGTCCTCACCGGCCTTTTCGATGTGGCAAACATCTGTGTCAATATCCTTGCAGCCGGCCACAGCGATCTGGTCCTGGCCGGCATGGGCATTGTTATGAAAGTCGAGCGAATCCCAAATGCCGTCAACCTCGGAATCTGCCAGGGCATGCTGCCCATTGTCGCCTTCAATTACTCTTCAGGCAATCACGAGCGAATGCGGGATGTCATCCGGACAGCCCGGAAAGCCGGTTTGCTGATTTCCGCCTGCTGTATCGTTTTCTTTGAGATTTTCGCGGATCCCTCATGCCGCCTGTTCCTGAGCGCAACCGCCGGCGACGCGGAGACCGCCCTGATTACCATCGGATTTGCGACCCTGTTCCTCCGCATTCGATGCATCGCCTCTCCGATGCAGTTCATCAATTATCATACGTCCTTCTGCATGCAGGCGATGGGCGAAGGGAAGAAGACGCTCCTTCATGCCTTTGTCCGGGAGCTTGTGTTCTATATTCCGTTTATGTTCCTTCTCGACAGGCTCTTCGGAGAAACCGGCCTGGCAGCCGCGCTGCCCGTCGGTGAAACCTGCGGCGCTGTCTTCGCACTCTTCCTTCTTCATAAAGCGATGCGGGGGAAAGAGTGACAGAGGGAAGAGC
Organism: Clostridia bacterium; assembly: GCA_017404985.1. GTDB lineage: Bacteria > Bacillota > Clostridia > Christensenellales > Aristaeellaceae > Aristaeella. The sequence continues at coordinate 14,685 of JAFRBK010000002.1, read as the reverse complement.
GGAGAGTTCAGAGTGGAGAGTTTAGAGTTTAGAGGGGAGAGGGGAGAGTGAGGTTTCGGTCAGTTGTCAGCGGAGCTGTCCTTATGAATATCTCCGGGCTCATTGATTACAATCTGCGGCATCGCAAGCTGGATTCCATTGCGTTCGCACATCAGCAGAAGTTCCCGGTTCAGCATTCTTTTTGCCCGACCAAAATACATGCCCTGGCAATAGATCGCAAATGACAGCCTCTTTCCACTGTCTCCTATGCTTTGGATACCGCGATACTTCAGCCTGGCATTTTCACCGACTTTTTTACAGAGCGCTTCGCGGATCCCGGGAAGTTCTTTCTCGATAATACCTTCGATCCTGGTTAAGGGTTCCTTCAGGTCAACACAGAGATCCACCGTGATCCGGCTTGTCTCCTCCCCGAGCATCTTGACATAGTTCTTAAACTCGTTGTTCCTGACAAGCGTGATCTCACTGTACCACTTCAGCTTCGTTGTCCGGACGCCAATGCTCTGAATGACGCCGAACCTGCCGTTATAGGCCACAAAATCGCCGACAGACGCAACTCCTTCAAAGGCCATAATAATGCCGGCCAGAATATCCGCAATAATATTCTGGCACCCGATGCCGAATATAACACCGGCGACGCCTGCGGTTAAACTCAAGGTAGAGACATCCACTCCGAAGGTTCCCAGAATGATAAAGACAGCTGCAACAAACAAAATATAACCCAAAAAGCTGTTCAAAAGATGGCAGATGGTTTCTCCCTTGGCCGTCGCAGCTCTGGCAATCAGATAAAGGATTTTGTGAATGATTTCCCTCAGTAAGAAGAGCAGGATGATATAGATAATGCAGGATGTAATGGTATAAAGATTCACCCCGCTGCTCCATTCACCGTGGAAACTGTAATACAGGATAGAATCTTTTCCCGCGAAAGCAACGCGCACAGCAATCAATACAAGTGCGGTAATACAGATCAGTTTTACAGCTGTCGAAAACTTTTCCATCGGGGTTTTGTCTTTCCATTTTTTTCCGTCAGAAGGCCAACGGTTTTCGAAATCAAATTTTTCCCGGTTCGCAAGCTTTCCAAACAGCGCAACCACATCGCTTTCAGCCTTATCTTCATTCGGATCCTGCGAAGCGCTCTTTGCCTGATTCTTTTCCGCCTCCTGAAGACTCATTTTCCCGAGTTCTTCTTCAGAAGCCGTTTCAAGCCTGCCGGCCATCCAGATCAGCACGATAAAGTAAAGCAAGGCGGCTGCGGTTGCGAAAATCAGCGACAGAAGATTGTTGGATTCAATGAAAACGAGAGGATGCATCACTACCAGGAAAGCGTCGTCACTTCTCCTTACAGAAGCGAAATACTCATTATTTTCGGCAAGCATTTCGCCGTTGAATTGATCCCTGATCAGGTTTTTATCCAAGCCCAATTCTGCCGCATCAATCCGATTGTCGTCAAAGGAATACTGTTCGCTCACGAGAAGAGAACCGTCCACCTGAGCGAAATACTGAACCGTCATATTGTTACTGTCAATGGCTAAAACAGCAGCGTTATCTTTCAGAAAGCCCCTCTGGAAAGCACTTTCAAAGCTCAGATCTTCAGAGATCAGGGGCGCGGTGCTGTTCGCAATTATAACAGCACCCACAACCCGTTTACTGTCATCGATCATCGTCACTCCGGCTTCCTCCAGTATTCCATCGGATGTCTTTACCTGATCATCCTGCAGGACGACTGACTCCAACCCTTCCAGAAGCCCATGAAGAGGAGAATCCTCGGTGATAATAAAACCGTCATAGGGGGCATTCGTAACGGTTATTTTTCCCTGTTTGTCAAATACGAAAAGATAACTGACATTCAGGCGATCCGCCAGATCAAAGACATACTGCCTGTCCGCCTTTTCCGGCGCTGCATATTGTATGCCGCATCTGGCAACCTTGCATTTTTCCAGATTTCCCTTTTGATACCAAGCCTTGATTTCTTTCAGCATCTTATCCGAGGTACTCTTTTTCTGCAGCACATCTTCCGCCGTCGTGCTGGTGTATTCGAACATCCGGGAATACACGAGATGGGTTTCCAGATAACCAGAAACAACAAGCACCAGGAGGACAGCCAGTATCGCAAACAGTTTCAGTTTTCCGATTGAAACTTTCGTGCCGCCTTTCTTTTCGCTGCCTTTTTTCAATTGCTCCAGATCATCGGCAGTCAGACAGAACGCATAGAGCAGACCGATTCCGGTAATCAGGGCCAGAGGCACCATCAAAATGACAGTCGCAAAGGAAATCTCTGTTTCAATGGCCTCCGAAGGGCACATCAGTAGAAACAGATCATTGTCGATGTTCATTCTGGTTGCGTAATAGCGAACTGAATCAACCTCGATTTCCGCTATCTCACCGGTATTTGAGAACGCTTTCAGAAGCTGGTCACCGGTAGCTGCCGTTTTCTCCCCGGGCAGTTTTATATTCAGAGCTTCAATCGGTTTTCCTTTGGCAGAAGGGTCAGAATAAGAAAGCACGACCCCCTCTGTTTTTGAAACGGCAAGCACAGCTCCGCCCCTGCTGACCGAAACGTCCTGAAGCGAATGATTCCAATCAAAAAACTGCACGACGTTTTTCAGTTCGTCCGATAAAGTATCCTTGGCATAAATCAGCCATTGACCCTTTACGCCCCATAAAAGACCGTTGCTGTCATCCTCCAGGTAATATGTTGTGGTCCAGTACCGGTCATTTTCATCATAGTTGCTTTCGATCAATTCATAAGACTTTGAATCCAGTAAGGAGGAAATATCCTTCGGTTCCGGCTTCAGTTCCGGCGCAGCGCCGCTCCCGAACAGGATATTCCCGTTTCTGTCATAGATCCAGAGGTTTTTAATCTCTGTTGTGTTTACGATATTCTCCAGAAATTCTTTGGCCTGATCGATGTCATCGTAGTTTTCCAGCACAAGGGAAATCGCTTTTACCTCCGGAATCAGCCTGTCGTAAAAGACCGCCCTGGAATAGAAGTTTGTATCGACCAGACTGGCAAACTGCCCGGAAATGTTTTCCGCCTGGTTGGTCAGCTCTGTTTTTGCTTTCTGAAGGACGTTCGATCTCTGCAGACTGATACATCCAATGCTGGACGCGACCAGAAACAGGATCCAGATCGCTATCATCAGGAGCTTCCATTTTTTTACGTTGGTATGCTTTTTCATTCTTTCCTCCATTTTTATGACATCGGTTATATCGTAGTATCCGGCACATCGGTAACCGGATGGACACAGAACAACACAGATGCAATATTTTTTCGGGCGGGATTCCCCCAAAGTGGTTCCTCATTCATGACAATCCTGTTGTTAATTCATTCTATCAAAAAAACCGCCGGATCGCAAGAACTTTACCAGGTGCGTCCAACAGACCTGAACGATGAAACAGAAAAGATAAAATATATGCACAAATTCATCTAAATTGCTTTTAATTTATATCAATTAGAGATTTTAACAGATATATTTAATCTAAAATTGATGATTGTTCCTTGACAACAGCAAAAACCACTGGTAAACTGGCATCAGGTTTTCAAAGACAGGGGGGAATGCCTATGGCAAAAGAAAATCTGGTCGCGAGGGCAGAGGAGATTCAGCGCCTGGAGAACTGTCTGCTTGAAACAAATGCCCAGCTGATTATTCTGTATGGAAGGCGGAGAATCGGAAAAACCTATCTGATTAACGAATTTTTTGACGGCCGTTTTGATTTCAAGATCACGGGCGTATATAACGAACCCCGTGAGGTGCAGCTTCAAAACTTTGCCGATGAGCTGGCCGGACACCTCCGGAAGGAAGTGGAAGCACCCCGTGACTGGCGTTCCGCTTTCTCGATGCTACAGAACTATCTGGAGGGGCTTCCGAAAGATGAAAAGCATGTCGTGTTTTTTGACGAGATGCCCTGGCTTGACACGCAGCGCTCCGGCTTTCTGCCCGCGTTTGAGTACTTTTGGAACAATTACGGGTGTTCCCTGCATCACCTGGTTTTTATCGTCTGCGGTTCCGCGGCCTCGTGGATGACGACGAATATCGCGGAGAATAAAGGCGGCCTTTTTAACCGCCAGACCTGCAGCATCTTTCTCCGTCCTTTTACGCTGAAAGAGGCGGAACAATATCTGGCTTCGAGAGGAATTCACTGGTCGCGATACGATATTGCGGAATGTTATATGATTCTGGGAGGAATCCCATTCTACCTGAGCCTTTTGAGGCGGGATCTGTCCCTCAGCGCGAATATTGACAACCTGTTTTTCCGAAAGCGCGCAGAATTATGGAATGAGTTTCAGCATTTATACAGGACGCTTTTTACAAACAGCGAGATCTATATTCGCGTCGCAGAGGCTCTCAGTTTCAAACGGATGGGTTTAACCCGTGCAGAAATCGCAAAGAAAACCGGCATCCCGGAAAACGGAGACCTGACAAAAATACTGAATAATCTGATCAACAGTGACTTTGTCCGGGCCTATTCTTTTTTCGGCAAAAAGAAAGCCGATACGCTCTATCAGCTTCGCGATTACTATAGCTGGTTCTATTTTCAATATATCCGTGATTACCCGGGACGCGATGAAAGCTTCTGGAGCCACAGCTACAACAGTGGTGCAAAGCATGCCTGGGCAGGATTCACTTTTGAGCAGCTCTGTAAAGACCATATCCGGCAGATCAAGCAGAAGCTTGGCATTGCCGGCGTTCTGGCGGAAGAGTCTTCCTGGTTCAGCCGGGGAAACCGGGACCACAGCGGCGCCCAGATTGATCTGGTCATTGACCGCAATGACCATGTGATCAATCTCTGTGAAATCAAGTATACAGCGGAAGAGTGTACCATCGACAAAGACGGTGATCGCGTCTTGCGCAATAAAATCGGCGCCTTCGTTCAGGAAACACGAACAAAAAAGACCATTCAGACAACCATGATCACCACATTCGGCCTGAAGCAGAACCAATACAGCGGCATGATCAACACCCAGGTTGTTCTGGATGATCTGTTTGCCTGAGAAAGCATCAGTTTGGGCATGAGCGTATGATACAGGAAGGAAGCGTGACGGAAGAGATATGGAAGGGTAGTATAAGGTGATTACCCTTTGCGGCAGTACCCGGTTCAAGGAGGCTTTCCTGGAAACCCAGAAGCGGCTGACGCTGGAAGGGAATATTGTGATGGAAGTGGACTCGCGGATTCGACCTTCTCAAGTGCTCTCGCTGCGGACGTACCGGCGAACGCCGGGTGTAATTGCATTGTCAATCATGACCAGAGTGGAGTTTGGAGAGTTCAGAGTTCAGAGGAGAGGGGCGCGTCGCCGCAGGAGAAATGGCTGAAGGATTGGGTTCCGTCCGGACGGATCATGCGCACACGAAGTTTCGCGTTTGTCCGCATATTGCCTTCCACAGCACCCATGAAGAGGGTGCTGCTTTTTTCTTCCCAGCGCAGAGGGATCCGCATATAGGCGCCGGAGAGGTATTCCATCCCGTCGCCGGCGTCGTCATAAAGACCAAACGATCCGTCCGCTCCGCCGAAGATGAGCAGTTCATCCGCCGGAGCGTTCAGTTCCGCCGTGCTGCATCCGCCGTCTGAAAGCGGCAGGATACTGCCGGCCCGGACCAGCACCGGGAACCGGCCCAGCGGCGTCTTCAGCATGACGGAGCTTCCGCCATGGTAATAATCCTTTGTGAACAGGTCGTACCAGCCGCCTTCCGGAAGGACGACTTCGGTTTCTCCGCCGCCGTCCCGCAGGGAACGGGTGACCGGCTTTACCAGGAGCGCGTCCCCGAGCATATACTGGTCCGACAGGCTGCGCAGCCGCGGATCCTCCCCGAAGGCCGTAAGCATGGCACGAATCATCGGAAGGCCGTCCCGGCAGGTTTGGGCGGCTGTTGCATAGAGATAGGGCATCAGGCGGTAACGCAGGGCGATGACCTCTCGGATACAACGGTATTCCGGGCTGCTTTCATCGCCGAACGCCCAGGGCTCCCGGGGCGTATCCGTTCCATGGGAGCGGAAGACGGGGAGCATGGCACCAAACTGGAACCAGCGCACATAGAGTTCCCTGTAAGCAGGATCGCTGACCCCGTCCGGGTAATCCCCGCGCCAGAACCACTGCGCTTTCCGGCCCACGAAGAACCCGCCGATGTCCAGCGTCCACCAGGGAATCCCGCTGCAGGCAACACGGACCGCTTCCGTTACCTGCTTTTGCAGGACGTCCCAGCGGGCTGCAATATCGCCGGACCAGAGGATGACGCCCAGCGCGCCGGAATCGGTCCCGCCGCTGCGGGCGAGAAGGACCGGGCGCTTTTGCGGGACATCCCGCAGCCAGTGCTCCCGCAGCCCCTGCAGGTGGCAGGAAGCATAGCGGTTCATCGTGACCGGGTCCATCCGAAGGGATGAGGCTTCCGTAATCAGGCGGTACCGCGCCTCCGGATCCCGTTTTTCCTCCCCGCACCAGTCCGGGTCGGTGATGGGTTCACAGCTGTCGCACCACAGGGCATCCGCACCGCCGTCCATCCAGTACCGGCGGCACTGCTGCCAGTACAGATCCCGGGCTTCCGGGGAGAAGGCGTCATAGATTCGGCTGGAGGGCAGGAACAGTCCGGCCGCGGCAAACTCGTCACAATCCCGCCCGCTGCCGGTGTTCGGCCAGACCGATACCATGAAATGCACGTTCATCCCATGCAGGGCGTCCGTCAGGGCCCGGACGTCCGGGAAACGGGACGGATCAGGCGTTTTGTCCCCCCAGCAGCCGTCATTCCAGGTCATCCAGTCCTGGACGATACAGTCCAGGCCGAGCCCCTGGCGGCGGAATTCCCGGGTGACGGAGAGCACTTCCTCCGCGGACCGGTACCGCTCCCGGCTCTGCATATACCCGAAGGCCCATTTGGGCAGCATGGCAGGCATGCCGATGATCCCGGCCAGCTTCTTCAGGACGTCCGCGCAGTCCTTCCCGCGGATGACCACATAGGACACGGATTCCACCGCGTCCAGTTCAAAGGTAAAGCCGTGCTCCTGCCCGTGAAACTTCATGGCGCAGCCGGCCTCCACCAGCAGCCCCCAGCCTTCGCTGCTCAGCAGGAAGGGGATCGGGATCTTCATGTTGTGCTCATAGAGCAGTTCGTCTTTTCCGGCGTAGTCAAAAATGCCGTCCTCATGGGCGCCCAGGCCTGTCAGAAGCGGCGAGCCGGGGAAGGAGAAGGAGAGGACCGCGGAATGAACGGTACGGACGCACTCCCGTTCGCCGGCATCAAACGAGATGACTTCCCCGTTGGCCGTCCGGCGGACTTCCCCCGAATCCCCGCTTCCGGAGAGACGCCAGACAGCCCGGGGAGCGAAAACTCCCCGGGTCTGGCAAAGGTATTCTCCGGCGCCGTCGCGGAAGGAAATGGGCGCGGCAGCGGGGGAATCCGACGGATCCAGCAGGACGCGGGTGACGCCCTCGGAAATCATGGACTGATGCATCATCATTTCATCCTTTTACAGCTCCGGCGGTCATGCCGGAGACGATATACTTCTGGCCCAGCAGATAGATGATGACGACCGGCGCGCTGGTCAGGACGATATCGGCGCAGACCAGGTTCCAGTCCTTGAAATACATTCCAAAGAAATTATACACCGCCAGCGTCATCGGCCACTTGTCCGTGCTGCCGAGGAAATACAGCGGCATCACAAACTCGTTCCAGGTGTTCAGGAAGGTCAGGACCATAACGGTGACCAGGACGGGCTTGAGCAGCGGCATCACGATCCGGAAGAACAGCCCGGCGGGAGACGCGCCGTCGATTACGGCGGCCTCGTCGATCTCCGGAGAGATCTTGCCGACGAAACTGTGGATCAGGAAGATGTTGAACGGGATCTGCGTGGCGGTATAGAGCAGAACGATCCCGATCCGCGTGTTCATCAGCTTCAGGGTCTGCATCACTTTCATCAGGGGAATATAATTGATGGGGATTGCGATGCCGAGAACCAGGAAGAGATAGAGGAAACCGTGCAGGCGGCGGCGGTTCCGGGACAGGACGTAGGATGCCATGGTGCACAGCAGGGTGCACAGGAGCACACTGGAGGCGGAATAGAGCAGGCTGTTCAGGAAGGCCGTGCCCAGCTTTCCCTTCTCGATCACGAGGGCATAGTTGGACCATTCCAGGGAGGAAGGCAGCGCCAGATTCATCGCTGCCGCGGCTTTGCCGGTCTTGAAGCTGTTCAAAAGGATCAGCAGCAGCGGGGCCAGCAGGATCAGGGACAGAAGCCAGGCCAGCAGGTTGACGCCCAGCGCGGAAAGCATTTTTCTCCGTTTCATATTTCCTGTCCATCCCCCTTCACCATGTGCCGGATCATGAAATAGCCGGCGACCAGCATGACCAGGGTCATGATGGTGGACAGGGTGGTGCCTACCGCGTAGCGCCCCAGACCGAATTCCTTGTATACACCAGTATACATGACCTCCGTGGCAAAACCGGGGCCACCGTTGGTCAGGGAATAGACCGTATCGAAGACTTTCAGACCGTAGATCACGTTCAGTACCGTGGTGACAGTCAGCGTCGGCGCGAGCAGCGGGAGCGTGATATGCCGGAAGCACTGCCAGGGGCCGCCTCCGTCGATGGAAGCCGCCTCATAATACGTGGGCGGGATGGACATGATGCCCGCAATCAGGATGGTCATAATATAGCCCATTCCTTTCCAGATGTCCACCGCCATCACGGAATTGAAGGCGATCTTTGAATCCGTCAGCCAGTTGCTGGCGAGAAATTTCAGCCCGATTCCCCGCAGGAAGGTATTCAGCAGGCCGATCTTTGGGTTCAGCACGGATTTGAAGATCATGCCGACGATCAGCGCGGAGAGGACGCAGGGGAGATACATGACGGCCCTGTGAAAGTTCAAAAGTTTCACTTTTTTGGTCAGCAGAACGGCCAGGGCCAGGCCGATCACATTCTTGGCCAGCGTCGTGACCACGGTGAAGACCAGCGTGTTTGTCAGCATCCGTGTATAGTTGTAATCCGCTGAAAACACCGTGGCAAAATTCTTCCAGCCGACGAAATGAATCTCCTCCGAATAGACAGACCAGTCTGTGAAAGAGTATCCGAGGCCTATTACGGAAGGCAGCATATACAGCGCGACGTACAACAGCAGCGCGCCGAAAACGAAATAGGTCGGATAGGTCCGGTTTTTGTTCATGGTTATCCTCCAGCCGGTTCATTCCGCCCGGGAAAAGGACGGTCTTTCGAAAACGGAGGAAACCGGCACAGCGGTTTCCTCCGTACGGATTTCCGGGGCCAATCAGTTCCAGGCGGGATCCTTGGCGGCGGCCGCCTGATCCGCGCGGTTCCGGTCGATATTCTTCAGCATGGCTTCAGCATCCTGATCCCCCTGGATCACGGAAACCAGTTCCTTGCCGATCTCCATCCACTGGGGATTGACGTACTTGACGCAGGTCTGGTACACGGTGCCGTGATTCGGATAGGCCGCATAGAACGCGGAGATTTCGGGGGAATAGGCGTCCTTCGCGGTGGTGAAGGGCAGCGTGTTGAATTTCGGAACCTTCTCGATCTGGTACTGGATGTTTTCCGGCTCAGCCAGGAAGGCGAGATACTGCTTCGCAGCGTCGATCTTATCGGAGCCGGAGTAGATGAAGCGGGTCGGGCCGACGGGGTTCATGTTCAGAATCTGGTTATCGCACAGGGGCATGACGAAGAATCCGATGTCCTCCGCCGCAAATTCCGGATAGGCGGCGTTCAGTTCGGCGGGGAAGCCCTGGTTGGCGACGGTCATGGCGCATTCACCTTCGGCGATCGCCCTGGCGGCGTCCGCATACTCGTTGGCCATGTAATTGTCGCCCCAGTACCCCAGATCGGCCATTTCCTTGATCTGCTCAATCAGCTTTTTCGCGGCGGCGCTGTCGGCGAATTTCATCGTATTATTGTTCAGCTTTTCCGCGGTGCCGGGTTCGTCATGCTCGATGGCGACACCCATCTCGCAGAACCACAGCTGATGATGCCAGCCGTCGGAAACCGCTTCATAGACGGGGACCATGCCATCAGCCTTGATCGCTTCGCACACCGCCTTGAACTCTTCATAGGTGGTGGGCACGCTCAACCCGAGCTTTTCAAATTCCTTTTTATTATAGGCGACCGCCCAGACAGCGGAGACATCCTGTGCGGGCTGGCCGTACAGCTTGCCGTCCACGGACGTTTCGGAGGCGGCCAGCGGATCCACGGTGGCCGCCCAGGCTTCACCGCTGAGGTCCACGGCGTTCTTTTCCACGTTCAGCTGGGTCACGATATCAAACTGGCCGGCCTGGGAGCCAAAGAGGTCCGGGCATTCGCCGGCGTTCAGCTTGCTCATCAGCAGGGTGGTGTACTGGTCGGAGGGGATAATCTGGAAATCAACCTTGATCCCGGTCTGTTCGGTAAACTTTTCAGCCAGTTCCATTTCGGCATCCTGGACCCAGTCCTGGCTGGCCATATAGGTGATGGTCATACCATCATCGGCGTGAACGACGGCGGCGGCGCTCAACAGCATGATCAGCGCCAGTGCGAGAGACAGGATTTTCTTCATACAGGGAAACCTCCTTCATATTCATTTCCTGCGTACAGGCGGCCGGCTATCTCCGGCTCTTTTATCTGATCCGATTATAGAAACGTAACCGGAAAAAGGGAATGGAACATTTTATCGGGTTTCATGGATAATTTTAACTGTAAACTGACCGGAAATGATAAAAGCATGGCACTCCGGGTTGACAAAAAAGGCGGAGTTTCCTATACTCGAAGCACTGGAAAACGAAACGTTACATATCCATTTTAGCGGACCGCGGAGGGGAGGCGGCACATGCGAAACCGGGAAAAGCGCGGAAGGACGGTACGGGGAACCCTGATGGGGACGTACACCGTCCTCATCCTCCTGGCTTTCGCGCTGCTGGCGACCGTGTTCTCGCTGATCCATGGGAACCGGGTGCGCAGCGAGGTGCTGAACACGCTCCGCCAGCAGCTCCGCACCGCCTCGTCAGCAGCGGACCGGGAGATCGACCAGATGCGGACCATGGCGATGAACATTACCTATTCCACGCGCCTGCAGGACCGGCTGTACCTGCGCCAGGGATCTTCCCGCGGCCTGTCGGAGGAGGCGGACAAGCTTTCCATGATCCTGTCGCTGATCGTTTTTCCGAACCGGCCGATCGACCAGATCAACCTGTATACGAAGGATGGGATCCGCGTTTCATCCGGCCTGCATAACGAGGTGACGGAGGACCAGGCGGAGGCACAGCCCTGGTATGAGCCGCTGGCAGAACAGGAAAACCACCAGCTCCTTTTCTATTCGGGCCGGGACGGGACGCTCTCCAAGTATGTGACGGATCCCTACGGGCGGCATTTTGTTTCCCTGGTGATGGAAAACTATGACAATTTCGGCACCCGCTGCGGGTATATCGAGATCAAGCAGCGGGTCAGCAGGATCCTTTCCGCCATGATGGATTACCATCCCGCTTTCGGGGAGAGCCTGTTTTTCTATGACCGGGAAGGACAGCGAATCTTTCCGAACACAGAGGAACCGGACGATGTTTTTTCTTCCGCGGAGAAGCAGGGCTTTCCGGAGGACTTTACCGCGGCCGGCAACGGAAACCTGGTCTGCTGCGTTTCCGCGGGCAGGGGACAGTTCCGGACGGTCATGATGATCCCGGAGGCGGACCTGTTCCGGTCCGCCAGGGACCAGATCGTTACGATCCTGCTGATTACCCTCGGCGCGCTGGTCCTGACGGTTCTGGCATCCGGGCTGATCTCGCGCCGGATCACACGGCCGTTGGCCGATATCTGCGGCCAGATCGAGCAGATCGATATCGAACAGCCGGCGCCGCTCCCTGAGGTGAATTCAGACATCCGGGAGATCCAGACGCTGCACACCTCCTTTTCCCGGATGCAGACGACGCTGAGCGGACATGTGACGAAGCTGCTGGAGCTGCAGAACCAGGAGATGCAGTCCAGAATGCTGGCGCTGCAGGCCCAGATGAATCCGCATTTCCTGTTTAACAGCCTTCAGGCGATCCAGGCCATGGCGGACGAAGGAATGGACACCGAGATCGCGGAGATGTGCCAGTCCATGGCGGGCATCCTGCGTTATATCTCATCGGATTCAGCCCAACTGGTGCCGCTGGAAAAGGAGATCCGGCATACGCGGGATTACCTGCGCTGTATGGAGATCCGCTATCAGGGGGACCTGACTTGCGAGGTCGATCTGCCGGAGGAGATGGATCCGATCCCGGTCCCCAAACTTTGCGTGCAGCTGCTGGCGGAGAACGCGATCAAGTTCACAACCACCTGCAGGCCGCCCTACAGGATCCGGATTGAAGGAAGCGTATCCGGGGACAGCTATGAGCTGCGGATCCGGGATAACGGCCCCGGCTTCGGGGAAGAAACAAAGAAAGCGCTCCTGGAGCAGATGGAGGAGATCCGCCGGACTTCCACCCTGCCGTCCCTGAAGATCAACGGGATGGGCATCCTTCATGTTTATATCCGTTTTTACCTGCTGTACGGGGATGAGTTTATTTTCCGCCTGGAGAACAATCCGGACGGAGGCGCCTGCGTAGTGATCGGAGGGAACCGGAATGGGCAGACAGTTTAAGGTGATCGTCGCGGACGACGAGAGGCTGATTGCCAACAATATCGCCCGGCGCATTGAAGACAGCAACAAGGCTTTTCATGTGGTTTCCCGGGCAGGGACCGGGTTGGAAGCCCTTGAGCAGGCCGCGGAGCTGCTGCCGGATGTGGTGTTCAGCGATATCAAGATGCCCGAGATGGACGGGATTGAACTGATCGCCCGGCTCCGGGAGACGCATCCGGATATCCTGTGCGTCATCATCAGCGGATACAGCGATTTTGATTATATGAAAGCGGCGATCCAGAACAGCGCGGTGGATTACCTGCTGAAACCGGTCAACCCGGAGGAACTGAAGCGGCTGCTCCAGCGCCTGGAAGCAAAGCTGCTGGCCCGGGAACAGCAGATCGCGCCCCGTAAGGAATACGACGCGGCGTCCCTGGCGGAGAGCATCCGGATCTACCTGCAGGAGAATTACGCGGAGCAGGTGGATTTTTCAGCGCTGGCGGCGTCCCTGGCGGTTTCCGCACCGTACCTGAGCAAAATATTCCATGAACAGACGGGGAGCAGCCCCAGCCGGTACCTGACCGACCTGCGGATGAGGCAGGCCAAGAAATACCTGATGGATACCGATCTGACAGTCCGAGAGATCGCGGCCCGGGTCGGCTATCCGGATCCGTTCCATTTCAGCCGGAGCTTCAAGAACGCGGTCGGGATCAGCCCGGCGCAGTATCGGGAGGAACAAGCATCCGCCGAAAAGAATGACGGAATACGATAGGGCTTTTATATGTTGCCCCTCTGTTTCGGTGCAGCTGATAAAAGCGAAAGTGTTATACAAACAAAAAATGCTCCGGAGAGCAAAAATTGTTTGCAATGTTCTTGACGTGATGCTGCCTGTTATGTTAAGGCCAGAAACGATATTATATTCAGTCTGCTCTGGATATCTCCGATCCCGGAAAGCGAGAGCAGGAGATTCATTCACTGAACCGAATTGATGATTCTTTCCGGAAAATTGTCATTGTCAAAGATGATATCATTCCCTGGCATGATGAAAAAGGGATTCTCTGGCGGCGCTGCTGTCCTGCGCCGGAGCGGAGGAGGACAATGAAGAGCGTGTTTGGGTGAATCTGAATACGCAGGCCAGCCCGCAGGCCTGGATTGACGGGCTCGATCCTGAGGTCCCGGCGGGGGCCTTTCTGACCGACAACCTGAAATTCCAGAGGATCCCAAACGGGAAGGATTATATTTCACAGGTTGGTTTCCGGTCAGGGAAGACGGCTCAGAAGAGGATGATCGCTTCGATTTCGGTAACACGACCATTGAACAGGATACCACCCTCCGGGCGAAGTGGCTCGGTGTATACTACGTGATTTTTGACAGCGACGGAGGAACTATTGCAGCAACGCAGGCGATTGTCCCAGGAAATAAGGCTGCTGAGCCTGAAAAACCGGTTCGAGAGGGATACGTTTTCGCGGGATGGCATCTGATTACCTTCGATACCGAGAACAGGAAAAAGATCATGGAACGTGCGACTTACGACTTTGATACGGTTGTCAACGGAACCATCGCTCTCAAAGCCAGGTGGGTTGATGCTACAAAGATACTGACGCTGCCGGATCATATCCAAACGGTGGAGAGCGAGGCTTTCTCCGGGATTGAATCCGCGGAGGCCGTACGGTTGCCGGGGAGCTTCACGGGCTTTGGAGCGAATTCGTTTGACGCGGATCTGGTTGTTCTGGTTCCGAAGGGCAGCAACTCGGCGACTCAGGCGAGCACGCTCGGATACCTGGTTGTCGAGGAATAAGAGGGGCGGAGTGATATTGCCGGGAACATGGATATCACATGAGAACGGACGCAAAAACGAACGTAAAAATTTGCGTTTGATTTTACGTCTGATTGCTGGTATCGTATACCCGGATCAGACGCAGGAAGACCAGACATGCGAGAATCACGGACGCTGGAATATAAGGAATCAATCATAAACACTTTGTAACTGTTCAGTCCTGCCATGATTCGACCAGTGCAAGAGCAGTGCCATTGTACAGAGAAAGACAGGCATCAAAAGAAGAGATGCCATGACGCACCGCCGTTGAGATGAAGCTCAGCAAACGAGCAAATCCTTCAGCACCT
>JAFRBK010000032.1 GCA_017404985.1 Clostridia bacterium | reverse complement strand
TTTGGGGGTTATCTGCCCTTTTGGGGCTTCAGATTTCACTTTGTTCAGTCTGCTTTTGCTGACTTCAGTGCCTCGAACTGAAATGTCAGCACTTCAGCAGGCTTTTTTCGTGGTGGCGAATATCCGTGAATAATTCAGGATTATGAATTTCAGTTTCAGAGCCGGAGACAGCCGAATACGGTGCTTAATGCATACAAGGTGCGGAAGATGAACAGGATTCTGGAACCGCTGAAGGAGATGATGAAGGAGGAGCCGGCGGCTGAGTGGCTGGAGCTGATTCCGATGCCGGTGGAAGAGGAAACCGAGGATGGGGGAACGGTGATGAAGGGGATGACTTACAGTGATGTGATGATGGTGCTGACGCAGTATCGGTGCATTGAGGGTGAATATTTTCAGAAGATGCTGATTGCTTAGATGAAGAGTGGAGAGCTGAGTTTGTGACTCGATTTTTTTGTGACTCGAAAACGGAGCGTAATGGAAGAGGGGAAGTTCAGAGTTGAGTTTGTGACTCGAATTTTTTGTGACTCGAACGCGAAACGAAAAAGACCGTCCCTCCGTTTCGAAACGAAAAAGACCGTCCCTCCGTTTCGGTTCAGCTGGGAGATTGACTTGCAAAAAATACAAATGTGTAGTATGATGTGCGCCGGAAAAATAACTCAGGAGGAAATGAGACTATGCCCGCGAAGAAAAAGGTTACCGAAGAAATCAAGACGAGTGCCGCCAAGGCCGGAGCTGCTGTGAAGACCGCAGCGAAGAAGACTGCCGACAAGGCTACCGCCGAGACCATCGAAGTGAAGAAGACGGTCCGGAGCGCCGCGAGACAGACGAAGGAAAAGGCGACCGCCGCCAAGGCGAACACGGAAAAGAAAATCGCTGCGAAGAAAGCGGAAGCCAAGGAAGTTAAGGATGCCGTGACCGCGGAAGCCAAAGGAACGAGAGCCGCGAGGAAGGCTGCCAAGGTTAACCTGGTGTTCGAAAGCAATCTGGGCGGAAAAGTGACGCCCGAAGAAATTGCCGCGAAGCTGCCGAAGGAAGCCGTGGACGCTTACATCAAGCTGGAAGAAAACAAGATCTACTGGGTTGGCAAGAAGGGCGAAGAAGGCTCTATCGAAATCTGGTAATCGATTGGCTTGGGGGCTGTGAAGAAAGACTGAAGAGGTTGACGCTTCACAGCTCTTTTCATATTCAAGTTTTTTCGGTACTGCGGTTTTCCTTATAAAGCACAGGGAGACGGCGGAGGAAGGCGAAAGGAAGTTGGGGACAGGCGATAGCTGTTCCCGATTTTTATCCTCAGACGCAGAACACAGGGGTGGCAAACGCAGAACACGAAGGCGCGGAAAGAGCGCAGGGGGGCAGAGGCATTACGCAGTGATGGCGGATGCATCCTTGAGGGATGGAAAATAATTCCTTTACATTGCGTTCATATCCCGTTCAAAAACCAGGGATAAGATCACATGGAGGATATGATTCATCTCTGAAAGGAGACGGCAGCTGTGACAGATGCGGCAATGAACGGGGAAAACCGGCAGGCGGAACCGACAGCGATGAACGCAGACAACCGGCAGGCAGAACCGGCAGCAGTGAACGCGGACAACCGGCAGGCGGAACCGGCGGCAGCGGAAGCGGATACCGGCGCCGCGGAAAAGAAGAAAAAGAAAAACAGAAAGAAACTGGTTCGGAGAATCATCTGGACTGTGGTGATCCTGGCCATCGTCGGCGTCGGCGTATGGATCGGATACCGCAAGCTGCGGGCCGATTACCAGGTGACATATGACCCCTATACCGCTACCACCGGATCCATCTCCAACAGCCTGAGCTTCAGCGGGACCATGCAGCTGGTGAACAGCAAAAACTACACCGCCTCCGGCAGCCAGAAGGTGAAGGAGGTCTACGTAGCCGCGGGAGACCAGGTGAAGGAAGGAGCCAAGCTGATGCGGCTGAGCGGCGGCGAGACGCTGACCGCGGATTTCAGCGGGACGGTGAGCTCCGTCGACGTGGCGGCGGGGGACGAGGTGAACTCCGGCGACTCCCTGATGACGCTGGCGGACTTTGACCACATGCGGGTATCCGTCCGGGTCGGGGAGAGCGACATCGCCTCCGTCAGCGTGGGACAAAGCTGCCGGGTGACCGTGAGCTCCGCCAGCGCGAACTACAGCTCCGTGATCGACAAGATCGACTACGCCAGCTACACCGGGAACAACGTGGCCTACTACACCGCGACCGTCTACGTAGACACCGCGAGCACTGAGGACACGACGGGCGGGAAAGTCTATCCCGGCATGCAGGCGACGGTGACCGTGCCGCTGGAAGAAGCGAACAACGTGATCGTGCTGAAAATGGACGCGCTGAGCACGGCCCGGGACAACACCGCATTCGTATACAAGGAAGCGGCGGACGGCAGCATGACGGAAACGCCCGTGACCGTGGGCGTGTCCAACGGGAACTACGTCGAAATCAAGGAAGGCATCTCCGAAGGGGAGACCGTATACAAGGTGGCCGCAAAGACCGAGGAAGACACCGGGCTGGCGGGCCTCTTCAGCAGCCTGTTCGGATCCCAGCAGGTGAACCGGCCGCAGCAGATGCCGAGCTCCGGCAGCGGAAGCGGGGGAGGATCGAACCGGAACTGGGACACCAACAATACGAACCGGACCAACCGGAACAACAACAGCACGATGCCGGGCGGATCGAGGTGACAGGGAGATGGGCAGCGAGATCTTTTTCCGGATGCGGGGAATTGACAAGGACTATTACCTGGCGGGAGAAAGCGTCCACGTGCTGAAAAAAATCGACCTGGACCTGGAAGAAGGAGATTACCTGTCCGTGCTGGGGCCCTCCGGAAGCGGGAAGAGCACGCTGATGAACCTGATCGGCTGCCTGGACACGCCGACCGCGGGGGAATACATCCTGCGGGGGCGGGAGGTCGAGGACCTGGACGAGGAGGAGCTGGCGGAGCTGAGAAACCGGGAAATCGGATTCATCTTCCAGAACAGCCAGCTGCTGCCGCGGCTGAACGCCCGGAAGAACGTGGAACTGCCCCTGATCTACTCCGGGGTGCGGCCCCGGGAGCGGAAGGAACGGGCGGAGGCGATGCTGGAGCGGGTCGGGCTCAAAGACCGGATGGACCACCTTCCCAGCCAGCTGAGCGGCGGACAGCAGCAGCGCGTGGCGGTGGCAAGGGCCCTGATCTGCAACCCCGGGATCCTGCTGGCGGACGAACCCACCGGCGCCCTGGACCAGAAGACCGGCGCCCAGATCATGGAGCTTTTTCAGGAGCTGAACGAGGAGAAGCACACGGTGATCATGATCACCCACGACCTGAACATCGCGAAGCATGCCCGCCGGGTGGTCCACATCATCGACGGGGTGATCACGGAAGGGGGCATGCATGATGCGTAAAAAAATCCGCACGAACCTGGTGATGTGGAGCGAGAGCATCCGGATGGCCCTGGACAACATTCGGGGCAACAAGGTGCGGTCCTTCCTGACGCTGTTGGGCATCATGATCGGCGTGATGGCGGTCATCACCCTGATCACCACGGTGAGCGGCGTCAGCGGGACGATTTCCTCCAGCTTCTCCAGCCTGGGCGTCGGAACGCTGAGCGTGACCGTGACCGGGAGCGACCTGAAAAGCGGCATGACGCCGGCCGACCTGCAGAAGATCTCGGAACTGGAAACGGTGGACGGCGTGGTGCCCTCCGTGAGCCTGATGGGGCGGATCAGCTACGGGAGAAAAGTGGTCAGCAGCGGGCTGAGCGTGACCGGGAGGAACGCCTACTATTTCCAGGTGAACGAGGACATGATCGTCCAGGGGCGGGCGCTGAACTTCATCGACGATGACAACGCCAGCTACGTGTGCGTGATCAGCCAGAACGTGGTGGACCAGTTCTTTCTCGGCGTGAACCCCATCGGGGAGACCCTTTACGTGGCCGGGCTGCCCTTCACCATCGTCGGGCGGTACGAGGAGGACAGCGGCGGCGGGGTGGCTTCCATTTTCGGCGGGTCGCCGGACGTGATGATCCCCTATACCACGGGGCTGAAGGTGAACAACAGCGACGAGGTGACCAGCTTCACCGCCTACCTGAAGGAAGGGGCGGATTCCACCGCGGCGAAGACGGAAATCAGCGACGCGATGGACGTGATTTTCGACTTCGAGGAAGACTGCTACAGCATCGCCTCCATGGAGACGATTGAGGAACGGATGGAGACCATGACCACGATGATGTCCAGCCTGCTGGCGGGCATCGCGAGCATCGCCCTGCTGGTCGGCGGCATCGGGATCATGAACATGATGCTGACCACCGTGACCGAGCGGACGGCGGAGATCGGGCTGAAGAAGGCGCTGGGGGCCATTCCCTGGCAGATTCAGAGCCAGTTCCTGCTGGAAAGCTTCATGCTGAGCCTGTTCGGCGGGCTCTGCGGGGCGGTGATGGGGTTGATTTTGAGCTATATTCTTTGCCAGGTTTTGGGGACGGCTTTTGTGTTCAACGGCGGGGCGGTGCTGCTGGGCGTCGGGTTCTCCGCCGCGGTGGGGATTATCTTTGGGTGGGCTCCCGCACGCAAAGCGAGCCGGTTGAATCCTATTGATGCCCTGAGGGCTGTTTAAGGGGGCTTTGCGCAAGGAATCGCACGCGCACCGCGGACGCAAGCGTCTCTGCCCCGGGGCTGCCGCCCGTTCTCTGCTGAAAACTGTCCACCGGACAGTTTTCCGGGCGCGACGAACCCGCGCGCGGCAGCGCCCCCTTATGATCCCCTTCGCACGGACTACCTTAACAGAGAGAGCAGTGTGATGAGATCACAGGGGGAAATAAGGGGGCTTTGCGCAAGGAATCGCACGCGCACCGCGGACGCAAGCGTCTCGCGCACCGCGCGCGGCAGCGCCCCCTTATGATCCCCTTCGCACGATCTACCTTTAGGTGAAAACAGGAAATTTGGTTGTGTTGGAATCAATATTATAGGAGGATGGAATGATGAAACGGATTCTGGGAGTTGCATTGGTTCTTTGTATGGTGATGGGAGTTGTTTCGGCGAGCGCTTTGACGGCTTCGGGGACGGTTACGCCGGGGAAAACGGTGACGGTTGCCGCGCCTATCGGCGGGACCGTTGACGCGGTGAACGTGGAAAAGGGCATGGTGGTAGCCGCCGGGGACGTGATGGCTACGCTGAAAACCACCAAAATTTATGCGCCGGAGGACGGCACGGTGACCGGCGTGTTCGCGGCGCCCGGGGATGATGCCGCAACGGTGACAAACACCTACGGTGCGGTGATGTACCTGGAAGGAACGACGAAATACACCGTGAGCGGGAGCACGAGCAAGGCATACAGCTCCGAGGAGACCACCTTCGTGCACGTGGGCGAAACCGTGTATCTGGTATGCCGGTCCAACAGCGCCCGGAGCGGATCCGGACGGATTACCGCGGTGGACGGAAGCAACTATACTGTGATGGTAACAGACGGAAACTTTATCGTCGGGGACTCGGTATCCATTTTCCGGGACGAGGCCCATTCCGCCGATAAAAAGATCGGCCAGGGCAGCCTGAGCCGGGTGAGCCCGGCGGCCATCACCGCGGAGGGCGCGGTGGCCAGCATCGCCGTGAAGGACGGCGACATCGTGAAAAAGGGCGACCTGCTGATGGAAACCCTGGACGGCACCTGGGCCGGATACGTGATGACCGGATCGGAGATCAAAGCGGAGGAGGCCGCCGTGGTGGCGGAGGTATCCGCTTCGGCAGGCTCCGCCCTGAGCCAGGGCGCCGCCGCCGTGACGCTGTATCCCCTGAGCGGGATGCGCGTGGAGACCGTGATCGCGGCGGACGACCTGAAGGGCTTGAAGGCCGGGGACGCCGTGGCGATGGAACTGACGACGGACGAGAGCCGGAAATACGCCGGCACCGTGAACCGCATCTCCGCCCTGGCGGAAGAGGACGCGGAGGAAACCAGCTACCGGGCATACATCGACTTCACGCCGGACGAGGCCGTGAGCTTCGGGATGAGCATGGAAATCACCATCGGCGAGGAAAAAGCCGAGGAAGCTGAAGACAAGCCGGCGGAGGAAACACCGGCGGAGGAGAAGCCGGAAGCCGCAGCCGAAGGGGAAACCCAGGGCGAAAGCAAGCGGGAACGCCCCCAGCGCCCCGAGGGCTTTGAAGGCTTCGAGGGCTTCACGGAAGGCAAGCCCGAACGGCCGGACGGAGAAACCGGTGAAACGCCCGCAGCCGCCGAAGGCGAACAATAAAACCGCAGATCCGGGGGAGCAAAAAACTCTCCCGGTTTTTTTTCGGAGATTTTTTCGGACAGCGGGAAGGAAAACGGCAGGCACTTCGTAGAATTATCAGAACAACCGACTCAGAAGGAGGAAAAACGACCATGAACAAACGGATCCTTTCCCTGGTGCTGGCCCTGGCGCTGCTGCTGGGATGCGGCATGATGACAACGGCATCGGCTTACACGACGATGTACCTGTATGCCCGCACCGGGCACACGGTGAACGTGCGGTCCGAACCCTCGACGGCGGGCGGCTCGAGCACCGTGCTGGCTATGGTGCCGATCGGAACCGCGGTGCAGGTGCTGGAATTCATGAACAACGGATGGTCCGTCATCAGCTGGGGCAACGGAATCGCCTACGTGATGACCGAATTCCTCTCCGACTCATCGGGCGGAGGCGGCGGATACACCCCCGTGGTGGAGAGCGACAAGGAAAAGGCGATGGACAGCCTGATGAACGAGCTGAAAACCTACAGCCGGGTTGCTTCACCCTTCACGATTTATCCCAACCCCAACCGGGCCTCCGGATTCGTCAACTTCCGGCTGGTTCCCGTGCAGTACGGCAAGGAATTCTACCGGGTTTATGCCAGCAACGCGCTGACCGTGCTGGGGCAGACCCGGAACTGGTACCAGGTGGAGGACAACAACACCGGCGTGATCGGATATATTGTCAAGAGCCTGGTGACAGTGGTGAACTGACGGAAGCGGAACGAAGGAGGAAAAGGACATGAAAAAGAGCATGCTGAAGAAAATGATTTCCATTCTGCTGTGCATGGCGATGCTGGCTGGGCTGGGCGCCGCGGCGGCGGAAGCGGACAAGACCGAACTGGGATCCGTCAACGTGAACGGCAAATTCACCCTGAAGGCCCGGCTGCCGGAGGGATACACCGTGCAGCTGCGGACCATTGACAGCGACAAGGGCTTCCTGCAGGCGGGCATCACGTCCCAGGACCCGACGAAGCCGGTGCTGGACCTGACGATCGCCTTCGAGGACACGGACCTGTGCCAGCTGGAACGGCTGAACGACGCGACCGAGGAGCAGAAGCGGGAACTGGAAAAGACCTTCGTCCTCGAGTCCAAGGTGGATTTCTCCTACAGCCAGACCGGGCTGGGAACCGAGCTGCTGATCGTGAAAGAGGCGGAGGGAACCACGGACTTCGTGGTGATCTTCGCGATCTACAAGGGATACGACGTTGAGTTCGTCATGTTCCCCGGCGAGGCGGCCACGGAACAGGGACTGACCGAGGAACAGATTCAGATGTGCATCGACCTGATGACAGACATGGACTTCGTCGAGAACTGAACTGAAAAGAACTGAAATGAAAGGCCGGGTTGGCTGCCCGGAGAGACCATGAAAACAGGCGCAGAGACAATTCTCTGCGCCTGACGCATTTTCAGGAGGTTTACGGCCGGGTGAGCATGACTTCCGGCGGGAGGGTGATGGTGATTTCCTCGCCGTCCCGCTGGATATCCAGCTCCATGGCCTCGCCGTCCGCCAGGAGGGCCTTGGCTTTCTCCAGCGCGTAAGGATCCTGGTCCAGGGGAATGCCGTTCAGCGCCCAGAGGAGGTCATCCTCCTGCACGCCGGCATTGGCAAAGAGACCGCGGCGGACATTGGCGATGCCGTAGCCCGACTGGGAGACATCAAAGAATTTTTCATACTCGGGATAGATCCGCGCAACGGTGACCCCGAGGCTGAAGGTGTAGCTCTTTTTGAAGACGGAAGCATCCGGATAATCATACCGGAAGGAATTGGCAGCGCCCTCCGGATAGCCTCCCTCGGAGGAGGACCAGACCAGCTGGGATTCGGGGATGCGGTGGGTGGTTCCGTCCAGAAGGGTGAACTGCTGGACAGCGGCTTCCAGGCGCGCGGCGCGGACCGCCTCATAGCCATTGGAAAGGTCTTCGGTTTCCGTGCTTCCCGGCTGCAGGAAGGGGAGGCAGGTGACATCCAGGAGCATGATGGTTTCGGAAGCGCCGAGATCGGTCCCTTCCTCCACATCCCGGAAGATGTTGACCAGATTCCCCTCCGCATCCCAGCCGCGGAAACGGAAGGAGACGAGCATCAGATCCTGGTCCCCGGTGTTGGCAAAGGAGAGGGACGCCTTCTCCCCGACCGTGAGGGAGCGGATTTCCACCAGGATCGGCTGCTCCGACGCGGTGGTTTCGGTTACAGCGCTTTCAGACGCGGCGCTTTCGGCCGCGGCGATGGACGCGCAGAACAGGAGCACCAGGGAAAGAAAGAGCGAAAAGCCTTTTCTGAGAACAGAGCCTTTTCTGAGAACAGAGCCTTTTTTTACCATATCCTATCAACCTCTCAATCAGTGGTTTTCATCGGGAAAATTCAAATCACACATCATTATACAACGCGGGGAAAAGCATTGTCCATAACGGAAAATTTTCCCATAATTTTCATCCAATTCTAATCTTTCCTCCCTGATTTTCACAGAAACGGCGGATATAATCAATCCCGTAAACAGCAAAAAACGAACGCGGGAAGCGGGGAGGAAGAAACCATGAAGAAACTGTACAAGAGCAACCGGGACAAGAAAATCTGCGGCGTGTGCGGCGGGATCGCCGAATACCTGAACGCGGACGCGACCCTGATCCGCCTGGCTTTCGTGCTGGTCAGCGCCCTGGGCGGATCGGGCGTGCTGGCCTACATCGTGGCCGCCCTGATCCTGCCCGAAGCGCCCCAGGAAGCGAACAGCTGAGGATACGGAACGCGATAGGCTGAGGGACAGAACGCGAAGGGCCGGGGGCAGCATTGACGCCCCGCCCCGCCTGTGGTAGAATTGCGCGGTGCCATTCAGGATGGCTACGCTATGAGAGCGAATTCATTACGGCGAGGTGAAGAAAGAATGAAATGTCCCAAATGCCAGGCGGAAAACGACGCCGGCGCAAAATTCTGCACTGAATGCGGCGCATCCCTGCAACAGGGCGCGATGAATGCGACGGGGGCGGCGAAGCTGGCCACGAATACGGGGTTCACTTTCGGGCCCGCGGCGCGGAAAGCCCGGATTTCAGAGATGGTGGACCCCAACGCCATCATCAGCGCCCGGGCATACAACGGCGTGATCGTCGGCGTGCTGCTGTGGGGGCTGCTGGTGAACTTCCTGCTGTGCAAATACGCGGCGGACTTCGCGGAGCGGCTGAACCCGTGGGTGCTGATCATCGGATACCTGGTGCTGGCGATTTCCGGCATGGTGATTGCCTCGAAATCCCACAAGCCCGGGATCAGCTTCCTGGGATACAACATGGTGGCGGTTCCCTTCGGGCTGATTATCAGCGTGATCGTGAAGCACTACGGCGGGCTGGAGTCCGACGTGGTGATGCACGCTTTCCTGTATACGCTGCTGATCTCCGTCGGCATGATGGCGCTGGTGATGATCGTTCCCCAGTTCTTTGCCAAGCTGGGCGGCGTGCTGGCGGGCGCCCTGCTGGGGGCGGTGCTGTGCGAGATCGTGCTGCTGATCTTCCACGTGGACCAGAGCTTCATGGACTGGATCATTGCCGTGATTTTCAGCCTGTACATCGGATACGACATCTATCGCAGCCAGCAGTATCCCAAGACCGTGGACAACGCGGTGGATTCGGCGCTGGACATCTACATGGACATGGCCAACCTGTTCATCCGGCTTCTGGAAATCCTCGGAAAAAAGGACGACTGAGCGAAACAGAGCGAAAAAACCGGCGGAGCGCCGGTTTTTTTGTTGCGCGTTTTTGGGAAATATGGTAAAATACCGCCTAAGGAAAACCGATGGATACAATCAACAAGACACTATTTCAAGGAGGATATCTATTATGACAATTACCAAAACCCGCGACGGCGAAAAACTGACGATCGCCCTTGAAGGCCGGCTGGACACCGTGACGGCTCCCGAGCTGGACGCCGAACTGAAGGAAGGCCTGGACGGCGTCAAGGACCTGGTGCTGGATTTCACCAACCTGGAATATATTTCCTCCGCCGGCCTCCGCGCCCTGCTGGTCGCCCACAAAACCATGATCGGAAAGGGCGGCACCATGACGCTGACCCACGTGAACGAGATCGTTCACGAAGTGCTGGACGTGACCGGGTTCGTCAGCATTCTGACCATCGAATAAACGCACCGGACATCAAAGAGAGACAGGAGGACAGGGAACCATGAAATCTGACGTGATTCTGATCGACAACCAGGAAAACGGATTCGAGGCAGCGGTGGACGAAGCGAAAAAGGTGGCGGTCTACAGAGCCCTGGAAGGGACGGACACGCTGCACGTGCAGCTGATTACCGAGGAAATGCTGAGCATGGCCCACAGCGTGACGGGGATCAACAGCGCCTCCTTCTGGATTGAAGCGGAAGGGAAGGAAATCTGCTTCCATCTGACGGCGAAGACCGTGATGGACAAGGAAAAGAAGGAAGAGTTGCTGGCAGCGGCCACCAGCCGGCAGAACGACGCGGCCGTGAGCTTCCTGGGGAAACTGCGGGACGCCTTTGAGAACGCCCTGATGGCGGACGTGGACCACGGGAACGACATTCCCGACGACATTATGGAAGACCTGGCGAACCACGAGATCGAAAGCCTGGAATACGACGGATACGAGCGGTCCGTGCTGCACAAGCTGGCGGACAACATCAAGATCGGCATCCGCGGCGACACGGTGGACATGAAAGTGACCAAAAAAATCGCGTAAGGAAACCCGGGACAACCGGGACGGAGAAAAAAGGAGGAGAATCCCATGAGGAAACTGTTATCCCTGCTGCTGGCCCTGTGCCTGATGCTCTGCGCCGTTTCCGCCTTCGCGGACGTGGCCGCCGACGTCGAAGCCGGCTCCGCGATGAGCCATGACGAACTGCTGGCCAAGGCCAAGGAAGAAACCGGCAAATTCGTCGTGGCCGGAAACACCAGCCGGATCGCCGACGCGGCGGAAGCCTTCGCGGCGCTCTACGGCATCGAGACCGAATCCAACAACATGAAGGACCAGGAAATCTACGAGAAGCTGGAATCCACCACCATCGACATGGTGATGATCCAGGACGGCGCGAACCTGCTGGACTACATCGACGCCGGCAAGCTTTACAACTTCGTGCCCGCCGCGGTCAAGGACGCGATTCCCGAGAATGACCAGCAGCCCGCGCTGATCCACCAGTTCATCAACAAGCTGTTCATCTACAACAACAAGGGCGACAGCGTGCCCGCGATCAAGAACGTGTGGGAAGTGACGGACCCGGCCATGAAGGGCAACGTGATCTTCAAGAACCCCACCACGGAAAAGGTGAACATGAACTTCCTGGTGATGCTGACCAGCGACGCATGGGCGGAGAAACTGGCGGAAGCCTACAAGGCCTGGAAGGGCGAGGACATTGAGCTGGGCGAATACAAGAACGCCGGATACAAATGGATCGCCGAATTCCTGGCCAACGTGACCTTCATCAAGTCCGACACCACCATCGCCGAGGAAGTGAGCCAGGACACCGCCGCCGGAAAGATCGGCCTGTTCGTGCTGAGCAAGCTGCGCTCCTCCTCCGTGCTGACCGACAACCTGACGGTGGCCCAGTACGACGCGACGGCGAACGGATACACCGTGGCCCCCTTCTCCGGATTCATGTACCCGATGTACGTGATGGTTCCCGCCGCCGCCAAGCGGCCCTACACCGCGATGCTGTTCATCGAATACCTGATGAGCGAAGAAGGCTTCAAGCCCTGGGGCAAGAACATCGGCGCCTACTCCTCCAACCCGTCCATCGCCCCGAAGGAAGGCGACCTGGGACTGGACATCTGGAAGGCCAACCTGGTGATCGAGGATCCGAACTACATTCTGGACCACATCGACGTTGAAGACTTCATTACCCTGTACTGCCAGTAATCCACCACTGGCCGGCCGGACGAACTGAAAAAAAACTCCGGCGGGACGGCACGCCCGTCCCGCCGGTTTTTGCGTAGGGGGAGGCTCAAAGCTGTGAACATATCCAGGATGAAGGGGAAGGTCCGCGCATGGTTTTCAAAGCCGGCAAACGTGATTCTGCTGGTTTTCCTGATTCTGCTGACCGTACTGACCCTGTATCCGCTGATTACCATGCTGCTGGAAACGGTGACAGTGCACCTGGGGCGGGAGGCCCGGCTGGCCAAGCTGCCCGTCGGCAGCAAGACCCTGTTCCACTTCGCCCGCCTTTTTGCCACCAGCGAGAACAAATACAGCTGGATCACCTTTTACCAGCCGCTGCTGAACACGCTGGCGGTGTCGGTATCCGCTTCGGCGATCGCCATCCTTTTCGGCGGGACGGTGGCCTTCCTGGTGACCCGGACGAACCTGAAATACAAGAAGTTCGTATCCGCCGTGTTCACCTTCCCGTACATCATGCCGAGCTGGACGCTGGCCCTGTTCTGGGAGACTTTCTTCAAGAACGTGATGATCGGGCCGAAGACCTCCAACGGCATTATGGCTTCCGTGTTCGGGATCTACATGCCGGAATGGTTCGTATACGGCGGATTCCCGATCGCGCTGGTGCTGGGGCTGCACTACGCCCCCTTCGCCTACATCCTGATCGGCGGCATTCTGCGGAACATGGACGCCAACCTGGAGGAGGCCGCCACCATCCTGAAAACCAGCCGGATGCGCATCATCCGGAAGATTACCCTGCCGATTGTGCGGCCGGCGATGCTTTCCACCTTCCTGCTGGTGTTCGCCAGCTCCATGAGCGCCTACTCCGTGCCGGTTTTCCTCGGGTCGCCGGTGCGGTACTACGTGCTGAGCACGACGATGAAGTCCCTGATGGACAGCTACAAGGGGCAGGCCTACATCGTGGTGGCCGTGATGATCCTGTTCGGGGTCGGCATCCTGCTGCTGAACCAGGCCGTGACCAACAGCCGGAAGCAGTTCACCACGGTGACCGGGAAATCCGGCCAGATCAGCAAGATCAACCTGGGGAAGGCCAACCGGCCCATCGCGCTGCTGCTGGTGCTGATTCTTCTGCTGGTGGCGGTGGTGCCGCTGATCACCTTCGCGCTGGAATCCGTGATCATCAAGGCGGGGGACTACAGCCTGAGCAACATGACGCTGGACTTCTGGATCGGGAAGGACACGACCCAGTGGCTGGACCAGGGCGACTCCACGGGCATCCTGCTGAACCCCAAGGTATGGAGCGCGCTGGGAAACAGCCTGGGGCTGGCCGTGACCTGCTCGGTGGTGGCGGGCACCTGCGGCATCCTGGTCGGATACGGCGTGAGCAAGCGGAGGGGAAGCAAGCTGGCCTCCTGGGTCAACAACCTGTCCTTCTTCCCGTACTTGATGCCCTCGCTGGCCTTCGGGGCCATCTACCTGGCCATGGCCTCCGGCATTCCGTGGCTGGGCGGCTTCCTGCTGATGGCGCTGGCCGGGTCCATCAAATACCTGCCGTTTGCCTCGCGGTCCGGCGTGAACGCCATGCTGCAGCTGTCGGCGGAAATCGAGGAGGCGGCGCTGATTACCGGCGTGCCCTGGTGGAAACGGATGATCCGGGTGATTTTCCCGATCCAGAAGAGCAGCTTCCTTTCCGGATACCTGCTGCCGATGGTTTCCTGCATGCGGGAACTGAGCCTGTTCGTGCTGATCGTTCCCACAAGCAACTGGCTGCTGACCACCATGCTGATGCAGTACTCCGAAAAGGGATGGGCCCAGTTCGGGAACGCCATCAACCTGCTGATCATCATCGTGGTGCTGATCGTGAACTTTACCGTCAACAAACTGACCGGCGCATCAATCGACAAGGGAGTGGGTGGCTGACATGCCTGAGATTATCTTAAAGAACGTGACCAAGCGGTTCGGGAAATTCGCGGCGGTGGAAAACCTGAACCTGGTGATCGAAAACAACGCCTTCATCACGGTGCTGGGGCCCTCCGGATGCGGAAAAACCACCACGCTGCGGATGGTGGCCGGGCTGGAAACGCCGACGGACGGCACCATCTCCATCGACGGGACCGTGGTGTTCGACGCGGACAAGGGCATCAACCTGGCACCGAACAAGCGGGACGTGGGGTTCCTGTTCCAGAACTACGCCCTGTGGCCGCACATGACCGTATACCAGAACATCGCCTTCGGGCTGGAGAACCTGAAATGGGACAAGAAACGGATCCGGGCACGGGTGGACGAGCTGCTGGCCCTGCTCAAAATTGAAGAGTTCGAAGGCCGGTATCCCAGCGAGCTGTCCGGCGGGCAGCAGCAGCGCGTGGCCATCGCCCGCACGCTGGCGCCGGGGCCGAAAGTGCTGTTCATGGACGAACCGCTGAGCAACCTGGACGCGAAGCTGCGGATGGAGATGCGGACGGAGCTGAAACGCCTGCACCGGGACACGGATTCCACCTTCGTATACGTGACCCACGACCAGCTGGAAGCCATGACGCTGAGCACCCGGGTGTGCATCATGGAAAAGGGCATTCTGCAGCAATACGCGCCGCCGCTGGAAATGTACAACAACCCGGCAAACCGCTTCGTGGCCGACTTCATGGGCAACCCGACGATGAACTTCATCGACGGCAGCCTGGGGGCGGACGGGACGCTGCGCTTCGGCAGCCTGAAAGCCCGCTTCCAGCCGGAAAGCGGGACGATGCCGGCCGCGGGCGACGTGACCGTCGGCATCCGGCCGGAATATATCGACATTGAAGAAGACGGGCCGCTGGAAGCGGAAATCTATTCCACGCTGCCCTCCGGCATGGAGACCACCGTGAAAATGCACACGGGCGGCATGCCGCTGACCGCGGTGGTATTCGGGGACGTGGACTACGCCGTGGACAGCAAGGTGCGCTTTTCCATCCACAAACTGGGTATCCTGTTTGACAAAAAAACCGGCATGAACCTGGGACGGGGATCCCTGGAGGAGCCCGCCAACGCCTGACCGGGATCAGGGAAGGGAATTAATCAGCGCCTGGCCGTTGGTGCGGAGCCACCGCTCCGCCACGCGGTGATCCGGCATGACGCGCTCCACTTCCGCCCAGAAACGGTAGGAATGGTTCAGCTCCTTCCGGTGGCAGAGCTCATGGACGATAATATAATCCACGACGCTTTCCGGACAGCGCATGAGCATGCAGTTAAAATTCAGATTGCCCTTCGCGGAGCAGCTGCCCCAGCGGGTATGCTGGCTGCGGATGGTGATCCGCCCATAGGTGACGCCGAGGCGCGCGGACCAGGCCTGCACACGGGGCGGGATCTCCGCCCGCGCCTGCTTCGCCAGGGCTTCCACTTCCGCCCGGGAGAGCTTTGGCAGCTTCGCCCGGGCTTCTTCCTTTTCCAGATGGGCAAGGATCCAGGCCTCGCGGCTTTCCACCACGCGGCGGATTTCCGCTTCCGGCGTTGTGCGGGGCGCCCGGACCAGCACCCGGCCGGGCCCGTCAATGCGAATTTCAATGGTTTTGCGGTTACTCCGGACGATCCGGACATTGATCTGAACCGGAACAGGTTCCTGACTCACGGCACGCGCCTCCCTCCGACGATTTTCTGACTGCGGGGAAGCATTATAACACGGGCAGGACGCAAAAACAAGGGCGGGATGCGGCAGGCGGGGACGTCCTTGAAAAAAGGCAGAAGATGGCTTATCATAAACACAAAGGGATGAACAGGCAGAACGAGGGACCGGAGGAGGACCGCCATGCGGAAAAGGACAAGCCTGATCCGGCAGATCCGGCAATCGGTGGGGACCATCGCCCTGCTGCTGACGCTGCCGGTGGTGATCGGCCTGGTGATGCAGGTGCTGTACAACACCCGGACCCAGGCGATGTTGCGGCGGATGGAAGCGGCGGCGGAGCTGAAGCCGACGCTGGAGAGCACCCTGGCGGAGAACCTTTTTTCCGTGGCGGCGGGGCGGACCACCTGGGAGGAGAGCGGCGTTGAGCGCCTGATCCTGCAGACGGACCGGACGCTGGACAGCCTGCAGGAGGAAGCGGGGGGCAGCGGCAAGCTGCAGCTGACCGTGGCCCGGCGGACCATGGACACCCTGGAACAATACGCGCTGCAGGTGCGGGACGGCATGGCGGCGGGCAAGCCGATCCAGGAGATGGAAGCCGTGGTGGACGAGGTTCGGAACGTGGGCCGGCTGGTGGCCGACATGCTGGACGTGTTCATCGCGGGGGAGATCAGCAACGCCGCGGAAACGGGGAAAAACCTGAGCCGGATCACGTGGGCGGCGGCCATCGCGGAGGCCCTGCTGCTGATCGCGGCCCTGCTGTACTCGGGGCGGGCCAGCCGGAACCTGACCAGGAACATTACGGGGGCGCTTTCCAGCCTGGAGAGCGCGGTGCGGCGGATCGCGGACGGAAACTTCCGGGAGCGGCTGAAGGAGATTCCCGTCGAGGAGCTGCACGAGCTGGCAGACCAGATTAACCTGACCGCGGTGCAGCTGGAAGCCCTGATGAACCAGACCCGAAAGAACCAGGAACACCTGGCCAAGGCGGAGCTGCGGATCCTTCAGGCACAGATCAACCCCCATTTCCTGTACAACACGCTGGACACCATCGTATGGCAGGCGGAAAGCGGGCAGGGGGAGGAGGTTGTGCGGCTGACGAGAAGCCTGAGCGACTTCTTCCGCATCAGCCTTTCCGCTGGGGCGGACTGGATTCCCGTTAGCCAGGAGATGCAGCACGTTTCCGCCTACCTGAGCATCCAGAAAACCCGATACCGGGACATCCTGGAATACGAAGTCGGGGCCATTCCCGAGGGGCTGGAAGGGACCTATATGCTGAAATTCCTGCTGCAGCCGCTGGTGGAGAACGCCCTGTACCACGGGATCAAGGCCCGGCGGGGCGGCGGGAAAATTACCGTGCGCCTGCAGCAGGAAGCCGGGCTGATGAACTTTTCCGTGGCCGACACGGGCAAGGGCATGACGCCGGAGCAGCTGGCGGACGTGACCAACAGCCTGAACGAAGAAAAACCGACGGCGCAGGCCGCCCGGGAGCCCGGGCATTCCGGATTCGGCCTGCGGAACGTGGACATGCGGATCCGGCTTTACTACCGGAAGGAAAAGGGGCTGCGGATCGTTTCCGGGCCGGGAGGAACCGAGGTTTCCTTCACGATTCCGATCCGGACCAGAGAGGAGATTGACCATGACGAAAGTCTTTCTCGTGGATGATGAAATCGCCATCCGGGAGAGCCTGCGGAATTCCTTTCCCTGGGAGGAGAAGGGATACCAGCTGGTGGGGGAAGCCCCGGACGGCGAAATGGCGCTGCCCATGATCCGGGACCTGAACGCGGACATCCTGCTGACGGATATCCGGATGCCCTTCATGGACGGGATGAAGCTGTGCGAGGAAGTGCAGCGGACCATGCCGTGGGTGGAACGGATCATCCTGAGCGGATACGACGACTTTGACTACGCCCGGAAGGCAATCAGCCTGGGGGTGAGGGAATACCTGCTCAAGCCGGTGACGGCCAAGGAGCTGGAGGCCGCCCTGGAACGGGCGAGGAACCAGATCGCCGAGAAAAAACGGGAACGGGAAAACCTGAGCCACCTGCGGCAGAGGCTGAGCACCGGCAACGCCTTCATGAAGGACAAGCTGCTGGCCTCCCTTTTCACCGAGGAGGGGGACCCGGCGGACGACGATGCCCTGATGCGCCAGATGCGGGACCTGGGGACCAACCTGGCAGCCGGATGCTACATCGTGCTGGACATCCACTTCGGGGCGGAGGGCGACCGGCGCATGGCGTGCCGGAGCGCGCTGGCCGGGCTGGCGGAGATGAGCGGGGGGACCGTTTTCGTATGCTCCGCCGCCAAGGGCGCCCGGGCCCTGGTGCTCGGGGACCGGGCGGAGGACGCGGAGGAACGGGCCTACTCCTTCGCCAACTCCGCGATGCACCTGCCGGAGATGGAGAACGAGGAACACCTGCTGATCGCCATCGGGGAAACGGTGGACGACTACCACGAGATCCGGAAGAGCATGAAGAGCGCCCGGCATCTGCGCCACCTGCAGACCGCGGACGGGCCGGCCTCCCGATGCATCATCGGCGGGAGCGCCCGGGGCGGCGGATACGGCGACGGGGCGGTGAGCCGCGCACGGCTCTATCTGGAAGAACACTTCAGCGACCCGAACCTGATGCTGCAGGACGCGGCGGAGGCCGTGCACCTGAGCCAGAGCCACCTGAGCACCATATTCACCCAGGAAACGGGGATGACCTTCACCCAATACCTGACCGCGCTGCGAATCGCCAAGGCGAAGGAGCTGCTGGAGAATTCGGAAAAGCGGAGCAGCCAGATCGCGCTGGACGTGGGATACAACGACGCGCATTACTTCAGCTACCTTTTCAAGAAAAACACCGGCGTGACGCCCGGGGAATACCGGAAGGAGAAGCAGGCATGACCAGGAGGATCGCGGCTGCTCTGGCAGCGCTGGCACTGCTGCCGGCACTGCTGGCGGCCGGCAGCGCCGCGGCGGAGGGCGCGCTGCGGGGATACAGCAAGGAAGACGGATACATCTATGTGACGCTGGGGGAATACCCCCAGAAAATTGACGGGGGCGAACCGAGCCCGGAGAACGCAGCCAAATGGAAAAAGGACTTTCGGGACCGGGAGGAAGCCGCGAAGAAGGCGGCCCGGGAAAACACCGAATACACGGACCCGCTGGACGGGCGGGAGCCGGAACGGGAGCCGATCCTGTGGCGGGTGCTGAGCGCGGACGAGGAGAAGATCTACCTTTACAGCGAATACATCCTGTTCGCCTCGCCGGTGCACCAGAACCAGAAGGAGTTCGTCAGCTTCAAGGGGGATTTCCGCCTGACCGAGCTGCACGGGAAGCTGAACGGCGAATTCCTGGAAACCGCCTTCACGGAGGCGGAGCGGGGGCTGCTGCTGGAGACGGAGGAGCTGGGGACCGTTTTCCTGGCCTCCAACAAGGAACTGGGGAACAAGGCCCTGGGGTTCGGCACCAACAAGAGCCGCAAGGCCTGGGCCACCGAATACGCCGTGCGGATCACCGGCGCATTCGTATACAAACCCGCGGTGGGGCAGCATACCCCCTACTGGACGCGGACGGCTTCCACATCCGACAAGAAGCACAACTGCTGCATCAAGCAGGAGGGGGACATCGGCCGGATCAACTGCATCACGCTGAACGAGGGCGCGCGGCCGGCGGTATACCTGAAACCGGAGGGATGGACCATCACCGGCGGAAGCGGGACCTTTGAGGACCCGTACACGCTGACAGCGGAGGAGCAAGGAACATGAGCCGAAAAATCATCCGGGCGATTGCGATCCTGGTGACCGCGGCACTGATGCTGGCAGGCGCAGGGGCGGAGGGCACCCGGCCGGTGCAGCTGCCGGGATCCCGATACGTGATCGACGTGCCGGAAAGCATGCAATACGAAAACCCCGGGGAAGGAGCCGGAGACCTGGCCTTCGTGTGGATCCTGCCGGGGGCGGAGGCGGGCAGCGCACGGATGGAGATTGACTTCTTCACCTACGCCTCCGCGCGGGTGGACCTGGGCGAGACCGCCCGGGCCATGGCGGAAAACGGGGCGGAGGCGGAGCTGCGCAGCGTGAACGGCGTGGACCTGCTCTGCGCCGAGAGCACGGACCCGACGGACGGGGCGCCCTGCATCAGCTACGCCCTGCTGGACGGGGGACGAATGATCGAGATCGCCTTCTGGTATTCCGACCAGGAAACGGCGGACCTTTCCCGGACGATTATGGAAACGCTGCGGACGTTCTGACCCGGCGGCGGGAGAACTGAATCCCTGAGAACTGATTCCGGCACCCGACACGGATGCCGGATTTTTCATGCCGGGCGAAATATGATATACTATCAGATAAGGCCATCATGGTTCCCGGGAGCCACGGGGAGAAAGGAAGGCAGCGGACAATGAGCTTTACCCACCTGCATCTGCACACGGAATACAGCCTGCTGGACGGCGCATGCCGGATTCCGGCCCTGGTGAAGAGGCTGCAGGAGCTGGGCATGGACTCCTGCGCGGTGACGGACCACGGCGTGCTCTACGGGGCGATCGATTTCTACACCGCGATGAAGGACGCGGGGCTGAAGCCCATCATCGGGTGCGAAGCCTACGTATGCCGGAACCGGCTGGACAAAAGCCTGACCGGGAAGGAAATGAGCCACCTGATCCTTCTGTGCGAAAACAACACGGGATACCAGAACCTGATGTACCTGATCAGCGAAGGCTTCCTGACAGGATACTACTACCGGCCGCGGATCGACTACGACCTGATCCGGGAGCACCATGAGGGCCTGATCTGCCTGAGCGCCTGCCTGAGCGGCGACCTGCCGAAAATGCTGCTGAACGGGCAGGACGAGAGCGCGCGGAAGTACGTGCGGGAGATGCAGGGCATCTTCGGGGAGGACAACTTCTTCATCGAGATCATGGACCACAACATCCGGGACGAGAAGACCGTGCTGCCCCGGCTGATTTCCCTGGCCCGGGAGATGAACGTGCCCCTGGCGGCCACTAACGACTGCCACTACCTGGAGAAAAAGGACGCGGCGGCCCAGGAAGTGCTGATGTGCATCCAGACCGGGAAGACGCTGGCGGACGACCAGCGGATGCGGATGGAGAGCAGTGAGCTGTATGTCAAAAGCGAGGCGGAGATGCGGGCGCTGTTCAAACACGTGCCGGACGCCGTTGACAACACCGCGAAAATCGCAGAGCGGTGCAACGTGACCTTCGAATTCGGGGTGACCCGGCTGCCGAAATACCCGGTGCCGGAGGGGGAAACCTCCGACGGCATGCTGCGGCGCCTGTGCGCCGAAGGCATGGGGAGGCTGTATCCGGACGCGGGGAAGGAGGACGAACCCTGGAAACGGCTGGAATACGAGCTGGAGACCATCGAACGGATGGGCTACGTGGACTACTTCCTGATCGTATGGGACTTCATCCACTATGCCAAATCCCAGGGGATCATGGTGGGGCCGGGGCGCGGCAGCGGCGCGGGATCCATCGTGGCCTACACGCTGGGGATCACCATGCTGGACCCGCTGAAATACCAGCTGCTGTTTGAACGGTTCCTGAACCCGGAACGGGTGACCATGCCGGATATCGACGTCGACTTCTGCTACGAACGGCGGCAGGAGGTGATCGACTACGTGGCGCGGAAATACGGCGCGGACCACGTGAGCCAGATCATCACCTTCGGCACGATGGCCGCCCGGGGCGTGATCCGGGACGTGGGGCGGGTGCTGGGCATGAGCTACCAGGAGACGGACGCCGTGGCCAAGGCCGTGCCCATGGACCTGGGCATGACGCTGGAAAAGGCCCTGAACCTGAGCCCGATGCTGCGGCAGATGGTGGACGAGCAGCCCCGCGTGAAGGACCTGATCGACACGGCGCTGACGCTGGAGGGCATGCCCCGGCACGCCTCCACCCACGCGGCGGGCGTGCTGATCACCGGGAAGCCGGTGATCGAGTTTGTGCCCCTGCAGCGGAACGACGAAGTGATCACGACCCAGTACCCGATGGGGACCATTGAGCGGCTGGGCCTTCTGAAAATGGACTTTCTGGGGCTGCGGACCCTGACCGTGATCCGGGACACGCTGGACATGATGCGGGACGCCGGGACGGACATGACGCCGGAGGCGATTCCGCTGGACGACCCCAGCGTATACGACATGATCAGCCGGGGCGACACGGAGGGCGTGTTCCAGATGGAAGGCGCGGGCATGACCGGGTTCCTGACCAGCATGAAGCCGGCCTGCTTCGAGGACATCATCGCCGCGATTTCCCTGTACCGGCCGGGGCCGATGGAATCCATTCCCCGGTACATCGCGGGAAAGATGAACCCCGCCAGCGTGCAATACAAAACCGAAAAGCTGCGCCCGATCCTGGACGTAACCTACGGATGCATGGTGTACCAGGAGCAGGTGATGCAGATCGTGCGGGACCTGGCCGGATACAGCTACGGCCGCAGCGACCTGGTGCGCCGGGCCATGGCGAAAAAGAAAAAGAAGGTGATGGACGAGGAGCGGGAAATCTTCGTCCACGGCATGGCCGACAAGGACGGGAACATCACGGTGCCCGGATGCGTACGCAACGGCGTGCCGGAGAACGTGGCCAACGAGATCTATGACGAGATGATTTCCTTCGCCAGCTATGCCTTCAACAAGAGCCACGCGGCGGCCTACGGCGTCGTGGCCATGCAGACGGCCTGGCTGAAGCGGTACTACCCGGTGCAGTTCCTGGCGGCGATGCTCAACAGCGTATACGGCAACACCGGGAAGATCGCCGGATACATCCAGTACTGCCGCGGGCGGGGGATTCCCGTGATGCCGCCGGACGTGAACCGCAGCCGGTGGAAATTCACCGTGGACCGGAGCGCGGAGGGGCAGGACGGGATCCTGTTCGGGCTGGGCGCGATCAAGAGCGTCGGGGAAAACGCCGTGCGCGCGATCATCCGGGAACGGGAGACCGGCGGGCCCTTCCGGGACATCTTCGACTTCTGCCGCCGGATCGACCCCGCGGAATGCAACAAACGGGTGACGGAAAGCATGATCCGGGCCGGCGCCTTCGACCGGATGGGGGCCAACCGGCCCCAGATGCTGGCCGTGTTCGAAACCGCCATGGACGCCAACCAGTCCAGCCGGAAAAAGAACGTGGCCGGGCAGGTGAGCCTGTTCGACATGTTCGGCGAGGGGCAGGAAAACGCGCTGTTCAGCGCGCAGATGACGCTGCCGCTCATGGACGACTGCCCCCCGCGGGCCAAGCTGCAGATGGAAAAGGAAGCGGCCGGGGTATACATGAGCGGGCATCCGCTGGACGAATACCGGGAGAAGCTGGCGAAGCTGCCGATGACCGCGGCGAAGCTGACGGAGGAGGATGAGAACGGCGGCCCGAAGGACGTGGACGGCCTTTACACCGAGCTGGGGGGCATCCTGACCGAGGTCAAGGGAAAGGCCACCAAGAAGGGCGACTACATGGCCTTCGTGACGCTGGAAGACCTGACAGGCCAGATTGAATGCCTGGTTTTTCCGCGGGTTTTCGAGAAATACCAGGCACTGCTGCAGGAAGACACGGCCGTAGTGATCAGCGGAAAAATCAGCGTGCGGGAAGAGGAAGAGCCGAAGCTGCTGGCCGAGAAGGTGACCCGGCTGGCGGACTGGGAGAAGGCGGGAGAACCCGCCGGATCCCGGAAACCGGCAAAGGAGGAAAAACAGCCCCGGCTGACGGACGCCCAGGCGGCGGCGCAGGCGGAAAAGAAGCTTTTCCTGCGGATCGGCCGGAAGGACATGGAGAAGGCCTCGGCCATCCTGGCGCTGGACCCCGGGGAGATTCCGGCCTACATGCACATTCCGGAGGAGAAGATCACGCTGCTGAGCCCCCGGGAGAACTGGTGCGGCTGCAGCGAACTCAGCCTGGCCCGGCTGAAGGGCGCCTTCGGGGCGGAAAACGTGGTGCTGAAGGGATAAGAGCCGCCGGGAAACGGCGGCACGGAACGACACGGGAAGAAAGGAGGGAAACCGGATGATTGCCCTGGAACAGGTGACCAAACGCTACGGGCCCGTCGAGGCGCTGAAGGAGGTTTCCTTCCGGATTCCCCGGGGCGGGATCACGGGCCTGCTGGGCCGGAACGGCGCGGGCAAAACCACCGCCCTGAACCTAATGACCGGCTATTTTCCGCCGACGGCGGGGCGGGTGCTGGTGGGCGGAAAGGACATGCGGACCGAAGCAAGGGCCTGCAAGCGGATGATCGGATACCTGCCGGAGAAGCCGCCCCTGTACGACGAGATGACCGTGGAGGAATACCTGCGCTTCGTATGCGAGCTGAAGGAGGTTCGCCGGGAGGGGGCGAAGGCCCACGTGGACGAGATCATCGGGCTGTGCGGGCTGGGGGAGGTCCGCCACCGGGTGACGGGACACCTGAGCAAGGGATACCGCCAGCGGGCGGGCATCGCCCAGGCCCTCTGCGGCAGCCCGGACGTCCTGATTCTGGACGAACCCACGGTGGGGCTGGACCCGAAGCAGACCGCGGAGATGCGGGAGCTGATCCGGGAGCTGGGGAAGGACCGGACCGTGGTGTTTTCCAGCCATATCCTAAGCGAAGTGCAGCAGCTGTGCGACCGGGCCGTGATCCTGAACGAGGGGAGAATGATCCGAAGCCTGGACCTGGGGGCGGAAGACGGGGAGAACATCCGGCTGCGGCTGCGGGCGGCGGGGCCGGCCTCCCGGGTGATGCCGGCGCTGCGGGCGCTGGACTGCGTGAAGGCGGCGGAGGAGCTGCCCGGGGAGATGACGGAGGCGGTGCTGACCTGCCTGCGAAAGGACGGGCAGGGCGCCGCGGAGGACCAGATTTTCCGCGTATGCGCGGGGCTGAACGCGCCGATCCGGCGGCTGGAGGAAGAGCAGGAAACCCTGGAACAGGTTTTCCTGCGGGAGACTGAACACTGAGAAACACAGGGAGGAGGCGAAGCATGAAAGCGATCTGGAAACGGGAGCTGAAGGGATACTTCTATACAGCTTCAGGATATGTTTTCATGGGCGTTTTCCTGGCGGTCGCCTCCATCCTGTTCTACATGGAAATCCTTCGCCAGCGGAGCGGGGACCTGCCGGCCTTCATCGGGGAGATGAGCTACCTGTGGATGCTGGTGAGCCCGATTCTGACGATGCGCCTGCTGGCGGAGGAACGGCAGAAGCAGACGGACCAGCTGCTGCTGACCAGCCCGGTGAGCCTGCCGGGCATCGTGACCGGCAAATACTTAGCGGCGGTGACCGTGCTGGCGGCCACCACGGCGCTGACGGGGTGCTTCGCCCTGGTGGTGGGGCTGTACGGGACCGTATACCCGGCGGAGCTGGCAGTGGCCTATCTGGGATTCCTTTTGCAGGGCTGCGCCTTCGCGGCGATGGACCTGTACCTGAGCGCGTGCGCGCCGACGCCGGCCATCGCCGCGGCGCTGGCCTTCGGCGCCAACTTCCTGGTATGGATTCTGGACCTGATCGAGAACGCGGTGCAGATCGAATGGATCGCCGCCGGGCTGCGGTTCATGAGCCTTTACAGCCGGAACGAGCCCTTCCTGATGGGGCAGCTGAGCTTCGCGGGCATCCTGTTCGACCTGAGCTTTGCCGCCGCCTTCCTGGCGCTGGCCATCCGGCGGATGGACCGGCGGCGGGAAAGGAAGCTGAACGTTTCCACGCTGCTGCTGCCGATGGTGCTGGTGATCCTGATCGCGCTGAACATCGGCGCGGAAACGCTGGAAAAGAAAAACGGATGGCGCCGGGACTACTCCTTCAACGCCATCGCCACGAAGAGCGCGGAAACGGACCGGATTCTGGCGGAGCTGAAGCATCCCGTGCACATCTGGGCTTTGTTCCGGAAAGGGGACGAGGACGCGCCGCTGCTGGAGCTGCTGGACCGGTACGCCGCGGCGACGGACAAGGTGACCTGGGAGCAGGCGGACCCGAGCCTGAACCCGGCGCTGGCGGCCCGCTTTTCCACGGAGAGCGAAACCGTGGGGAGCGACAGCCTGATCGTATACTGCGAGGAGACCGGGCGCTTTCGGGTGCTGGGGCCCGCGGACTACGTGGCGCTGGGCATGGACCGGGAAACCGGGGAATACACCTACGCTGGATGGACCTATGAGCGGAGCCTGACGGCGGCGATTCAGCGGGTGACGCAGGACCGGATTCCGAAGATCATCATCATGCAGGGGCACGGGGAGCTGGACGGGGAAAAGACCGCCGCCTTTGCCAGCCTGCTGGAAAACAACCAATACGAAGTGGCCTACGCGGACCTGGGGGACAGCAGCTTCGAGCCGGACCCGCAGGACCTGCTGGTTTTCTTCAGCCCGC
Organism: Clostridia bacterium; assembly: GCA_017404985.1. Lineage (GTDB taxonomy): Bacteria > Bacillota > Clostridia > Christensenellales > Aristaeellaceae > Aristaeella. Next base: position 81,319 of record JAFRBK010000032.1, on the reverse strand, counting down.
TGCGGGACCTGACGGAAGCCGAGATGGAAAAGGCGACCGCATTCGCCGGAAAGGGCGGGAGCCTGCTGTTCACCTGCGACTACACCGACGACGTGGAGAGCATGCCCCGGTATGCCTCCCTGCTGCGGAGCTACGGATTCGTGCCGCGGAAGGGCATCGTGGTGGCGAACCCGGCGGACACGGAGAGCTACTACAACGGCATGAGCATCTATCTGATTCCGGAGATGCTTTCCACGGACATCACGATGGACCTGGCGGCCTCCGGGGCGGACACGCTGCTGATGCCCGGGGCGCGGGCTTTTGAGCCGGCGGAGGAAGGGGACCGGAACCTGACCGCGATGGCTGTGCTGCAAAGCGAGGAAGGCTCCTGGCTGAAGGTGCTGGACAATGCCTCCCTGAGCCTGGACAAGGCGGAGGGCGATCCGGAAGGGCCCTTCCCGCTGGCGCTGGAGGCCCGGCGGGTGACGGCGGAGGGATACGTCTCCCGGGCGTTCATCATCGGGTGCTCCGCCGTGCTGACGGAGCAGCAGGTGTGGTCCATGACGGACGCGCAGCAGTTCATTCTGCGGGTGGCGGAATTCCTGCAGAACCTGGACGCCAGCGACCTGAAGATCATGGCGAAGGATGCGCTGCGGCCCTCGCTGCGGCCGGAAAGCACGGGGATGGGATCCGTAATCCTGGTGGCGCTGCCGGCGATGGTGATGCTGGCCGCGCTGCTGGTGCTGGTTCCGCGAAGGAGAAGATAAGGATGCAGCGGGTACAAAAAAAACAACACCGGGAGATCCGGCACCGGCGGGGCCTCTGGCTGGCGGCCTGCGCCCTGGTGCTGGCCGGAACAGTGGCGGCGGCCGTGCTGCTGAAGCGGCCGGAGGAACCGATGCCCGTGAAGGAGGACCACAGCGGTTTCCTGACCAACCGGGCCGCGGAGGAAATCGCCGAAGTGGAAGTGGAACGGAAGAACGGGGAAACCTGGGCCGCGGAACGGGCGGAGGATGGCACCCTGCGGATGAAAGACGGGGGATGGGCCCTGGACGAAAGCCTGGGGGAGATGATCCTGGATGCGCTGGCCCACCTGGAATACGAGGACATCCTGACAGAAAACAAGGGCGACTACGCGGACGACCCCGCGGCCTTCGGGCTGGACCGGCCGAGGGTGACCGCGGCATGCCGGTTCACAGACGGCGGGCGGCTGGAGGTTCGCCTGGGCGACGAGGTGGCCGGCGGGGAGGGCGCCCTGTACTACATGACCGTGGCGGGGGACGACCGGCTGTACGCGGCTTCGGCGGGCACGCTGCGGGACCTGGACACGGAGAAGGCGCTGCTTCACCCGGTGGCCCAGCCGGAGATCATTCCGGCGCTGCTGGACCGGATCACCGTGGCGGGGGCGGATGGGATGGCGGCCGCCGAATGGACGCTGGCGGGGGCTGTGACGGACTCCGACGCCGGGGAGAACTGGCGGGTGACCGCGCCCTTTGAATACCCGGCGGACGCCGAAACGATCGCCTCCCTGAAGGAAAACGCCGGGAACCTGCGGATGGGGACCTGGTACGGGGAGGCGACGGAGGAGAACCTGGCGACCTGCGGGCTCACAAAACCGGCCTGCACCCTGATTTTCCACACGGCGGCGGGCTCCACCGGCACCGTGACGGAAAGCGGCGTATACGACGTGGTGGACCGGGAGGAAAAAACGACGGAAATCGCGATCGGCAACCGGCAGGGCGAAAGCACGGCATACGCCCGATTCGGGGACGAAATTTTCACCGTGAGCATGATCAGCCTGAGTGCCTTCACGGAAACCAACCCGCTGGACACCGCGGCACGATATCCCGCCGCGGTTCCGCTGGACTCCCTGGCGGAGGTGACCGTGGAAGCGGGCGGGGAGACGATTACCTATGCCCTGGAACACACGGCCGCGGCGGAGGCGGCCGGCGGGGACGGAATCGGGAACAACGGGGAAAGCGGAACCGGGGACGGCGAAACCGGAGAGGACGCGGGGCTGCGGGCCTGGAAAAACGGGGAGGAGATCTCCGGCAGCGCTTTTCGGGCGGCCTACGAGCGGCTGATGACCGTGACCGTGAGCGGCAGGCTGCCGGAGGGAACGGCCATCGGAGAAACAACAAAAAAATATACGTTCCGCACGACGAGCGGCGGAACGCATACGCTGGAATTCTGGACATTTGACGAGATGCACGACGGGCTGACCCAGGACGGGTGCACCCTGTTCTACCTGATCCGGGACGGCATGACGCCGCTGCCGTGACAGGCTCAGGCCCAGCCGAGGATCATTTTGCCGGAATACCGGATCCGCACATCCTGGCCGGGCTCAAAGGGAGGGAGCTCCTTTTCCCGATCCCAGTAATAGAGCTGCTCCCGGGTGCCGTGCTTATCCGGATCGCCCAGGAAGATCAGGCTGCGGCAGCAGACGCCGTCCACCGTCGAGAGGTCTTCCTCCCGATGGTCGTAGATGAGCTGCGCTTCGTGGCTGCGGCCATGCAGGGCAGTCAGGATCAGCCGCCTGTAAGCATACAGCGGGCGGACGAACATCTCCAGGGAGAAGATCAGCACCACGCCGAGCAGAATGAGCAGGGCGACGCTGAGTGCCTCGATCCGGGCGACAAAGGACCAGACCAGCGCGCCCAGCAGCACGGCGGAGACGGCGAGAATTACGATTTTACGGCGGTTCAGCTGGGCGGAAATGCCCAGGAGATCCTGCTGAGAATACAGTTCATTCATGGGAACCATCGCTCCTTTTCAACCGGCCGGGCGCGCGGCGGAAAGCATTCCCGCATTCGGCCGCCCGGGCCGTGAAACCATTTTACCCGATTCGGGCGGACAATTCAAGGGAGGACGCGGACAGATCATTCCGCACCAGAAGAGGACACAAAGATGCCGGCATTCAATGAATCCCAGAAAGCGGCCATCAAGGCCCGGAACCAGAATATTCTGGTTTCCGCGGCGGCCGGCTCCGGCAAGACCACCGTGATGGTAGAAAAGATCAAGGAGACGCTGATTGCGCATCCGGAAGCCTCCATCTCCCAGTTCCTGGTCATCACCTTCACGAAGGAGGCGGCCCAGAACATGAAGGACAAGCTGCGCCGCCTGCTGGAAGAGGCGGCCGAGGGGGGAAGCGACCCGGCGGCCAGGGCCTTGGGCGAGATTGAAACTGCCACCATCAGCACCATCCACTCCTTCTGCACCCAGCTGCTGAAGGAATACAACGACGACGCCGGGGCCTCCATGACCCCCCGGGTGCTGAGCGACGGGGAAAAGAAGAAGATATTCAGCGAGTGCTTTCAGGACGCGGACAACATCGTGTTGTCCGCGGGCAGCCCGTACAGCCGGGAGGAATGCCGGGACGCCAACGCCCTGATGTCCGCTTTTTCCATGGAAGAGATCGGCAAAATGGTGCAGGACCTGTACAACGTGCTGATGGGGATTCCGGAACCGATGGATTTTCTGGCCCGGGTGGTGGACGAGCTGCCCTGCGGGCAATGGAACAGGGAAATCATGACCTCCATCTGGCTGGACCTGCTGGGGCTGGAGGAAGCGCTGCAGCGGGAAGCGGAGCTGATGGCCCTGCCGGAGGCACTGGAAGCCTACGGGGAAACGGTGCAGAGCGACGCCGAACTGGCGGACGCATTCCTGCAAGCCTTCAGGCAAGCGGGGACGGAGGAAGAAAAGATCTTCAGGCCAAAAATCCCAGCGACTGCGGAACGATTCACGATTTCCGTTTCGCAGGCCAGGGTGAAGGATTCCAGGATGAAGACCACCGGATGCGGGGCCCGGCCGATTTCATGCACCAGGCTGGGAATCAGGCCGGGGGCCCGGGCGGTTACAATACGAATCCGGCTCATCAACAGCCCTCCCGTTTTCAGAGGAAATGCAACTTTTTAACAGAATAGCATACGGGTGATTTGGATGTCAAACCCGGCGGGGGGAACCGCTTACGGGGCGGCGGCTTCGGGACAGCGCCGGGGAGCCGCGGTTTTCGGCAGCTTTTTCCCGGACGGAACCTTCTTCTTTTCCGCCGCGGCGGAACCGGGGCCCGCCTTCCTTTTTTCCAGCATCGCCTGATACTGCCGGTAAATCTTCTGTTTATCCCTGGCGGTCAGATTGATGATAAAGCGCCCATAACTCATATCCGCTTTCGCGGCAGCCCAGGCCAAAGCGGCCAGCTTCAGATTCGTTGCCTGCATCGTACTCCCTCCTTTGCCGGGTGGTTCGGCTTATAATACGTCCTGAATATGAACGGCATGTGACTGCAAACCGAAAAGGAGGAAAACACGCCCGCTGTTCCGGCCTGCACCCTGTGAGACGAAGGGGAAAGGGAAAAAGTTCCGCCGCGCCGGGGCTCCAGCTGAAAGGAGGGAAAAGGATTGCCAATAAAAAAATCCGGCTGCCGGAAAAGCGGCGGCCGGACCGATGGGATCGGGGGTTTTATTTTGATTCGATGAGGCGGACGTCGCCGGAGGTGGTGCGGATGCTGATGCGGGCGCTGCCGTCGCCGCAGGTGTAGGTGCTGCCGTCCTTCTCCAGGGGGATTTCGCTGGTGAAGTCCCCACTGGTGGTGCTGACGGCGCCGGTGAAGCCGGGGGCAGACGGCAGGGACGCGGATACATCGCCGGAGGTGGCGCTGACTGACAGATCCTCAAAGGCGCGGAGCGCGACGACGATGCCGCCGGAGGTGGAGGAGGCGGAAAGCTTCTTCGCACTGTCCAGGGAGGCAGCGACGGCGCCGGAGGTGGAGGACAGGGAGACGCTGCTTGCATCCTGCGCCGTGAGGCCGAGACCGCCGGAGGTGGAGGACAGGGAAACGGTATCCACGGACCCCAGCGTGATCTGCAGGCTGCCGGAGGTGGAGACGGCGGACACCTGGTTCGCGTCCGCGGCGGCGGTGATATCGCCGGAGGTGGACTGCAGATTCAACCGGTCGGCAGCGAGGTCCGGAAGGCGGACATCGGCGGAGGTGGCCTGAATATCCGCGGATACCAGGCGGAGCCCCTTCGGGAGGGAAACGGACAGGGCCTTTTCCGGGCTGGAGAAGGAGAACCACCGGAAGCCGCCCTTCCTGAACTGGATACGCAGGGTGGTTCCGTCCAGCCACCAGCGGAGTTTGTCATCCTCCGACAGGGAGCGGGGAGAGGTTTCCCTGACCAGAATCTCACTGCCATCATAATATTCCACGGTGAGGCTGCCGGACGTCCAGTGAATATCCAGGTTTTCCACGGGGGAGGAGAGGGACGTATCGCCGGCGGTATATTTCTCCGCATGCTCATATCCATCCCCGATGCTCCGCCCGAAAAGGATGAAGCCTCCGATCGCGATCAGTACCAGGGCAAGGATCAGGGATACCATTCTGGGAGAGGTTTTCGATTTCATTTTGTTTCACTCCTTTGGCCTTTTACAGCGGAGCCCAGCAGGGCGATACCCGCGACACACAGCAGTTCCATCATCATGGTGGCAAACCAGCCCTTGGTATGCAGGGTGATCATATTCATCATATTGGTGAACAGGATCAGGTCCACCGCGATAATCAGCAGCGGACGGTTGAAATTGCCCAGCAGAGCCCGGACGGGGGCGGCCTTCACCAGGAAGGGCAGGAAAATGACCGAAAGCCCGAACAGGGCCGCGGATGCCGCCGTGAAGAACCAGCTGCCGCCGCCGACAAGATTACAGATCGCCAGCAGCAGGATCAGGCTGACCGTGAAGGCGCAGAAGGTCCAGAACAGCTTGTCCTTCGGCACCATCAGCGGGACGATGATCAGGGAAGCGGCCATGGCCAGGCCTCCCAGCACGATGAAGAACCAGTCCAGCCTGAACCCCTGGGACAGGTTCACAATCAGGCAAACCAGGATCGGGACCATAAATATGCCGGAGATCACGGACCCCACCGCGGTGCTGCGGCGCTTGAAGCGCTTCGCCTGGTATTTGATGACCTGGTCTTTTTCCTCCTGAAGGCCTTTTTCAATCTCCTGCCTGCGGAGGCTTTCCAGCAGGGCGGAGCAGTCCGGACATTCCGGCAGATGCTCTTCGACCAGTTTTTTGCTTCCGTCACTGCACACATCATCCGCATAGAGCGGGAGCAGATCCCGGATTACTTCACATTCCGTTTTCATTATTCATCCATCCTTTCCTGCAGTTTCAGACGGGCCCGATGATATGTGACACGTGCCCAGTTTTCCGTCTTTCCGAAGATGGTACCGATCTCCCGGAAAGAGAGTTCACCGAAAATTCTGAGCTCGAAGACCTCCCGGTAGGGTTCCTCCAGAGCATGGAGCGCCACATGGATCCGAAAAGAGGAATCCCGGTCCGCGGCCTGCTGCTCGACACTTTTTCCGCCGGCGGGAAGGCCGTCCGGGATCGGCTCGAGCCTGCCCTGCTTCCGCATTTCATCCATGAAGCGGTTTTTCGCAATGGAGCAGAGCCAGGTGGCTTCGTCCGACTCGTTTCGGAATTCCGCGGTGGAGGAGAAGGCCCGGAAGAAGGTATCCTGCGTGATTTCCTCGGCCAGGTGCCGGTCGCCGGCCAGGGTCATGACATAGGAGAAAACCCGCATGTAGTAGGCATTGTAGATCCTTTCACAGGTTGCGCTGTTCACACATCATCACCTCCCTTCCCGGTTAACTCATCGATTAGACGGACGACAGGGGATTTCGTTACAGAAAAACGGAAAAAAATTTTTTGGATGGCGGATGGGGTTTCCAGACTGAGGAAAACGCCTTCCCCTTGTGCGGAAGGGAAGGCGTTTTCCATTGCTTGATGTGTTTGGAAACAGTTATCAGACCAGCTCGAGAATCACCATCTCGGCAGCGTCGCCGCGTCGGGGCCCCAGCTTGTAAATCCGGGTGTAGCCGCCGGAGCAGTTCTTCTCGGCATTGCGGGCTTTGTACTTGGGCCCGATTTCCCGGAAGAGCTTTTCCACCACGGGATGCTTGTTATCCTTGGTGCGCTCCTTGTATTCGGCCTTGTTTTCGTCGTCCTTCTTGGGCTCCTTCAGATCATACAGGTAAGCCATCATGATCCGGCGGGCATGCAGCTTGGACGGGGCATCGTTGACAACGTCCAGCGTCACCAGCTGGCCCTTGTCATTATGGGTTTCCTTCGTGGTGGAAACCGTATTGTCGCATTCGCGCACGGCCAGCGTGATCATCTTATCGGCGATCCGGCGGACTTCCTTAGCCTTGGCTTCGGTGGTCTCGATCCGGCCGTTCCAGATCAGATTGGTCACCTGATTGCGAAGCAGCGCCTTGCGCTGATCCGCCGTGCGACCCAGCTTGCGTTGGTTAGCCATGGGATGTTCCTCCTATGAATTCAGTCTTCTTTGACTCAGTCTTCGTCGGCTCAGTCTTCAGTGGGCCGCAGGCCAAGCCCGAGGGCGTTCAGCTTCTGCTCAACTTCCTCCAGGGACTTCCGGCCGAGGTTGCGAACCTTCATCATGTCATCCTGATTCTTCAGCACCAGCTCGGCCACGCTGTTAATGCCGGCACGCTTCAGGCAGTTATAGGCGCGGACGGAAAGATCCAGCTCTTCGATGGTCATTTCCAGCACCTTGTCCTTGACGTTGTCTTCCGGCTGGGCCATGCTCACCGGCATGACCTGGTCGGTCAGGCTGATAAAGAGATTCAGATGGCTGGTCAGGATCTTGGCGGCGCTGGAGATGGCCTCTTCGGGCTTCAGCGTGCCGTTGGTCCAGATTTCCAGGGTCAGCTTGTCATAGTCGGTGATCTGCCCTACACGGGTGTCTTCCACCGTGTAGTTCACCTTCTTCACGGGGGTGAAGATGGAATCAATCGGGATCACACCGATCGGCATGCTGGAATTCTTATTCTTGTCGGCGCTGACATATCCGCGGCCCCGATCCAGGGTCATCTGCATCTGCAGATGAGCGTCCGCATTCAGGGTGGCGATATGCAGGTCCTTATTGACGATTTCCACCTGGTCATCCGTCTTGATATCGCCGGCCGTCAGTTCGCAGGGGCCCTTGACATCGATGGTCAGCTGCTTGCTCTCCTCAGAGAACATCCGCACCGCCATGGACTTCAGATTCAGGATGATTTCCGTCACATCCTCCTTGATACCCGGCATCGTGGAGAACTCATGCTGCACACCTTCAATATGCACAGAGGAGACAGCCACGCCGGGGAGGGAGGAAAGAAGCACGCGGCGCAGGGAGTTGCCGAGGGTGTGGCCGAAACCGCGCTCGAGCGGTTCGATCACAAAGCGGGCGTAGCAGCCATTCTGGGCTACTTCCGCGCATTCGATGCGGGCTTTTTCGATTTCGACGATCATTTCGTTTTACCCTCCATACCGCGGCGAAAACCATGAAGATGCCTTCGACGGAATCCCGTCCGCGGTTCCTTGTCAGTTCGGTGATGTGCGGATGATTAACGGGAGTAATACTCGACGATCATGTTCTCCTGCACCTGCAGGTCAATGTCCTCACGGGTGGGGAGGGCGGTCACGCTGCCGGCCAGGTTCTGGGCGTCAAAGCTCAGCCACTTGGGGGTCACGGTGCCGGTTCCTTCACGGAGGCCCTTGAACAGCTCGCTCTCCTCGCTGCGCTTGCGCAGGGTGATCTTGTCGCCAACCTTCACCTGGTAGGAAGGGATATCCACCTTGATATCGTTGACACGGATATGGCCGTGACACACGATCTGGCGGGCGGCGCGGCGGGTCTTGGCCAGGCCGAGGCGGAACACCACGTTGTCCAGGCGGAGCTCCAGCAGGCGCAGGAGGTTATCGCCGGTGATGCCCTTCATGTTGGCGGCCTTCAGATAATACTTATGGAACTGCTTTTCGAGCACGCCGTAAACAAACTTGACCTTCTGCTTTTCCTGCAGCTGGGCGCCGTACTCGGAAACCTTCCGCCGGCGGTTGCCGCCGGGGTTGCGGTTGGACTTCTTATTGCCATATCCCATGACGGCCGGGCTGATATCAAAGGTCCGGCACTTCTTGGCGATCGGCTGTTTACTTACTGCCATGTTTCATTGTCCTCCTTTATTACACGCGGCGGCGCTTGGGCGGACGGCAACCGTTATGGGGGATGGGCGTCACGTCCTTAATCATGTTTACATCCAGGCCGGCGGCCTGCAGGGAACGGATCGCGGCTTCACGGCCGGAACCGGGGCCCTTGACATAAACTTCCACCGTGCGCAGACCGTATTCCATCGCGGCTTTGGCAGCGGTTTCAGCGGCCATCTGGGCAGCAAAGGGGGTGGACTTTTTGCTTCCGCGGAAGCCCAGACCGCCGGCACTGGCCCAGCTCAGGGCGTTGCCCTGGGTATCGGTGATCGTAACAATCGTATTGTTGAAAGAAGAGCGGATATGGGCTGCACCGCGTTCGACAACCTTGCGTTCACGGCGCTTGCGCGTAGCCTTCTTCAGCTTTTGCTTAGGTGCCATTGATTATTCCCTCCGTAATTCAGTCAAGACTTATTCACAAGACTTACTTAGTGGCTTTCTTCTTGCCGGCGATGGTCTTCTTCGGGCCCTTCCGGGTGCGGGCATTCTGCTTGGTATTCTGTCCGCGAACGGGAAGACCGTGGCGATGACGGACGCCGCGATAGCAGCCGATTTCAATCAGGCGCTTGATATTGAGGGAAACTTCACGGCGAAGATCGCCTTCCACCTTCAGGTGGTGCTCAATATACTCACGCAGCTTGCTGATTTCGTTCTCGGAGAGATCCTTCACCCGCGTGTCAGGATTAACGCCGACTTCCGCGAGCATTTTCTGCGAAGTGGTCAGGCCGATACCGTAGATATAGGTCAGGCCGACTTCAACGCGCTTTTCTCTGGGCAGGTCAACACCTGCAATGCGTGCCATTTACGTAATACACCTCCGTATGTTGTTCGGCCCCCGGGGCCGGGGAAAAAGTGTGTCCCTTCCAGGCGAGGCAACCCAACCAGGCCTGCGGAACGCGACTCTTCGTGCGCGCCCGGTGAAAGCAGGCGCACAACAACACTGCCCGGCCGCTATGGAAGGTGCGGCAGGCCAGCGCCAACAGAGACGGGATTGGTCCGCCGCCGGAACACACGCTTTTTCAACGTGTGCAGCCGCCCGGAGGCAAACCAGGGCTAACTGCTATAGTCTATCACAGCGAATTGAAAATGGCAATTGTTTTTTGGGAGGAAATCTTAAATTTTAAAGTATTTTGTTACAAAAACATTAAAAACAAAAACTGCCGGGCAGGGCTCGGCAGGAAGGGGTGGGGAGAGCGCGGGCTTACCGCGCGCTGAGGGACTGCAGGAGCGCGGCCTTTTCATTCGGAAGGGAACCGTCTATAACAGCGGCGAGCAGGGCATTCAGCGTTTTTCCGACATCCGGCCCCTTCAGCCCGAGGGCCGTGAGGTCATCCCCTTTGACCGCCAGGTCTTTGAGCGTGAAGCAGGGCCGGTCTGCCAGGAGGGCATCCAGCGCATCCATGCGCTGGCGGAGCCGAAGGTCCTCCCGCTCGGGGGAGGTGTAGCCGGTGGCGATCCGATCCGCCCGGTGAATCTGAAACAGCGCACGAAGATCCCTTTCGCCGAAACGGTTCAGCTTGCGAAGCAGGAAACGTCGGTCCGTCGCCGGGGAACCATCCGCCGTGCGCAGCGGGATATCATGATGGAGCACGAGGTTCACGACGCGTTCCCGCTGGGCGGCGCTGCAGCGCAGGGCCTCCGTGACCCGGGCGGCGATGCGGCTGCTCAGCGCCTGATGGCCCGCGTAATGGGCTTCGCCGTTTTCATCCAGGGTGCAGACGCCGGGCTTCCCGGTATCATGCAGCAGCATGGCCAGGCGGAGATCCTCCTCCGGCGGCACATTTTCAACACCCTGCACCGTATGCTCCCACAAATCATAATGATGATGATGGTTTCGCTGGTCATAACCGAGCATGGGGGCGAGGTCCGGAATAATGGCGGCCATCACATCCGGATAATCGCGCAGAATCCGGCCGGCGGCGGGGGCGCACAGCAGCTTGACCAGCTCCGTGCGGATCCGCTCGGCAGCGATCCGGCCCAGGTCCTCCCGGCGGGCATGGACCGCCCGATCCGTATCCGGGGAGAGGGTGAAATCATAGACCGCGGCGAAGCGCAGGGCCCGCAGAATCCGCAGGGCATCCTCCTCAAAGCGGGCGTCCGCATCCCCGACGCAGCGGATAATGCCGTTTTTCAGATCCTCCCGGCCGCCGAAAAAGTCCAGCACGCCGGCGGAGGGGGACCAGGCCATGGCGTTCACTGTAAAATCCCGGCGCGATAAATCCACCCGGATATCCGAAACAAAGGAGACGGAATCCGGGTGGCGGTGGTCCGTATAATTCCCGTCGGTGCGGAAGGTGGTGATTTCATAGGGGACATGGTTGCGGATGACCGTCAGGGTGCCGTGCTTCAGGCCGGTTTCGGCGGTTTTTTCGCCGGCAAAAACGCGGACCATTTCCTCCGGCAGGGCGGCGGTGCACAGATCCCAGTCATGAGGGGCACGGCCGAGCAGGGAATCCCGGACGCAGCCGCCGACGGCATAGGCCGGGAAGCCGGCGGATTCAAGCATCCGGATCAGATCGGCGACATCAGCCGGCAGCGTCATGCGGCTCCTCCTCATTATCGACCGGCCTTGCGGGCGGTTTTGACTTTGTACATTTCCTCATCCGCGCGGGTGAGGCAGGTTTCCAGGCTGTCGGGATTCGGGGCTTCCGTGCGGTAGGCCCCGGCGGAGATGCCCAGATGGAAGGGATGGACGGAAATATTGTTATAGTTTTCCGCGGCGGACATAATTTTATCCGCCAGTTTCCGGTCCCGCCCGCCGGCAATGATCACGAATTCATCCCCGCCGTAGCGCATCAGGAAATCCTCCGGGCCGCAGCACTGCTGGAGAATCCGGGAAACAGCCTTCAGGGCTTCGTCACCCAGGTCGTGGCCATACTGGTCATTGATTTCCTTCATATAATCCAGATCGGCAAAGAGCACCTGGACACTTCCGTCCCGCGCAAGCAGGCGGTCAAAACAATCCCTGGCATAACGGCCGAAGCCGAAACGGTTATAAAGTCCCGTCAGCGCATCATGGACATACAGATTATCGAGGATGGCGTTGAACTGGCGGAGCAGCTCTTTCTTCCGGACGTTTTCAATGGCGATTTCCAGGAAGTTGAAGATGCTTTCATGCAGATTCAGCTTGGCGGCCTCGCTGATGCCGTCCAGGGCGATATACCCGATGGAATAGGTATTGTAATGCAGGGGATAATAAATGACAAAATGCTCCTGGTCCCTCAGGAAATCCGGCAGCAGCTGGCGGGTCGGGAAACGAAGAAAGGAAACCTTCGACCCGGCAACAGACGGCTCGTCCTCATAGGCGGCGATGACCATTTCCCGGCCAAACCGCTCCGAATCCTGCAGCCACTGGTCCTTATCAAAATTATCATAATAATAATCGTTGAAGCACAGGCCGATATCGTCGCAGCCGAAAATGGCGCGGTTCCGTTTGACGATGGCGGCGATATCCTGCAGGTTGTTCGCCTCAAACAGCTCCTCAGCCATCTGGTCCTGCACGGTGTAGAACCGGCGGAGGAACCGGGCCTGCTGGAAATACTTCTCCCGGACCATGCCGGGGCGGGCCCGCTCCCGGCAGCCACAGGACTCCGAGCAGATGATGCTGTAATGGAACGGGATTTCCTCCGGGACATCCTCCCGGTCAATCCGGTCCACCAGCACGTCCATGGCAGCATAGTTCAGGGCACGGTGGTCCGTCGCGACGGTGGACAGGCGGGGGCTGGAGAGTTCCGCGGTGGTCAGATTGTCAAAGCCGGTGACGACGACATCGCCGGGAATCCGGAGGCCGGCGTCCCGGAACGTATCCATCAGGCCCATCGCCATTTCGTCATTGGCGACGACAAAGGCGTCCGGCAGGGGGCGCTTTTCCTCCAGCCATTCGCGGGCGATCCTGCGGCCGTCGGCATTCTGCCAGGTGCCGTTGACAATCTGCATCTGGCTTTCGGGAATCCCGTTTTCGCGGCAGGCGCGGCGGAAACCGTCCAGCCGCTGCAGGGCCTCGGGGCAGCTGTTATCCATGATACCGGTGATATAGACCAGGTTCCGGGCGTGGTGGTGGCGGATCACGTGGGTGGTGATATCGAACTCGGCCTGCCCGTCATCAATGCGCATCAGGGTGCAGCCGGGCATCGGGCAGCCGATGGAAACGGCCGGAATGCCGGTTTCCGTGATGCGGGCGCCGACTTCATCCCGGACACGCTGAAGCACGATCTGGTTCCCCTGGATCAGAAGCCCGTCAAACTGGGAAAGGTCCGCCAGGTTAAAAATGGCATATTCGCTTTTATCCTTCGCATTGTCCAGATTCTTACCGAAACAGTCGAAAACGGAGATGTAGACATTGGGGTGGTCATCGGTATACTGCTTCAGGCCGTGAAGCGTGCTTTCCACCAATTCGTAATTCCAGTCCACCGTAAAAAACGCGATCCGGTAGGTTTTTTCATCCTTCATGATTCAAGCGGCCTTTCTTTCCCGGTCAGCCAAAATCCCCGATTTAAGCCATATTCCCGGTATGCAAATTTCCGGCTGATACAAATAAAAATTATATCCTGAAAATGGGAAAAAGTCAATTCTGCGAGGCTGGCCGCGGGGCCTGCCGCAGGCGAGGGGCGCGGGAGGAGGATCCGGCCGCCCGGCGGCGCTTGACGGGGCGGGGAGGCGGCTGATATGATGAACAAAAAACGAGGAGCGGGACGAATGGAAACGAGGACAGAACATGACTCCATGGGGCCGGTGGAGGTGCCGGCAGACCGGTACTGGGGCGCGCAGACAGAGCGCAGCCGCCGTAATTTTCCCATCGGCATCGGGCAGGAAACCATGCCGGAGGAAATCATTCGCGCGCTGGCGCTGCTGAAAAAGGCCGCGGCGGGGGCGAACCGGCAGCTGAAGCCGGAGCGCATGACGGAGGAAAAATATGAGGCGATCCGCCGGGCGGCGGACGAAGTGCTTGCCGGGCAGATGAAGGGCCATTTTCCGCTGGTGGTTTGGCAGACGGGCTCCGGAACCCAGAGCAACATGAACATGAACGAGGTGCTGGCCAACCGGGGAAACGAGATCGCCGGAAAAACGATCCTGCACCCGAACGACGACGCAAACATGAGCCAGTCCTCCAACGACACATTCCCGACGGCGATGCACATCGCCGCCGCGGAGGCGCTAGAGAGGCGCGTGATCCCGGAGCTCCGCCGGCTGGCCGAAACCCTGCGGAGGCTGGAGGAGGAAAACCGGGGGGTGATCAAATGCGGGCGGACCCATCTGCAGGACGCCACGCCGGTGCTGTTCAGCCAGGAAATCTCCGGGTGGCGGAGCAGCCTGGAAAAGGATGAGGAGATGATCCGCGCCGCGGTGAAACCGCTGATGTCCCTGGCCCTGGGCGGCACGGCCGTCGGGACCGGGCTGAACGCGCCGAAGGGATTCGACATACTGGCCGCACGGCTGCTGGCGGAGGAAACCGGCCTGCCCTTTGTGACCGCGGATAACAAATTTCACGCGCTGACATCGCGGGACGAGATGGTGTTTGCCCACGGAGCCCTGAAGGCGCTGGCCTGCGACCTGATGAAAATCGCCAACGATATCCGGTGGCTGGCCAGCGGGCCGCGGCTGGGCCTGGGCGAAATCACGATTCCCGAGAACGAACCGGGCTCCTCCATCATGCCGGGCAAGGTGAACCCGACCCAGTGCGAACAGGTGACGATGGTGGCGGTCCAGGTGATGGGAAACGATACCGCGGTCGGGATGGCTGCGAGCCAGGGGAACTTTGAGCTGAACGTGTTCATGCCCGTATGCGCATACAACTTTCTGCAGAGCGCACGGCTGCTGGCCGAATCCATGAGCAGCTTCAATGACCGCTGCGTGAGCGGCATCCGGCCGAACCGGGAAAAGATGGCGGACAACCTGCAGCGTTCGCTGATGCTGGTGACTGCCCTGTCGCCGCGCATCGGATACGAAAACGCAGCGAAAACTGCCCAGACTGCCTTCCGGGAAGGGCTGTCGCTGAAGGAAGCCTGCATCCGGCTGGGGTACCTGACGGAAGCGGAATTTGACGAGGTTTTCCATCCGGAATCCATGGTATAAGGGGGACGAATCCAATGACGGAGCGGCTGTACTATGACGATGCCTACCTGTGGAAATTTGAGGCGGAAGTGACGGCATGCCGGAACGGCAAACGGCCGGGCACATGGGAAATCGCGCTGGACCGGAGCGCTTTCTATCCGACCTCCGGCGGGCAGCCCTTTGATACGGGCATGCTGAAATGGAAGGGCGGATCCGCCCGGGTGGCCGATGTGGAGGCGGACGCGGACGGGGAAGTATGGCATACGGCGGACAAACCCCTGGAGCCCGGAACCCGGGTCCGGGGCGAAATCGACGGGGAACGCCGGACGGACCACATGGAGCAGCACGGCGGCGAACATATGCTGGCAGGCGCCCTGTGGGAAAAGCTGGGCGGCGTGACCATCGGCCTGCATCTGGGGCAGGAGGATTCCAGCATCGATGCGGACCTGCCGGAAGGCAGGACGCACCTGACAGAGGAGGAAATCCTCCTGCTCGAAGATACGGTCAACCGGCGGATTCGGAAGGACGCGCCGATCCGTTGCTGGTTTCCGGAGAAGGAGGAACTGAAGAAACTGCCGCTGCGCAAGGAACCTACGGTGAAGGAGCATGTCCGGATCGTGGCGATGGGGGACTTCGAAATGGTCGCGTGCGGCGGAACCCATCCTGCCTCCACGGGCCGGATCGGCCTGGTCAAAATCATTTCCGTGACACCGGCCCGCGGCAAAGCCCGGATTACCTTTGTATGCGGCGGCCGGGCCTTGCGCATGTTCCAGACTTATATGAAATATGCAGACAAGGCCGGGGCAGCGCTGAGCTGCCCGGTGGCGGAGCTGAGCCGCGCCGCGGCGGAACTGAAATACCGGATGGCCGAAATACAGAAAAAAGCAAACCGGTACGAAACAGAAGACCTGCTGGGGCAGTTCAGGGCGGGGGAGAATCGGGAGGACATGCCGGGAGCGGCACTGGCGGCGCTGACCCTGCCGGAGCACGAAAGCAAAGCCGTGGCGGAAGCGGTTTCCCGCTATATTGCGGAACCGGGGAAGGTGCTGCTGCTGAGCGTCGGGGAAAAACTGACCTTTGCCCGCAGTGCGGACGTCGCCATCGACATGAACGCGCTGATCAAGCGCGTGGCCCGGGGCGGCGGGCGGCCGGACATGGCCTCCGGGGCGGGAATCCCCGAATGCATCGGCGTGGCCCGGAAAATCCTGATGACCGAACGGTACCAGGCAGCGGCGGGAAAGGGGTAATATAATATGGAAGAAAAAGACCTGATCCGGATCCGCTGGCATGTGGACCGGTCCGGGGAAACGCCCAAATTCTGCCTGGTCTGCCAGCATCCAGACCATCAGGACCTCTATGTGGAAGCGGAAGCTTCGGAGAAAGTGACGGAACGCGTCGCCAAGGCTATGCTGATGCAGAAAATGTATGAACTGGGGAAGGAAAAGGGGATTGAGCCGAAATACCTGCGATTCAAGATCAACGGAATCGAAGAATAACAGGAATACAAACCAGGAGCCAACAAACCAGAAATCGGAGAAAGGAAACTGAATTCTTGACAGGATTGTTTTTTTGGTGTTTAATGTGTCCAAAGTGCAGAAAAAATGCTGCACGATCAAGGGGGAGTTGCAATCATGTCACTGACCTTTCAGCCGATGATGGAGAGCCGTCCGATCCGTGAAATCGCATATGATGTACTGAAAAAAGCCATTATTACCGGTGAAATCCCCGCGGGGGAGCGCATCGTTGAGACAGAATACGCGGACCGGCTGCATATTTCCAGGACGCCGCTGCGGGAAGCCCTGCGGAAACTGGAAAGGGACGGGCTGGTTGAATATGTGATGCGCCGCGGCGTTGTGGTGCACGCCTTTACGACGGAGGATGTGGAACAGATTTATACCATCCGCAATTCGCTGGAGATGCTGACCCTGCCCTATATCATCCAGAACGCAACGGCGGAGGATATCGCGTCCCTGCGGGAGAAGCTGGCGGAGATGGACAAGTTCCAGGCGGTGGATGACGTGGAGAGCCTGAGCCCGCTGGCCCGGGATTTCCATACCAGCCTGACCGCGATCAGCGGCAAGAACCGGATCCTGCGCGTGATTGAGGGGCAGGATGAGTACATCCGCCGCTTCTCTGCAATGGCAATCAGGCAGGAGAACCGCCGGAGCGCTGCCCACGAG
Source organism: Clostridia bacterium (assembly GCA_017404985.1). GTDB lineage: Bacteria > Bacillota > Clostridia > Christensenellales > Aristaeellaceae > Aristaeella. The sequence continues at coordinate 64,067 of JAFRBK010000032.1, read as the reverse complement.
GAACACCACAAGCTGGTGGATTATGTGGAAAAGAAGGACCTGGCCAGGTTCGAGGCCCTGATGAAGGCCCATATCGAGCGGAGCAAGGAAAACTGCCTGGCCGCGCTGAGCGCAAAAAAACAAAACCGGGAAATATAAATCCTGAATGGCTCCGGAAGCCTTTGAATTCAAGGCTTCCGGAGCTTTTGGATTTTTTGACAATTCAGGGAAAACAGGATATAATATATGTAATTATCAGACCGTTTTGCAGGGTGCAGGATATGCCCGCCTTTTTGTTGTTCCCAAACTCAGATATCTTTCCCCTGTTCCCCGAATGCTTTGCCGAAAGAGGAGGCTGTTTCCATGAAGAAGAGCGTTGCCGTGACCCTGATTTCTCTTCTGACAGTGCTTGCCATGGTGTTTGTGATACTGTACATCACCAACAACAATGACAAATCACAGCAGATTGACACGCTGACCGCCGAAGCCACCGAAAGCGCTGCGCGGATTGAGCAGCTGAATACCGACCTGGCCGGCCGGGATGCGGCGATCGATACCTTAAACGCCGACGCGGCAGAGAGGACCACGCAGATCGAGACGCTGGAGGCAGACGCGGCAAAGAAGAGCACCCAGATCGAGACGCTGGAAGCAGATGCGGCGAAGAAGAGCACCCAGATCGAGACGCTGGAACTGTACGCGGCAGAAAAGAGCATCCAGGTCGAGACGCTGGAGGCGGACGCTGCGGAAAAGGCAGCCCGGATCGAGGCCCTGGAGGCGGAAGCTGCTGACAAAAACACGAAAATCGAGACGCTGGAAGAGGACGTGAAGACCAAAGCGGCGAGAATCGAAACACTGGAAACGGAAGCGGCGGACAAGGCGTCCAAAAATGCGCAGCTGGAGCAGGAACGGTCGGCCCAGATCGAGACGCTGGAGACCGACGTGGCTGAAAAAGAGGGGCAGATCAAAGCCCTGGAGGCCGACGTGGCCGGAAAAGCTGCCCAGATCGAGTCGCTGAAACAGGATATCGCAGAGAAAACAGCCCTGCTGGAAGCAATCGAAGCAGGCACGGCGGACGCCGGCAAGGCTGAGGAGACACTGGCCGCGGATGCGGGCAAGGCTGCGGAGACACTTGCCGCGGATTCCGGCAAGGCAACGGAAACACTGGCCGCAGACGCCGGCAAGGCTGGGGAGACACTGGCCGCGGACGCCGGCAAAGCGGCGGAAACACTGGCCACAGACGCCGGCAAGGCTGGGGAGACACTGGCCGCGGACGCCGGCAAAGCGGCGGAAACACTGGCCACAGACGCGGGCAAGGCGACGGAAACCATGAGCCAGACGGAAAAGCTCGAAGCGGACATCGCCGACAAAGCGGCCCAGATTGAAACCCTGCAGGCCGATATCACGGAGAAAACGACGCTGATCGCTACCCTGAACGCGGACATCGCCGATAAAACCGCCCAGATTCAGACCCTGACCGGGGAAGTGGCGGCCAAGGCTGCGGAAATCGAAACCCTGAACGCAGACGTGGCAGACAGGGACCAGAAGATCGAGACCCTGACCACAGCCAACGGGGAGCAAACCGCCCGGATTCAGACCCTGCAGACGGAAGCGGCGGAAAAGGACCAGAAGATCGAGACGCTGCAGACCGAAACAACAGCGAAAACCCAGCAGATTGAGACGCTGCAGAGCGAAGCAACCGCCAAAAACCAGCAGATCGAGACGCTGAAGACCGAAAGCGCGGCGAAAACCGAGCAGATTGAAACACTGCAGAGCGATGCGACAGCCAAAGCCCAGCAGATTGAAACGCTGCAGACCGAAAGCGCAGCGAAAACCGAACAGATTGAGACACTGCAGAGCGATGCGACAGCCAAAGCGCAGCAGATCGAGACGCTGCAGACCGAGGCCGCGGCCAAAGACCAGCAGATTGAAACGCTGCAGACCGAGACTACGGAGAAGAGCCAGCAGATCGAAACCCTGAAGACCGAGACAACAGAAAAGGCCCAGCAGATTGAGACACTGAAGACCGAGACAACGAAGAAGTCCCAGCAGATCGAGACGCTGAAGACCGAAGCGACGGAGAAGGCCCAGCAGATCGAGACGCTGAGCGGCGAGCTGAAAATCAAAACCAGCGACACGGAAAGAATGGACAAAGAGATTGCCGTACTGACGGAGGAAAACCAAAAGAAGGAAGAAGCTGTGTCCGAAATGAAGCAGCTCTTCGAGGATACGCTGGCGGCGCTGCCGGCCAACACATTTGTCGAAACTTCCGGAGACGAGTCGGGTACCCTGGTGATCACGCGGACCGTCGTGATTAAAAAAGGCACCTATCCAAACGTGCGCAAGGAACCGGACATCCGGTCGAAGGCGCTGGGCAACGCCATGTCCGACACCGAATACCTGGTGCTGGAATCCTCGCCCAACAGCTGGTTCAAAATCCGGCTGCAGAACGGCGTCGAGGGCTGGGTGCACAGCAATTATGCGCAGCTGAACGAAGTGAAAGTGACCCAGCCGGGAAGCACCGGGGAGAAGGTGGAATAACTTTCAGCCGGGAGTACGGGAACATCTTTTCAGGCCCGCCGAAAAAGCTTGCATTTTCCGTGAGCCTGTGATATCATGGTCAGGCTGATTTGTGAGGAGGTTATTTTAATGGCAACAGTTCTTTCCATCGTGCTGATCCTGGCAGCGCTGTTCATGATCGTGACCGTGCTTCTGCAGAGCTCCGACGAAAGCGGCATCAGTGCCCTTTCCGGACAGAACAACAGCTATCTGAGCAAGTCCAAGGCCAAGACTTTTGAGGCGAAGCTGGCACTGGGCACAAAGATTGCCGCAGCCGTGTTCATCGTGCTGTCCCTGGTTATGCTGGTGATCAAATAAAAGCGTCCCGAACTGATGAAGGCTGCTTCCATGGTGAGGCAGCCTTTTACCATTCTTCAGGAAGGGGGAGGCAAGGCGTGTTTGACGCATACGAGGTGATCCGGAACGCACCGATGCGGGAATACACCACACTGAAGCTGGGCGGCCCTGCGGACTGGCTGGCTTTACCCCGAAACGGGGAGGAAATCGCCGGGCTCATCCGGGAGGCCCGGGAGGCCGGGATGCCGGTGACGGTGATCGGCCATGGCAGCAACCTGCTGGTGCTGGACGGCGGCATTCGCGGGTTGACGATCCGGATCGGGCGGAACATGCGGGAGATCCGGCGGAACGGAAACAGGCTGGAAGCACAGGCAGGCGCCATGCTGTCGGCGCTGGCAGCTGCGGCGGCGGACGCCGGGCTGGCCGGGCTGGAATTCGCCGGCGGAATTCCCGGCACGGTGGGCGGCGGGCTGGCGATGAACGCCGGCGCCTATGACGGGGAGATGAGCCAGGTCACCGCCGGCGCGGAAGGGCTGACTCCGGAGGGAAAGGCCATCCGCCTGAACCGGGAGGAGCTGGCATTCGGCTACCGGACATCCGCCATCCAGGGATCCGGGATCATCATCACGAAGGCAGAATTCATTCTGGAACCGGGAGAAGGGAAGGCTATCCGGGAGAAAATGGCAGAGCTGAACCGGCGAAGGGCGGAAAAGCAGCCGCTGGACCAACCCAGCGCGGGCAGCACCTTCAAACGGCCGAAAGGCGGGTTCGCGGCGGCGCTGATTGACCAGTGCGGCCTGAAAGGATTCCGGTGCGGCGGGGCGCAGGTAAGCACCAAACACGCCGGCTTCCTGATTAACCGGGGGAGCAGCAGCCGGGATTTCCTGGACCTGATGCGGAAAGTGGCTGAGGCAGTGGAGAAAGAAACCGGCATCCGGCTGGAACCGGAAATTCGCGTGATCGGAGAAGAGGAGGCAGCATCATGAGGTATTTAATCGTTACCGGACAAAGCGGTGCGGGCAAGACGGCCTGCGTGCGGTTTCTGGAGGACAAGGGAAGCTTCTGCATGGACAACATGCCGCCGATGATGCTTCCGAAGCTGATTGAAGCATTCGATACAACACCGACGAAATTCCAGGTGGTGACCATCGGGATCGACGTCCGGAGCGGCGAACTGTTCGACGCCCAGGCCGTGGCGACCATGATCCGGGAGCTGCGCCAGCGGGGCCACCAGATCGACACCATCTTCATGGAGGCCAGCGACGACACCCTGCTGGACCGCTACAAGGAAACCCGGCGGGACCACCCCCTGACGCAGGAAGGCCTGACGCTGATGCAGGCCATCACGGAGGAACGCACCAGGCTGCAGCCCCTTCGGGAAACCGCCAGCTACGTGATCGACACGACCGGGATGACCTCCAGGGAAATGAAAAAGAGCCTGAACAAAACCCTGGGAAACATGGCGGATTCCGAACCGCCTTTCCGGGCGGAGGTCATGAGCTTCGGGTTCAAGCGGGGGCTTCCCCGGCAGGCGGACCTGGTGATCGACGTCCGCTTCCTGCCCAATCCCTTTTATATTGAACACCTGTGCCGCCACAGCGGGCTGGATGAGGACGTGCGGGAGTTTGTGCTCGGCCATCCCACCACCCAGGAGTTTCTGGCAAAATACAAGGACCTGCTGGCGTTCCTGATTCCCCATTACCGGGAAGAAGGAAAGCAGCGGCTGGTGATTGCCGTCGGCTGCACCGGCGGCGCACACCGCAGCGTGGCCATTGCCGAAGCCATCGGCGCCTGGCTGCGCGAACTGGGAATGGCTACTGAGATCAACCACCGGGACCTGGTGCTGGAACAGGCCCGCTGGACGACGCCGGTGGAGGAGTGACCATTCATGCGATCCGGAGACGGACAGAGCTTCTCTGCCCGGGCCAGGAATGAGATGGTCCGGCTGCCCCTGGGAAAAGCCTGCTGCATGCTGAGCGAAATATCGGCGCTGACCCAGACGTCCGGGCACCTGGCTTTTCGGGGCGGCGGCTGGTTCACCGTCAGCTACCGGCTGGAAAATGCCGGGACGGCCAGGCGCCTGTTTCAGCTGCTGAAAAAACGGCTGGGGGCCAACCCGACCCTGCATTTTGTGCAGACCGCGCAATGGGGAGGAAGGCGCATCTGCGTGCTGAGCCTGAATCCGGACGACAGCCGGACGCTGCTGGAAGCGCTGCACATGACGGAGACGGACGAGCAGGGCCAGGTCCACCTGAAACGAACCGTGCCCCGGCATCCCATGACCCGGCAATGCTGCAGAAGGGCTTTCCTGCGCGGCGCATTCCTCGGCGCAGGCACGCTGAGCGACCCTGAGAAAGATTACCATCTCGAATGGAAAACCGAGGATGAGGAACTGCTCCGGACGATGGAAAAGCTGCTGGAGAAATGCGGGATGCCCTGCAGGACATACAACCGAAAAGGAAAAACAGTGGTGTATTTCAAGGCAGCCCAGGAGATTGCGGATTTGCTGACCCTGATGGGGGCCGTCCAGAGCGTGCTGGACCTGGAAAACATCCGGATCCGGAAGCAGCTGCGGGCCCGGGCCACCCGGGCGGCGAACTGCGACGAATACAACGGGGAGAAAATGCTGGATACCGCCCTGCGGCAGTCGGAAGCTATCCGGAACATCAGCCTGAAGCAGGGCCTGTTTACCCTGCCGCCGGCCCTGCAGGAGATTGCCCGGCTGCGGGTGGAGCATGCTGAACTGAGCCTGAAAGAGCTGGGGGAGATGATGGATCCGCCGCTGAGCAAAAGCTGCGTGAACCACCGGATGCGCCGGCTGATGGAGATTGCAGAAGCACTGGAAAAGGAGGAAACGGAATGATCGGATCCCTGGCATATATGCTGATGTTCCTGACCTCCGGCGTGATGTGCATTCGCTGGCTGCTGCCCAATCACCGCCCGCTGAACCGGCTGTGGCTGGGACTGAGCCTGGGGCTGCTGGAAGAAATGTGGCTGCCGGCTATCGGCGCGTTCTTCCTCTCCTTTACCGCGGAGGCCCATGCGCTGGCCGCGGTGCTGCTGGTGGCTGTGACCGGCCTGTGCTTCCTTCTCAGGGACCGGCGGAGCCCCCGCCCATGGGACGAAGCGGAAACCCGCCTGCTGAAACAACTGCTTTATGTCGCCCTGCCGCTGACGATTATCAGCGCGTATCTGCAGGTGACCCATAATGCCCGGGTGGATTCGGCCGGGAACTGGCACGTGGGCCAGAGCACCTACGGCGACCTGCCGATGCACATGAGCTTCATCACCGGGATCATCGGGAAGCGTTTCCCGGCGGAGTATCCCTTCTATCCGGGGGCGAGGCTGAGCTATCCTTTTCTGACCGATTCCCTCAGCTCCACATTTGTGCTGCTGGGATCCAGCCTGCAGGCGGCCCTGGTGATCCCGGGCACTTTGATGATGGCGCTTTGCTACGCGGGCGTGCTGATCCTGGGACGGGAAATGAGCGGAGGAAAAAAGACCGCTGTGCTGGCTGCGCTGCTGTTTTTCCTGAACGGCGGGCTGGGATTCCTGTACGACTTTGACATGGCGGGCGGAACGCCCGACAGCCTGGCGGGCTATTTCAGCGGGGTCGGGGAGAAGCTGGACACCATTCTGACGGGCTACTACAAAACGCCGACGAACCAGCCGACTCCGAATAACCTGCGCTGGAGCAACGTGATCTGCGACCTGATGATTCCGCAGCGGACGCTGCTGGGCGGCTGGTGCATGGTGTTTCCCTGCTTGTATCTGCTGGACGCTGTGTTCCGGGCCAAAAAACGGGACGAAAAAAACGGGTTCCGGGGGCTGATCCTGCTGGCTGTGTGGGCTGGAGCCCTGCCGATGATCCATACGCACAGCTTTCTGGCGCTGGGGCTGGCTTCGCTGGGGCTGATGGTTTATGACGTGATCCACGGCGACCCGGGCGCGATGTTCATCCGGCAAAGCCGGTGGCAGATATGCGGACGATATCTTCTGTACGGTGTTATGACGGCCGCGCTGGCCGCGCCGCAGCTTTTCCTGTTCACCTTCCGCCAGGCATTCCAGGGGGCTGCGCAGGGCTTCGTGCAGCTGCATTTCAACTGGGTCAACAACGTGGACGGCGGCGGGATGAAGGACCTGTATCTCTGGTTCTATGTCAAGAATATCGGCCTGCCGTTCCTGGTGCTGATTCTGGCGCTGATTGAAAAGAATCCGCGGCACCGGCGGCTGTTTGCCATGGCGCTGCCGGTGATTCTGGCCGCGGAGTTTATCCGCTTCCAGCCGAATGACTACGACAACAACAAGCTGCTCTATCTGGCCTGGCTGCCATGCTGCATGATCATTGCGGACTGGTGTGCCGCCATGTGGCGGCGGCTGAAGGGCCTGCGGGCCCGGCCGGTGATCGCCGGCGCCGCGGCTTTCGTATTCTTTCTGAGCGCCGGGCTGACGGTCTGGCGGGAATGCGTGTCCGACTATGTTGCGTTCGGGGTGCGGGCCGTGGAGGCCGGGGAATATGTGCGGGACCATACGGAACGGGACGCGGTGTTCATCACCGGTACCCAGCACCTGAACCCGGTGCTGTCCATCGCGGGGAGAAGCATTGCCTGCGGCCCGGACCTGTGGCTGTACTGGCACGGGTTTGATACCAGGGAGCGCCAACAGGAGCTGCAGGATTTCTACGAAGACCCGGAGAACAACCAGGAGGTCCCCCGGAAGTACGGGGCAGGCTACATCTACCTCTCCTCCTACGAGCGGAACAGCTACGAGGTGGATGAGGAGGCGCTGGACCGCCTGTACCTGAAGGTGTTCGAAAACAAGGAAGCCAAGGTATACCGGATCCGGTAAAAAAGACGGGGGAAGGCAGCCATGAAGGAAGCATTTTATGGAATGGAATACGCGGAGATCCGGCCCGAAAGGGAAACGGACGGGTTTTCCGGCACCCTGCGGGAAATGTACGAACGGCTGGGCAAAGCCTGGTGCGCGGAAACCTGCGCACCGAGAATGCGCGGGGACTGGACGCCGGAAAACAGAACGCTGGGCCAGTGCTCGGTGACGGCTTTCCTGGTGCAGGATTATTTCGGCGGAACCGTATACGGCATTCCGCTGCCTGAGGGCGGGTTCCACTGTTACAATGTGATCGGCGGGCAGGTGTTCGACCTGACGGACGCGCAGTTTGGGGAGAAGAAACTGGATTACGGCGGTAAGAACCCGGAGCAGTTCCGGGAAGTGCATTTCCGGGATGCGGAGAAGCAGGAACGGTACCTGCGGCTCAAGGCGCGGTTCAGGGATGCATGAAAAATGCAACGGAGGATCCATCAGACTATTTTCTTTTTTGATCAAATGTGATAGAATTGGCGCAATGCTTCAGGAACGGGTAAAAAAATTGAGGCCGTTTCTGACGATGGGAGGAATTAGGAAATGAAGAACACTTCGAAAATCGTGATGGCTATTCTGGGAATTCTGGCAGTGGTATTTGCGGTTCTTTTCCTGACGGGGAACGGCGCGAAAGACGCGCTGTCCAAGGAAAAGGAAGAGCTGACCGCCAAGGTGGATTCACTGACCGCGGAAGCGAAACAGGCGGCTGAAGAAGCAACGGCCAAGCTGGACGAAGCGAACAAGGCGAAGGAAGACCTGGAAGCCCAGGTGAAAACCCTGACGGACAGCGCGGCGAAAGCAGCTGAGGAAGCGGCAGCCAAGCTGGACGAAGCGACCAAGGCGAAGGAAGACCTGGAAGCCCAGGTAAAAACCCTGACGGACAGCGCGGCAAAGGCGGCCGAGGAAGCGGCAGCCAAGCTGGATGAAGCAACCAAGGCGAAGGAAGACCTGGAAGCCCAGGTGAAAACCCTGACGGACAGCGCGGCGAAGGCGGCCGAGGAAGCAGCGGCCAAGCTGGCTGAAGTGACCGGCGAAAAGGATCAGCTGGCGGCCCAGGTGAATACGCTGCAGGAAGAAGCCAAGCAGGCTGCCGAAAAGGCCGAAGCGGATGTGAAGCAGGCTGCGGCCGATGCGAAGAAAGCCGCGGAAGAAGAGGCAGCGAAGCAGCTGGAAGCGGCGAACAAGGAAAAGGACGCCACCAAAGCCATGCTGGACGAGGCCCAGAGCAAGCTGACGGACGCCACCAAGGCCAAGGAAGAACTGGCGGCCCAGGTGGAAGCCCTGAAGGAAAACGCATATGACTTCGCGACCATGACGAAGGAAGACTTCCAGAAGATGCTCGACAAGGCGAACGAGTTCATTACGAAATTGGGCTTCAAAGAGCTGACGCTGGAGGAGCAAAAAAAAACGGAGTAATATCTCCGACCACGAAACAGGTACAGGAGAGCGGTTCAGAGCGAACCGCTCTCTTTGCGTCTCTCTTGCTTTTTCGGGGGATTTGGAATAGAATAAAGTGATATGATATGCGATGGAGGTGAGGGAATGCCTCAGGAACCGTTCGGAAAGCGCCTGACCGCACCGGCCGTTATTCTGGCCCTCGTGGCCGTGGCTGCGTCCAGGGGCGTTCCCGCACTGCTGGTGGCGCTGATTCTGCTGCCGCCCGTTTCGGCTGTGCTGGCCGTTACTGCCGGCTGGTGGGGCGGCGCGATGGTCTGCGCCGGCGCTGCTGCGGCCTGCCTGCTGGTTCTTCCCGCGGACGCGTGGATTCTGAGTCTGGCCTGGTGTGTGCTGTGCGCCGTGATCCCGCTGGTGAAGGTCAGGAAGCCCCTGCACCGGCCGATGCTGTGGGCGGCGCTGTGCCTGGTGACCTGGGCCGGCGGTATCGCCATGCTGCTGCCCCGGATGAACGGGCAGCTGGTTGCCGGCCTGGCGCAGGCGGCCTGCGACTGGGTGGAGCAAAGCCCCCAGTGCAATACCATCCTGCTCAATGCCTACAGCATGGGATATTCCCGGCTGGAGGGGACCGCCGCGCTGATTCCCGCGATGCGGGTGATGGGCAACGTGGTGATTGCGGAGGAAACCAGGCTGCAGATGCTGTACAGCCTGCGGGTGAGCCTGGAGGAGATCCTGCCGCATTTCCTGTGCGAGGCGCTGGTTTACCATACCGCGGCGACGGCGCTGCTCTGCACCACGCTGCCGGACTGGCGCAGAAGGAAACGGGGCGAGCGGGGGGAGCTGCCTCCCATGGAAAAATGGTTCATTCCCAGAGGGCTGGGGCTGGCGATCTTCGCCCTGAGCCTGGGCTGGCTGCCCGGCACCCTTTCCACAGGCGGCGCGGACCGGTATATGGGTTGGCTGTGCTGGTCGGTGTTCCGGGCGGCGTATCTGGTCCAGGGGCTCTGCCTGATGCAGTGGTTTGAAAAGCGGATGGGAATCCGCAGTGTATTCCGGAATATCTGGGCTGTGGTGCTGAGCATCCTGGCGCCTGTCATTCCCGTGATTATGGGCATGGTGGACCAGCGGCGCGATGCCAGGCACCTGAGGCCCGGCGAGGAGGTTGAATAAACATGAAGGTGGTTTTGCTCAAGGATGTCAAAAACATCGGGAAGCGGGACGAGATCCTGAACGTGAGCGACGGATACGCCCGGAATTTCCTGTTTCCCCAGAAGCTGGCCGCGGAGGCGACACCCGGCACGCTGAAGGAGATAGAACGCAAACGTGCCGCCCAGGACGCCCGGGAAGCCGAACGCCGGGCGGAGGCGGAAGCCAAGGCGGCGCTGCTGAAAAACAAGGTGGTGAACCTGGAAGTCAAATGCGGCGAAAAAGGCCGCCTCTATGGCAGCGTCACCACGGCGGAAGTTGCCGAAGCGCTGGAAAAGCAGCATGGCATCCAGGTGGACAAACGGAAGCTGGATATCGGGGACCCGATCCGGGAAATCGGCATGCGGGACATTACCGTATGGCTGTATTCCGGGGTGACGACACCCATGAAGCTGAGCGTGGAACCAATCAAGAAGTAAGCGGGAGAACGGTATGGAGAACCGGGATGAACTGAAAGGCGTCGTGCCGCCCAACAGCGTGGAGGCGGAGGTCAGCGTTCTGGGTGCGATGCTCCAGGACAGCAATGCCGTGCTCCGCGCGCTGGAAAGGCTCACCCCGGACGATTTCTATCAGCCGGAACACAGGGAGATCTTCTCCGCGATGGCGGAGCTGAACCGGAACCATTCCCCGATCGACCTGACAACCCTGAACGCCGAACTGAGGCGCCGGGGAAGCCTGGAGGGGATCGGCGGAAGCAGCTATCTGATCAAGCTGATCCAGCAGGTGCCGACCACCGCCAACGTTGAAGCCTACATCACCCTGACGCAGGAGAAAAGCACGCTGCGGAAGCTGCTGCAGGCCAGCCGGGATATCGGCAAGGAATGCTGCAACCAGCAGAATCCGGTGCCGGAAGTGCTGGACCATGCGGAGAAGGCGATCTTCGATATCGTGATGAACCGGGCGGAGGGAGAATCCCTGAAACCCATGGAACAGGTGCTGCTCGGCACCTACCAGGAGATCGAGGAACTGGCCCGCCTCAAGGGCGAAATCGCAGGGGTTCCCACCGGATTTATCGACCTGGACAGCCTGCTGACAGGGCTTCATCCCGGCGAGCTGATTGTGGTCGGGGCGCGTCCCAGCATGGGAAAGACTTCCTTTGCCATGAACGTGGCCGAATATGCGGCGCTGAACAAAGGGAAGACCGTGGCGGTATTCACGCTGGAAATGCCCCGGGAGCAGATCGCCATGAGAATGCTGTGCTCCGATGCGCGGGTGGATATGCAGCGGGTGCGGAAAGGAACGCTTCAGGACAGCGACTGGCTCCGCCTGGCCTCATCGCTCGGGCCGCTGGCGGCTTCCTCCATGTATATAGACGATACGGCCGGTATCACGCCGACCCAGCTGCGGTCCCGGTGCCGGCGCCTGATGATGGAAAAAGGGCTGGACCTGGTCGTGGTCGACTATCTGGGGCTGATGCACTCGGACAGCCGGATGGAAAACCGCCAGCTGGAAGTGAGCGAAATCAGCCGGCAGCTGAAGGCAATCGCACTGGAGCTGAAAATTCCGCTCGTCGCCTGTGCCCAGCTGAGCCGTGCCAACAAAGACCGGACGGATAAACGACCGGTGCTGAGCGACCTGCGGGATTCCGGCTCCATTGAGCAGGATGCCGACGTGGTGATGTTTCTCCACCGGGAGGAATATTACAACAAGGAAACCGAGGATAAAAACATCGGCGAAGTCATCATTGCCAAACAGCGCAGCGGCCCCCTGGGGACTGTGAAGCTGGCATGGCTGAGCGAATATACTACCTTTGCCAACCTGGCCAGGGAACAGGGCCTGGGAGGGGACGCCCCCTTCTGACGGGCACGGAGGAGAATGAATGGAGAACTATACGGTCTGCCAGCTTCAGCGGGATATGCGCTACGAAGGATTTCTGCTGGTCCGCTCGGCAGACAAACGCAAGGACATTAAAGGCAACGAATATGTGGATATGAACCTGACAGACCGGACGGGGGAGATCAACTGCAAGATCTGGAACTGGGATGCCTCCGCGGAAGTGCCGGAAAGCGGGTCTGTCATCAAAGTGCGGGGAGCCATCCAGGAATACAACGGGCGGCTGCAGCTGCGAGTGGAAAAATGGCGGCCGATGAAGGAAGGGGACCCGGTGGACATGAACGCACTGGTTCCCTGCGCGCCGAGAACCCCGGAAGACATGATGGGCCAGATTCGGGAAACCGTGGATTCCTTCCGGAACGAAAAGCTCCGGAAGCTGGTGAACGCCATGCTGGCCCAGGTCGGGGACACCCTGGGCTGGTTCCCGGCCGCCCAGCGCATGCACCATGCGGAGCGGAGCGGCCTTCTGCACCACACTACGGATATGCTGAAGCTGGCGGAAGGCATTCTGGCGGTTTATCCCTGGCTGAACAGGGATCTGCTGCTGGCGGGCGTCATCATCCACGACCTCGGAAAGATTGACGAGCTGAAAAGCGACAAAACCGGGAACGTGACGGACTATACCCGGGACGGCCAGCTGCTGGGGCATCTGGTGCGCGGGATCACGAACCTGAACCGGGCGGCAGAGCAGGCCGGCGTGACCGGGGAAACGGTGGTGCTGCTGGAGCATATGTTGCTGAGCCACCACGGGGAGGCGGAATACGGAAGCCCGCGGCCGCCGATGTTTCCGGAAGCGGAAGCATTGCACTGGATCGACATCATGGACGCCCGGATGAATACCATGAAGGGCATCACGGACAAGACGCCGGAAGGCGCCTTCAGCGAGAAGATATTCAGCCTGGATCGGCGGGTTTACCATCCGCTGTATACCGAGGACGCAGAATAAGCCGGGAACAGGGAAAGGAAACCATTCGTCTGTATCAGTGAGAACATTTTTAATCAGGATGGAGGAAAGAACCATGCAAAAGAAAAGCGTTTTGTGCCTGGTACTGGTGCTCTGCGCCATTCTGCTGACGGCCTGCCAGCAGAAGGAAACCTTCCCGAACCAGCCGCAGGCTGCGGCAACGGATGCTCCGACTACTGTACAGGCGGAACCCCAAACCCTTTTTGAAAATGCCACGGTAACATCCCAGAACTATGACGACGGCACCTATGATCCCTCTTCCGAGGAAGGCGGCGACGAGGAGGATCTTACAGGGGAAGGCGCGACGGCAGCCAACAGCCCTGCGCCGACGATGAACAGCGAATATGCCGGCGCGACTCCGGTGCTGATCGATCCGATCGACAAGCCCACGGCGACGCCGTTGCCCACGATTTCCTTCGGCTATACCACCTATGAAGCCGCCACCCTGCATATGACATTTGATGCGCCCAGCGGCTGGCTGGTGGAGGAAGGCTCCGATACTTACACCCTGACCAATCCCGACCCGTCCATGGATTTCGCGGCACAGCTGATTATCCGTGCGGTGCCGGTGGCCAAGCAATACAATAAGAACGAGCTGACCAAGGAAATCAACGGCATGCTGACCACCATCAAAGAACAGGGCTTTACGAAATTCGAGCCTTCCAAGACAGCGTCCCGCGTGTTCCTGAACAGCGACGGCATCTATGCCAACTACAACGGCACGCTGGACAGCGGCGTCAAGATGGGCGGCCGGGTCATCGCGGCCTGCGTCAACAAGACCCTTTATATCCTGCATGTTACCTTCCCGCAGGGCTACCGCGAAACTTATGTCAGCAACGTGTTTGACAAGTTCCGCCATACGGTGAAGCTGGGCGGAACCCTGTCCGGGCAGGAGCCTGCTGCACAGTAAAACACGGGAATCAAACATAACCGCGGACGTGGCGCGCCTGATGGACATGAGGCGCGTCACGTCCTGTTATCGGAGGAACAGAGACCATGAGAAAAACGGCACGTGCTGCAGCCCTGCTGCTTGCTTTGGCGCTGGCGTTCGGCATGCTTCCTTTTGCCGGCGCGGAAGCGGTGACGCTGAAGATCATTCTGGCGGGAGAAAAAGAAACGCCGGAAGGAACGCAGACCGTTCCCCTGGAAGGCTCCTTCCGGGTCTGGCAGAACGGGCGGGAACAGGGAACCATCCGGGCAGGGCAGGACACCATGCTGCTGGACAGCGGCGAGCGTGTCCGGGTGGAGCCGCTGCCGGAAACCATCAGCCCCGGATGGGACCTTACAGGCGCCACCCGGAACCTGGACGGGCTGAAAACCGGATCGAACGAGATTACCATTGTGCTGAAACCGCTGTCTGCGGAAGCGGCCAGGAACTCTGTCACAGCGACTGTTGCGTCCGACGTGGGGCAGGATGCTGATTCAGAAACAGAAAAAGCGACGGAGGAAACCGGGGAGGGCACCGCCCAGCCGACCGAAACGCCTGCAGTGCCGGACGGCGAGGACGGCCCTGTGCCGGCGGCATACGGGATGGCCACGCCGACGCTGGGACCGACGCCGGAACCGACCCCGGCGCCGACGGCCGAACCGGAGCTTCCGGGGCTGGACGGCGGGGACAATACAGGCAGCCTGCTGGTCAATGTTTTTCTGGATAAAAACGGAAACGGCGAGCAGGGGCCCTATGAGGTCGGGGTTTCCGGCGTGAAGATCTATGCGGAAGATGAAAACGGCACGCCGGTTGCCATGGCGGAAAGCAACGGCGACGGCGAGGCCCTGTTTGAGAACCTGCCGGCAGGCAATTACCGCCTGCGGGTCTGGGCGCCGGAAGGGCGCTGCTTCAGCAAGAAGGGCAAACATAACCAGCTGAGTTCCAGCTGTACGGGGCTGACCCCGGAACCCTGGGCGCTGAGCGACCCGATCACGGTCCGGGCAGGGGGTACCGCAGAGCGCGGCGTCGGGCTGATGGGATCCGTCAGAATCAGCGGATTCTGCTGGCTGGAAACGCTGGCGGACGGCATCTGTTCCTCCGGCGAGCAGCTGCTGCCGGGGGTGCGGATCACGCTGGACGGCATCAAGAATGAGCTGCACTATGAAGCGGTCAGCGACAGCAACGGATACTATGTTTTTGACCATGTGCGCCCCGGCGGATACACGTTGACGGCGTATACGCCGGACGGCATGATGTTCACCCGCTACAGCGCACAGGGCGGCAACAACCGCTCCATCATTACGCGGGAGGGCGCTACAAAGGGATCGAAAACCATTGAGGTCAGCGACGGGACAGATAAAACCCAGGAAAACATCGGCTTTGTGTGGGCCGGTTCCATTTCCGGCCGCTGCTTCCTGGATGCCAACTATAACGGCCTGTATGACGAAGGCGAGCTGCCCATGCCCGGCGTGCGCATCTCCGTGACCAAACCGTCCGCGGAAAAACCGCTGGCTACCGTAACCAGCGGGGAGGACGGGACATACACCATTCCGAGCCTTCGGGGAAGCACATACAAGGTTCGGGTGCTGCTGCCGGATGACGGTTCCGACTTTTCCAAAGCCGTTTCGGACCCGCTGGGCAACCATTTTGAAGCACGTTCGGGGCGGAGGGAAAACTTCTGGAATGACTTTATTCTGGCGGATATGGAACAGCGGGAGATGAACGTCGGCGTCATCTATCCCTCCACGGTTTCAGGCACGGTGTATATGGACAACGACTTTTCCGGCACCCTGTCGGGGAAGGAAAAGATCGTCAGCGGCTTCCAGGTGACCCTGGCAGATGTATACGGCAATCCGATCGCCAGCGACAAAACGAATATCAAGGGCGTATACGAAATCCCCGGCGTGGTTCCCGGTGAGTATACCCTGACCGCCACCGCGCTGGACGGGTATGCTTTCACAAAGACCGGCGAAGGCAATGTGATGCTGAACCTGACCGGCGGGGCCGGCATATCCGCCCCGTTCCGCGTCGAACTGGGAACCAGAGTGCCGGGAATGGATCTGGGAATGATCCTGCCCGGCACGGTGGAGGGAACCGTATTTGCGGACCGGAATGACGACGGAATGATGGATCCCGGCGAAAACGGGTTGGCCGGGGTGGTTGTGCGCCTGATGGGCGAGGAAGGCGAAGCCTTCAGCACCCTCATCGGCGAGGACGGCCATTTCCTCTTTGACGCGGTGATGCCCGGCAGGTATTATCTGGAATACACGCTTCCCGAAGGCGCGATTTTTGCCAGGGTGCCCAATGCCATCAGCGGAGGGAACACTGTTACCGGCGAAAACAGCGTCGGAAGGGGCAGTTGGTTTGACTTCACCACCGGCGCTAAAGTGACCGCGCCCCTGTGCGGCGCGCTGACGCTGGGACGGATCACGGGAACCGCCTTCCGGGATTCTGACGGCGACGGCATCCGGAGCGCGGAGGAAGAAGCGCTGGAAGGCCTGACGCTTGTCCTGACGCCATCCCGCAGGGACCTGGACCCGATGACGGCCACAAGCGGAGCGGACGGCGCTATCTCGATCACGGAGATTCATCCGGATACCTGGACGCTGGAGGCAATCTGCCCCGACGGGACGGTGTTGAGCAGAACCGACGGCCTGACCCTGCCCCTGAAGCCCGGAAAAGCGGAGCAGGAAACCGAGCTGGCGGTGGCCATGGGGCAGTGCTGGGATGGGCAGCCCCTCGGCTGCGTGACGCCGGCTGGTCTGGAAGGCGTTCTCTGGCTTGATGAAAACGACAACGGCCTGATGGACGAAGGCGAGCAGACGCCGGCCGGATGGCAGGTCACCGTGACAGATGAACGGACCGGCAAAATCTTTGACGTGCTGACCACTGACGAAAACGGCGCCTTCGAAACCTCCGGAATGATTCCCGGCAGCTTCACCGTCAGCATGGAGCTGACCGAAGACACCACTGCCCCGAAGGAAGGGGACAGCACTTTCCGCAGTGAAGGCGGAAGGCTGGTGATGAGCGGGATCTCCCTGGGCGAAGGCGACCATCGGTCAGACCTGAAGCTGGGCATTGTGCGCTATACCCGGATGGGCGGCACGGTCTGGATTGACCGGGGCGGCACGGTGGAGCCGCTTGCCGGCGCCCAGGTGATTCTGAAGGACGGCAGCGGCACGGAACTGGTGTCCGCGACGACCGGAGTAAACGGCGCCTATGAATTCAAAAAACTGATGCCCGGCACCTATTCCCTGGATACGAACCTTCCCGAAGGCTGCGTTGTGGTGGAACCGGAAGATACCCGGCTGGCCTCTGGCAGGATTTCCATCATGACCGTGACCAACCGCCGCCATGGGGAATCCGAGCCGATTCAGCTCGTGATGGGTGAAGACCTGACGGAACTGGATATCGGCTGCGTGCTGCCCGGGCGCGTGGGCGACCTGTGCTGGCTGGATGAAAACGGCGACGGCCTGCAGGGCATGGGCGAATACGGGATCCCCGGCGTGAAGATTGAACTGCTGCGGGATGGAACTGCGATTGCGGAAACCGAATCCGACCAGTATGGGTTCTGGCGCTTCAGCGATGTTTATCCGGCGGAATATACCCTGCGCGTGACTCCGCCGCAGGAAGTGAAACCCACCGTGAAGGGCAGCCGCCCGGCAATCATTGCCTCGGTGCTGAATGAAACCGATGAGGAGGAAAGCCTGTCCGATCCGGTGCAGGTGGAAAGCGACCGGGCCAACTACAACGCGGACCTCGGATTTGTCTGCAGAAAGCCGGGCGTGACGCCTCCGGGATACGGGCAGGGAGAAACCCAGGACTGGAGCAAATCCGCGAGATCGGAAAAGTAACCATCCGGAGAAAACATTTCGGCACATAATCATTTGGAACTGCCGTTTCGGAGTTTTTCCGGAACAGACAACCAGGGCCGGCGGAATGATCCGCTGGCCCTGATTGTTTACAATTTTCTATGCATGTTTTACGATTTTTTCAGACAAACTTGCAAAGCAATAACAATTTTGTTACAATTAGAATACTGTCTGAAGACAAAACTGTTTCAGGCGGAGAGAATGGGGTGAAGTGTTCATGAACCTGAAGATCAAACGGGGATGCAGCCTGCTGCTGATTCTCTGCCTGCTGGCCGCCCTGGCGGCGGGCCTGGCGGAAGATGAGCGGGAGATCTCTGTGCCGAAAGGACAGGGAACCGAATCGGCCGACGACATCGATTCGGAGGCTGTGCCGGTGGAGATGCCGGATGAAGACGGCGAGATAGAAGTGGAAACGTCGGAAATCCGGGTCCTGAAATACGGGGATAACGGGGACGACGTGAAGGAACTGCAGACCCGGCTGAAGGAACTGAAATACTATACAGGCAAAATATCCGGGCGCTACCGCGAAGGCACCCGGGATGCCATCAAGACCTTCCAGACAGATTTCGGCCTGGAAGTGACCGGCATCGCGGACGCGGAAACCCAGTCGGTCCTGTACAGCACCCAGTACCGGCCGCTGCGCTACGGCGCCAAGGGCGACGACGTCAAAGCCCTGCAGACCAGGTTGATGGAGCTCGGGTATTACAAGGCCAAGGTCAGTGGGAATTATCTGGAAGTGACCCAGAGCAGCGTGGTTACCTTCCAGAAGATCAACGGGCTGAACATGACCGGGATCGCGGACCCGGATACCCAGGAAGTGCTTTTTTCAGCGGATGCGCTGGATGCGAGCCAGGAACCGAAGGAAAAAGTGACGCCGACGCCCGTGCCCGAGCTGGCGGAATTCCTGGTGGACGACACGAGGGAGAATCCCGTGCCCATGCCGGATGAGCCGGTGGAGTTCACAAAGAAACTCAAGAACGGCTCCAGCGGCAAGCTGGTCAAGCAGCTGCAGACCCGGATGACGGAGCTGGGATACTACGACGGGCCCATCAGCGGCAATTTTATGGTCAAAACCACCCGGGCCGTCAAGAAAATCCAGACCCAGAACGGGATGGAAGAGACCGGCGTGGTGGATGAAGCCACCTGGAACCTGATCTTTAATGACTACACGATCGTCCTGCCCAACGCCACGCCGAAGCCCACGCCGGAACCGACTCCGGTGCCCTTCGCAATTACGGTGGACGTGGCAAACCAGGTCACGACGGTGTACGGCCTGGACGAGAACGGGGACCACACCATCATCGTGCGCCAGATGCTGTGCTCAACCGGCATGAAAGCCACGCCCAGCGACCCGGGCGACTGGGTGCTGAGCGGGCGGAAGGCCAACTGGTGCACCTTCCCGAAATGGGGCAACAGCTATGCCCGCTACTGGACGAAGATCAACGGATCCATCGCCTTCCATTCCGTGATTTACAACGCGGTGGATCTGAAGGCCGTGAACACGAAGAGCGTGAACATGCTGGGTTCCCGGGCCAGCCACGGCTGCATCCGGCTGACCGTGGCCGACGCCAAGTGGATCTATGACAACGTGGGCGCGGGAACGATTGTGTCCATTGTCGAGAACATGCCTTCCCAGCCGGAGCTGGTGGCGGCCCTGAGAAAGGAACTGCCGGTCTGGGACAAGAAAAACAAGGTGTTCGTCTACAAGGAAAGCCCGACCCCGGAACCGACCTTCGCTGCGGATTATAAACCGGACCTGGAAGGGAAGAACGTCAAGCAGGGCAGCAAGAACACGGAAGTGATTTACTGGATGCAGTCCCAGCTGAAGGAACTGGGATACTACAATTCCAAGTGCACCGGCCAGATGCTGGCGGGCACCGTGCAGGCCCTCAAGGCCTTCCAGAAAGACCACGGCGTTTATGCCAACGGCGTGGCGGAACAGAAGACGATCGACCTGCTCTATGATGCCGTGAAAGAAAAGAAGGGCGCGGCGGAACCGGAGGAATCCGCGCCGCCGCAGGAAACCGCGGAGGCGGCCGGAACGCCCGGCCCGTCCGAAACACCGGCGCCTGCTGAAACGCCGGAACCGGAAGAAGAGCCGGAGGCGGAACCGCTTCCGGAGGAAGAAGAAATGGCAGTTGTTGACGAATAAGGCCTGCCGGCCTTTTGCAGGGTCCCGCCCGCGGCGGGGCCTTGTTTTTTCACTGCATTTTCAGAGCGGATGAATTCCAATATGGAACCGTTTCCGCTATAATAGGCGATGTGACCGGCGGCAGGGTCCGCCGGAGATTTTTACAGTCAGAAAGGATGACCTGAATGAAGAAATTTGTTGCCCTGCTGCTGACGGCAGCCCTGCTCCTGAGCGTTGTTTCCTTCGCTTCCGCGGAAGGCAATGTTCTGGGCGTCATGCTGGGGACTAACGTGATGTCCCTGGACACCAACCTGGCGACCGACGGCGACTCCTTTGAAGTGATCGCTGACTGCATCGACGGCCTGATGCAGATGGACAAGGACGGCGCCGCCGTTCCCGCGATTGCGGAAAGCTATGACCTGAGCGAAGACGGCCTGACCTACACCTTCCATCTCCGCGATGCGAAGTGGAGCAACGGAGCGGCCGTGACCGCCAATGACTTCGTGTTCGCCTGGCGGCGGATCGCGAAGGAAGCCGGCGAATATGCCTACATGCTGGATGAAATCGGCAACATCAAGGGCGCCGCGGAAATCATCAGCGGCAAGACGGATGACCTGACCACCCTGGCGGTGTCCGCTCCCGATGAAAAGACCCTCGTGGTGGAGCTGACGGTTCCCGTCTCCTTCTTCCCGAGCCTGATGTATTTCCCCACCTTCTATCCGATCAACGAAGAGTTCTACAACAGCCTGGCGGACGGCACCTACGGCACCAGCCCGGAAACCTTCCTGAGCAACGGCGCCTTTATCCTGGAGAGCTATACGCCCGGCACCGCGAACCTGACCGTGAAGAAGAACCCCGATTACTGGGATGCGGACCGCGTCAAGCTGGACGGCATCACCTACCAGGTGGTCGGCTCCTCCGACAACGCCCTGACCGCTTTCCGCAACAAGACCCTGGATGTGGTCATGATTTCCGGCAACCAGGTGGATGCGGCCAAGAAGGACGCTTCCCTGGCGGAGAACCTGAAAGTGACCGGCGCCGGCTATATGTGGTACCTGTCCTTCAGCCAGACCGAAAAGAATGCCCAGGGCGGCATGCTGGCCAACGCCAATCTGCGCCTGGCCATCTCCAACGCCATTGACCGGGACAACCTGGTGGACAACTATGTGATGGACGGCTCCCTGGCTACCTACACCGCGGTTCCCCCGCAGTTCGCTGCCAGCAGCACCACCGGCGAAGACTTCTCCGCTGACCAGGGTGCTTTCGCGGACTATGTGGGCTACAATCCTGAAAAGGCTGCGGAATACTTCGAGGCGGCCAAGGCGGAACTGGGCAAGGACAGCTTCAGCTTCACCATGATCTATGGCAACAACGAAGGCGACGAAGTCCAGAAAGTGGCCCAGGCCATCAAGGAAGACGTGGAAGCCGCGCTGCCCGGCGTGGAAATCAACCTGCAGAGCATGACCAAGGCGGAGCGCCTGGACAAGATGCAGAACGACAACTATGATATCGCCCTGACCCGCTGGGGTCCGGACTACGCTGATCCCATGACCTATCTGGGAATGTGGATCACCAACAACTCCAACAACTATGGCTTCTGGTCCAACGCGGAATACGACCAGCTGATCGCGGACTGCACCACCGGCGCTTACATCACGGACTATGATGCTCGCTGGGCGGCCATGTTCAAGGCGGAAGAGATCGTGATGAAGGAAGCGGTCATCGCTCCGCTTTATACCAAGGCCAACGCGAACCTGATCACTGCCGGCGTGGAGGGAATCGACTTCCATCCCGTGGCGCTGAACCGTGTTTATAAGGATACGACCAAGTAAGAGCATCCTGGCGGAGCGGTCAGTTTTCCTGACCGCTCCTTTTTCCTGTTTTCAGACGAATCTTCAGAAGAGGTCGCGCGAAAGCGCGGAAGACTATGATCAAGTATACGCTGAAGCGGGTCGGCATGGCTGTGCTGACACTGCTGATTATCACCTTCCTGCTGTTTGTGCTGGTGCGCATCATGCCGGGAAACCCGTTCCCGTCCGAGCGCATGAGCGCAGAGCAGATTGCCAACAAACGGGCGGAAATGGGTCTGGACGATCCGATTCTGACCCAGTTCTTCCGGTATCTGGGCAACGCGCTGCACGGGGATTTCGGCAAGGGAACATCGCTGTATTACGGCGCGCCGATCAGCACCGTGCTGTCCACCGCCATCTCGAACTCTTTCCGGATCGGCGGCCTGGCGGTGCTGTGGGGGTCCCTGGTGGGGCTGGTGCTGGGCATTACGGCAGCGCTGCACCGGGGAAAGTTTCTGGACGGGTTCTGCACCGTCGTTTCCATTCTGGGCGTCTGCGTGCCCAGCTATGTGTTTCTGATTTTCCTGCAGTACACGTTCGCATTCAAGATTCCGTTTTTCCCGTACTTCTTTGACAGCAGCCGGTTCCTGTTTTCCTCGGTGATTCCGGCCCTGTCCCTGTCCCTGTTTACCACGTCCACCATTGCCCGTTTCACCAGGAACGAAATGGTGGAGGTGTTTGACAGCGACTACGTCCGGCTGGCGGAAGCCAAGGGCATGTACGGCCGGGGCCTGGTGATGAAGCATGTGCTGCGGAACGCGCTGATCCCCATTGTGACGGTGCTGGCCCCGCTGATTGTGGACCTGCTGACCGGGGCCCTGGTGGTGGAGAAGATCTACGGCATTAACGGAATCGGGAAGCTGATGGTGGACGCGATCGCCGGCGAGGGCATTGACTACAACTATGTCCTGGCCCTGGGTATTCTGTACTCCGCGCTGTATATCGGCATCATGCTTCTGGTGGACCTGCTTTACGGCGTGCTGGATCCCAGAATCCGGGTATCTTCCGGCAAAAAGGAGGCGTAAGGAAACATGGAAAAAGGATATATTCCCTCCAAAGAGGACTTCACCCTGCTG
Organism: Clostridia bacterium; assembly: GCA_017404985.1. GTDB lineage: Bacteria > Bacillota > Clostridia > Christensenellales > Aristaeellaceae > Aristaeella. Next base: position 41,102 of record JAFRBK010000032.1, on the reverse strand, counting down.
CACCGGCAGGACCTCTATACGGATACCAACTTCGCCTCCCAGAGCTACTGGAAGAGCGTGGCGATGCATTTCTTCAAAAACCGCCGCGCGGTCATCGGGCTGGTGATCATTCTGCTGATTATCCTGTTTGCCGCGATCGGTCCTTCCATGAATGAGTTCGGCTACCGGGACATTGTGCAGTACCGGAACGAAAACAACAAACGGGTAGTGGCCAAGGGAATCGCCCCGCAGATTCCGGCCCTGCATAAGCTGTTCACCGGCGAGGAGCTGGAAGGCAACTTCAGCCAGTATACTTTCCTGTTCGGCACGGACGATCTGGGCCGGGACCTGTGGACCCGAACCTGGTACGGGGCCCGGGTTTCCCTGCTGATCGCCTTCGTGACGATTATTATCGATATGATCATCGGCATGAGCTACGGGCTGGTTTCCGGCTATTTCGGCGGGCTGACGGATAACGTCATGCAGCGCTTCGTGGAAATTGCCAACAGCGTTCCCCGGTTGGTAATCGTATCCGTGCTGGCGATCTTTATGCCGAAGGGCATGGGGCTGGTAATCGTTGCCCTGCTGCTGACCGAATGGATCGGCATGAGCAAGATTGCCCGGGCGGAAATGCTGAAAATCAAGGAACAGGAATATGTGCTGGCCAGCCGGACGCTCGGCGCCGGGCACGGCCACATCATTTTCCGACAGATCCTGCCCAATACCATCGGGCCGATCATTACCCAGGTGATGTTCTCCATTCCGACCGCCATCTTTACCGAGGCTTTCCTGAGCTTCGTCGGCGTCGGTATTGCGCTGCCCCAGTGCTCGGTCGGCACGCTGATTGAGGATGGTTTCAACAACATCACCACCCTTCCGTACCAGATCCTTCCGCCGATTATCGTGCTGGCTCTGCTGATGCTCGGCTTCAACTTCATCGGCGACGGGCTGCGGGAAGCCTTGGCCCCGAAGCTGGAAGATATGTGAGGAGGATGACGTCATGAGCGAAAACAAAACCATCCTCAACATCAGGGATCTGGATATCAGCTTCAAAACCAACGCGGGAACGGTCCACGCGATCCGGGGCGTCAACCTGGATCTGCAAAAGGGCGAAACCGTGGCCATCGTGGGGGAAAGCGGCAGCGGCAAGTCCGTGACCATGAAAGCGGCCATGGGCCTGCTGGATGCCAACGCGACGGTGAACCGCGGTGAAATCCTCTATACCTATACGGACGAAAAAGGGCAGGAAACCACCGTGGATCTGCTGAAGCTGCCGAAGAAACAGCTGCGCCAGCACTATAACGGCCAGCGGATCGCCATGGTATTCCAGGATCCCATGACCAGCCTGGACCCGACCATGACCATCGGAAAGCAGATTATGGAGGGTATGTTCCTGCATAAAAATATGAGCAAGGAAGCCGCGAAAGCGCGGGCCCTGGAGCTGCTGCAGCTGGTGGGCATCACGGATGCGGAAAAGCGCTTCAAAAACTATCCGCACCAGCTTTCCGGCGGCATGCGCCAGCGGGTGGTGATTGCCATCGCCCTGAGCGCGGATCCGGATATCCTGATCTGCGACGAACCCACCACAGCCCTGGACGTGACCATTCAGGCCCGGATTCTGGAACTGATTATGGATATTCAGGAAAAGATGAAGCTGAGCGTCATTTATATCACCCATGACCTGGGCGTGGTGGCGAAGGTGGCGGACTATGTGAACGTGATGTATGCCGGCAAAATCGTGGAAGTCGGCAATGTCAACGAGATCTTCTTTGAGCCGAAGCACCCCTATACCTGGGGGCTGCTCAGCGCCATGCCGGACCTGGAGACGGAGGACGACCGGCTGTATTCGATTCCCGGAAGCCCGCCGAACCTGCTGCATGAACCGAAGGGAGACGCATTTGCCGCCCGGAACCAGTTTGCGCTGGCCATTGATGAAAAGGCGGAGCCCCCGCTGTTCCAGGTCAGCCCGACACACTGGGCAGCAACCTGGCTTCTGCATCCGGACGCACCGAAGGTGGAAATTCCTCCGGAACTGCAGGCCCGGCTGGAACGGGCCCGGAAGGAGGCGGAAAAGTACCTGTGAGCCAGACGAATGAAAATCTTCAGGAACCCCTGCTGGAGGTCAGCAACCTGATCCAGCATTTCAGGGTCAGCCGTTCCTTCACGGTGAAGGCGGTCAACGGGGTCAGTTTCAACATCTATCCGGGCGAAACCTACGGGCTGGTGGGGGAGAGCGGCAGCGGCAAGACGACGATCGGCCGCAGCGTGATCCGGCTGTACCATCCCACTTCGGGCAGCGTCCGCTTCCAGGGCCGGGAAATCGCCGGAAAGCTGGACGGGGAAACCCGGGAAGTGCTCCGCAAGGATATGCAGATGATCTTTCAGGATCCTATGGCCAGCCTGAATCCCCGGAAAAAAGTGGAGGACATCATCGGCGAGGGGCTGATGATCCACGGCCTGGCGAAAGACCGGAAGGAACGCCAGCAGCTGGTCGGCGATATGCTGAAAAAAGTGGGCCTGAGCCCGGAGCACGCCGCACGGTATCCGCATCAGTTCTCCGGCGGCCAGCGGCAGCGGGTCGGCATCGCCCGGGCCCTGATCATGAACCCGAAGCTGATCATCGCGGATGAGTGTATCTCGGCGCTGGATGTGTCCATCCAGGCCCAGGTGGTGAACCTGATGAAGGATATTCAGGAGGAAACCCACTGCGCCTATCTGTTCATCGCCCACGACCTGAGCATGGTTAAATATATCTCGGACCGGATCGGCGTGCTGCATCTGGGCTATATGGTGGAAGCCGGAACGAAGGAGGAAATCTTCTCCAACCCGGTGCATCCCTATACCAAATCCCTGCTTTCGGCGATTCCGCATCCTAATCCGGAGGTGGAGCGCCATCGGACTGCCGTAGCCTATGACTACGCTTCCAGCGGGATCGACTACGCCGCGGGAACGGAGCATTCTGTCGGCGGCAGCCATGTGGTTCTCGGCACAGACGAGGAAATCAGAACCTGGACGGCCTGAAGGAGTGAAAAAAGATGACTGAGAAAACAACAGCGGTACAGATTGTGATGCCGCAGCATTGTAACGGATACGCGAAGCCCCGCCTTTTCGGCGGCCAGATTATGGCCTGGATTGACGTGGTCGGCGCGGTGGCGGCCCGGCGGTATGCCCAGAAGGCGGTGACGACCGTCTGCATTGATAACCTGGCGTTTCTGAAGCCGGCCTACCTGAACGATACCATCGTGCAGGAGGCCTATGTCACCTGGACCGGGAATACTTCCCTGGAAGTCCGGGTGAACAGTATGGTGGAGCGGCTGGACGGCAGCCGGGAACTGATCAACAAGGCATACGTTGTCTTTGTCGCGCTGGATGAAAATGACCACCCCTCAGCGGTGCCGCCCTTCACGCCGGAAACCGACGAGGAAAAAGACGAGTTCAGCGAGGCCGAAATCCGGCGTCAGCTTCGGAAGAGCATGAAGTAAAACCGGTGGAAAACAGCTGTCTGCGGGCCTGAATGCAAAGGCGAAAAAGCAGCGGAAGCAAAAAGATGGAAAAAGCTTCAGAATAACTCTGTACATTTCTTCAAAAATCGTATAACATGGTACGGCAACCGCCATCATTCTGATCAAGGGGGAGAGAACCATGCGCAAACTGATTGAATTCAGAAATATCGTCAAGAGCTTTGACGGGCAGGTCGTGCTGAAAGGCGTGAACCTGAACATTTATGAGAATGAGTTTGTGACGCTGCTGGGCCCTTCCGGCTGCGGAAAGACCACGCTGCTGCGGATTCTGGGCGGCTTCCTTGAGCAGGATGAAGGCACCGTGATTTTCGACGGGCAGTGCATCGACAAGGTGCCGCCCTACAAGCGGGAGATCAATACGGTGTTCCAGCGCTATGCCCTGTTTCCGCATCTGAATGTGTATGAAAATATTGCCTTCGGCCTCCGGATCAAGAAGACCGGCAATGACATTATTGCCCAGAAGGTCAACCGGATGCTTTCCCTGGTGAACCTGGAGGGCTATGAAAAGCGGAATGTGACCAAGCTGTCCGGCGGCCAGCAGCAGCGGGTCGCCATTGCCCGCGCCCTGGTCAACGAGCCGAACGTGCTGCTGCTGGACGAGCCCCTGGGCGCCCTGGACCTGAAGCTGCGCAAGGAAATGCAGCGCGAGCTCAAGCGGATTCAGCAGGAAGTCGGCATCACCTTCATCTTCGTCACCCATGACCAGGAGGAAGCCCTGACCATGAGCGACAAGATCGTCGTCATGAAGGAAGGCGAAATCGAGCAGATCGGCACGCCGCTGGAGATTTATAATGAGCCGGCTAACGCCTACGTGGCCCGGTTTATCGGCGAAAGCAACATCATGGACGGCACGATGGTTGCGGACTACAAGGTGCGCTTTAACGACAAGACCTTTGACTGTGCCGACTTCGGCTTTAAGCCCAATGAGCCGGTGGATGTGCTGATCCGGCCGGAGGATTTCGATATCGTCAAGCCCCGGGACGGCGTGCTGCGTGGAACCGTCCGGAGCGTGCTGTTCAAGGGCGTCCACTACGAGCTGATGGTGGAAACGCAGACCGGCACCAGCAAGACCGTGAAGATGAACGTGGTCACCCAGCATGATATCATCAATGAGGCGGCGGGGGAGAAAATCAGCGCCAACGATTTCTATGTGGACCTGGACGACCTGGAAAACAAGGAAATGACCGATCTGGACTTTATTTCCATCGCCAACGCGCAGGCCTGGGACGATGAGAACCGCGATATCTCCCTGACCCATGTGCACCACAATATCGAAAAAGCGCCGGGCATTTACAGCATCACCTTCGGGACAGAGAAGAAAACCGAAGTGACCGTGAAGGTCTACGTGGTGCATCCGGAATATGTGGAGGATGCCCGCCACAATATCGGCATCAGCGCCCTGGACTTCTTTATCACGCCCGACGAAATCAAGGAATCCATGGCGATTTCCACCGATCTGAAAACCTGGGCCAGCGCCGAGGCCTGGAACCTGCAGGACGACTCCAGCATCGAAATTACCGATGTCAAGTTTGACTTCGACCCGGCGGAGATCACGGAAGGCTCCTATGATATCACCTTTTCCACCCGCGGCATGATCTATAAAGTGGAAACCACCTCAGCCCATGAGACGGGAGACCGGATCGGGCTGAGCTTCGGGCCGGACGATATCCATGTCATGCATAAGGAAGTGGCTGAGCTATGAAATCTTTTTTTCGCATGACATATCCATATATTTTGTGGATCGCCGTCTTCATCGTGGCCCCGATGGTCATGATCCTGCTGTACGCGCTGACCAGGACCGGGAACAGCACCCTGACCTTCCAGTTTACGCTGGAAAACTTTGCCCGCTTTTTTTCGGACGCGACGTTCATGCGGGTGCTGCTGACCAGCCTGCGGATCGCGCTGCTGACGACGGTGTTCTGCCTGCTGATCGGCTATCCGGCGGCCTTCTTCATCTCACGGCTGTCGGAGAGAAGGCAGACCATGATGGTGCTGCTGCTGACCCTGCCCATGTGGATCAATATGCTGCTGAAAACCTATGCCTGGCGCGGCATTCTGCTGAATTTTGACCTGGCCAGCGAATTCAAGGTTTTCATCGGCATGGTGTACGACTTCCTGCCGTACATGATTATCCAGATCCATACATCCATCGCCAAGATGGACGGCAACCTGCTGACCGCGGCCTATGACCTGGGGGCGAACAAGTGGAAGACCTTCCTGAAGGTGATTTTGCCGCTGAGCGTGCCGGGAATTATCTCCGGGATCACGCTGGTGTTCCTGCCGGCGGTGTCGAGCTTTGTGATTCCGAAGCTGCTGGGCGGCGGGGATTATGTGCTGATCGGCAACCTGATTGAAATCTACTTCCTCACCGCGGGAGACTGGAACTTTGGCAGCGCGATCTCCCTGATCATGGCGCTGATTATCATCGCTTCCATGTGGCTGACCAGGAAGCTGGACCGGAACGCACAGGAGGAGTAGGCCATGGAAAGAAAAAAATCACGCTGGTCCTTCCTGAGCAACGGATACCTGGTGCTCGTGCTGCTGTTCATTTACCTGCCGATTTTCTATGTGGTGCTGTTCTCCTTCAATGAGAGCAAATCCCTGACGAACTTCACCGGGTTTTCCCTGCGCTGGTACGAGAACATGTTCAATGACGAGACCATGCTGCAGAGTATTTATACCACGGTGCTGACGGCCGTCATCGCCACGGTGGTGTCCACGGTGGTGGGCACGGTGGCGGCTATCGGCCTGAGCAAGGCCAAACCGCTGGTCCGGAACCTGATTCTGGAGGTCAACAACCTGCCGGTCATGAACCCGGATATCGTTACGGCTATCGGGCTGATGCTCCTCTTCATTTCCACCAAGGTGCAGCTGAGCCTGACGACCCTGATTCTGGCGCATATTTCCTTCTGCATTCCCTATGTCATCCTGACCGTGATGCCGAAGCTCCGGCAGCTGGATGACAATGTGGCGGAGGCAGCCCTGGACCTGGGCGCGACGCCGGTCCAGGCGCTGGTCAAGGTGATCCTGCCTCAGATCTATCCGGCGATTTTCTCCGGTGCGCTGATCGCCTTCAGCATGAGCTTTGACGATTTCGTCATTTCCTTCTTTACTGCCGGCGTGGGAATCAACAATATTTCCATGTATGTGTATTCCATGAAGCGGTATAACCCCAGCGTGAATGCGCTTTCCACCCTGATCGTGGTGGTGGTCACCCTGATTCTGATTGCGGCGAACGTCATTCCCCGCATTAAGGATAAGAAAACCAAGAAAGAGGAGGATTAACCCATGAAAAAACTGCTGTCTGTGCTGCTGGTTCTGTGCCTGCTGGCCCCCGCCGCCGTGCTTGCGGATGATGTGCTGAACGTGTATAACTGGGGCGAGTATATCGATAAACAGGTGCTGACCAATTTCCAGAAGGAATATGGCGTCAAAGTGAATTATTCCCTGTTTTCTTCCAACGAGGAAATGTACACCAAGCTGCTGAGCAACGCTTCCTACGATGTGATTATCCCCAGCGACTATATGATTGAGCGCCTGATTAAGGAAAACAAACTTCAGCCGCTGGATAAGGGCATCGTGACCGATCTGGACTCCCTCGTGGACGGCGTAAAGAACCTTCCGTATGACCCGGATAATACATACAGCGCGCCCTACCTGTGGCAGTCTGTCGGCATCCTGTATGATTCGACGAAGATTGATCCCGCGGTGGTGGAGGAAAAGGGCTGGGACATCTTCCTTGACTCCGAATACAGCGGCCATGCCTACATGTACGATTCCGAACGCGATGCGTTCATGGTGGCTTTCAAGGCCCTGGGCTATTCCGCCAACACGGAGAACGCCGATGAGATTGAAGCTGCCTATAACTGGCTGCGGGAAATGGACAAGGCGATCCATCCCTCCTATGTGACGGACGAAGTGATTGACGCCATGATTAACGGTGAAAAGTGGCTGGCGCTGGTATACAGCGGCGACGCGGCCTACATCATCTCCGAGAACGAGGATATGGCCTACTGCGCACCGAAACAGGGCACCAACGTTGCCGTGGATGCCATGGTGATTCCTGCCAATGCGAGCAATCCGGAGCTGGCGAACAAGTTCATCGCCTACATCCTGCAGCCCGAAAACAGTGCGATGATTTCGGAGGAAGTCGGCTATGCTTCCCCCAACGCGGACGTGCTGGCGGAGCTGAGCGGCCCCGGCGGTGCCTACGAAGGCAACAGCGCTTATGTGCCCCGCACCGGATATGAAAAGGATGAACTTTTCCATGACAACGAAACCCTGAAAAAGCAGCTGTCCGAGCTGTGGATCAAGGTCAAGCTGCACGAATAAGCGGAAAACAGGCGAAAAGAGAACCGGGACTGCCGTGAAAGCAGCCCCGGTTTCTTTGTGCGCGGGTGAAAGCCTGTCATTCGTCCTTCTTGTCGTTTTTCTTCTCCTGCCCGGCGAGGGTATAGCAAAGGCCGGAAAGAATGCCGCCGACGCAGATCGCGATCCAGCTTTTTCCCCAGCCGTTGCCCAGAGCGCCCCACACGAAAAAGACGATGACGCCCAGCGCGCTGAAAAGAGGTGCAAGCTTTTTATAATCCATAGTCTCAGCTCCTTTTGCTTGGTTTGGGTTTACTATACCAAACTGGCGAAGCGTTGGCAAGGCTTTTCGGCCGAGCGGTTGGTTTGCCCGTTTAAACGGCAGGGGCCTTTCGCAGCGGGCGCGCTTCGGGAAGCGGCCCGGAGAGCTGCGTGCCCCTGCCCGGGAGCTTGACAGGTCTGAAAAGCGTGCGGTATGATGAAACGCAACTGATTGCCAAAAAATGCACTTTTTTCGGGCGTTCAGACAGATCAGGGAAGGTATGGGAACCATGGCCAGAATGAAAGATACAGCAAAAGCCTGCGGGGCGCCCGCGGCGGCAGTTTTCCGGGGGGCAGGGGTGATGCTTGCGTTGCTGCTGCTCCTGTTGGTTTTGCCGGGGATGGCGGCTGGGGAGAACCCGTCTGTGGAAGTGGTCGGGAACCCATCCGGTGAACAGGCTGTGGCGGAAGGCACAGCTTCCGTATCGGTTTACGGCCTGGATGACGGCTTTTTTACCTGGTGTTATGCCGCCGGGTCCATTCCCGACGAGGTGGGGCTGCAGGAATATGCCACGCCGGTTTGGCTGTACCGGACGTCAGCCGGAGCAGACGATCCCGATCGGGAAACCCGGCTGGACTGCCGGATCGATTTCTCCTGGGGCGACGGCATGCTGAAGGACGCAGTGCAGCTCCGGGCCGGGGAGGATGGGCCGGAGGTCTATATCGACAACGAAGCGATCCGCTATCCCGGGGAAGCAGTGTTCCATATTGAACTGGAAGGGGAAAATCTCCGGGCTGAGCGGTATTTCACACTGCGCGTGCTGTCCTGGCAGGACTACGCGCCGATTACGGTGCTTCAGCAGGCTGCGTCCGTCTCCCTCCGGAAGGAGGAAACCTTCGACGAGCAGAAACTGCTGAGCGCAGTGATCGAGAACCGGATTGAAGCGATCGCGCATACGCTGAAAAGGACGGGCGCCGAATTCGCCGCGGATCCGGCGGAAAAGGCGGAATATATCCTTGTGGAGCCGGAAGACCTGCCGGAAGGCAGCTTCACGGTCAGCCGGATGGACACATGGTACGGCACGGCCAGCGACTGGACCGTGCATGCTTACGGATCTTTCGCCATGAAGGCGGTTTTCAGCTTTTCCAATATCTGCTGCAGCATTCCCGTGACGATCAATGTCTCCTCCTGCAGCATCGAAGGGCCGCGGATTCTGAAGCCCGGGGACCGGGGGAAATATGAGATTAACGACCGGGAGATGACGGAGGAGCGCGCCTATACCTGGCGGGTGGACGGAACCGGCGTAGAGCTGGACGGGGAAGCCGGCGTTGTGCATGTTTCCGCGGAAAACCCGCCTTATACCTTCACGCTGGTGGCGGTTCCGGACGGGGACGAGCCGGAAATCAGCATGGAGATCGGGGTGACGGACGGCGTGATGCGGGATTATGAGACCACCCCCTATTCCTCCGAATCAGGCTTTTCCTTTCAGGTGCTTTCGGACCGGGAGCAGGGCTTCCGCTGGGGAAAGACGGCGGACGGTATCGGCGCGAAGCGGGAAGACGAGCACTCCGGCGAAGTGCTGTATGAAGAATTCATCATCACTAACCTGGCTGATTACCGGGAAAACCCGGAAGACGCGAAGGCCTATTACGACGTGCATCCCATCAATACCCCCGGGGTGATTACTGCCCAGGAAGATTTTTTGATGGGTGGGCATCCGGCCAGGATCACCCTGCTGGAGTGGGGCAACGCTCCCCGGATTTCCTACATCGGGGAACTCTGCTATGTTCGGAATAACACGGTGCTGACCGTCTATCTGAAATCCATTCCGCCCCGGGATGCCAGGACGGAACCGGCGAAGGTCACTCTTGCGGATATGCATCTGATCGCCCGGGGGATCCGGTATGACGAATCCCGGACTGAGCTGATTCAGGACGACGGGGCCTTCATCGTCCAGTGCAAGGAAGGGCTGACGGAGATCAGTGCCGGTGCCAGGCTCAATTATACGGTAAAGTTTGACAGCCCCCGGGTGAAGGGGGATGCGGGAAAGACGGCGGTGAGCTGGGCCGTGGTGAATGCCGAAACCGGGGAAACCCCGGCGGAGGTGGCGATCAACGAGAAGGGGCAGCTGACGACGGCCAGGGAAATCAGCAGGGTGCTGAATCTGAAGGTCGTTGCGGAATCGCTGACCTTTCATACCAGGGCGGAAGCCGCGCTGACGGTCGTTCCGGCGCTGATCCGGATGGATCCCGAACCCAGGGAAGTGCTGCTCTACCTGACCGCGGATGCCGTCGCAACGGTGCGGATCGTGATGACGCCGGAGACCGTGCCGCCGGTGGGCCTGGACTGGAGCTGCGGAAAGAAAAACTTTGTGGATATCACCCCGCTGGAAGACGGCATCGCGGAAATCCGGCCGCTGACGATCGGAAAGGGAACGGTTACGGTGACGGAACCCGGCGGAAAGAGCACGCGGTTCTGGGTCGATGTGCAGATGCCGGTCACCTCCCTGGATCTCAGCGTTCGGGGAACCGTGAAAGCTGGCGGCATGCTCCAGGTCTATGCAACCATCCTGCCGAAAACCGCCAGCAACAGAACCGTGGAATGGTCTGTGAATGTCTCGAAGGAAACGGCCTACATTACCCCGCAGGGTATGCTGAAGGTGCATAAGGGGGTTGCTCCCGGAACCCAGATTCAGGTGACCTGTACAGCGGTCGGCGCGCCGGAACCGCTGGCAGCCGTGATCACCATTACGGTGGAATAGCGCCGCCTGCAGTTTCTGGAAACAAGGAACGGCTGCCGGAAATGCCGGCAGCCGTTTTCATGGATGCTTGCGGAAGTGTTTGACGATTTATTGGGCGGGAGCCACGGAAACGATGCGGCCGTCGCCGTAGGGATTGCCGTATTTCTCAGTCAGGGCGCCGTCCGGCAGGCTGGTCAGATAGTTGATCACCGCCTGGTTGTCCACGACGACATCCTTGATCAGGATGGGGCAGTCTTTCAGCATGGCGTAGCCGTCCCCGAAGCTGAGCAGCATGTAATCTACTCCGCAGAGTTTATAGGTCTTTTCGGAGTCCAGCGGGGCGCCGCCGATCAGCACGTTGCGGACGCGGCGTTCCGCTTTGTCATCGACATGGTCGAACATGCCGTTATTGTCCTGTACACAGGGGGACGGGATGCTCGGATCCACTTCATAGGTCATGCCGGACACCTGCGGGAAGCCGGGGAACTCGTTCGGCATGCTGTGAACGCCCCACTCCAACATATCCAGGATCTGCTGGCCGGTGATCTGGATCACGGAGAGGGAATTGCTGAAGGGCTGTACAGCCAGCAGATCGCCCATGGTAATATCGCCTGCTTTGATGGAGGAGCGGACGCCGCCGCCGTTGATGATGACAATATCCGCTCCGCCGGACTGGCTCAGATATGCGTCCGCCACGAGGTCCGCCATGTTGGTTTCCGAACGGCGCACGATCCGGATCGGGGCGCCGTTTTCATCCTTGGCTTTGGGATCCATGATGGTCAGGTCAACCGAGGTTTTTCCGATAACTTTGGAAGTAACTTTGCTGATTTCCTGATTGACGGCTTCAACCGTGTTTTCTGTGACATTCTTCAGCCCCAGCAGTTCCGGAGCGGGGAGGCTGGCTCCCCAGGGATACAGTTCGGAGGATACCTTGCCGTCGGTGGTGATGGTCAGGGCACCGACAAAAGCCAGCTTGGTACCGCAGGCGGTGCGCACGACGTCCTTTCCGTCCTTGTTCTTCATCGTTACCTGCTCGATATCGTGGCTGTGGCCGTCCAGCACCGCGGTGATTCCTGTGGTGTGGGAAATCACATCCGCGTACGTAAAGGGCTTGCACTCGTCCTCGTTTCCCAGGTGGGCGAGAAGAATGACGTAGTCAACCCCTTCCGCGGTCACGTCATCCACGGCTTTCTGCACAGCGGCGTAAAGCTTCTCACCGGTTTCGTCTCCCAGGAAGTCGCAGTTGAACTCGCCTTTGTCGTTCCAGAAGTACTTCGGGTTGGCGGCCCGGAGCGTTTCCGGGGTGGTTACACCGACAAAGCCGATCTTTCTGCCGCCGATTTCCTTGACCAGATAGGACGGGAAGACCTGGATCCCGTCCCGAAAAAAATTGCAGCAGATATAGGGGAAATTGGCCTTGGAGACCAGTTCCAGCAGGTGGTCCACGCCGTAGTCGAAGTCATGGTTGCCGGGAATGGCCACGTCGTAGCCCATGGAATTCATGACGGTCAGGATCGCTTCCCCGGATGTCAGCGTTCCGGCAGCTTCCCCCTGATAGTGGTCCCCGTCGTCCACCAGTAAAACGTCATATTCCTGCTCCAGCGCCGTTTTCATCGCCTTTACGCCGGCATAGCCCCATCCCTTGGTGATGGCGCAGTGCACATCGCTGGTGTAGAGAATGATCAGGTTCTTCTGCGGCGCGGCAGGGCTTTCTGCCAAGGCGAAGCTGCCCGCCAGCAGGAAAAGGACAAGCAAACAGGATAACCATTTTTTCATTCGGGAATCCTCCTTTAACCAGATATTGGCATATGCAGTCTCTATTATACCACAGCCCTTGCCCGAAAACAATGTCTGAAGATGGCGGAAACCGGGCAAAGAAAAAAAGCGCCGCATTGGCGGCGCGGGAGAACGGGCTGGTTATTCCGGAATAGTGTCCCGGGAGGGATATTTGGCAAGCATGGCTGCAGTCAGGGAAAGGAGCGCCATGCTCAGCAGCAGGCCGCCGAGAATATCGGTGATCCAGTGCACGCCGGAAAGCAGGCGGGCAACGACCGTTCCCACGAGGGCTAAAATGCAAAGGCACTGCAACGCCCGGAGCAGGCCGCCCTGCTTCACAAAGCGGGGAAGGACCATCACGGCGCTGCCGAAAATGGTGCAGGCCATCAGCGTATGGGTGGAAGGGAAGGAAGGCTCAGGGAAAGTCTGCCCCGGTTCCAGAACGGGGCGGTAGTTGACAACCACCTTGTTGAAGAAAACGTATAAAACGGCCACGGCGGCATACAGCCCGCAGAGCACGAAAAGGGAAGAATCCACCGCTTTCAGCGACTTCCCCCGAATCAGCTGCACAAGCCCCAGCAGTGCGAAGCAGGCGGCCAGCGCCAGGGAGGCGTAGCCCAGGTATTTGCTGATTTTGTACCAGGTATCGCTTTCGCCCAGGGAATCGCGTACGCTCTGGTTCACATGGCTCAGGCCGATGCTGGTGTTTTCGGGGCCGATGGCAGCCACGTCGATGGTTCGCACCGCGATGATCAGCAGCAGGAACAGCACCAGGCTGAAGGCAAACAGCGCCAGTTTGTTTTTCAAGTTCATCATCCTTTCCGAATTCAGAAGGTTATGGCGTCGCCGGATGGGTTCCGGCACAACCCTGATATTTTATGCCGCTTCCGGAAGTTTGTCAAATCTGCGATGCCGCTCAGGCAAAGCCGCCGCTGAGAATCATCTGGGCGGCCATTTCTGCCATCCGTTCCGGAGATTCCGGACAGTTCCGGCTGACCCAGGTGCGTATGATGCCGGCGATGCCGAAGACCACAAAACTGTAGCGGTAGTCAAACTCGTCTTCGTCCGCTGTCGGGCCGGTGGACTGGATGAAACGGAAGCATTTTTCCCGCAGCACTTCGTTCAGCCTGTGCAGGAAGTTCATGTCGCCGTTCGGGCTCAGCAGCACCTTGCAGAGCTCCTGGTTTTCCTCTATGAACCGGAACAGCTGCAGCAGGATGGGCCGGGCCTGGGCGGCCACGTCCTCATGCTCGTGGAGGGCGACGATGTCGTTCAGCCGCTCAAACAGCTCATCCTCGATCTTCTCCACCATGTCGAAAATATCCTTATAATACAGGTAGAACGTCCCCCGGTTCATATCCGCCAGGTCCGTCAGCTCCCGGACGGTAATCTCCTTGGCCTGCTTCTGCTGCAGAAGGGCCACCAGGGCCTGGGCCAGCATCTTTTTTGTCCGCCGTACACGGCGGTCTTCCTTTTTTACGGGTTCATCCACGGCATCATTCCTTCTTTCTGAACGGCTTTCTGCATAAATCTTCTGAACAGATGCTCCATTTTGTGTTCAATATCCCGGAACGCTTGGGATCAGTGTCCATTAACAAACGATTGTTATTCAATCTGATTATTGTTTCTGGTCACAAGTGCGATTATAATACACGGTGTTGAGAAAGTCAACGGGTGTATCAAATTTAGAACCGGAGGGTGATCCTGTGAAACCAATGACAATGTGGCTGGTCCGGCATCGGTTGCTGGTAGTCATTCTGTGCCTTGCACTGATGATTCCGTCCGTGCTGGGGATGGCCGCGACGAAAACAAAGTACGACCTCCTGTATTATCTGCCCCAGGACCTGGATACCGTCAGGGGCCAGGAGATTCTGCTGGAGGATTTCGGCAAGGGGGCTTTCTCCCTGCTGGTAACGGAGGGAATGAATATCCGGGAGCAGGCGGAGATGGAGAATGCTGTGAAGGAAATCCCGCATGTGGATTCCGTGATCGGCTACGCGTCCCTGACAAAAGGCCTGATTCCCCTGGAAATCATTCCCCGGGAACTTCGGGATAAATTCAACCGTGGGGACTGCATGCTAACCGCCGTCTTCTTTGATGAAGGGTCTTCCTCCGAGGAGACGATGGAAGCCATTGAAAAGATTCGGAAAACGGCCGGAGAGAAGTGCTTTGTGTCCGGCCTGAGCGCGGTGGTCACGGATACGAAGAAGCTGGTGGAGGAGCAGGAAGGGATCTATATTGCCATTGCCGTGGCCCTCTGTGCGCTGGTGCTGACGCTGACGATGGATTCCTTCCTGCTGCCCCTGATCTTCCTCAGTTGCATCGGGATTTCCATTCTGTGGAACATGGGCAGCAATATTGTCTTCGGGGAGATCAGCTATATCACGAAGGCCGTGGCTGCCGTGCTGCAGCTGGGTGTTACGCTGGATTATTCCATTTTCCTCTGGCACAGCTACAAGGAGCAGAAGGAGCTGGCGGAGGACAGGGATGAAGCCATGGCGGAGGCCATCCGCCTGACCTTCACTTCGATTCTCGGCTCCAGCCTGACAACGATCGCGGGCTTTGTGTCCATCTGCTTCATGAGCTTCACGCTGGGCCGGGACCTGGGCATCGTGATGAGCAAAGGCGTCGTGATGGGACTGCTGGGCACGGTGGTGCTGCTGCCCTGCGTCATCCGGCTGCTGGACAGGGCCATTGAAAAGACCAGCCATAAGCCGCTGCTCCCAAACGTCCGGGGAATCGGGCGCTTCGCCGCGAAGCATTACAAGGCGCTGGCGGTGGCCCTGGTGGTGCTGGCGGTGCCGGCGTTTTACGGATACAGCCATGTGAAGGTCTATTATGATATGAGCAAGGTGATGCCGGAAACCCTGCCCTCGGTCATCGCCAATAACAAGCTGAACGAAACCTTTGATATGGCTTCAGCCCATCTGATCCTGGTGGATGCGGATATTCCGCAGGCGGAAGTGCGGAAAATGACGGAGGAAATGCGCCGGGTGGACGGCGTCAAGGATGTGATCGGCGTTGACAGCCTGCTGGGTTCGGAAATTCCGGAGTCGATCCTCCCGAAGGACGTGCTTTCCCTGATCAAAGGGGATAGATACCAGCTGATGCTGGTCAATTCCGCTTATGTAACCTCCTCGGACGAAGTCAACGCCCAGATCGACGCGCTGAACGGAATCCTGAAAAAGTATGACGAGGGCGGTATGCTGATCGGCGAAGCGCCCTGCACGAAGGATCTGATCAGCTGCACAGACCATGATTTCACGGTGGTCAGCCTGATTTCCATGATGGCGATTTTCGTAATCATCCTGCTGGTGCAGAAGTCTCTCTCGCTGCCGGTGCTGCTGGTGGCGGTTATCGAGTTGGCCATCGCTGCGAACCTGTGCGTTCCGTATTTCACCGGCACGGAGCTGCCCTTCGTCGGACCGATTCTGATCTCCACGATCCAGCTGGGCGCCACTGTGGATTACGCCATTCTGATGACGACCCGGTATAAGCAGAACCGGTTGGCCGGGCTGGCCCGGAAGGAAGCGGTGGAAAAAGCCGTGTCGTCTGCGGCCCAGAGCATTCTGGTCAGCGGTATCGGCTTCTTCGCGGCGACCTACGGCGTGGGCCTGTATTCCAATGTGGCTATTATCTCGTCCATGTGCAGGCTGATCGCCCGGGGCGCGCTGATGTCCGTCGCGGTGGTGCTGCTGCTTCTGCCTGCGGTGCTGCTTCTGCTGGATAAGCTGATCGTCCATACAACCCTTGACATGAAGGCCGCCCGCTGAGCGGAGAAAAAGGAGAAAGGAAGAAAAAAGATATGTGTAAGAAACTGACGGCTGTTTTGATGGCGCTGATCCTGGCGATGGGATGCGTGTCCGCGCTGGCGGAGAATACGAAGCATGAGCGGGTTTTCGTGGTGGCGGGCGCGGATGGAACGGTGCAGAGCCTGACCGACAGCATCCGGCTGGAAAATGCCGATAAAGCGGAGGAAATCAGGGACAGGACCATGCTGACGGGAATCCTCAACGCCGGGGGCGACGAGGCTTTCACGCTGGAAGGGGAAGCGCTGATCTGGGCGGCGAACGGGAAGGATATTGTTTACCAGGGAACGTCGGATAAGGCGCTGCCCGTGGTTCCCACGGTCTCGCTGGCCCTGGACGGGGAAACAGTGACGGCGGAGGAACTGGCGGGAAGGAGCGGCCATGCGGAGCTGGCCGTCACCTTTACCCATGTGGAATCAGTTCCGTATCTGGCAGCCGTCGTGATGCTGCTGCCCGAAACGGGCATCGCCAATTTGCAGGCGGAAAACGCCCTGGTCATGAGCCTGTCCGGCCACAGTGCGGTGGTCGGCTGGGCCGTTCCCGGTGCGGATGAGAGCCTGAAGCTGCCGGATACCATCCGCCTGAGCTTTGATGCGGACCATGCGGAGCTGGGCTGGCTGATGGCCTTTGCCTCCGCCGACCCGATTGATGCGGTTTGCGGTGAAATCGACAGCCGCCTTAGCGGGGAGCTGACGAAGGACATCCGGGAAGTGAAGGAAGTGCTGACGGCACTGCGGGACGGCCAGGCATTGCCGGAGGCCCAGGGAAAAGCCGGAATGGTGACCGGAAAGATCAATGAACTGAACGCTGGGCTGAAAACCCTGGATGACAGCGCGAAACAGCTGGCGGAGGGCGCCGGGCAGCTGAATGCCGGGCTGGAAACCCTGTCGGAAAACAGCGCGGCCCTCAACGACGGTGCGGACGCTGTCTTCGCCGGCATCCTGGATGCCGCCAACAAGCAGCTGGCCGCTTCTGACCTGAGCGCCACCGGTTTGGCGGTGCCCGTGCTGACTGCGGAAAACTATGAGAAGGAATTGACCGGCCTGATTGCTCTGCTGCAGCCCTTTGCCCTGCTGAAGCCGGAGGTAAAAACAGCCGTTGAAAGCCTGCAGGCGCTGAAGGAGCAGCTGGGCCAGGTGAAAACCTTTGTGGATGGCGTCAAGGCCTATACGGGCGGCGTGGACCAGGCTTCCGGCGGCGCGAAGCAGCTGGCGGAGGGCGCCGCGGCGCTCCAGAGCCAGGGAACCGGAGCCCTGCAATCCAGCATCCTGGGTACGGAAAAGCTCGGGGCTGTGACCGGGCTCGCCTTTATGGACAACCAGATGAGCCGGGCAATGAGGATCTATGAAGCCACCCGGGACCAGGCGAAGAACGGCGGATACGACCTGCGCCCCGAAGGCATGAAAACGGTAACGGTGTATATCATCCGGACGGATCTGAAATAAAAAAAGGATGCCGGAAGCAGAAAAGCAGCCGGGCGGAGAAATCCGCCCGGCTGAATGCGTTTTTCGGAAAGCTTGCTTGTTTTGGCTTATTCTGCCCGATGGTCGAAGACACGGCGCGTCTTCTTTTCGGAGCGGGGCAGCGTGTTCAGGGCGATGACGGCAACCCGCGGGGTCACGTTCATCCGGGATTTAAACAGCTGCTTGATCGTCTCGCCGGTTTCCGCAAACGCGACCCGGCCTTCCGCCTCCACGGTGATCATGATGATGTCCCGGTTAATGTTGTCGTCATGGGCAATATCAATCTTATATTCGCTGGAGACGCCGTCCACCATGCCGAGAATCTCTTCCACCTGGCTGGGGAACATGTTGACGCCGTGTACCTTGAACATGTCGTCGCTCCGGCCCTTGATGATGTCCAGGCGGGGATAGGTTCTGCCGCAGTGGCATTCTCCCGGAATGATCCGGGACAGGTCGTGGGTGCGGAAACGGATCAGCGGGGCGCCTTCCTTGACGAGTGTGGTCAGGACGATTTCGCCCTCCTCGCCGTCCGGGAGCACTTCGCCCGTTTCGGGATTGATGATTTCCATATAGAGGTAGTCGTCGAAGACGTGCATGCCGGTTTCTCCCGGGCAGTTGATGCCGATGCCGGGGCCGTAAATCTCCGTCAGGCCGTAGATGTCGTACAGCTCGATGCCGAGGGCGTCGGCGATGTACTTCCGCTTGGCTTCGCTCCAGCGCTCCGAACCGATGACGCCCTTTTTCAGCTTGATCTGGTCCCGCAGGCCGCGGCGGTTGATCTCCTCCGCCAGCAGCAGGGCATAGGAGGATGTGGCGCAGATCACCGTGGATTCCAGGTCAATCATCATCTGCAGCTGCTTGTCCGTGTTGCCCGGGCCCATGGGAATCGCCATGGCGCCCAGCTTCTCGCAGCCGGCCTGGAAGCCGATGCCCGCCGTCCAGAGGCCGTAGCCGGGCGTAATCTGAATCCGGTCCTTCGCGGTAATGCCGGCGATCTCGTAGCACCGGGCAAACATGGTCGCCCAGTCATCCACGTCCTTGGCGGTATAGGGGATAATCACGGGTTTTCCGGTGGTGCCGGAGGAAGAATGAATCCGGACCACCTGCTCGTCTGGCACGGCCTGGATGCCCAGGGGGTAGGCGTTGCGAAGATCCGCTTTATCCGTGAAGGGGATTTTCGCAAAGTCCTCCGGGGTGCTGACGCCGGTGATGCCGGCCTTTTTGTAAACCTCGCTGTAGTAGTTTCCGCTGGCGAGAATCCGCTTGATCTGTTTGTCCACCATTGCCAGTTGGGTTTCATTGATTTGCATGGCTGTTCGCTCCTTTCTGAATGGGCAGTTTCTTATTTCGCCGTTTCTGATTCGGCGATTTTGATTCCGGCTTCAAAAGCGCGGGTGTTGATTTCCAGGTATTTGGGGGGGACGTATTTTTCGATCTGCTTCAGCACAGTTTCCTTCCGGATGCCCAGATGGCCGGACCCTGCGGCGACCCCCAGCAGGATGATGTTGAAAAACCGGGTGGACCCAAAGGGTTTGCAGGCCTCTTCCGCATCCACAAAGATGCAGGCACATTTCCGCTCCAGGTACTCTGCCATCACCTTTCCGCTGTATCCGGATTCCTTCAGGGATTCCGTGACAGGTTTGGTGATGGCAGTGTTGACCACTGCCAGGCCGCCTTTCCGCAGATACTTCAGGTTCCGCACGGCCTCGCCCGGTTCGAAGGCCAGCAGCAGGCCGGCGCTGCCGAAGGGAATCATCGGGGCAAAGGCGTCCGCGCCGATCCGCACATGGCTGGTCACGGAGCCGCCGCGCTGCGCCATGCCGATGGTTTCGGCGGAGTGGACGGGATGGCCTTCCTCCATGGCCGACGCGGCAATAATCTTCGAGGCCAGGACGGTGCCCTGCCCGCCCACGCCGCAGATCAGAATATCCTTGTTCACTTCTGTTCACCTCCGATGGCGCCGACGGGGCAGATGCAGCTGCACAGGCCGCAGCCGGCACAGAGATTCCGCTCAATCTTTACTTTTCCGCCCTCGGTGACCAGCGCGGGGCAGCCGATTTCCCGGATGCATTTTTTGCAGCTTATGCACTTGGCGGGATCCACGGCCATCTTGTTCTCCGGTTTCGCCAGGGCGACGCACGGCGAACGGAAAATGATTGCCCGGACGCCGGGTTCCGGCAGGCACTCCTGTACCGCGCGAATGCTGTCCTCCAGCTGAAGGGGATCCACGGTGAGGATTTTCCGGACGCCGATGCCTTCCAGCACTTTTTCGATGTGGACCTTTTCGACCGGGCTGCCCATCATGTTCCGGCCGGTGCCGGGATGGGGCTGGTGGCCGGTCATGGCGGTGGTGGAATTGTCCAGCACGCACAGGATGATGTTTGCCCCGTTGTATACCGCGTTCACGACACCGGTGATGCCGGAAGCGAAGAAGGTGGAATCCCCCGTGAAGGCAAAGCAAACTGTATCCGGATTGGTATAGTCGAATCCCTGGGCCATGGTGATGCCGGCGCCCATGCACAGGCAGGTATCCACCATGTCCAGCGGCATGGCGTTGCCGAGGGTATAGCAGCCGATATCCCCGCAGAAGACGGCCTTTTTGCCTTTCATCGCCTGCTTGACGGCGTAGAAGGAAGCCCGGTGCGGACAACCGGCGCACAGCACCGGCGGGCGGACCGGCAGCGCCGGCGCATCCGAAATATCCACCTGTTCCAGCTTCGTCCGGATGCCGAGGAACCGGTCCAGAATGTCGGAACACAATTCCACGCTGTTTTCCCCGTTGTGGGGAACGCTGCCGTCCAGCTTTCCGGAAACTGTCAGGTCCAGGTGATGCTTTCCGGCGGTTTTCAGAATCTGCTCCTCCACATAGGGGCTGAGCTCCTCGATACAGAGCACTTTCTTGACGCCGCGAAGCGCCTGCAGCACGAAATCCTCGGGGAAGGGGAAGGCGGTGGCAATTCTCACCAGCCGGACATCCTCATGCCCCTTCAGGCATTCTTTCACATATGCATAGCTGACGCCGGAGGCGACGACGGCTTTTTCGGAAGGATTCCCCTCCGCGGTGTTGAACCGGAAGGAGGAAAAGTCCTTGCTGATTTCCGCGTTGCGCTTTTCCATTTTGGCGTGGTTCATATAGGACAGGCGGGGGAAAATCACCCACCGCGAAGGATCGCGGACAAAGCCTTCAGCCGGCCGCGGCGCGAAATGGTCCGGCGCCTCAATGGCGGCATAGGCATGGCAGACCCGTGTGGTCGGCCGGAAAAGCACCGGCGTCCCGTATTTTTCGGAATAGGCGAATGCCTCCTGAATCATCCCGTACGCTTCTTCCGGAGAAGCGGGATCGAAAACCGGGATCCGGCAGAAATCCGCGAAGCGGCGGGTATCCTGCTCGGTCTGGGAAGAAATGGGGCCCGGATCGTCTGCGCTGACGATGACCAGGCCGCCTTTCACGCCCAGATAGGCGACGGACATCAGCGGGTCGGAGGCGACATTCAGCCCCATCTGTTTCATGGTCACCATGGATCTGACGCCGCTGTAGGCGGCCGCGACGGCGACCTCCAGCGCGGCTTTTTCATTGACGGACCATTCCAGGTGAACGCCCTCGTGCGGCGCTTTGGAGATGGTTTCAATGATTTCCGAGGAAGGGGTTCCCGGGTATCCGGCTACCAGACCGACGCCCGCTGTGAGCGCGCCGAGTGCGATGGCGCCGTTCCCCATCACATATTGCTTCATTCATTCACCCCGAAATGCATTGCTGCGGATAATACGGACATTTTTCGTCCGGCTGTTTTTTTATCTTACCATCCGTGAGCCTTCCAAACAAGAATGAACCGCCAGAAAGAACAGAGAAGAAACCATCCCGGGCGGCCCGGTTCCGTCGATAAATGTATGAAAATGAAAAACGGAGGACAAAAAACGGGTTGAAACAGCCGCTTTTCCCAGTGTACAATATAGAAAAGGCTGCGGCGCCATGCCGCCCAAAGGAGGAATAAAGATGTATCAGGCTGATTCTGCCCGTTATGATGCCATGCTGTACCGCCGCTGTGGGAAAAGCGGGCTGAAGCTTCCCGCCGTTTCGCTGGGCCTCTGGCACAATTTTGGGGACACGGCATCCTATGCCAATATGAAGGAAATTGGTTTCACCGCCTTTGACCTGGGAATCACCCATTTCGACCTGGCCAATAACTACGGGCCGGAAGGCGGCAGCGCGGAAATCAATTTCGGCCGGATCCTCCGGGAAAACTTCCGGCCCTACCGGGATGAGATGGTTATTTCCACGAAAGCCGGGTATTATATGTGGCCGGGCCCCTACGGAGATTGGGGAAGCCGGAAATACCTGCTGGCCAGCCTGGACCAGTCCCTTGCCAGGCTGGGGCTGCCGTACGTGGATATTTTCTACCATCACCGGATGGATCCCGAAACCCCGCTGGAGGAAACCATGGGTGCGCTGGCGCAGGCGGTGCGAAGCGGTAAGGCGCTCTATGCCGGCCTGTCCAATTACAACGGGCCGACCCTCGAAAAGGCTTCCGCGATCCTGGAGGACCTGAAGGTGCCCTTTATCATTAACCAAAATCGCTATAACATCTTCGACAGGGCCGTGGAGCAAAACGGCCTGAAGGAAACGGCGGCAAAGCTGGGCAAGGGGATCATCTGCTTCTCGCCGCTGGCGCAGGGCCTTCTGACCAACCGGTATCTGGACGGCATTCCCGCGGACAGCCGGATTCGTACCGACGGACGCTTCCTGAAGGATTCCGCGCTGTCGGAGGATCGCCTGGCCCGGATTCGGGCGCTGAATGATATCGCGCAGCGCCGCGGCCAGACGCTGGCGGAAATGGCGCTGGCCTGGCTGCTCCGGGATGAGGTGGTCACCAGCGTGCTGATTGGCGTATCCCGTCCGGCGCAGGTGCTGGATAATGTGAAAGCCCTGAAAAACATTGCTTTCACCGCGGAGGAACTGGCGGAAATTGACCGGGTTTCCATGGAATAAGGGAAACAGGAGAGGGAAGGAAATATTTCGTTCCGGGGTGAGGGAGGATGACCCCGCGTCTGTGTCGAATAGAATAAGTTATCCCGAAATTCCGGCGGATGCCGGAGTATGACGGATGATTTTTCAAAGATCAGGAAGGAAACTGATCAGGAAGGAAGATTCGGAATGAGAGAAAGATGGAATGAACTCATCAAACGACTGCACCGCGCCAAGCTGGTGCCCGCGCTGGCCAGTATTGCCTTCGGCATCGCGCTGATCATTGCCCGCAAATCCGCCATGGACGTCATGGTGAAGATTACTGCCGGCACGTTGATCGCCATCGGCGTTGGTAGTGTACTGATGTTCCTTTTTTCGCCGGTCAAGGACTCCATGCAGCTGATTATCGGCGGCATTATTGCTCTGATCGGCGTGCTGGTGTGGATAAATTCCGCTGCGGTGGTGGACCTGTTCCCGATTCTGGCAGGCATTGGCCTGATCCTGAACGGCCTGAGTAATATGGCGCCCCTGGGCGACCCGGAGAACAACGCGGGAACGGGCTGGATCGTGCTTTTCTCCGTCCTGATGATTGCCGCCGGCATTTTTATCATCATGAAGCGCACGGAAGTGGAAGACCTGCTGATGGTGTATATCGGCGTCTGCTATACGGTGAACGGCATCTTCGACGTGATCCTGCTCAACCGGGTGAAGGATTACCTGATGTCCTGAGAAACGGAACGTATAAAAACCTGCCGGCGGGCTGTGCTGCCGGCAGGAGTTTTTTGATACGGAGGATAGCCCATGCGGTATTTGCTGGACAGGCGCTACTGCCTGCGGGGATGGCAGGACAGGCATTTCGGCGTATACGATACACGGCGGAAGTATACGAAATTTCTCTCGAAAGCGCGTTTCCTTCAGCTGGTGTATTGTGACGGGGCTCACGACCTGGATGAGGATCAGCTTTCGGACGAGGAGAAAAAGTTCATTGAGGAGTCCAAATTCCTCGGCGTCATCCGCCCCGCCGGTTTTGCCGAATTCCTCAGTCCCGATCAGGAATATAAAACCTATCCGGCGAAATTCAGGGAGCAGGCCCACTGGTCCGTAACCGGTGCGTGCAACCTGAAATGCCGCCATTGCTTCATGTCCGCCCCGCATGCCGCCCACGGCGTTCCGACCCATGAACAGATCATGGATATAGCGGACCAGCTGGCGGAATGCGGTATCTTTTCCGTGGGCATTACCGGCGGGGAGCCGCTGACCCGGAGCGATTTCCTGGATATCGTCGATGCCATGAATGAGCGGGGAATCGGGATTGCAACCATTTATACCAACGGCTGGCTGGTGGATGAAACCCTTCTGGACGAACTGGACAGGCGCCATGTCCATCCGGCGTTTCAGCTGAGCTTTGACGGCGTCGGCTGGCATGATTTTCTGCGGGGCGTGCCGGGAGCGGAGGAAAGGACCCTTCAGGCCCTGAAGCTCCTGCAGCAGCGGAAGCACCCCGTTTCGGTTTCCATGTGCATGCATCGGAAAAACCGCCAGGTGCTTCGGGAAACGGTCAATCTGATGGCCTCCCTGGGCGTAGGCAGCATGAAATGCGGCTCCATGCTGGATCTGGGAGAATGGGCCCAGCCGGAACTGCAGGACCTGAAGCTGACCAACGAGGAAGAGCTGGAAATGTTTGAAGCTTATATCCCGCAGTATTTCGAAGACGATGCCCCGCTTTCTATCATGTTGTCCGGCTCGTTCATATACACGCCGGGACAGCCGGAATGGGGAATTTTCAATGTGCGGGAATGCTCTGCGGAGGATGAAACCGTCGCGCCTTCCTGCGGCGTGATCCGGAACAATTTCTATATCGGCGCGGACGGCATGGTGTGCCCCTGCATGGGCATGGCGGATTGCGGCTATGCGAAGCATTTCCCGAACCTGTTCCAAACCCCGCTGAAGGATATTCTGGGGGATTCGGAGTTCGACCGCCTGTGCCGGACAACCGTCGGGCAGGTGCGCGATGGCAGCGGAAAATGCCGGGAGTGCCCCTATATCAGCCGCTGCAGCGGCGGATGCCGGAACGGGGCCCTGATTGCGGGGGACAATTTCTGCGGTGTGGATCCGAGTGTCTGCTGGTTCTTTGAGCATGGCGGGGAAGCCCGGATCAGGGCTGCGGCGCAGAAACCCTTTGAGGAATACCTTCGCCGCCATCCGCCGAAGCAATCGGAACCCCGGGAAGAGGTACCGAAATGCATTTAAGAAATCAAAAAAACCTGGCCCCGTTGATGCGGAGCCGGCTGCGGTAATCGGCCTTCGGGCTGCCGATCGGTTGTTAGGTTGCCGAAAGAACCTCCCCGGCTTCGGATCGAAACCGGGGAGGTTCTTTAGCGTCAGGCGTTCAGCGCGGCGATGATGTTTGGCAGTTCCTGGTCTACCACATCGTTTTCCAGCTGGCAGGTGCCCGCGTTATGATGGCCGCCGCCGCCGTATTTCAGGCACAGCTCACCGATGTCTACCTGGGAGCCTTTGTTGACGATGGATTTTCCGATCATCACGGCTGTGTTCTGCTTCCGGAAGCCCCAGGCCACGTGTACGGAAATCTGGGTTTCCGGATACAGGGCGTAGATCATGAACCGGTTGCCCGCATGAATGATTTCCTCTTCCCGCAGGTCCAGGATCACGACCTTGCCTTCCACCCGGGCGATGCGCTTCAGCTGGGCTTCAAATTGTTCCGCCTGCTCGAAATAGAGCGTGACCCGTTCCTTCACGTCCGGCATTTCCAGAATCTCGTCGATGGAATGGTTCAGGCAGTAATCAATCAGCTCCATCATCAGGTCATAGTTGGAAATCCTGAAATTACGGAACCGGCCCAGCCCCGTCCGGGGATCCATCAGATAGTGTAGCAGCACCCATCCGGTGGGGTGCAGGATCTCGTCCATGGTGAAATCGGCGCTGTCGCCCTTGTCCACGGCCTCCATCAGCTCGTCATTGATCCGGGAGAAAACCTTTTTTCCGCCGTAGTAGTCATATACCACGCGAGCTGCGCTGCGGGCTTCGGGATCAATGATCAGCTTTCCTCCCGTCTCCTGCGCTTTCAGCCGGTCGATTTCCGATTCATGATGGTCGAAAGCCAGGGCGACCCGTGGGTCGTAGGGCAGGTTGGTGGTGATGTCGTTCTTGCTCAGCTCCACTTTCCCGTCCTGCACATCCTTGGGATGCACGAACTTGATATCATCGATCATGTCCAGTTCCTTCAGCATCATGGCGCAAGCCAATCCGTCAAAGTCGCTGCGGGTTACCAGCCTCATTTTTTCTCCCACGGTTCTTTTCCTCCTTGATCCGGATAGAAATCATTGCAAAAACTGCTTTGAATCCGATTTGTCTGTTTGATTGCCTTCACGGGATATGATACCACAAAGCCCTTCGCAAAACAAGGTGCTCATGAATCGTAAAAAATTGTGCTTGCAATTCATCCGGATTCCTGCTATAATGCATTTCGTTGACCGCATGGGATTATAGCTCAGCTGGTTAGAGCACCACGTTGACATCGTGGGGGTCATAGGTTCGAGTCCTACTAATCCCACCAACGCGAAGGGCCTTCCGAAAGGAAAGGTCCTTTTGCGTTGGTGGGATTAGTCGAACCTGTGACTACGGGGCCCCACGATCTTCTTCTCCCGCTTCCTCCTCTTCCGTTTCCTCTTCTTCTCCCTCATCCACAACATCATAGATATAGTAGTACTCATCATACAGCCCGACGCAGGCATCCATGCCGGGGTTCGTGCCCAGCGCCTTGATCAGGACCATGTCCCAGGAGCCGTACTTTTCATACAGCGAATCCGCTGAGGGGCCGAATTCATCCCCATAGGTTTCCAGATTCCGCTTTTTGGTCAGTGCAACGGCTTCGGGATTGTCTTTGTCGGCTTCCAGCCGGAGTTCGTTCCGGCGCCGGCTGACGGCCCGGGCGATGGCTTCGATGTCCTTGTCCTCTTTCATCATGGCCATGGTGAGCGAATAGAGTTCCTCCATGCTCTCATGATACGCTTCGCGCAGCTTTCGGGCGTCCGCCACCTGTTCCGCGTTTGTCCAGTCGATAGTGTTCGCGTAGTCCTTCAGGGTAGAGCCTTCCGCCGTACTGGGGGAGAATCCGTAGATAGCCTGCGGATTAACCACAATATCCCGCATGGCGGTAGGGTTTTCCCGGGGATCGTGCTCATAATGGAACAGGGCGGACGTAGGGATCGGCGTCGCAGCCTCGGTTTGTGCCGGCGCAGCGGATTCAGCCCCGGCAGGGGAGAACGACAGGAGCAGCAAAGCAGCAGCCAGCAGAGCAACAGGTTTCATCCATTTTCTTGCGGTTTTCACAGGGAACCATCTCCTTCTTCCTTTTTTCGGGTCAGGTCCTGAACCCATCGGTATTTCCGGAACCGGACCATGACCCAGGGGATTTTGCCCACTTCATCCAGGCAGGTGCAGGCATAGACCACCAGCACCGGCCAGCCGAACACAAACGCGCCCAGCAGGGCGAGGGGAATCGCGATTCCCCACATGGTGACCGCCAGGGAATACAGGTCGAAGACCGTATCGCCGCCGCCGTCCAGCACGCCGTTGATGGTGATCGTGTTGACGCAGCGGCCGATCATATAGACCGCCATAATAATCATCATCCCGGTCAGGTATCCGGCGGCTTCCTCTGAAAGGATAACCATCCGTGTAACCAGCGGCGTCAGCGCCAGGACGACCGCCATGGAGCCGATGCCGATGACGAACGAGATATTTTTGAGCTTGATGCCGTAGGCTTTGCCCTTTTCCAGCCGGCCGGCGCCCAGCTCGTTGCCCACCATGATGCCGGCGGCCGTGCCCACGCCGTTGCAGACGCAGCAGATCAGGTCGCGCACCACGGCCGCGACCGCGTTGGCGGCCGCCGCTTCCGTTCCCATATGCCCGATGATGGCCGTGTAGGAAGTGAAACCGACGCCCCAGAGCAGGCCGCTGCCCAAAAGCGGAAAACACTGGCGTCGGAAATCCTTGGCCAGCAGCTTCTGGCGTTCGAAGAACCTGTGCCAGGCAGGGCGCAGATAGGTTTTCCCGGATGAAACAATCAGGCACAGCGCCAGCTCGATGCTCCGGGCCAGCGTGGTGGCCAGCGCCGCTCCGCGGGCGTTCATGGCCGGGGCGCCCAGCAGGCCGAAAATGAAGATGGCATTCAGCAGAATGTTGGACACCACGGCGGAGGAGGAAATCCACGCACAGGGGCCCACATGGTCCGATACCTTCATGGCGGTCAGGTAACACTGGGAGATGCCGTTCAGCAGATAGGACCAGCCGGCGATGCGCAGGTATCCGCTGCCGATTTCCAGGATCACGGGATCATGGGAGAAAAGGTTCATCAGCAGTTCCGGGCAGAACTCGCAGGCAGCGAAGAAAATCAGCGAGATAACGCCGCACCAGCGCAGCATCCGGTTGAACAGGCAGCGTACGGTCTCGCGGTCGCCTTTTCCCCAGTACTGGGCGCCCAGAATGCCGCCGGCCGCCGTAACGGACATCAGGAACATATTCTGGACGAACTGCACCTGGGTGGCCAGCGAAACCGCCGTCATCTCGTTCTGGGTGACCTGGCCGAGCATCAGCGCGTCGCCCGCTGCCACGGAAGCCATCATCAGGCTCTGGAATCCAATGGGCGTGGCGATTTTCCTCAGTTTTCGATAGAATTCCTTATGATCGATTGGCTGGTGCCCGCTCAAGCTCATTTTGAATAAACCTCTGCATGACAGTAGCGGAACCGGATCCGGAAAAGCCCGTTCCGCTCAAGGCACATCTTACTGGGGAACAGGGGAAAAGTCAATGCAGATTCCCTGCTTTGTATCCAGTTTTTTTTCGGAAAAGCACTTGTATTTTTCGCACAATATGATAAGATGTGCGCAAAGAAAGCCTATCCGGCTTTTTTGAAAAAATCGATCATGATATTACAGGAGGTATCCCATGAAAAAAACGTTATCCATGATTCTGGCACTGTGCCTGGTTCTCAGCTGCGCCTGGGCGCTGGCGGAAGAACCCAAAACCTGCACCTACACCATTTTTAATAGCACCGGTGAGAAGGTGACCGAGCTCTTTGTGACGGACAACACCACTGGCGAGAAGAGCTCAAACTACGCCGGCGAGGAAGGCCTGCCTAAGGACGGCATTATGGAAATCTACGGGACGGACAAGGAAGGCTATGTGGTCACCCTGAGCTTCAAGACAGAAGGCGGCCACGAAGGCGCTTTCGAAACCCTTCACTTCGAGGATGTTCCGATCACCCTGCTGTCCGCGGAAACCATTGAAGCCAACAAGGCAGCTGCGGGCGAGGATGCCAAGACCGGCGCGACGCCCATCGCTTTCAAGGCCCCCGTGTGCACCTACACCGTGTATAACACCACCGGCGAAAAGGTGACGGAGCTCTTCGTGACGGACAACACCACCGGTGAAAAGAGCGAGAATTATGCCGGCGAAGGCCTGGCGAATGGCGCTTCCGTGGAGATCAACGGCTCCAACAAGGTAGGTTATGTGGTGACCCTGAGCTTCAAGACGGAAAGCGGCCGGGAAGGCGCTTTTGAAACCCTGCATTTTGAAACGGTTCCGATCAGCCTGCTGGCGGCCGACGCCATGACCGGCGCGACGGTGATCAGCTTCAAGGCTCCGGAAGCCAAATAATCCGGCACCAAATTTCAGATGGCTGTCTCAGAACGGGACAGCCATCTTTTCACTGATTGATTGATTTTTTGGAATGAAAGGTCCGCGCGGGGAGAGAAACGTAATGGCTGCAGAACGTGAGCTGCTCCGGTTTTCGGAAACAGAGCAGCGGGTATACGGGCTGATTTCCACGAGCAATGGGCTGAAAGCCCGGGAAATTGCCGGGGAACTGGGGCTGGAAAAGACGGAAGTCAGCCGCCTCCTGGTGAAGTCCGCCCTGATGCGGGAAATGTGCTATCAGGACAGGGAATACCGCTGGCATGCCCTGGTGCGGCAGCAGTTTCCGCATGAAGGGCTGTACGAATTCTCCGGCTGGTACGGCCTGGTGAAGGAATTCCTCGCCCAGAGCGAGGAGGAATGGCTGGCGGTGCTGGAGGACGGTTGCCGGCGGATCGGGCGCAACCTGAACGATACCCGGGGCCTGATTCATTCTTTCCTGGACTGCCGGAAAGTGATGCTGGGCCTTTTTGCAGACCTGAAGGAGATGGCAGATGGCCGGTTTCAGGACTGGGAAATCGTGTTCGAACTGCGCTTTAACCGGGCGCGGTATATCCGGATTTATGCGGATGTGCTGGTGCTGACAGGGGAGAGGGCCTTCACACTGGAATTCAAGATGAAGAACCGGATTGACCCGGACGAAGTGCTGCAGGCTGCTAAATATGTGCCCTATCTTGAAATCCTGCTGGGAAAGTGCGTGGATGTGATTCCGGCGCTGGTACTCACCGGCGCGGCGGACCTGTTTGAATTCGTTCCGGTCGGGCAGACGGAATACGAGCTCCCGGTCTGCTCCGGAGACATGCTGTTCAATGTCTTTAACGAATATATGGGCTTTCTGCAGGAGTGACCCGGCATAGATGAACTGTGATCTTTTATTTTCTCGCCAGTAGGGTAGAGGTGGTTCCCCAGCTTTTCAGAATCTGTATGTCTGAAAAACCTGCCTGCCGCAGAACCTGGATTTCGTGCTCTGCAGTCAGCGGCGTATCATAATGGAAGAACTCGCTTTCGGACAGTCTCTGCTCTGCCTTCAGCTGTTTCAGGTTCTGAAAATATTCTTTTTCCAGCGCGTCGGATTCGGCAAAATAATCTGTCAGCACAAAGAAACTGTCGTCCTTCAGTGCATCATGCAGTTTCCTGTATAGCTTTTCTTTCTGCTCCGCCGGGAAATGATGCAGGGATTCCACGGAAACTGCAGCATCATAGGTGTTTTCGCCGAAGGGGACATCAAAGTATGAGCCTCGGATCAGATGGATATTCTGATCCGGGAGTTTCGCCTTCAGTGCTTTCAGCATTGCTTCTGACAGGTCAATTCCGGTGACATCCGCGTTCGGATTGATCCGGAAGTATTCTTCCAATTCCAAACCGGTCCCGCAGCCAAGATCAAGGACGCGTGTTCCGCTTTCTGCCGGCAGCAGGGAAGCGGTAAAGGCATAGAAATCCGATGAGCCGGCGATCGTCGTCCGCATGTGTTCATCATAGCCGTCCACCCGCGCGGCAAAGAAATCATCCATTCGCTCCAGTTTCATTTGGGCCTCCTCACCAATGATTTTGCAGCCAGCAGACAGATTTTTTCAAAGCTTCGATGGTTTTGGTTTCAAGAACGCACGTGGCGTTTCTTCTGGCTGCAAGCTTCAGCCGCGCCTGCAGGTCGATCTCGCCGTCCCCGAGGGCCAGATGGTTCCTCGGCGGATGCTCCGATCCGTCATGAATATGAAAATGGGCCAGGCGATCCTGATGCTCCAGAAGGAAGGGAATATCTTTCTCCCCGCAGGCTTTTGAGTGCCCGATGTCCCATGTCAGCCCGAATTTCGGGCTCTGCAGCAGGTGTTCAATCGCCTTTTTCTCATAATCGCGGAACCCGTCCGTATTTTCAACCACGATCAGGATCTTCCGGTCTCCGATCCATTCCTCGCAGCGGCTGCGGAAATCGGCGAAGGACTGCATGTAGCGGTCAAAATCCCGCTCGTACATCTGCACCCTGCGGTCCGGCAGCGTGATAAAAATCCCGTGGTTCATATGCATATTCAGCGTCAGTGGGCGCCCCGGTTCGCCGTATTGTTCCCGCAGGTCCAGAAGTGTCCCGGCAGCATGGATCGTGCGCCGTACTGTCTCCAGGTAGGCCTCCGACACCAGGCGATTGAAATCCGCGATGTTCAGGTTCTCGTCCAGATGAATGGTATAATAGATGCCGGCTTCTTCCGCCAGGCGAACCAGTTTGTCCGTCTGCTCCAGGCCTTCCACCTGGTATTCCGGAAAATTCATGTTCAGCTCGATGAACTGAAGCCCCATGCTGCTGCACAGGGCGATGTTTTCCTCCAGTGTCCTGTTTTCAATCAGGGTTGGCATTCCAAACTGCATATATCTTCATTTTCCTTTGTGCATGGATTTAGCCTGCCGACCTTTTCCGGAAAACCCGGTTCAGCCGGCCCGACGGTTCATCCAAGCATAGCCTGTTCTGTTCTGCTTTGTCAAGCTCCCGGCAGGCTGGCAGTTACCGCCGTCAGCTGTTTCCGCCCAGTGCTTCGCCGGCATTTTGAGTTTCAATTTTTTTGAGTTTCATCGCTGAAAAACCAGAACTGATACACAAAAAAACTGATACACAAAACCAGGTTCGAGAAACATATAATACGAGATGCAAACCGAAGGTGTGTTGACTGGGGATGATGCTTTAGTAACACTTTTTTTAGTAACACCGCCACCAGAAACGGCGCTGGTCATCTTTTTGACCATTATTTCCATTCTTTTGTTGCCGTATCAAGTTTTGAGTGTACTGTTTTTTGAGTGTACACGGGCTGTACTCGAATCGCCGGGCATCACGGATCATATCACCGTTTGAGTTTCACTTTTTTTGAGTTTCATCACGTTCCGGAACGAACGAGTCACAAAAAAATCGAGTCACAAACTGAGCCGGGCGTTGGATATGGGATACTTGGGTTACATGCTTTTATGAGCTTTATCACGAAAAGATAATTCAGAGAACTGCTTTATGGAAAAATATGCCAATCCTATTCGCCTATTCGCCAATTTGTCCGATGACTGGCGAATAGGCAAGCGTTATTTATCAAGGTCTGCAGACCTCTATTCGCCTATTCGCCAATTCGCCGATGACATGGCCTTTAGCGAATAGACAAATGGTTCAGCTTACACTTCTAAGATATGCTTCTATATCGGGTGTAACCTCTGGCAGGTACCAATAAGATTGATGGGCACCGATTCTTTTCACCTTCGCCTTTGATTTTTCCAAATTCTTGTATATCTGATGCTTTGAATACCCTTTCTCCTCTGCAATGTGAAATAAGTCATCACCGCTGAGCGGTCCTTCTGACAAAGAATCCTGGATAAATTGAACGACAGTGACTTTTTTCTCGCTGACTTCGTCCTCAGTTCCTTCTTCGCCATATGGATAGAACTCCAGATAGCCGTCATTGTTGAATCTGTATCCGATCAGCGTATCTTCCTTTTTCGTAAACCCGAGGCACTTCGTCACCTTGATATACCGTTCATCGCCGTCGCTCTTGACAGTGATCAGCGATCTGGCCCTGCGGGCGATCACGCCGCTCCCCAGCAGCTTGTTGGCATCCGCCCTTCCTTCTGTTCCTTTCGAGTCGTTGCCGATCATAATCAGCGCGACATTTGTCTCATAGGCAAACTGCTCCAGCTCGCGCATCAGCTTGCTCATGTGCTCCCCGTCCGACAGGGAGCACCCCTCTGGCAGATGCTCCTGAAAGGCGTCAATAATGATGAGCCGGGGTTCAAAATCTTTCATGACAGCTTCCAGGTCCTCCCTGCAAAGCACAAAATGGCCGTCTTCTTCCTTCTGGATTTTGATCATGCTGGTATCTGCGTTATTGTGCAGCAGGGCTGGGTAGACGATTTCTCGAACCGGATTCTCCGTGGAAACATAGAAAATCCTGATAGGGGAATCGTGTTTCGGTGCGGTCAGGCCGTGCTTGCCGATTCCGGGAGGGAAAATGCCCCTGGTGGCGTCAGCCGCTACTTTCAGCAGGATGTTCGTTTTCCCCAGTCCGGTGGAACCGTTGATATATGCCGGGAACCCGTAGGCGATCACGCCGGGCCAGAAGTAATTGATTTTTTTGGCGGCCAGTTCGGATGCTTTGAATGGGCGATACAATGATTTTTTATCTCCTTTCGCTGTTCAGGTCGTTTTCTGCTTCCAGGTTTATCTTTGTGTCCTGCTGCTGCCGGGTCAGCCGGACACAAGCCCGTGGTATACGCCGATGGCGACGCCCTGGATCTGCAGCTCCGATCCCTCTTCCGGAAGGATATCGGGATACAGGTGTTGGTTTTTTTGGTTGCAGGAGCGCAGAATCACCTTTTTCCCTTCCTGCACCAGTTTCTTCAGGTTGTTTTTCCCGTCCATCAGCGCGACGATGATATCGTTAGGCCTGGCAGCATGGTTCTTTCGGACAATCACATAGTCTCCCGGGTGGATGCCGGCGTCAACCATGGACTCACCCTTGGCGATTAGTGCAAACATCTCGCCCTTTCCGACCAGGCTTTCCGGCATGCGAAGGTATTCGATGAACTCCTCTTCTTCCTCCTGGCCGGGGCCGCAGGCAACGGCCCCCAGCACGGGAATCAGGTTCACGCCGCTGATATGGTCCAGCTTCTGTGTCCGGACGCTTCTCCGCCCGTCAAACAGGATCTCCCCCTGATCGCGCATCTCCGCCAGAAACCGGTGAACGGACGAAGGGGGAATTCCGGTGCCTTCCGAAATATCCCGCTCGCTGGGATTCTGATCGTTTTCTTCAAAATACTGCTGGATAAAATCCGCGATGATCTTTTTTCTCTCGTTGAGTTTCGGTCTCATGAGATCCACAGTTCCTTTCAAACTGATATGGAGCAATTTGCTTCAATAAGCATTATATCAACCTCTTGCCTTGATGTCAAGTGCCCTGATTTTTCCATTTCGCATTCATCCTGCACATTTATCCTGCAAAGATTTGACAAACGGTACGAATTTGGTATTCAATAATTCCCGGGAACCGGATATAATAGTATCATCGTTGCGTTGCGTTTTGTTTTGCTGTGGGAGGATATGCATATGAAGAATCTGTTGCTGAAACGAATGCTCGTTTTTCTGCTGATCCTGGCGCTGCTGGGCGGGAACGCTTGTGCGGAAAGCAAGCCGGAAGCGTTTATCCAGGGCGTGGACGTTTCGGAACTGCTTTCCCAGGAGAGCAGCGGCGTCCGTTATTACGATACCGACGGCCGCCCGGCGGACGCGCTCACCGTGCTGGCCGCAAGCGGAGTCAGCCATATCCGCCTGCGGGTGTGGAACGATCCTTTTGACGCGCAGGGAAGGGGATACGGCGCCGGAAACATCAACGCGGAAAGGGCCGCGGAGCTCAGCGCACGTGCCGCGAAGCTGGGCATGAAAACGCTGGTCGATTTCCATTATTCCGATTTCTGGGCGGATCCTTCCCGGCAGACTGCGCCGAAAGCCTGGGCGGGGATGAGCGTGGATGAAAAGGAAACCGCTCTGGCGTTATATACAAAGGAAGCGTTGGCAACGATTCTGGATGCCGGCGGCGATGTGGACATGGTGCAGGTCGGGAACGAAACCACGACAGGCATGGCGGGAGAGTATGACCTGGATAACATGGCCCGCCTGATCGCTGCCGGCTGCCGGGCCGTACGGGAAATGGCTGCTGAACGGGGCCGGGAGATCATGGTTTGTGTGCATCTGACAGACCTGCAGAATTATGGAATGATTTCAACTATTCTCCGCCAGTTGGAGATCCGCGGCGCGGATTACGATTCCGTGGGGCTCTCCTATTATCCCTATTGGCTCAGCACGCTGGAGGTTTTATCCGATGACATCACCGCAATCCGGAAGGATTTCCGGAAGGAGGTTTTCGTGGCGGAAACGGCTTGGCCCTTTACGTCTGCGGATGGAGATGGGGCAGGCAACGTGGTTGATTACGATCCCGGCATGTATCCCGTGACGCCGGCGGGGCAGGCACAGGAGTGGGAAGACGTGTGCCGTACGGTTGCGGGCGCCGGCGGGTTTGGGGTGTTTTATTGGGGCGGGATCTGGACTCCCGTGGGCCCGAACGCGGCTGCAAACCTGAGCCTTTGGGAAACCCAGGGCAGTGGCTGGGCGACGCGCTTCGCGCACGGGTACGACCCAAAAGTAGAGGATGAAACCGGCGGCTGTGCCTGGGACAATCAGGCGATGTTCGACTTCACCGGGCATCCGCTGCTCGTTCTGGATACCGTGCGCCGGCTCTCGGAGAACGGCATCCCGTCTGCACAGCCGCATCCGGTCGCAGAGCCCACTGTGCCTCCGGCCGAAGAACCCGCTGCGTCCCCGGCTGAAGCGTCGAACCTGGTGCTGAACCCGGGCTTTGAGGAACCGGATGTTTCCATGTGGAAAGCCTTCTCCGAAATGGCGGAGATCCCTTACGATATCCAGGATTTCGTCAACGATGCCCATTCAGGAACAAAGGCCTTCCACTTCTGGTCTGAGAAAGATATGTCCTTCGGGGTTCAGCAGACTGTGAAAGGCCTGTCTGCCGGAACATATGAAGCATCGGTCTGGTCCCAGGGCGGGGACATGACCGATGCCTCGATGGTCCTGTATGTGTTCGCGGACGGCCAATACTACGAAACGTCCTTCATGAATACCCGGTGGGCGGATTGGCAGCATCCGGTGATTAGCGAAATTCCCGTGGCGTCCGGGAGCCTGACCGTCGGCGTGAAGATCAAATGCGGAAAAAAGAGCTGGGGAACGCTGGACGACTTCTCTGTGGTGATGAAATAAATCTCCGTCGTTTGCCTTGACGGCATATCCCGGTTTTGATAAGATTTGAGCACATTCAAAAGCCGCGATAGGAGGATGAAGGCCATGTATTGTGAAAAATGCAATCGAATCATCGAAACCGACCGCTGTCCCTTCTGCAAAAACAGCAAAGTCAGGGAGCCGGAGGCAAAAGATCCCTGCTTTCTGACCGAACAGCCCTATCTTTCTTCCGGAATTCTGGAGGATCTGCTGAAGCAGAATAACATCCCGTATCTGAAGAAGGATGTTATGGGGGCGGGGATGGCCATCCGGGTTGGTCCGATGTTTGAAATGAGCAGGTTCTATGTTTCCTATGATCAGCTGGGCGGAGCGCAGGAGGTCATTGGGAATCTGTTCCCTCCGGCGGATGAAACGGAAAAAGAGGAACAGTAGAAAGGACAGGGTTGTTGTGGCAGGCGTTCCTGCGTCTGTATGAATAACAAGAAAGAATGAGGAGGAAAAACACATGAATATCAATTCTGATCAGGTGAAAGAACGGCTGGGCAGGGGAACGGCGGAAGCCGAGGAGATTATTGGCAATCCGTCCAAGGTGGATGAAATTCTGGTGCAGTTGGAAGAGAAACTGAAGGAAGTCCCGAAGATCGGCGAAACCCTGTCAGACCTGCCGCTGATGATCGCGATGATCAAAGCCTGGGTGACGAAGGAATACACGGTTGTTTCCCCGAAGGTGATTGCCTGTCTGGTGGGGGCAATTATATATCTGCTCAAGAAGAAAGACCTGATTTCGGACAGCATTCCGGTCATCGGCATCGTGGATGACCTGGCGGTGATGGCGCTGGCGCTGAAGCTGTCAGAGCCGGAACTGAAGGCATTCGTTGAATGGCGCGATGCACGGAATCAGGGCTGACAAAATCACCTTTTCTCATGGGACAAAGAGGGGGCGCTTCGCTGGGCAGCCCTTTCTTTTTTGAAACCGATCAGTGACCGGGATGCACTGATCGCGGCCCACACCCGTGCGCTTTCAATCCCGTTGGTAACACATAATACAGGTGAATTCAGCCGGGTTCCGGGTTTGGTTCTTGAAGATTGGCTTGATTGAGTATCTGTAATAGGAGGATGGCTTGTTAATATGAAAGAGATGAACTCCTGGTCGGAAGAAGACCGGTTCTCCGGGGCGCCGGACTGGGTGTTTCCGGAACCGTGGCCTGTGCTGCCGGAGGAGATGAAACAGTTCCGGCTGAGCCATGTCATTGGAAAGGGGAGCACTGGAACCGTATACCACGCGACCCAGTTGCTGGAATACGCTGTGAAGGTAATTCCCTGGGAAGCACCGGAACAGCTGGAAACAGCTTGCCGGGACTATGAAATCTCTAAAATCTTCGCGGACAGCGGAAAAACGGTTCGGCCCGTCGCCTGCTATAAGAATGAAGGGCAACTCTTTATCGTGCAGGAATTAGGCGAAGCCAGCCTGGATTTTTTTGCCTGGCGAAAATGCGCTCTCCGGGAGGTGCTGCAGGTGTTGCTGGAAACCGCGGATGCATTGGAATACATTCAGGAGAAGGGATATACCCATTTTGACGTCAAGCCGCAGAACATCATCATCGTGAATGGCACGGCCAGAATCGGGGATTTTTCCCACTGCCGGGAAACTGGGTATCCGGTCTACGAAAAGCAGACCGGAACCGCAGCGTTCAGGGCGCCGGAAATTGTTAAGGGCGAACAGTGCAGCGGGAAGGAAGATATGTATTCTTTGGGGATTACCATGTACGCTCTGTTGATGGGCGGTCGGGTTCCATTTGAAATACCGGAGAACGGAGAATTCCGGCGCGGCCCGGAGGATCAGATCCGAACGCTATTTATTCACCCGGACCTTCTGAAAATCATTCAGAAAGCAGCTGCATTTAGGCCGGGGGAAAGGTTCAGTTCCTTCCGGGATTTCGCTGAAGCGATCCGGGATTTCATGAAGCAGTACGCGGACAGTCTGGAGGAAGAGATTCCCGCCTATAGGATTCCGCGTCCCGTCAATAAGACTATTCCGCCTTTCACTGATCGTGCCATGGATAAGTCCATACTTTCCTGACGTCTGATTGGACGAAAGATTCCGGAAATCGAACCAGACGTGGTGAAAAACCGATATGACAGAGTAATCATCGCGAACCTGGCGGGATTCGAACCTCCGGCTTGCCGCTTAGGAGTTTTTGTTTGGCGTGCGCCTTGGCGCTCGTCTGAGATCGTCTAAGCCTTGTGGTGCAAGGATGGCGGGCGATTTACTGTTCGTCTGAGTTTGCATTTTCCCATCTGAAATCGCCTGAAAAAGGGGTGTCATGTTTGCAAGATGTTTGCAAATCCAACAAAGGCGGTAGGACTTTGAGACCCATCTACCGCTTTTTGTTGGAAATACACTCTTTCAGGAGCACCTCGATCCAGCATAAATGTCGCTGCTTCATCAGCTGCGTGAACAATCCATGCGAGTGGGGAAAAATGAAAAGGCTCACGAATATTGATTGAATTATCTTCCGCACGTGAAAAACCCATATGACAATTAATGGCAATGGCTTCTTCGTCTTTAATATCTTTAAGGTATTTTGACAGCAAGTAAACGCTCTTTCCGCCGTGCCCTCCAAATGGGAGTTATCTCGCAAGAAAAAGGAGGATAAAGCCATAGTTTCCCAACTTCCGGTTTTCTGAAGCATCATGTTCAACTATTCATGAATAGGTGAACCATTCATCTGCCTTTCCTGATATCGGGACAGATCCGCATTGAGTTTCTCCGCATCCTTTTTATTGATCAAATACAGAATGATATGCGTCAGGACAAAGACCGCGAAAATACCCAGAGCAAGGCCGGGAAGCACCCAGCTTTTTTCTGTGGGGATTGTATCCGCGTTCAGGGCGATCAGAATGACCGCTCCTTCAATCAGAAGCAAGTGGATGATTTTCCGGCTGACCAGGCTCCTGACGCTGAGTTCCTTATCCGACCGGGTGATCATGGTGGCAACCGTGCCAATCAGCGCATAGACTAGCGGGGAAACGAATGCGTCATAGCTGAAAACGCGGCCCCGGTCCAGCAGATTTCCCAGGACAATCATCAGCACGGTGATCAGCGTAACCAGCAGCGTATACAGGCGGAGTGCCCGGATAAGAAGCTCTTTCCATTTTTGTCTGGTCATCAGGATTCATCGCCTTTCAGGACCTGTTTCAGGGCCGGTACGTATTTCCGGGAAATAATGATTTCCTCTCCGTTTTTCAGGACGGCTGAGAATCGGCCGTTCAGGGTTGGACGAACGGAAGTGATCTTCATGAGGTTCACGATCATGCTCTTGGAAATACGAAGGAAGCTTTTGTTTTTCAGCAGGTCTTCCAGCTCATACAGTTTCATCCGGATCTCATAACTGTCAGAAGCGGTATACAGAAAGAGCCGCTCATCCACCGATTCGGCGTAGAACAGATCCACCACAGGCACCTCAAAACGCTTTCCGTCCCGGGTGGCACTGAGCTGCCCCTGGCGGATTTTGACAAAGGAAATGATTTCCTGGATCTCGTCCGTAATCCAGTGGTACCGGATCTCCACCATTTCCGGTTCGCTTTCCGGAATCTTCTTGGTTTCCAGTTTCATAGGCCCGCTCCTTTATACCGGCCGCTTTCAGCCGGACTGCAGTCAGTATATCAGAGCGGGCATTGAACCGCAATGCGCCTTTTATCCTTGCAGGTGTTTCCAGTTCCAGAGGGAATAACCTCCCAATATGACCGCGCTGGCCGCGATCATGATCAGCGCGGCGGAAACCGGATCGCCGAAGGCGCTGTTCAGCGCCTCATCATTCGCGATCACGGAGAGGGCATTGAACACGCCGTGAAAAACGATGCATGGTACCAGGCTCTTCCCTTTGTGGAAAAGGATGACTAGCGCGAAACCGACGAACACGGCGAAGATGATCTGGGCGGCGGTGTCCAGGAGATCCTGACCGTTAAACAGGTTCACGATATGCCCGATGCCGAAGGTGACCGATGAGATGATGATCGCCCGGGTCAGGTTTTCCTTTTCAATCGCTCTGAACAGGAAACCGCGGAAAATGAGTTCTTCCAGGAAGCCGACGCACAGCATGCTGATCACAAAGAGGATGCTTTCCGTTGCGGAAAAGCGGAGAGCCGGGCTGAAGACCAGCTTATACAGGCATACCAGCGCCAGCGGAATGAAGAACCAGGCCTGCAGGAGCCGGTAACGCGGCAGGAACAGGCCGTACTTTTCCATGAGGCCGTTCCGCCTGACCCACAGAAACAGGGCTGCAGTCAAGGCAATATGA
This sequence comes from Clostridia bacterium, assembly GCA_017404985.1. GTDB lineage: Bacteria > Bacillota > Clostridia > Christensenellales > Aristaeellaceae > Aristaeella. The sequence goes on along the minus strand of JAFRBK010000032.1, from coordinate 497 downwards.
AACACGGCGGAAACCAGCTTATACACGCTGATTGATTCGCTCAGGGCTTCTGCCAGGCTTGTGCCGACAACATAGATTGCGATCCATACCAGGGCAAATGTCAATTCGTTTTTCTCATACAGTTTCTTCATGGGATCACCCTCCGTCTGTTTGATCAGGCAAAGGATAATCCTGCGGGGCAACAGAACACAACAAATCGGCAGGTGAAATGCATTTTTGGCAGGTAAGATGCTCCGAAATGGTCAGGTTTCTGCTCAACCAGTCTTGCACAGGAAAATTTAAATTTGGAAATCTGCCTTCGGAAGATTATTTTCCGAGTTAACTGCCGTAAGCCATATCGAAATCTTCTCCATTAGTGAGCTTTTCAATCAGTTCCAGTAAACCCTGCTGCCCGTGTGCTGCCATCCATCTGTCAAGCTCATGCTTCGCGTTCAGATAGCGGAAACGCCGGTCTTCAGCTTCACCGGCATAAAACTCCGCCGGGGTGTCCATGTCCT